>JBGQET010000078.1:0-20046 GCA_041496545.1 Binatia bacterium | reverse complement strand
TCTACGTGAGCTGCGAGCCGGAGGAGTCCGCCATCCCCTTCGTCGCCAAGACGCTCGGCCCGTACTTCATCCTCTATGCCAGCGACTACCCGCACTGGGACAGCGACTTCCCCGAGTCGACCAAGCCGCTGCGCGAGCGGACGGACCTGACGCCCGAGGTGAAGGCGCGGATCCTGGGCGAGAACGCGCGCGGCTTCTACGGGCTCGCCTGACCGTTCCTCAGAGGGCGTCGAAGTTGTAGAGCAGCGTGCAGGTCGCGTCGGCGGACGCCGCGCTCCGCCTCGTGCCGTCGGCGTGAGAGCGTCCGCGCGCGGCTTGCGCGAGCGCGGGTTTCCTGAGACACGCCGCCATCGCCAGCGACCGCCGGAACGCCGCCGCCGCCTACTTCCTCGTCTTCATCGGGGCGGGTGTGTGGCTGCCCTACATGTCGCTCTACCTGCTGCACCTCGGCTACCCGGGGTGGCAGATCGGCGTGCTGGTCGGCATGCAGCCGGGGCTCCGGTGGTGCGGCGGGATCGCGTGGGCCTACGCTGCCGACCGCTGGCGCATGCGCCGCCAGGTCCTCGTCGCGACGGCGGTCGCGGGCAGCGTGTGCTTCCTGCCGCTCCTCGTCGTCACGCGCTTCGGGGAGATGGCGGTGGTGCTCACCGCGATCGGTCTCCTCCACGGCCCGCTCATCCCCTTCGTCGACGCGACGGTGATCGACAACCTCGACGCGCTCGGCGGCGACTACGGCCGCGTGCGTCTGTGGGGCTCGGTCGCCTTCGTCATCGGCGCGCTCGCGAGCGCGCCCCTCGTGCACGCTTTCGGGCCCGCCGTCGTGCCGGCGCTCCTCCTCGCGCCGCAGGTTGCCCTCGCCCCGGCGCTGGCCCGGCTGCCGGGCGCGCAGCTCGGGCATCCCGAGAGCTTCCGGGCGCCGTGGCGGCTCGTCACGCCGCCCATCGCGGCGCTGCTCGCCACGGGCTTCCTGCTGAACGCGAGCGCCGGGGCATGGGTCGGATTCTTCGCCGTCCACACGGCGGGGCTCGGGCTCTCCGACGCCCTGCCGGGCGTCGCCTGGGGGCTCGCGGTCACGGCCGAGGTCGTCTTCCTCTTCTTCAGCCGCCGCCTGCTCGCCTGGCTCGGCCCCGCCGACCTGATCCTCCTCGCGCTCGCGACGACGGCCGCGCGCTGGACGGCGACGGCGCTCGCGCACGGCCAGCTCGCCGTCGCCCTCGTGCAGCTCGCCCAGGCGTTCACCTTCGCTGCCTTCCACGTCGCGGCGCTCGGCCTCCTCGCGCGCCTGGTGCCGCCCGAGAGCAGCACCGGCGGGCAGGCGCTCTACGGCATGGTGGGCTTCGGCATAGGCGGCACGGTCGGCATCACGCTCGCTGGGTTGCTCGTCGACCGGCTCGGCACGTCGGCCGTCTTCGGCGTCGAGGCGGTCGTCGCGGCAGCGGCGCTCGCGCCGGCGCTCCGTCTGCGCCGCCTGCTGCGGCGCTAGAACTCGACCCCGACCCGCGAGTCCACGCGCAGCACCGAATCCTGCCGGAAGCGGCGGCGGTACTCGGCGACGATCTCCACGATCGCCGCCTCGGCCCGCGCGTCGTCGGGGTGGACGACGAGGAGGACGCGTGTCTCTTCGCGATGGATTCCGTCGGCGGCGCGGTACTGGCCGTGCGCGTCGAGCACCGTCAAGCCGTCGGGGAAGCGCGGCGTCACGACCTCGGCGACGAACGCGCGCCAGGCGTCGTCGGAGACGACGCCGCCGTCGGGCGTCGTGAGCCCGCAGAAGAGCCGCGTCTCGACCATCGGCGTGCCGTGGAGCGGGCGCGCGACGGTGCAGCCGACCGCGATGACGGCGAGGAACGCGAGCGGCGCGGCGCGGGTCACTCGTAGTGCGCGAGCTGCGGCCACAGGCGCTCCATGGGCGTCGTCCGCCCGCGCAGGACGGTGATCGGCGCGCCGTTCTCGTACGGCATGCAGTACGTGCACGCGAAGGCGCGGCGCTCCAGGACTTCGCCATAGTGGGGTCGAAGCTCGTCGACCGAGTTGCCGATCGCGATCACGACGTCGAGGTCGCAGCCCTGCGGGCCCCAGAGCCAGTAGCTGTTGTGGCCGCCGATCGCGCGGGGCAGGCCGAGCGCGGGCCCGAAGAACTCGATCGCCGACGACTCGCCGTAGTTGCTGCCGAACACGCAGGCACGGGCGCGGTCGGCCGGCGCGAGCGTCTCCGCGACACGTGCGACCTCGGCGGCCAGCTCCGGCCAGCCGAACATGTCGGCGAAATGCTGCGGCAGCGGGCCGAGGGCGAAGCGCTCGTCGGCGCCCGCGTGCGCGTCCTGGCCGAGCGCGTGCTGGTAGGCGATCAGCCGGTCGACCGGCAGGATCGGCTTGGCGAGCGGTGCCATGAGGAGGTCGGTCGCGAGCAGGAAGGCGGGAGCCAGCCAGCCGAGGACGCGCGGCAGGCGCTCCAGCACGACGCCGCCGGAGGCGAAGAGCGGCGCGTAGATCGCGGCCATGTAGTACGATTTCCCGCCCGCCGCGATCATCAAGGCCAGGATCGCGAGGTACGCCCAGCCGAGCGCGCGGTAGGGCCGGCCCGCGCCCGCCGCGAGGAGGAAGACGAGACCCGCGACCCACACCGGCGCCGCGAGCGGGTTGAAGACCAGGATCTGCTCCCCGACGTATGCCAGCGGCCCGCGCACCAGGTTCTTCTCGTGCCGCGCGTGCTCCATGAACTCGAGCGTCGGCCAGCCGTGGCGTACCTCCCACACGAGGTTGGGCAGGAAGAGGACGAGCGCGGCGGCCGCGCCGAGCCAGAGCCACGGGCTCGCGAGATACCGGCGGCTCGGCGTGAGGAGGAGGCCGACGGCCACGCCGAAGACGAAGAAGAGCATGCTGTGCTTCGTCTCGAGCCCCACCCCGACCACCAGCCCGAAGGGCAGCCACAGGCGCGCCTCGCCCGTGCGCAGCAGGCGGACGAGGAGGAAGGTCGCGAGCGCCCAGCAGACCGCATCGGGGGCGTTCACGGTGAGGATGCCGAACAGGCCGACGAAGAGCGGCGCCAGCATGACGCCCACGCCCGCGGTGACGACGGCGAGCGTGCCGCCGCCGAGCTCGCGGGCCATCGCGCCCGCCAGGAAGACGAGCGCCCCCGCGGCGAGCGCCGGCAGGAGCCGGATCGCGGGCAACGAATCGCCGAGGAGCGCCCGCTGGGCACGGACCAGGAGCGCGATCACCGGTGGATGGTCGACGTATCCGAAGTCGAGGTGCCGGGCGCAGGCGAGGTAGTACAGCTCGTCGCGGAAGTAGCCGTAGCCGCCGCTGGTGAGGAGGTGGAAGAGGACCGCCACGCCCGCGAGGGCCGCGCAGAGGACGAGGTCGCGCGAGCCCTGCACGGCTGCTCTCACGCGAGCGGCGGCTTCCCGCGCTCGTGCTCGGCGCGGAGCTTGTACTTCTCCACCCGCTGCGTCGCCGTCTTCGGCAGCGCGTCGCGGAACTCCCAGAGGCGCGGCACCTGGAAGCGCGCGAGACGCGCCGCGGCGAAGGCGCGCAGCTCGTCCTCCGTCACCGGGCCGCTCGCGACGACGAAGGCCTTCACCTCCTGGCCGAGCACCGGGTCGGGGACACCGATCACCGCCGCCTCGGCGACGCGCGGATGCTCGCGCAGCGTCTTCTCGATCAGCACCGAGGAGACGTTCTCGCCGCCGCGCCGGATGACGTCGCGCTTGCGGTCGACGAAGTAGAGCCAGCCGTCCTCGTCGAGGTAGCCGAGGTCACCGGTCAGGAACCAGTCGTCGCGCAGCGCGCGCGCCGTCTCCGCCGGGTCGCGGAAGTAGGCCGCCATGCGCGCCGGCGAGCGGACCCAGATCTCGCCCACCTCGCGCGTGGGGAGCGGCTGCCCTGCGTCGTCGGCGATGCGCAGCTCGACGCCCGGCACCGGCGGGCCACAGGAGCCGGGCCGCGGCGCCGCACCGAGCGGCGTGATGGTCACCACGCCGGCGTCCGTCGAGCCGAAGCACTCGACGACGTCGGCGACGCCGAAGCGCTCGATGACGCGCTCGCGGATGGGCGCGGCGCCGAGGCCGAGGATGACGCGGAGCCGGCTCGGCCGCTCGAGCTCCGAGGGCTCGCGCGCGAGGAGCATCGCCAGGATCGTCCCGAGCGTGTAGAGGACGGTCGCGCCCGTCTCGTGCACGAGCGGCCAGAACTCCGAGGCGTGGAACGCCTTCGGGAAGGCGACCGCGCCGCCCGCGTGCAGCGCCGTCACGACGGCGCCCCAGGCGTTGCCGTGGAAGAGCGGGGTGACCGCGAGGATCGTGTCGGCGGGCGTCAAGCCCAGCGCGCCGATGAAGTGGGGGCCGCTCGTCCCCGTACGGCCGTGGGTGAAGAGGACGCCCTTCGGGTCGCCGGTGGTGCCCGAGGTGTAGAGGAGGGTCGAGGCGTCGGCGACGCCGACGGCGACGGGCGGCGGCGTCTCGGCGCTGCGCGCGAGCAGCGCGTCGAGGTCGCCGCCCACGACGGCGACGCGGCCCGCCGGCCGCGCGGCGGCGAGCGCGCCCGCGCTCGCCCGACCGGTCACGACGACGCGCGGCTCGGCGTGCGCCAGGATGTAGCCCAGCTCGCGCGCGCCGAGGCCCGGGTTCACGGGGTTCAGCACGCCGCCGGCCTTGAGGATGCCGAAGGCGAGCGCCACGTACTCGACGGAGTTGCCGAGCGCGAGCGTCACCCGGTCGCCCGGCTCGACACCGAGGGTACGCAGCGCGTTGGCGGCGCGATTCGCCAGGCGATCGAAGTCGGCGTAGGAGACGCGCCGGCCGTCGTGGATCAGGAACGGCCGCGCGCCACGCGCCGCGACGTGGCGCGCCAGGACGTCGAGGATCACGAGCGCCCCGGCCGGGGGAGCCAGCGCGGCACCCGCCGGCGGTACTCCTCGTACTCCGCGCCGAACGTCCGGCGGAGCGCCGGCTCCTCCCAGACCACCACGACGAAGTGGAACAGGAGCGCCATGCAGGCCGCGTACACGAGCACGGCCCAGCTGCCGAAGAGGAGCCCCTGGCCGACGATCATCGACACGACCGCGATGTAGCCCGGATTGCGCACCCACCGGAAGGGCCCGCGCACCACCAGGTGCTGCGGCGGCGCGATGGGCGCGGGCGTACCGTGCCCCTCGCGCACGAAGCGGGAAAGGAAGGAGACGAAGAGCGGCGTCGCGAGCACGCCGAGCGCGACCCCGAGCCAGCGCGACGGCTCGCCCGCGAGCGGCGGACCGAAGGTCCAGCCTGCGGTGAGCACGAACGGCATCACGCCGACCACCGTCCCGGGCACGACGATCGTGAAGAGGATCGTGCCGAAGAACGCCCAGCGTGGGGGCCCGTCGCTCACGCGTCCCCCCTAGGCCAGCGTGCCGGCGTCGACCAGGAGGCCGACGCCGTTCACGAAGCGCGCCTCGTCGGAAGCCAGGAAGGCGATCGCGTTCGCGATGTCCTCCGGGTCGGACCACGTACCCGGCTTGGGCGGCATCTGGTAGTCGATCAAGTGCTGCTCGAAGTCCTCGCGCCGGATGAAGCCGCGCGCGAGGGGCGTCTTCACGCCGCCCGGGCAGACGCAGTTGCAGCGCAGCCCGCGCGAAGCGAACTCGAGCGCGAGCGAGCGCGTGAAGTTCAGAATTCCCGCCTTGGAAGCGGCGTACGCCGAGCCGTAGGCGGTGCCACGAAGCGCCGACGTCGACGCCACGTTGACCACGGTCCCGACGGGCGGCTTCAGGAGGTGCGGCACCGCCGCCTTCATGGTCCGGAACGCGCCGCCGAGGTTGATCGAGAGCGTCCGCTCGAACTCCTCTTCCTCCATCTCCTCGAAGCGGAGGAAGCGACCCACGCCCGCCGCGTTGACGAGGACGTTGAGGCCCCCGAAGCGCTCGACCGCACGGTCGACCGCGGTCTGGACGGCGGCGAGCGAGCGGACGTCGCACCCCGTGCCGTCGGCGGCGCCGCCGGTGCTCTTGATCGCGTCGACCGTCTCCGCGACGCCGGCGGCGTTCACGTCGACGGCGAACACCCTGGCGCCCTCGGCGGCGAAGAGCTTGGCCGTCGCGCGCCCGATGCCGGAGCCCGCGCCGGTGACGAACGCCACTCGATCCACGAATCGCATGTCAGCTCCAGACCTCGACCACCTCGCCGACGGTAGTCAGGGTGGCGAGCACCTTCAAGGTGTGCGCGAAGACCGCTTCCACGTACTCGTCCGGGGTGCCGGTCACCGCCTCGCGCGGGATCACGACCTGGTAGCCGGCGTTGACGGCGTCCAGCGTCAGGGCAAGGAGACCGACGTTGACGGAGACGCCGGTCGCAACGACGGTCTGGACGCCGAGGTTCCGGAGGAGCTGGTCCAGCTCCGTCTCGTGGAAGGGCGAGAGACCGTGGTAGCGGGTCACGACCCAGTCGGTGCCCACCGGCGCCAGCGGGGCGACGACGGCTTGCTGGGGCGAGCCGGGGACGAGCGGCGCCGGGCTCTTGCGGGTCGCGGCGAGCAGCAGGCAGTTCGCCACCGCGCCCCCGCCGTCGGGCCGGCGCGACATCGTGCAGTGGACGACGCGGACGCCCGCCGCGCGTGCGGCGGCGAGCACGCGCGCGATCTGCGCGATCGTCCCGTGGCGCGCCACCGCCTCTGCGAGCGCGCCGAGCCGCCCGCCGCTGCCGACGATCCCCTCCTGACACTCCATCATGAGGAGCGCGGAGCGAGCCGGATCGAGCAGCGCCTTCAGGTCCAGCGGCATCTAGCGGATCGCGTACAGCCGCCGCGGGTTGTCGTCGAAGATGGCACGCTTCGTCCGCTCGGAGAGGTCCATCCGCTCCTCCAGGATCTTCACCGTGTCGGGGAACTTGCAGTCCCAGTGGCAGTAGTCGGAGGCGTAGACGACCACGCCCTCGCCGAGGGAGCTCACGACGTGGGGCACGCCCTTCTCGTCCGGGTCGCAGCCGATGAAGCAGCGGCCGGAGAGGAAGTACTCGGAGGGCTTGCGGTCGATGGCGGGCGCTTGCTCGGGCGTCAGCTCCCAGTGCTCGTCGAGGCGCTCGAGCCAGAAGGGGAGCCAGCCGACGCCGGCCTCCAGGAACGCGACGCGGAGCTTCGGGAAGCGGTGCAGGATACCGCCCACGGTGAACGCCATGACCGCGATCATCTGGCCGACGGGGTGCGTGAAGGCGTGGACTTCCAATCGGGTCTTCCATCTATCGACGCCGACCGGCACCTGATCGATCGCCTGCCCGCCGCCGTGGACGCAGACGGCGACGCCCAGCTCCTCGGCGGTGCGCCAGACGACGTCGAAGCTGGGGTGGTCGAGGTTCTTGTCGCGCACGTGCTGCGGCGTGACCATGCCGACCATGCCGAGCTCCTTCACGGCGCGCCGCAGCTCGGCGGCCGCGGCGTCGGGGTCGATCATCGGCAGCTTGGCGACCGACATGAGCCGCTTCGGCTCGAAGCGCGCGTACTCGGCGCGGCAGTCGTTGAGCGTCCGGCAGAGGGCGACCGCGAAGTCGCGGTCGAGGCCGGCCCACTCCTCGCCTGCGCCGCCGGGGAACATGATCGTCTGGTCGATGCCCTCGAGGTCCATGTCCGCGAGGCGGGGCTTCGGGTCGGTCATTCCCGGACGCTCGAGGCTGTCGAGCTTCGCCGTGCCCTTCGTCTCCTTCACGCCGACGCCGGGCAGGTTCGCGAACTGCGTCTTGATGCGCTCGCGGCGCTCGGTCCACTTCGGCTGGAAGCGCTCGGGGATGCGCGCCTGCCAGTTGGGCAGGTCGCCGCCGTGCCCGTCGGCGTCGATCACGTGATGGCCGAATCGTCCCATGGCTTCACTCCTTATGAGAGCTGAAACACGCCGCGCGCGAGGTGGCCCGCCTTCAGGTCGTCGAGCGCGCGGGCGAAGTCGTCGAGCGCGTAGTGCGTCGTGATCAGCTCGTCGATCTTGAGCCGTCCGGAGAGATAGAGGTCGGCGAGGAGCGGGAAGTCGCGGCGCGGGCGCGCCGCGCCGTAGCGGCAGCCGAGCACCGCCTTGTTCTGGTAGAGCTGGTGGATCACCAGCTCGAGCGCCGAGCCGAGCTTCGGCACGCCGACGATGGTGAGCGTCCCGCCGGGCCCGAGCGCGTCGAGCGCCTGCTTGATGACGGCGATGCTGCCGACCGCTTCGAAGGTGTAGTCGGCGCCACCGCCCGTCAGGTCCTTGATCGCCTTGACCGGGTCGTCCTTCGAGGCGTCGACGACGTGCGTGGCGCCGAGTGTCCGCGCGAGCCCCAGCTTCTCCGCGACGACGTCCACGGCGACGATCTTCGACGCGCCGGCGAGGACGCCGCCCTGCACGCACGAGAGGCCGATGCCGCCGAGGCCGAAGACGGCCATCGTGGCACCCATCTCCACGCGCGCCCGGTTCGTCACCGCGCCCACGCCGGTCATGATGCCGCAGCCGATCAGCGCCGCGCGGTCGAAGGGCACGCGCGGGTCGATCGGGATGGCGCTCTGCTCGCGGACGACGGTCTTCTCGACGAACGCCGACGCGTTGGCGAACTGGTACGCCGGCTTGCCACCCACGGTGAACGGCTGCGCGTCCTTCGGGTTGGGCGCGTTCCGGCACTCCGTCGGCCGGCCGACCTCGCACGCCTTGCAGCGGCCGCAGTGCGCGAGCGTCGAGAGGACGACGGCGTCGCCCTCCTTGACGCTGGTCACGCCGGCGCCGACCGCGTCCACCACGCCCGCGCCCTCGTGCCCGAGCACGACGGGCACGGGGTACGGGATCGAGCCGTCGATCACGGAGAGGTCGGAGTGGCAGAGGCCCGCCGCCTTGATCGCGACCCGCACCTCGCCCGGCCCCGGGTCCTTCACGCGGACGTCCTCGATGCTGACCGGACGCCCGCCGCCGTGAAAGACGGCCGCCTTCATGCGTTTCCGATCCGCAGCACGCGCCCGGGCCGCGTGCCGGTCAGCTCGCCCTTCTCGACGATCACCTCGCCGTTGACGAGCACGCGGACCACGCCCTCGGGCCGCACCTGCCAGCGCTCCTCGCCGCCCGGCATGTCGCGGACGAGCGACTTCCTGCCCAGCGCGATGCGGGCCGGGTCGAACATCATGACGTCGGCGTGGTAGCCGCGCCCCAAGAGCCCGCGGCCCTTGATGCCGCAGACCATGGCGGGCAGGTGCGTGATCCGCCGCACCCCCTCTTCGAGCGTGAAGTGCTTGCGGTCGAGCAGCCACGAGCGGAGGAAGTACGTCGACCACTCGGCTCCGTCGTCGCGGTCGGCGTGCGCGCCGCCGTCGCCGGTGCCGACGATCATGTGCACGTTCCGCTGCGACTCGCCGTTGGCCTCGATCCAGGCGGGCGTCTCGCTGTTCCAGAGGAACTGGGTCGCACCGCCGCCGGCCGCGCCCAGCTCGGCGAGGACGTCGGCGGGATGGACGCCGCGCGCCTTCGCCAGCTCCGCCACGCTCTTCCCGACGGCACCCGCGTCGCTCGTCGAGCGGTCGACGTAGAGCGCGGTCATGGCGGGCATCGGAAGGGTCGAGCCCTGCTTGGGATCCGTGTTCGGGTGGTCGAGGCCCCCGCGGAGCTTCTCGCGGAGCGACGGGTCGCGGAGACGCGCCAAGCGCTCGTCGGCGGCGAGGTCGTTCAGGTCGCGCCAGTGGAAGACGCCGTCGAAGAGCGAGGTGCCGCGGTGGAAGTTGAACGGCCGCATGAAGGGCTGCGTGCGGAGCATGGAGTAGATCGCGGCACCCTTCTGCCGCGCGTCTTCCAGGAAGCGCGTCTGGTCGTCCCACTTCTCGCGCGCCCCGGGCCGGTAGCCCATGCCCTGCACGACGACGGGCAGCCCCGAGCGGTGCGCCAGCTCGATCAGCCGCGCGCGGTCCGTCGCGTCGTAGCCCTGCACGGCGCTCGAGGCGAGGAACGCGATCGACCCCGCGCCGCCCTCCCCCGCCGTCGCCGCCAGCTCCGCCACCTCCTCGAAGGCGGCGTGCCGCGACGGCACGGGACGGCCCTGGTGGTCGACGTGCGTCGGCGCGTGCGAGGACGAGAAGCCGGCGGCGCCCGCGCCCATCGCCTCGCGGACGAGGCGCTTCATGCGCTCGACCTCGTCGGGCGTCGCGGCGCGCTCGGACGCGGCCTCGCCCATGACGAAGCGGCGCAACGCCGAGTGCCCGACGTAGACGGCGGCGTTGATGCCGAGCCGCTTGTCGAGCACGTCGAGGAAGGACGGGAAGCTGTCCCAGTCCCACCGGAGGCCGTGCTCGAGCACGCTCGGCGTCATGCCCTCGACCTTGGCGAAGAGCTTCGTCACCCACGCGTGGTCCTCGGCGCGGCAGGGGGCGATCGAGTAGCCGCAGTTGCCGGCGACGACCGAGGTCACGCCGTGGAAGCACGACGACGTCCCGAACGGCTCGAAGGAGAGCTGCGGGTCGTAGTGGGTGTGGACGTCGACGATGCCGGGCATGACGACGAGACCGTCGGCGTCGATCGTCCGCTTGGCACCCGAGAGGCGGCCGATGTCGGTGATGACGCCGTCGCGGATGCCGACGTCGGCCTTCCGCATCGGCAGGCCCGAGCCGTCCACCACCGTGCCGCCCTTGATGATCGTGTCGAATGTGCTCATGCCGTCCACCCGATGGTCTTGAGCTCGCTGTACGCCGCCAGCGCCCAGCGGCCGCCGTCGCGGCCGATGCCGCTCTGCTTGTAGCCGCCGAAGGGCGCGTCGGGGTTCGGTGAGCTGCCGTTCAACTGCACGGTGCCGGTGCGGAGCGCCCGCGCGACGCGGAGGCCGCGCGCGACGTCGCCGGTCCAGACGTAGCCGTAGAGGCCGTAGTCGGAGTCGTTGGCGAGGGCGATCGCCTCGTCCTCGTCGCGGAAGGGGATGGCGGTGATGACGGGGCCGAAGATCTCCTCGCGCGCGACGGTCATGTCGTTGCGCGCCTCGGTGAAGAGCGTCGGCTCGTAGAAGAAGCCGCGTTTGAGCGCCGGCGGACGGCGGCCCCCGCAGGCGAGCGTCGCCTTCTCCTCGACACCCTTCGCGACGTAGCGCTCGACGCGCTCGCGCTGCGCGGCGGAGACGAGCGGCCCGACGACGGTGGCGGCGTCGCGCGGGTCGCCGATCCGGAGCTCCCGCGCCGCCGCCGCGAGCTGGCGCGTGAACTCGGTGTAGATCGACTGCTCGACGAGGAGCCGCGTCCCGGCGATGCAGATCTGCCCGGTGTGGAAGGTCCACACGTGCATCGCGCCGGCGAGCGCGCGCCGGAGGTCGGCGTCGGCGAAGACGAGCGTGGCGGACTTGCCGCCCAGCTCCATGAGCGTCCGCTTCATGCGCAGCGCGGCCGTCTCCTCGATGGCGCGCCCAACCGGCGTGCTGCCGGTGAACGAGATCATGTCGACGTCGGGCGACTCGACGAGGGCCTGGCCGATGTCGGGCCCGGCGCCGTTCACGAAGTTGATCACGCCCGGAGGAAGCGCCTCGTTCACGATGCGACAGAGCTCCGCGACGCCGAGCGGGTCGACCGGCGGCGGCTTCACGACGACCGTGTTGCCGCACGCGAGTGCGGGGCCGATCTTCCCGGCGCAGTTCGTCATCGGGAAGTTGAAGGGGCTGATGCTGGCGACGACGCCGACCGGCTCGCGCGCCACGAGCCCGCAGGTGAGGCCGCCCGCCGGCGCGCGCCGCGGCGCGAGCGACTCGTCGGCCAGCTCCGTCGCGGCGTACTCGGCGTATTTCTCGAGCCGGAGCGCCACGGCCATCACCTGCTGCGACTCGGCGACGCGGCGGACGGCGCCGGTCTCCGCGATCGTGACATCGACGAGGCCCGGCGCGGCCTTCCGGAACGCGGCCGCCGCGTCGCGGAGCGCGGCGCCGCGCTCCGCACCCGTCAAGCGCGGCCACGGACCCCGCTCGAACGCTTCGCGGGCGGCGCGCGCCGCCGCCGCGACCTGGGCGACGGAGCACTCCGGCGCCTGCCCCACCGTCTCCTCCGTCGCCGGGTCGACGATGGCGTAGGTCCCGCGCTCGGCGGCAACCCACGCGCCGCCGACGAGGACCTTGCCTGCGACCGGGGTCGCCATCCGATCCTAGGCGGCCACCCGGAGCGCCGCTTCCCGCTGCCGCGTCGTCGAGTGCACGGGGTCCCGGTCGAACTTCGGCAGCACGTGCTTGCCGAAGGTCTCGATCGAGCGCAGCACGTACTTCTGGTCGAGGGTGAGCGTCAAGGGCGCGTAGATGAGCTGATCGACGCCGATCGCCTCGTACATCTCGATCACCTTGGCGATCTCCTCGGGCGAGCCGATCTGGCGCCCGCCGGCGGCGAGGCCCTTCTGGAGGTCGGCGGGGGTCGCCGCGGGGATGCCGGTGATGGGTCCCGTCGGCGGCAGGCCCTTCGGGCGCGGGATCGAGTCGAGCCAGCTGAAGAAGTACTCGGTGAACTTCTCCACCTTGGCCCCGGAGTAGAGGTGGCGCGCTTCGTCGCCGTCGGGCAGGCAGAACATGTTGGTGGTGACGGCGATGTTGTCGTTGACGTAGGCACCGACCGGCTTCTTGCAGCGCTTCACCGCCTCCTTATAGTTGCGGACGTGCTCGGCGATCTCGGCCGGCGTCCCGAAGGTGAAGCAGAGCGCGCCCAGGCCGAGCTCGCCCGCTTCGATGAAGGTGGGCGGGCTCGAGCACGCGACCCACATGGGCGGGTGCGGCTTGGAGTACGGCTTCGGCAGCACGTTCCGCTTCGGCATGCGGAAGTACTTGCCGGCGAACTCGTACGGCTCGTCCTGCCACATGCGCGGGATCTGCTCCAGCGACTCGCGCCACATGGGCTTCGTCTCCGCCGCCGACGGGATGTCGAAGCCCGCCCACTCCGCCGACGACGAGCCGCGGCCGGTGCCGAACTCGACCCGGCCCTCGGAGAGGTGGTCCATGGTGGCGATCCGCTCGGCGACGCGCGCCGGGTGGTTCACCTTGGCGGTGATGTTGGTGATCGCGGTGCCGATGTGGATGCGCTTGGTCCGCGCCGCCACCCAGGAGAGGAAGACCTCGGGCGCCGGCTGGTGCGAGTAGTGGAGCAGGAAGTGGTGCTCCGGCGACCAGTCGTACTTGAAGCCGACGGCATCCACCGCCTGCGCGACCTCGAGCTCGCGCATGTACCGCGCGTGCTCGTCGTCCCAGGGCGGGACGTGCATCTGCGAGAAGATGCCGAACTCCATGGGGTCCTCCTTGGCTCCGAATCGACCGTTCGTGTTTTTCGAACTACCATTCGGAAACTCGACTTGTCAATCCTATATCTCGAATGCTACAAGGGGCGCCGTGAAGGCCGCCCGGAAACCCCGCGACGAGGCCCGCCGCGCGCGCAACGACGTCTACCGCCAGCACATCCTGGAGGCCGCCGAGCGCGTCTTCGCCGAGCGGGGGTACGAAGCCGCGAAGCTGCAGGAGATCTCGGCCCGGGCCGGGCTCTCGATGGGGACGATCTACGCCATCTTCCCCGGCAAGACGGACCTCCACCGTGCCCTCCTCGACGAGCGCGGCCAGGAGCTGCACCGGCTCGCGCGGGACGTCGCGGAGCGCCGGCTCTCCCCCCGCGCCGCGCTCGACGCTCTCATCGAGGTCTACATCGACTACTTCCTCGCCCACCCCGACGTTCTTCGCCTCACGCTCCGCTCGGGCACCTCGTGGGCACTCGGCCCGACGGCCGGCGACGACACGCGCGTCCAGCACTGGTCGGACATCCACGCGCTCCAGGCGGACGTCTTCCGCCGCGGCATCGCAGCGGGTGTCTTCGTCGACGAGGACCCAGACTACCTCGCGCGCCTCTTCTCGGTGATGGACCAGGTGCTGCTCGCCGACTGGGTCGCGGGGGGGATGAAGGCCAAGCGCGACGAGCTGGTGCGACGGCTGCGGGAGCAGGTGAAGCGAGCGTTCTCGCGTCGATGAGGAGGGTGCGCGACGCCGCGCTGCACGGCAACTACGCCGTCAACAACACCGGCCCGATCCTCTGGGCCGACTTCCTCGTCCCGGCGCTCTTGCTGGCGCTCGTCGCGATTCGCGCGCGCGCTACTTCACCGCCAGCGGGTTGATCGGCGACCCGACGCCGCCCGTCACGCGGAGCGGCGGCGCGCTGAAGAGGAACTCCCACACGCCATCGCGCGCGCAGTCGGCGGCGAGCTCGTCGAGGACGAACATCTCGCCCAGGGTCAGCCCCATGTCGCGGATGCAGAGCGCGTGGAGCGGCAGCGACACCGCCGGGTCCTCGAACGGGATCACCTCGACGGCGTTGTTGTCGCACGCCACGGCGGCGATCTCCCGGGCGTGCAGCCACGGGACGCACGCCACGCCGAGGCCGGGCATCTGCCGCATGTAGCCCACGCGATCGCCGTCGTGCGTGAAGACGGCCATGTGGCCGGTGCGGACGAGGAGCACGTCGCCGCGCTCGACGCGGACGCCTTGCTTCTTCTCCGCCGCCTCGAGGTCGGCGGGACCGAGCGCCGTGCCGGGCGCGATCCGCTCGACGCCCCGCGCCCGTGCGACGTCGAGCAGCACGCCGCGCGACACCACGCCGGCCGCTTGCTTGTCGATCGCGCAGCGCGCGGCGCCGGCGGAGGTGACCGTCGCCGAGGAGAAGCCGTTGTAGAGCTGGCCGCCGTAGTGGACGTGCGCCAGGCTGTCCCACTGCGTCGCGCACTGGAGCGGCATGACGACGAAGTCGTCGGCGTAGCGGGGACCCTCGGGGTCGGCGCCCAGGCGGCCCTCGGTGGCGGTCATGACGTGGAGCGGGTTCACGCGCCCGCCCTGGCCGATCTGCGGGCCCTCGGCGCCGAAGGAAAGGCTCAGGCTGAACACGACGCCGCGCCGAACGCAGCGCGCCGCGCGCTGCACGACGTCGGGGGTGACGAAGTTCATCGTGCCGCGCTCGTCCTCGGCGCCCCAGCGCCCCCAGTTGGAGACTTTCCGGGAGAGCGCCTGGAAGTCCTCGCGGGTCACCGGCGCGGCAGCTCCGCTTCGGCGACGCCCTTCGCCGTCACCTCGTCGCGGTGGTTCACGCACTCGATCGCGCAGCGGACGTAGCCCTTGCCGGCGCGCTCGGTCTTCTCCGTCACCTCGCCGCGGATCCACGTCACGTCGCCCATGTAGTTGAACTTCCGGTACTGGACGTCGATCATGGAGAGGAAGCCGTTGTCGCCCATCCAGTCGGTCACCACCTGGATGAGCCACGAGCAGCGCTCGGGGCCGAGGTCGTAGGCGCCGGGCAGGCCGAGCAGGCGGTGGGTGAACTCGTTGTCCCAGTGCACGCGCTGCGGCGGCTCGGGGACGCCCTGCTCGTTCGGGATCATCAGGCTCGGGTGCTTGGCGTAGAGGTTGGCCGCCACCGCGTTGCCGACCAGGTAGATGCCGAAGTACGACTCGAAGGCGATCTCGGCGGTCGGCGTGAGCGGCCCCTTGATGATCTGCCCGAGCTTGTCACCCACCTTCACGTCGTCCCAGTAGCGCTCGGTCGTCCGCTTGTAGGCGCGGTACTCGTCCATGAAGCGGGAGATCTCGTCCGGCTTCCACCTGGCGAGCTGGATGTCGCCGTACTTCTTCTTCTCGGCGGTCTTGGCGCGCTCGATGCGGATCCAGGTGTCGTTGCGGACGCCGACCTTCTCGCCGTCCTGGTTGTGGTAGACGGCCTCGTAGGTCTGGTAGACGGAGCGCCCGCCGCCCCCGAAGGTGCTCGGCCGCTCGACGACGTCTTTCAGGCAGCACTTGTGGCTGATGCGGTCGTTCAGCTTGACGGGCCGCTCCCACTCGTAGCGCGAGCCCGTCCAGATCGAGTGCACGCCCGGCAGGCCCTCGGGGAGACCGCTGTGACCGACGGCGCGCAGCGTGTCCATGCTCTGCACGATGATGGGCGGGGCGATGAGCGTCTTCCAGCGCGTCTTCTTCGCGTACTCCTCGTCGAGGTAGAGCGGGGAGAGGTCGCCGATGGCGAGCGCCAGGTGGTAGATCGCGTCGCGCGTCGCCTCGGTGCGCCAGGGACGGCGGCCGGGAAAGCCCTGGCCGATGCGCGCGCGGATGCGCGCGATGCCTTCGTCGGTGATCTTGCCGGCCTCGGTCTCAGCCATTCGTGGTCCTCCGCGTGCGCTTCGGGGTCTTGTCGCCGGCGTCGCCCGGACGCGGGCCGAGCAGCCGGTACACGGCTTTCTCGAGAAAGCGTCGCTGCACGACGAGCGAGCGCGCCGAGAAGAGGTCGTCCTCGTCCCAGCCGCCTAAACGGCTGAGCGCGGCGGCGTTGGTGAAGTACGCGAACATCAGGCCGAAGAGGCCGAGCGTCAGATGCGGGATCTCCTGCGCCTCCCAGCCGGCCTCCGTCGCCGTCTGACGCGTCACGGCCACACCCTGCTGGTAGAGCGGCCCGAGCCAGCGCGCGACGAGCTCCTGGCCGGTGCCGCCTTCCTCGATCAAGGCGCGCTGGAGGAGACGCGGCAGGTGCGGATGCGTGACCAGGTGGGCCGTCAGCTGATCGATGGTATTGCGGGCGGAGTCGGCCTGAAACTCGCCAGGCCGCCACGCTTCGGCGATGATGGCGACGATGGGCCGCAGCCCGCGCTCCAGCACGGCGTCGTAGAGCGCCTGCTTGCTCGGGAAGTGGTTGTAGAGGCTGGACGGCGTGAGCTTCAGCTCGCGCGCCAGGTCACGCACCGCGACGCCCTCGATGCCACGCGCGGAGAAGAGCCGCTCGGCGGCGTCGAGGATCGCCTGGCGCGTCGGCAGCGGGGGCGGCGCCGCCTTCGTCTTCGTCGGGCGCGCCGTCACGGCTCCCACGGCCGCCCGGCATACCGAAGTGAACGATCGTTCGTCAAACCGGACTCTCAGCGACTCCAGCGCGGCGGCCGCTTCTCGACGAACGCCGCGAACCCTTCGCGCACCTCGTCGGAGGCGAGCGAGGCGGTGAACATCCCGAAGTCGATGGTGGGGAGCTGCCGCTGGAGGTCGCGCTTCAACGCCGCGCGCGCCTGCGGCCCGGTTTGCCGGATCCAGCCCACCGTCTCGTCCAGCGCGGCCTCCAGCCGATCGTCGGGCACGACGCGCGACACGAGCCCCATGGCGAGCGCCTCGGCGGCGCTGAACTCCTGCGCCGTGAAGAGCAGCCACTTGGCGCGCGCCATGCCGACGCGGCTGGCGAGGCGCGCGCCGAGGAAGCAGTCCGCGACGCCGCGGAGCAGCTCCGGCACGCGGAAGCGGGCGCGCGCGGCGACGACGGAGACGTCGCTGGTGAGCGTCATGTTGAGGCCGCCGCCCTGGCAGTGCCCGTTGATGCCGAGGAGCACGATCTTCGGGCAGCGCTCGAACTGGACGAAGGGCAGGAGATCGATGCCGTCGGTCTCGCGGTCGAGCGGCTGGCCGCCCTCGTGCTTGCCGCCCATCTCGCCCCCGACGCAGAACCACTCGCCGGCGGCGGTGACGAGCAGAATGTCGACCTCCGGGTCCCGCTCGGCGAGCACCGCGGCCTTCTTGATGCCGTGGTACATCTCGATGGTGAGGGCGTTGCGCCGCTCCGGGCGGTCGATGGCGACGCGCAGCACGCCGTCCACCTTTGTGGCACGGAGGTGACGCGAGCCCAGGTCGACGTCGGGCATGGATGGGGGACTTACCAGGCTCGGGCGCGGGCGCGCCAGCGCCTTCGGGACCCCTCCCCCATGGGTCGGCGCTTCGGCGCGGCCGTCGACCCCGAGGACCAGCGTAACATTCGGGCGTTCAAACCCAAAGGAAGTTCAGGAGGAACCGAGATGAAAACCGCGATGGTCGCTGCCGTGGGCGCTATGTCCCTGCTCTTGATCACGAGGAGTGTGCCGGCAAAACCAAACCACGATTCGCGCCCGCGCGACATCGTCGCCTTCGAGACGATGTACGGGGTCGACGAAGCCTTCGTCGGCGAAGCGAACCCGATCCGCGGCGTTGTCGGCGACGAGCTGCCCTGGACGATCGCGCACGGCATCCGGGGCCGGCTCACGACCAACGGCCACCTCAAGATCCGCGTCCGGGGTCTCGTCTTCACGAACGACGACGTCGTGCCGCCCGAGAAGCGAGGAACAAACGACGAGGCGGAGTTTCGAGCGCTCGTGAGCTGTCTCAGCGAGGAGAACGGCCAGGTCGTCACCAAGAACGTCCCGACTGCTGGATTCCCTGCCACCGAGTCGGGAGATTCGGACATCGACGCCACCATCGAGCTCCCAAAGCCCTGCGTGGCACCGGTCGTCTTCATCCTCGCGGGCAGCGAGGACAAGTGGTTCGCGGTGACGGGGTTCGAAGCGGACTGAACGATCGTCGCATGGTCGGCATGCCGCCAGCCGCCGTGCGAGCTTGACAACTGCGGCATCCGCGCGCGAGCCTAGCCGGGCCATGGCAGCGGTGCCCCTGGTTGGCGTCATCATGGGGAGCGAGAGCGACCTCGAGTATCTCGGGGCGGCCGGCGAGGTGCTGGCCGAGCTCCAGATCCCGCACGAGGTGCGCGTCGTGTCGGCGCACCGGACGCCCGACTGGATGTTCGAGTACGCTGCCTCGGCGGAGAAGCGCGGGCTCGAGGTGATCATCGCGGGCGCGGGCGGCGCGGCCCATCTGCCGGGGATGGTTGCGGCGAAGACCGTGCTGCCCGTCCTCGGCGTGCCGGTGCCGGCGACGCCGCTGAACGGGCTCGACGCGCTCCTGTCGATCGTGCAGATGCCGAAGGGGGTTCCGGTGGGGACGCTCGCGATCGGCAAGCCGGGGGCGGCGAACGCGGCGCTGCTGGCAGCGGAGATCGTCGGCAACAAGCACCCCGAGGTGCGCGAGCGGCTGCGCGCGTGGCGCGCGGCGCGCACGGACGAGGTGCTGCGGAAGCGGCAGGGTTGAGGCGCGAGACGTACGGCCGGGTCGCCCGGTACTACGACGAGGAGATCGGCATGCGCTGGTTCTTCCGCTACGAGCTGGAGCACCTGCTCGCGCGCGCGGGCTTCGCGGTCGAGGCGCTGTACGGCGACTTCGGCCGGCGGCCGTACGCCGTCGACGTGCCGGAGATCGTGATCGTCGCGCGCCCGGCGTCGTGAAGCCGGCTACGCGCCGACGCAGCGGAACGCGGGGAGGGTGAGCCGGTCGTCCACCCGCTCGAAGCCGACCTCGACCGGCATCCCGACCCGCGGGCCGCCCGGCGGCACGTCGCGCAGCAACGTCGCGACGCGCACGCGCGGGTCCTCCTCCAGCTCGACCAGCGCCGTGACGAACGGCACGCGGTCGGCGTAGCCCGGCAGGAAGGCGCGATGGACGCGCACCCAGGTGAAGACGCGCCCGCGGCCCGAGACGCGCGTCCACGCGTGCCGGGTGCCGCCGCAGCCCGGGCACGTCGAGGCGGGGTACCAGACGAAGCGATCGCAGTCCCGGCAGCGCGGGATGCGCAGCTCGCCCGCGCGGCAGCCCTCCCAGAACGGACGCGCCGGCTCCCAGTCGAGGTCGGGGAGGTGCCGCTCGGGGACGTCGCGCGCGGCGCCCGTCATGCGTCCCGTCCGAGGAGGAGCGTCGCGTGCTCGGAGCCCGAGTAGCCCGCGACCAGGCCGACCTCGGCGCCGGCGACCTGCCGCGGGCCCGCCGCGCCGCGGAGCTGGCGCACCGTCTCGCAGACGTTGTTCATCATGAGGCAGAACGCCTGCGCGAGCTGCCCGCCGCTCGGGTTGACCGGCAGCGCGCCGCCGACGGCGATCCGCCCGCCCTCGACGAACGGCCCGCCCTCGCCCCGCCGACAGAAGCCCAGGTCCTCGAGCTGCTGGATCACCATCGCGGTGAAGTTGTCGTAGAGCGTGACGAAGTCGACGTCCGCCGGCGTGAGGCCCGCCATCGCGAAGGCCCGCGGCGCCGAGTGAACGGCGGGCGTGGCGAGGTAGTCGGCGCGGAGGCTCGAGTACTCGCCCTCCTCGGTGACGCCGGTGCCGACGCCGAGCACGACGACGGGCGGATGCCGCAGCTCGCGCGCGCGCGCGACCGACGTCATGACGAACGCCCCCGCGCCGTCGTTCACCAGGCAGCAGTCGGGCGCGCGGAAGGGCTCGGC
>JBGQET010000077.1:0-20555 GCA_041496545.1 Binatia bacterium | reverse complement strand
GCCGACTTCCTGGCGCTGGAGGACGCGCGCTTCGCGGAGGCGCTGCGGCTCCTCCTCCGCACGACCCACAACCTCGTCGAGGGCGCGGGCGCCGCCGGGCTCGCCGGGCTCCTCGCGCTGCGCCCGCGCCTCGCCGGCCAGACCGTCGCCATCGTGCTGACCGGCGCCAACATCGACGCCGAGACGCTCCGGCGCGTGATCACGCATGCGCTCTGAGGCGGCGCGCGCGCCGCGCTGGCTCGCGCGCGGGGTGCGGGCGCCGATGGACGCCGCCACCATGACGCGCGTGATCGCGCGGCTGCGCCGCCGCGCCCCCCGCTGGCGGACGACCGCCCTCGCCGACGTCGCGGCGCAGACGGGTCGCGACCCGTTCCGCATCCTGGTCGGCTGCCTGCTCTCGCTGCGCACGCGCGACGAGACGACGGCGGCCGCGTCGGCGCGCCTGTTCGCGCTCGCCGCCACCCCGGAGACGATGCTCGCGCTGCCGCGCGCCAGAATCGAGCGCACCATCTACCCCGTCGGCTTCTACCGCACCAAGGCGCGCGTCCTCCGGGCGGTGTCGCGCGAGCTGCTGGCGCGCTTCGGGGGCCGCGTGCCGTCGGACCTGGACGCGCTGCTGACCCTCCCCGGCGTCGGGCGGAAGACGGCGAACCTGGTCGTGACCTTCGGCTTCAACCTTCCCGGCATCTGCGTCGACACGCATGTGCACCGGATCACCAACCGCCTCGGCTTCGTGCGCACCGCGACCCCCGAGCGGACGGAGTGGGCGCTCCGCGCCAAGCTGCCGCGCCGGCACTGGATCGGGCTCAACGACCTGCTGGTCGCCTTCGGGCAGAACCTCTGCCACCCGCTCTCGCCCCGCTGCTCCGTCTGCCCCGTCGCCGACCTCTGCCTTCGCGTCGGCGTCGCCCGGGCGCGCTGACACGGGCGTCGAATCGACGGCGTTGCGTCGGCGGCCCGAGGCTGCGAAAAGCCGCCCATGCACGAGCGCGTCGCGCGCTGGAAGGCCGCCTGGGAGAGCCGCGACGCCGACCGGGTGCTCGCCTTCTACGCGCCCGACGCCACCCACGCGAGCGCGCTCGTGCCGCAGCTCTACCCCGAGCTGGGCGGCGCGGTCTGCCGCGGCCGTGAGCAGATCGGCGACTACTTCCGCCGCGGGCTCGTCCGCTTCACGTCGCTGCGCTTCGAGATCGTGTCCGTCACCGAGGACGCGGAACGGAGTGCCATCGAGTACCGCCGCCACTCGAACGTCGACGGCGAGCACCCGAAGCACGTGCTGGAGCTGCTCGAGTGGTGCGACGGCAAGATCCAGGCGGTGCGCGTCTTCCACTTCTGATGGACCTTCTCCTCGCGCAGTACGCCGCCTTCGCACGCTACTCCCGGTGATGCTCCGCCGCGAGCCCCGCTGACGCGCGTCACGCCGCCCGCGGCCGCACGTGCGCGCGCACCCAGGCGATGATGTCCTGCGTGCTCGCCCCCGGCGTGAAGACCTCCGCCACGCCCGCCTGCCGGAGCGCCGGCCGGTCCTCGTCCGGCACGATGCCGCCGCCGAAGACGACGATGCCGGCACCGCCGCGCTGCCTGAGCTCGTCGATGACGGCCGGGAAGAGCGTCAGGTGCGCGCCGGAGAGGATCGAGAGGCCGACGGCGTCCACGTCCTCCTGCACCGCGGCCTCGGCGATCATCTCGGGCGTCTGGTGGAGCCCGGTGTAGACGACCTCGAAGCCGGCGTCGCGCAGCGCGCGGGCGATGATCTTGGCGCCGCGGTCGTGCCCGTCGAGGCCGGGCTTGGCGACGAGGATGCGGAGCGGGCGCGCGCTCACAGCCAGGCCGGGTCGCGGTAGACGCCGAAGACCTCGCGGTAGACGTCGGAGATCTCCCCGACCGTGCAGAGCGCCTTCACCGCGGCGACGAGCGGCGGCATCAGGTTGTCGCGGCCCTTCGCGGCGTCGTGCACGCGGGCGAGCGCGGCGCGGGCGGCGCCGGCGTCGCGCTCGCGCTTCACGCGCCGGACGCGGTCGGCCTGGCGGGTCTCGACCTCGAGCGGGACGCGGAGGAGGTCCGGCGGACGCTCCTCGGGCATCTGGTAGCGGTTCACGCCGACGACCGTCTTCTCGCCGCGCTCGATCTGCTGCTGGTAGACGTAGGCCGCGTCGGCGATCTCCTTCTGCGGGTAGCCGGCCTCGATCGCCTTCACCATGCCGCCCAGGCCGTCGATGCGCTCGATGTAGGCGCGTGCTTCGCGCTCGATGCGGTCCGTCAACGCCTCGACCGCGAAGCTGCCGCCGAGCGGGTCGATGACGTTGGTCACGCCGCTCTCCTCGGCGAGGATCTGCTGCGTGCGGAGCGCCACCATGACGGCCTGCTCGGAGGGCAGCGCGAGCACCTCGTCGAGCGAGTTGGTGTGCAGCGACTGCACGCCGCCCAGCACGCCGGCCAGCGCCTGGATCGTGACGCGGACGACGTTGTTGAGCGGCTGCTGCGCGGTGAGCGAGCAGCCCGCCGTCTGCGCGTGCATGCGGAGCCTGAGCGAGCGCGGGTCCTTGGCGCCGAAGCGCTCGCGGAGCAGCGTCGCCCACAGGCGGCGCGCGGCGCGGAGCTTCGCCACTTCTTCCAGGAAGTCGTTGTGGAGGTTGAAGAAGAAGGAGAGCCGCGGCGCGAAGGCGTCGACCGCGAGCCCGCGCGCGACCGCGGCTTGCACGTAGGCGAGCCCGTCCGCGAGGGTGAAGGCCAGCTCCTGCACCGCGGTCGAGCCGGCTTCGCGGATGTGGTAGCCGCTGATCGACACCGCGTGCCAGCGCGGCGCCTCCGCCACGCAGAACTGGATCATGTCGGTGACCACCCGGAGCGACGGCTCGGGCGGGCAGATCCACTCCTTCTGCGCGATGAACTCCTTCAGCATGTCGTTCTGGATCGTGCCGCCGAGGGACGCCCACGGCACGCCGTGTTCCTCGGCGACCGCGAGGTACATGGCGAGGATGGCGCTCGCCGTGCAGTTGACCGTCATCGACGTGCTGACCTTCGCCAGGTCGATGCGGTCGAAGAGCGCGCGCATGTCGACCAGGCTCGACACCGCCACGCCCTCGCGCCCCACCTCGCCGCGGGCGCGCGGGTGGTCGGCGTCGTAGCCCATGAGGGTCGGCATGTCGAAGGCGGTGGAGAGGCCGGTCTGCCCCTGGCGGAGGAGGAAGTGGAAGCGCGCGTTGGTGTCCTCCGCCGTCCCGAAGCCGGCGAACTGGCGCATCGTCCAGAGCCGACCGCGGTACATGCTCGGGTAGACGCCGCGGGTGTAGGGGTACGCGCCCGGGAGCCCGATCTGCTCCGGGGGCGGGAGGTCCTCGGCGGCGTAGAGCGGGTCGACCTCGAGGTCGGAGACCGTCGAGAAGCGGACGTCGCGCTCCGGCTCCTTGCGGTACGGGCCCGCGAGCCAGTCCTTCTTCGTCATCGCGCGCGCCTCGGCGTCCGGAAGGGCAGCACGCGCGCGGCCGCGCGTCGCGCCGGCCGGCTCGGGCGATCGACCAGCTTCCGCGCCACCGCCAGCCAGTCCTCCGGGACCAGCACCCGGACGCGCATGCCGAAGGCGAGCGAGGGATACGGCGTCGGTCCCTCGCTCTGGAGCACGCACGGCACGCCGCGCTGCTCGAGGAAGCCCTTCACGAGGTGGGCCTCGGGCGACGTCGGCGCGGAGTAGCAGGTGCGCCAGCTCATGGGCCCGACTATAGGACAGGCGCCGCCGCGGAGGGAAGTCACTCGCCCTTCCACACCGCCTGTCGCTTTTCCAGGAAAGCCCGCATGCCCTCGACGCGGTCCGCGGTCGCGAAGGTGAGCGCGAAGGCGTCGATCTCGTAGCGGGCGCCGCTCGCGAGGTCGACGTCGGCCGCGATCTGGGTGGCGCGCTTGGCCTGGCGGAGTGCGATGGGCGGCTTCGTCGCCAGCTCGGCGGCGAGCGCGGCGGCCTCGGCGGCCACCCGGTCCGCCGGCACGACGCGGTCGACGAGCCCCAGGCGGAGCGCTTCGTCGGCGGGGATGAGGTGGCCCCGATAGATGAGCTCGCGGGCGGGCGCCTGGCCGATCCGGCGCACGAGCCGCTGCGTGCCGCCGAAGCCCGGGATGACGCCCAGGTTGATCTCCGGCTGCCCGAAGCGCGCGCGCTCGGAGGCGATCACCAGGTCGCACGCGAGGGTCAGCTCGAGGCCGCCGCCGAGCGCGACGCCGTTCACCGCCGCGACGACGGGCACGGGCAACGCCTCCAGCAGCGCCGCGACGCCGTGCCCGAGCCGCGCGTAGGCGTGCCCGTCGCCCGGCTTCATGGCCGCCATGGCGGCGATGTCGGCGCCGGCCGAGAAGGCCTTCTCGCCGCCGCCCGTGAGGACGAGGACGCGGAGCGACGCGTCGCCGGCGAGGTCGGCGAGCGCGGCCGCGAGCGCTTCCAGCGTCGGCGGGTCGAGGGCGTTCAACGCCTTCGGCCGGTCGATCGTCAGCGTCGCGACGCCGCCGTCGCGCGCGAGCTGGAGGTTCGCGTAGGAGCCCATCAGTACTGCGGCTGGTGGTCGAAGCGGTGGTGCGCCTCGATGAAGCGCACGGTGTGCGTCGCCGAGCGCATGACGACGGAGTTGGTCATCGCGCCGCCCTTCACGTAGCGGACGCTGGAGAGGTAGTCGCCGGGCGTGACCCCCGTCGCGGCGAACATGACCGAGCCCGACGCCAGCTCGTCCAGCGTGTACTTCTTCTGCAGGTCGAAGAGCCCGACCGCGCGCAGCTCGCCGGCCTCGTACTCGTTGCGCGGCTTGAGCCGCGCTTGCATCTCGCCGCCGAGACAGATGAGCGCGGCGGCGGTCAGGATGCCCTGCGGCGCGCCCCCGGTCCCCATGAGGATGTCGATGCCGGCATCCGGCTTGGTGGTGGCGAGCGCGGCCGACACGTCCCCGCTGCCGATCAGCTTGATGCGCCCGCCGGCCTTCCGCACCTCGTCGATGAGCTTGTTGTGCCGCGGGCGGTCGAGGACGGCGACCGTCAGGTCCTCGACGTACACGCCGCGCGCCTCGGCGAGGGCGCGCAGGTTGTGGGTCGGGCTCTTGTCGAGGTCGATCACGCCGCGCCCCTCGGGGCCGCAGGCGATCTTGTCCATGTAGGTGTCGGGGACGCGGAGGAACGTGCCGTGCTCGGCGATGGCGATGACCGCGAGCGAGTTGTAGCCGCCGGCGGCGCAGATGGCGGCGCCCTCGAGCGCGTCGAGCGCGACGTCGGTGGCGGGACCCGCGCCCGGCCCCATGCCGACCTTCTCGCCGGCGTAGAGCATGGGCATGGCGTCGGCCGGTCCCTCGCCGATCACCACCGTGCCGTCGATCGGGATGGCGTCGAACGCCTTCCGCATCGCCTCGATGGCCGCCATGTCGGCGGCCGTCTCGTCGCCGCGCCCCATGAAGCGCGCCGAGGCGAGCGCCGCCGCCTCCGTCACCCGCACGACCTCCATGGCGAGGTTGCGTTCCATCGGGCCCTCAGTGCCGCAGCAGCCGCTCGATGAGCCCGTGCGCCTCGGGGATGAAGATGCCCTGGTCGCGCGCGTCCCGCTCGCAGAAGCCCCGCGACACGCCGCGCGACTTCTGCTCGTCGCCCGAGGCGTAGACGACGAAGGGGACGGGCTCGGCGCTGTGGGCATGGCTGGCGCACAGCGTGCCGTGCTCCGGGAGGACCATGAGCCGCCACTCGCCGCCCCCGAGCCGGAGTCCGTCGAGCAGCGGGCCGACCAGCTCGGTGTCCAAACGCTCGATCGTTTCGACCTTCCGCTGCGCGTCGCCGAGGTGGCCCACTTCGTCGCCGGCCGCAACGTGGAGGAGCAGGAAGTCCCGCTCGGCGAGCGCCCGGAGGCCGTGCTCCGCCTTGGCGCGGAGGTCGGTGTCGAGCGACGCGGTCGCACCCGGCACGTCGACCCGCCGGAGCCCGGCCAGCGTGCCGAGCCCGTTCACCACGTCGAGCGCCGCCACGACCGAGCCGTCGACGTCGAAGCGCTCGCGCACGGTGGGCAGCGTCACGGGCTTGCCCTGACCCCAGAGCCAGACGCCCGTCGGCGCCCGCTCGCCGCGCGCCAGGCGGGCACGGCAGTGGGGATGCTCGGCGAGCACCGCGCGCGCGCGGTCCATCAGGTGGCGGAGGAGATCGGCGCCGGGCCCCTGCGGCAGCGCGGCGGCGACGGGCTTGTCGGCGACGTCGTAGGGCGGCGTCGTCTTGCTGCCCGGCTCGCCGCGCCGCCACACCAGCAGGTGGCGGTAGCCGAGGCCCGGGTGCAGCTCGACGCCGCTCCCACCCAGCGCGCGGTTCAGGTCCTCGACGATGGTGCGCGCTTCGTCGCTCGGCGGCCGTCCGCCGGCGAAGTCGCGCATCACCTCGACGCCGCCCTCGGGCGTCTCGAGCGTCACCAGGTTCATGCGGAACGCGACGTCGTCGGGAGCGAGCGCGACGCCGAGCCCCGCGGCCGCGAGCGGGCCGCAGCCCACGACCCAGTGACGGGGGTCGTAGCCGAGGACCGCGAGCGAGCCGACGTCGCCGCCGGGCGCCATGCCGGCGGGGATGGTGCGCGTGAGTCCGAGGATGCCGCGCGCCGCGAGGTGGTCGAGGTTCGGCGTGCGCGCCACCTCCAGCGGCGTCTTGCCGCCGAGGTCGGCGATCGGCTCGTCCGCCACGCCCCCGAGCTGCAACACCACGTACCGCATCCGCCGCCCCGGTCTAGCGCAGCTCGAGCACGTCGGCCAGCCGTGACAGGTCGGGCGGGATGGAGAGCGGCGTCTCCGAGCTGGCGATGGCAGTGTCGGGGTCCTTGAGACCGTGGCCGGTGAGCGTCAGCACGAGGACGTCGCGGGGCCGGAGCCGGCCGCGCGCGCCGAGCCGGAGCGCGCCGGCGAGCGAGATCGCCGACGCCGGCTCGGCGAACACACCCTCGGTGCGCGCGAGCAGGCGATAGGCGGCGAGGATGTCCTCGTCGGTGATCGACTCGATCGCGCCGCCGGACTCGTCGCGCGCCGCCTCGGCGCCCTTCCAGCTCGCCGGGTTGCCGATGCGGATGGCGGTGGCGATGGTCTGCGGCTCCTCGACCACGCGCCCGAGGACGATCGGCGCCGCCCCCGCCGCCTCGAAGCCCATCATCTTGGGGAGCGTCTTCACGCGTCCCGCGCGATGGTACTCCGTGTAGCCGCGCCAGTACGCCGTGATGTTGCCGGCGTTGCCGACCGGCAGGCAGTGGTAGTCCGGGGCGCGACCGAGGGCGTCGCAGATCTCGAAGGCCGCGGTCTTCTGCCCCTCGATGCGGTGCGGGTTGACGGAGTTCACGAGCGCCAGGCGCGTCGGGAAGCGCTCCTTGACGTCACGCACGAGCGTCAGGGCCTGGTCGAAGTTGCCCTCGATCTGGATCACGCGCGCGCCGTGCATGACGGCCTGCGACAGCTTGCCGAGCGCGATCTGGCCGCGTGGCACGACGACGTACGCCCGGACGCCGGCGCGCGCCGCGTACGCAGCGGCCGACGCCGAGGTGTTGCCGGTCGAGGCGCAGATGATCGCCTCCACGCCCTCGGCGAGCGCCTTGGTCACCGCGACCGTCATGCCGCGGTCCTTGAAGGAGCCGGTGGGGTTCTGGCCCTCGCACTTCAGGTACACCTCGACGCCGGGTGCCACGGCGGCCGCGAGCCGGTCGGCGCGCACGAGCGGCGTGTTGCCCTCGTTCAGCGTGACGACCTTGTCCGACGGCTGGACCGGCAGGTGCTCGCGATACTGCTCGATCAGGCCGCCCCAGGCACGCGCCGCGGTCATGGGACGCGGTCCTGCGTCACAGCGGCGACCGCCGCGGCCTTCCTGCCATCGTGGGGGGGCACCGGACGATACTAATATCAAATCGCGCCGGGACTCCAGCAAGGCCGGTGGAGGGAGTCACGCGCCCCTATTCGAGCCGGTCTTCGATGCGGATCGAGACCGGCCGCCCGCGGACGACCGCGAGCCGATCGATGGCCCGCAGCGCGCGCGCCAGGTTGCGCTCGATCGCCCGGTGCGTGCGGATGACGATCGGCACCGCGCCGCGCGCGTGGCGCTCGCGCTGGATCACCGACGCGATCGAGATGTCGTGCCGGCCGAGGATGCCGGCGATGCGCGCCAGCACGCCGGGACGGTCGAGCGCCATGAAGCGGAGGTAGTACTCCGACTCGAGGAGCGCGAGCGGCCGCACCGGGAGGCGGCGGAGCGCCGCCTGCGGCACGCCCCACGGCGGGACGCGCACGGCGTCGCCCACCTGGCGGTCGCGGACGGCGGCGATCAGATCGGCGACCACGGCAGTCGCGGTGGGCATCGAGCCGGCGCCCTGCCCGTAGTACATCGTCGACCCGAGCGCGGCGCCGCGGACGAAGATCGCGTTGAAGTTGCCGCCGACGTCGGCGAGCAGGTGGCCGTTCGGGATCATCGTCGGGTGGACGCGCGCCTCGATCGCGTCGCGGCCGTCCTTGGCGATGGCGAGGAGCTTGATCGTGTAGCCGAGCTCGCGCGCGAACGCGATGTCCACGGCGTCGACGCGGCGGATGCCCTCGGTGGGGATGTCGGCGAAGCGCGGCGCGGTGCCGAAGGCGAGCGTGGCGAGGAGCGTGAGCTTGTGCGCGGAGTCGACGCCGTCGATGTCGGTCGAGGGGTCCGCCTCGGCGAGGCCGAGGCGCTGCGCGTCGGCGAGCACGTCGGCGAACGCGCGGCCCTCGCGCGTCATGGTGGTGAGGATGTGGTTGCAGGTGCCGTTGACGATGCCCCACACCGCCGCGGTCCGGTCGCCCGCGAGCCCCTCCTTCAGGGTGCGGATGATGGGGATGCCGCCCCCGACGCTCGCCTCGAAGCCGAGGCGTACGCGGTGCCGCTCCGCTTCGCGGACGATCTCGGCGCCGTGCACGGCGAGGAGCGCTTTGTTCGCCGTCACCACGTCCTTGCCGGCGCGGATGGCGGCGAGGACGAACCGCCGCGCCGGCTCGTAGCCGCCGATCAGCTCGATGACGATCGAGAGCGAGGGGTCGGCGATGAGCGACGGCGCGTCGTTCGTGAAGCGCGCCGGCGCCGCCGGTACGCCGCGGTCGGTCTTCAGGTCGAGGTCGGCGATGGCGGCGATGTCGATCGGCCGGCCGACCCGGCGCGCGATCTCCGTGCGGTGCGCGCGGAGTACCTTCACGACACCGGCGCCGATCGTGCCGAAGCCGATCAGGCCGACCTTGACGGGGGCGCTCGCCTTCATCGCGGGGGCGCTGGACGGCGCCTGCGTCGACGGCTCAGCCGCCCGCCGCGCGCGCCGGCGGCGCGACCGCGCCGTTGAGCGCCTTCCGCACGCCGCGCACCGCCTGGCGGGTGCGGTGCTCGTTCTCGATCAGCGCGAAGCGGACGTAGTGGTCGCCGAACTCGCCGAAGCCGATGCCGGGGGAGACGGCGATCTTCGCGTCGCGCAGCAGGAGCTTCGTGAACTCGAGCGAGCCCATCGCCTTGAAGGCGTCGGGGATCTCGGCCCAGACGAACATCGTCGCCTTGGGCTTCGGGACATGCCACCCGGCGCGCGCGAGGCCCTCGCAGAGGACGTCGCGGCGGCTGCGGTACGTCTCGCAGATCTCCTGCACGTAGTGCTGGGGCCCGTTCAGCGCGTGAGTGGCGGCGATCTGGAGCGGCTGGAAGATGCCGTAGTCGAGGTAGCTCTTGATGCGCGCCAGCGCGGCGATGATCTCGCGGTTGCCGACCGCGAAGCCGATGCGCCAGCCCGGCATGTTGTAGCTCTTCGAGAGCGTGAAGAACTCGACCCCGATCTCCTTCGCGCCCGGCACCTGGAGGAAGGAGGGCGCCTGGTAGCCGTCGAAGCAGAGGTCGGCGTAGGCGAGGTCGTGCACGACCAGGCACTCGTGCTCGCGCGCGAACTCGACGATGCCCTTGAAGAACGCGAGATCGACCGTCTCGGTGGTGGGGTTGTGCGGGAAGTTGAGGATCAGGAGCTTCGGCTTCGGCCAGGTGGTGCGGACGGCTTCCTGGAGGAGCCCGAGGAAGTCGCCGCCCGGCATGAGCGGAATCGAGCGCAGGTCGCCGCCGGCGATGATCACGGAGTATTGATGGATGGGATACGTCGGGCTGGGACAGAAGACGACGTCGCCGGGGCCGAGCATGGCGAGCGCCAGGTGGCCGAGGCCCTCCTTGGAGCCGATGGTGACGATGGCCTCGGCGTCCGGGTCGAGGTCGACGGCGTAGCGGCGGCGGTACCAGTCGCAGATGGCGACGCGCAGCTTGAAGATGCCGCGCGACACCGAGTAGCGGTGGTTCTGCGGCTTCTGCGCCGACTCGACGAGGCTCGCGACGACGTGCGGCGGTGTGGGCCCGTCGGGATTGCCCATCGAGAAGTCGACGATGTCCTCGCCGCGCCGTCGCGCTTCGAGCTTGAGATCGCCGACGACGTTGAAGACGTACGGCGGGAGCCGTTTGATGCGTGGGAAGTCCATGTGTGCCGCCACCCGCGCCTCCTCCACCCCTCATCTGCTCGGTTGGTAGATAGAGGATAGCCCCCACCCGGTCAAACCGCACGGCCGTCGAACCCACGAGCGTGGCGGCGCTAGACGCCCGCCCGCGTCCAGTCCCACGCCGCACCCATCGTCCGCAGGCGCGCGCGCGTCGCCTCGTCGCAGAGCGCGCCGTCGACGCCGGCGTCGTAGAGCGCGCGCGGGTCGGCGCCGAGGTCGCGGGCGGCGGCGTGCTCGCGGGCGAGGTCGGTGTCGAAGAACGCCGGATCGTCCGTGCCGAGCGAGCAGCGCACGCCGGCGGCCAGAAGCCGGGGCAGCGGATGCGCGGCGAGCGACGGCGCGACGCCGAGGCACACGTTCGAGAGCGGGCAGACGTCGAGGACGATCCGCCGCGCCGCGAGCTCGGCGACCAGCGCGGGGTCCTCGACCGCGCGGATGCCGTGGCGCAGCCGGTCGGCGCCCAGGGCGTCGAGCGCGCCGCGGATGGACGCCGGGCCTGCAGTCTCGCCGGCGTGCGGCACGGAGCCGAGGCCGCCGTCGCGCGCCTGGCGGAAGAGGTCGGCGTACGGCTCGGGCGGGAACCACGCCTCGGGCCCGCCGAGGCCGAGCCCCACGACGCCGCGCTCGCGGTACGCGACCGCGAGACGAACGACCTCGCGCGCGCCCTCGGCGGGCATGCCGCGGCTCAGGTCGGGCGTGAGGCGCACCTCGATCCCGAAGCGCTCGCGTGCCTCCTGCGCGCCGTCGCAGAAGCCCTCGAATACCACCTCGCGGGGGACGTCGAAGTGCAGCACCTCGGCGCCGAAAATGCCCTCGAGGTAGACCGCTCCGTGCGCCACCGCCTGCTCCGCGTACTCGACCACCAGACGGCGGAAGTCGTCGGCCCGCCGGAGCGCGAGCACGACGACGGCCCAGGCGGCCATGAAATCGGGGAAGTCGCGGAAGTGGAACAGCGCCTGCAGCGCCTCCACCGTGTCGACCGGCAGCGCGACGCGGTTCCGGCGCGCGATCTCGAAGAGCGTCGCGGGGCGGATGGTGCCCTCGAGGTGCACGTGCAGCTCGATCTTCGGGTATGCCGTCGCGGCCTCCATGCGGGCTCTCTAGCAGAGGGCGTCTCTTGACTCACGTGGCCGGCCAATGGACTCTGGTCTAGTCATATGTCGGAGTCCATCGAAGCCGCGCCCGCTCCGCTCGGGCGCCGCGCGCGCAAGAAGGAGCGGACGCGGCGCGACCTCTACGACGCCGCCATGCGCCTCTTCCTCGCCCGGGGCTTCGACGCCGTGACCATCGACGACATCTGCCACGCCGCCGACGTCGCCCGCGCCACCTTCTTCCTGCACTTCCCCACCAAGGACGCGCTGCTCGTGGAGTACGGCGAGCGGGCGACGGAGGAGCTGGCGGCGCGGCTGCGCGAGCGCCGCCGGAGCGCCGCCACCGACCTCCGCCTCGCCCTCGACTTCCTCGCTGAGCGGGCCCGCCGCCACGCGGAGGTCGTGCGGCTCACGGTGCGCGAGATCATGGCGCGTCCCGCGGCGCTCGCCGAGACGACGGAGCGCACGCGCGACCTGGTGCAGCTCCTCGGCGCCGTGGTGCGCCGCGGACAGGCCGCGGGCGAGCTCCGCCGCGGCGTCGACCCCGTGCTCGCCGGCGCGATGCTCGCCGCCACCTACCTGTCGATCGTCGCGGAGTGGACGCGCCGGCGGCAGGGATTCGATCTCCGGGCCGCCGTCGACCAGGCGCTCGACGTCGTCCTGAACGGTCTCGTCCACCGGCGCCAGCGAGGGAAGCGATGAGCACACGACGGGCGGTCGTCATCGGCGGGAGCATCGCGGGGCTGTGCGCGGCACGCGTGCTGAGTGACGCGTTCGCGGAGGTGACGGTCGTCGAGCGCGACACCCTGCCCGACGGCGTCCAGGACCGCGCCGGCGTGCCGCAGGCGCGTCACGTCCACGCGCTCCTCGAGCGCGGCCGGCGCGACCTCGACCGGCTCTTCCCCGGCTTCGTCCGGATCATGCTCGAGCGGGGCGCCCTCGACCTCGATTTCGGCCTCGACTTCGCCGCCCTGCGCCTGATTGGCTGGCAGCCACGCGGGCGCTCGCCGTACCCGGCACTCTTCGCCAGCCGGACCCTCATCGAGAGCGTGGTGCGCGAGCGGCTCCGCTGCATCCCGAACGTCGAGTTCCTGGAGCGCACGTCCGTGGCTGGACTCCTCGCCGAGGGCAACGGCCACCCGCGCGTCCGCGGGGTGCGGCTCCAGGCGCGGGACGGCGGTGGCACGGGTGAGCTCGAGGCCGAGCTGGTGGTCGACGCGAGCGGCCGCGGCTCGAAGGCGCCCGACTGGCTCCGCGCGCTCGGCCTCACGCCGCCGGAGGAGACCGTCGTCGACTCTTCCGCCGCCTACGCCACCCGCTGGTACCGCGCGCCCGAGCCCTCGTCGTGGCCCGCGTCCTGGTGGTGGAAGGGCATCTGGATCGACCCCTTCCCGCCCGACTATCAGATGGCCGGGGTGCTGATCCCGGTCGAGGGGGGGCGCTGGATCGTCACCCTCGCCGGCGTCTCGGGCCACTACCCGCCCGCGGACGAGGACGGATTCGCGGCCGCGCTCGGCAAGCTCCGCTCGCCGATCCTCGCCCAGGCCGTCGCCCTCGCCAAGCCGATCTCGCCCGTCTACAGCAACCGCGAGATGGAGAACCGCTTCCGCCACTACGAACGGTGGTCCGAGCGCCTCCCCGGGTTCGTTGCGGTCGGCGACGCCGCCTGCAAGTTCAACCCGGTGTACGGCCAGGGCATGACGACCGCCGCGGTGTGCGCCACCATCCTCGGCGAGACGCTCGCCGAGCTCGGCCCGACGAGCGCCGAGCTGCCGCCCGAGCTCTTCCGCCGCCAGGGCGCCTTCCTCCAGGAGCCCTGGGGCCTCGCGGTCGGCGCCGACTTCCGCTTCGAGGGGACGACCGGCACGCCCCCGCTCGGCATCGGCGTGTTCAACGTCTACCTGGACGAGCTTTTCCGCACCACCTACGACGACATGGAGGTGCGTGACGCGACGATCGACGTCATGCACATGCTCCGCCCGGCTTCGGGGCTCTTCGCGCCGTGGATGCTGGCGCGCGTCGGCACGCACGCGCTGCGCCGGCTGCTCGCGTGGATGCCGGAGGCGGCGCCGACGCCTCAACCGTCCCAGGCGACGTAGCGCACGCCGGGCAGCGGCTCGGGGTGGTGGAACTCGAGCGCGGCCGCGTGCCGTGCCGTCAGCCGCCGCGCCGGGCCCCACGCGGCGAACGGATGCGCGCGCGTGCGCAGCTCCACCTCGCACGACGCCACGTCGCTCTGCGCGACGTGGAGGTCGAAGCCGCTCGGGTCGCGGTAGACCCAGCCGGCGAGCGTCCGCGGGTCGCACCAGGCGTGCGCGGTGATCGACCGCATCGGCGAGGCGCTGCGGACCCGCAGCTCCCCCACGGCCGGCGTCTCGACCCGCGCGCTGAACAGCGAAGCCGCTCCCCACGCGTGCACCTCGCCCTCGCACGTGCGGAGCCAGAGCGGCGTCAAACGCGGCGTCCCGCGGCGACGGCGGAGCCGGACCGCGGTGACCTCGAGCGCCGCCGCGTCGTCCTCGACGAGCCACGGGCACCAGAGCCAGTAGAGCTCTTCCACCCGGCGCGTACCCCAGATGTGCTTCTGCACCGCGCGCGCGCCTCGCACCTCGTGCCGCACGCCGTCGACGGCGACCCAGCCGTCCACCGGCACCTCGCCGTGGACGTGCGCGACCCGGGTCGGGAGCGGCAGCGGCGCCAGCCACTGCGGCCCGCGCGGCGACGTCCGCGGCGCCGGCACGAAGCGCAGGTCCCAGGCGATCGCGTGCGCGCGGTCCTCGACGCGCCCCCGACAGACGCCCTCGCCCAGCTCCGCGTCGCCGACGCGGATCGCGAAGCGGTCGCGCGGGCCGGCGTCCCAGGCGTCGAGCGGCGCGACGCGCTTCAACGCCATCGCCGGCTCCGCCGCCGCGAGGTCGAAGGCCGCCGCCCAGAGGGTCGCGCGTGGCGCGCCCGCGCGCGGCGCGAACGTCGTGTAGCGGAGCCACCACGCGCGCCCCCCGCCGGGCGGGACGACGACCAGGAACCAGATCTCGAAGAAGCCGGCTTGCCCGCGCCAGCGGGGGAGATTCGCGCGCACCGTGTCGGGGAGCACCGCCCGACGGACTAGCACCCGCGGCGGCCGCGGCGCGAACGCGCCGTTGACCCAGGTGGCCGGGCGGCCTAAACGTCCTCCATGAGCGAGCAAGCGCGCGTCATCCCCGATCGCACCGCGGCAGCGCACCCGGGCTTCGCGGGGCTCCTCGACAACTGGCGGCAGGTCGTCGTCAGGGGAAACCTGCCGCCCGGACGCGCCGTCGACGGCGTGTCGCGCTGGCTCCTCATCACGCGCGCCTGCGTCTTCTCGATGACCATCACCTCGGGCCTGATCGGCGGCCTCCTCGCCGCTTCGACGGCGCCGGCGGGAGCGGCGCGCTGGGACTACTTCGCGCTCGCGTTCGTGGGGCTGGTGATCGCGCACGCCACCAACAACATGATCAACGACTACTTCGACACCGCCGAGGGCGTGGACACGGCGGAGTACATGCGCGTCCTCTACGCCCCCCACCCGCTCTTCTCCGGGCTCATCTCCAAGCGCGGGCTCGAGGCGACGATCGTCGCCTGCAACGCGGTCGACCTCGTGATCCTGGTGGCGCTGACGGCCGCGCGCGGCTGGCCGGTGGTCGCGTTCGCGCTCGCCGGCCTCTTCGTGAGCGTCTTCTACGTCGCGCCGCCGCTCAAGCTGAAGCACCACGGTCTCGGCGAGCCGGGCGTCTTCGTCGTCTGGGGCCCGCTCATGATCGGCGGCACGTACTACGTGACCGCGGGCACGATCCCGGCGTGGGTGTGGCTCGCGACGGTCCCCTACGCGATCGCCGTCACCACCGTGCTGATCGGCAAGCACATCGACAAGTACGAGCAGGACAAGGAGCGCGGCATCCACACGCTGCCGGTGCTGCTCGGGCGCGACGCCTCCCTGCGGCTGAACCAGGCGCTCATGATCGGCTTCTACGTCGTCGTCGCGGCGCTCGTCGTGACCGGCAAGCTCGGCGTCGGCGTGCTGCTGGTGGCGGCCGCCATCCCGCGCCTGGTGCAGGTGCTGAAGGCGTACTCGCAGCCGAAGCCCGCCGCGCCGCCGCCCGGCTACCGCATGTGGCCGCTCTGGTTCGTGTCGCTCGCCTTCTTCCACAACAAGCGGGCGGGCGCGCTGTTCGTGCTGGGGCTGGCGGTGAACGCTGTGCTCGGGCTCTAGTACTGCCAGGGGTGTCGCGAACGGTGGTTGCGGCCGACCCGAGAGCGCGCCTTCATGCAGGCGATTCGGAACGCGAACAGCAGCGCGTTCACGAGTTTTGACCCGCCGCTCTGGTAGGCTCGCTCGGGGCGCTGACGAGGCAGAGGGATCAATCGAGCAGCTGGCAGCGGCACCCCCATTGTCCGAGAGCGAACGGCGGCTCCGGCTTCGCACGAACGAGCAGCATGAGGCTGCGCGTGCCCTTGAGAAGCTACGGCGTGAGCTTGAGGACGTCCGCGCCGGAGACCCGTACGCCTGGAAGTGGGCGCTCATCGCCCTGCACAATGCCATGCAGAACATGATGGTCAGCACCCTCGCCGGCTCAGCGGGGCTCGGCGTCCTCACGGAGAAGACCAGGCGGAAGTGGCTGGAGGCGTACGAGCGGCGCAGCGGCTGCTACCCGGAAGAGAAGCTCGACTTCTTCTTGAGCCTATACGAACGTCTGAAGTGCGAGGCGGAATTCGCGGCGACGCCCGATGTCAACGAGGCGGTACGGTGGCTCAACGCGCACCGTAACGACTTCATCCACTTCCTTCCGCGGGCGTACGTGCTTCTACTCTACGGCTTGCCGGAGACCGCCGGGGACTGCCTCTCGGTGGTCCGGTGCGTCGGATGGGAGCACGACGAAGTGCCCTTCTGGAACGATGCCGAGGACGAGGCTCTTGCTCGCCGTGAGCTGGACGCCTGCCTACGGCTCCTGCTTGAGCTGGCGCAGGACTACGAGCAAGCGGTGCGGGACCTGGGCGGGTCATCGGAGGCGTAGAGCCTCAGATGAGGTCCCTCGGCGACGAGGAGAGGCAGGCAGCCGACGCCCTTGACCCAGAGCAGCAGATAGGCAGATAGCGGGCATTAGGGCCCGAGTTCACAGAACGCTTCGATCTCGGACGTGCGCGTCTCTACCTCCGATAGGACGGCCGCCGTTCCAATCGGCCGTGGAGCCGATGACGGTGAGGGCAATGATGCCGGGACCGTTGTTGATATTCGTCGTGCAGTTGATCACCGTCTCAGGCCGATAGTAAGGACAACCCTGGGAAGTTGACGGAACATCCCATCGCGGACCCTGCACCCCACCCGTGCCCCCTCAACACCCCCAGCTGGCGCGGGGCATACAATGCCTGACCTGCTCCCGTCCAACCCGCGTCGGCCCCTTGTACCTGCAGCCCTGGGGACACGGAGAGCGCTGAGACCGGGCCTACGACGGCCTGGTCCCGGGGCGTGAGCGGTCGCGCGGGGTTACGCCGAAGCGTCGTCGTCCCAGGGTGGCGCCCGGCTCGCCGACGGCTCGCCCGGCTCCATCGACAAGCGGAGGTGGGTCAGAATCCGCTGGATGACGGCCGCGTCATCGATCGTGGCGAGCACGACCATCCGCCCGCCGCAGCGCGGACAGGCCAGCACATCGGCTTCGAACGCGCGCCGCATGAGTTCGGCCCAGCTTCGATACCGTGGACGCATGCGGGGTCTACACGAAACCCGGCACGAGGTTCTGCCATCTGAAGACGCGACGCCCCAACGGCGGCCCGTCGGAAAGCATCTCCACCATGCGCATGTTGAAGCCGTTCTTCGCCGGCGCCCTCGCGGTCGTGGTCTTCCACCAGGGCGCGCTGGCCGCGCTCCATGCGCTCGGCGTGACGGACCGCGTTCCGTTCGTCGTTACACCGACCGCGCCATTCGGGGTCCCGCTGCTCGTGTCCGCGGCGTTCTGGGGCGGGGTGTGGGGCACGCTCCTCTGGCCGCTGGTGCCGCGCCTCGGAGATCGAATCGGCTACTGGACTGCCGCGGTGGCGCTCGGCGCGATCGCGCCGAGCGTCGTCGCCTGGTTCGTCGTGGCGCCGCTCAAGGGGCAGCCGATGGCCGGCGGCCAACCGACCGCGCTTCTGACCCCCTCGTCGTGAACGGGCCATGGGGCGCCGGGCTCGCGCTGTTGAGGAAAGCTCGTGAGAAACTCCCCGGCCCGGGGACGGGGAGGTCGTAAGAAGCGACACGTCGGTGCACTCGTCGGAAACGACGAGTTCGCCGGCACAACCCGGTGCGCGGGTGTCGCGCTACCGGTTGTGCCGGCAGTTGTTGTTCCTGGTGCGCTAGTTGTGCGAGCTTATGCGGTCATTCCACGACTCCCAATATTGGTATGTGCAATAGCATCCACCAGCGTCATTGCAGAATTGGTTACCGCATACTAAATATTGTTCGGTAGTCAAATCACTCACCCACCCGCCGGGCCCTATTGTCAGTGGCCCGATGCGGTAGCCGGGGTCGCCGAACACAGGATCGTCCTCACTGGGATTGGAGAAATTCTTATCGATCCAAAACTGAAACGCAAAAGGGGTATTATTAAATATACTTGACACTTGATCATTTAGAGGCGTGCCATCCGGAAAGCTTGGCGCATTCTTGTAATTGGGATAAGTCACCTTGTTAACATCACATCCTGCCGTATCTTGTGGAAACACCACAATGCCTCCCCCGCCAGTGAAGGGGACATCCTTATATAGGCACACCGACGAAGCGGGACACAGATGGTCATTGCGTGTGTACGGGTTCGTTCCGGCCGCCGCTGATCCTACCGATCGCAACACTACCGTGCCGACAGCAATCACGATCAGCAGACTCCTTGCTTTCGATGACATGAACAGCTCCATGCGTGGTCCTCCGTTGCTAGAGATGCCTAGCGCTAAACCCTCATTCCCTCGCGCGTCTCCGACCCTAACATCCCAACGGTCGGTCAAGGCGGGAGGCATTTTGCACGCAGCATGGGTCTTCTCCTCCTCCGAGTCCGTCGACTCCGTTGGGCGCGGGGGCGATCGCCGCTCCCGAGCTTGTCACCTATCCGTCAGCACGCCGTGTGCCAGGGTCTGCTAGGGGAATGGTCAATGCCTAACCCTCCTGCCCTTTCGGATGCCTCCGGCATCGCCGAGCGTGAAGCGTCACCGTTGGTCGCAATGAACGCCTCTGGATCATAGGAGCGCAAGATATTCACCCGAACGGGGGATTTTCGCGGCAAGAAGGCGAAATGCGTTGACCGTGAACGAAGCGGCGGCCTATCGAGACAATCGCGCCGCCGACTTCTTCTGAAGTCGCCAGGAGGGTCCGGCAGATAGCGGGCATTAGGGCCCGAGTTCACAGAACGCTTCGATCTCGGACGTGCGCGTCTCTACCTCCGATAGGAGGCCCTGGATCAGCACGGTCGCGGTGGTGTCCGCCACCCGGCGCACGAGCCGGCGCACGTGCTCGATCGCGTCGCTCGTGCCTACGATCGCGTCCAGCCCCCCGTCCTCGGTCTCGCGCTCGCGGTAGAAGCGGTTCTCGCTCGCGAGCCGCTCGTTGGCCGCCGCCAGCTCGGCGACCAGCCGCGCGTTCTCCCGCGCGAGGTGGTGGGTCTGGACGGCGGTGCGCAGCGCCTGGCGAAGCTCCTCGGCCTCCCACGGCTTCGGGATGTAGCGGTGGATGCGCCCGAGATTGATCGCCCGCACCAGCGCCGGGTAGTCCGTGAACCCGGTGAGCACGATGGGCACGACGAGGGGAGCGATCTCGAGCGCGCGCGCGATCAGCTCGACGCCGTGGATCTCCGGCATGCGCTGATCCGCCACCAGCACTGCGACGGGGTTGGCGCGCAGCACCTCCAGCGCTTCGCGTCCGCTGGTGGCGCCGAGGACCGTGAAGTCGCCGTCGAAGTTGAACTGGAACGTCGCGACGATGTCGGGATCGTCGTCCACGATCAGGATCGGGTGGGCCTTGTAGTCCAGATCGTGCACCGGCGACACGACTGTACGCAGGGCGAAGACGCCGCTGTCAAGGAAGATCAGGTCCTACGGGCCCTATGGCGCCACCATAGGAGGTGTATGCATAGAACTAGGGTCGGGGGAACGCGGGCCGCGCGTCGGATAGAAAGCATCGCCGTCCAAGGTCAATCGCTCGCCCACGACCGACCACGGCGTCAGCCGTCGCGCGACGCGGCGGCGCGGACGGGCAGCACGACCGTGAACGTCGAGCCGCGGTTAGGCACGCTCTCCGCCGTCAGCGAGCCACCGTGGCTCTGCACGATGGCGGCGGAGATGGCGAGGCCGAGCCCCGTCCCCTTGCCGAGGGACTTGGTCGTGAAGAAGGGGTCGAAGATGCGCGGCAGGACGTCGGGGGGAATGCCGCAGCCGTCGTCGCGGACACGGATCGTCACGCTCGCGCCGTCGGTGGTCGTGTCGACCCAGGCAGATAGCGGGCATGCAGATGCAGATAGCGGGCATTAGGGCCCGAGTTCACAGAACGCTTCGATCTCGGACGTGCGCGTCTCTACCTCCGATAGGACGGCCAGAGCGGCTGCGTCACGGTGATCCAGCGCTTCGGCTCTGGCCTCGGGCATCCCCTGGATCACCTCGACCGGCCGCCGCCAGGCCCATCTCGACGGCTTCGACCTGCACGCCAACGTCGCCGTCGCGGCGGACAATCGCGATGGGCTTGAGCAGCTCGCCCGCTACGTCCTGCGGCCCCCGATCGCGGTAGCGCAGGCGGTGCGGCACGGTGAGCACCCACTGGCGCACGGGGACGAAGGGCAGCACGGCATCGACGAGGTGCGCCGCCTGCTCGGCCATGCGGCGGCCGCCACAGCTCGGGCAGACGGCCCGCGCTTTACAGGAGAATGGTACGAGCCGCTCGAACCGGCACGCGTCGCATCGCACGCGGGCAAAACCCCGGCTGAGCACG
>JBGQET010000076.1:0-20769 GCA_041496545.1 Binatia bacterium | reverse complement strand
CATGAGCTCGCCGCGGGTGCGCTCGTCGACCGGCACCTTGATGAGGACCAGCTCGCGCTCGACGTGCTCGGTCTCCGTGAAATCGGTGACCTGGATGACGTTGATGAGCTTGTTGAGCTGCTTCTCGATCTGCTCCAGCACCTGGTCCTCGCCGCGCGTGACGAGCGTGATGCGGGAGACGGTCGGGTCGAGCGTCTCGGCGACGGACAGGCTCTCGATGTTGAAGCCGCGACCGCTGAACAGGCCGGCGACGCGCGCGAGCACACCGAACTCGTTCTCGACCAGGACGGAGATGGTGTGTCGCATGAACGGTGCGCGCGCTCAGTGCGTCCGGTAGCGGGACAGGATATCCATGATCCGGTCCTTCCCGGCGAGCTTGAGCTTCTGGAGGCGCTTCTTCTCGACTTCCTCTTCCGGCGTCAGGTACAGCTTGGTCTGGTAGGAATCCAGCTTGCGCTCGAGGTCGACGTGCTCGTCGTAAAAGTGACGGAGCTCCGGCTCTCGCTCGAGCAGGGTCTGGATCAGCTCCTCGTCCTTTTTCTCCATGCCTACCCTCCGCGAGAAGCGAACGTTCGGACCTTATCGCGCCCCAAAACGGCTTGTCAATTGACGACCCCGCGTGACGTCCGCGCGAGCTCGGCTTCGGGTGGACGAACGTAGACGGGCTCGAGCGTGCCGGGGTTCGCGGCCTCGCCCTCGGCGAGCCGCCGCGCGCCCAGCCTCGCGATCACGCCCCCGCGCGGGTGGTAGGTCGCGAACGGACGGAGCGTCGCGCGGGGCGCGAGGACGTCGGCGTAGACCTCGCCCGCGTCGCCGACGAGCAGGCAGGACGTGGGCAGCCGTCGCGCCAGCTCGTCGGGCGGGAGTACGAGGTCGTCGGTCAAGCGGCGCGGCGTTCCGTCGCCCTCGACGGCGAAGAGCGCCGCGTACACCTCGCGCTTGCGCGCGTCGAGCGCGGCGCAGACCGTGGTCCCCGGGGCGGCGTCGGCGACGCACGCGAGCGCTTCGAGCGTCGGCACGCCGACCAGGGGGACGCCGCCCGCGAAGGCGATCCCCTTGGCGAGCGCGAGGCCGATGCGCAAGCCGGTGAACGAGCCCGGGCCGATCGACACCGCGAGCCCCTCGACGTCCTCGATGCGGAGCCCGGCGTCGGCGAGGACGCGCTCGACGAGCCCCGGCAGCGAGACGGTGTGCGAGCGCGACTCGCGCGCCACCACCTCGGCGAGCACGGTCCCGTCCCGGGACACGCCGACCGTCGCCGTCCAGGTCGCCGTGTCGATCCCGAGGACGCGCAGCGCCTTCAACCCTGCAGCAGCCGATGGATGTCGTTGTAGAAGACGAACACCATCAGCGTGATGATCATGAGGAGGCCGACCTGCTGCGCGATCTCGCGGTGGCGCGGGCGGAGCGGGCGGCGCATGAGCGCTTCGACGCCGAAGATGGCGAGCAGCCCGCCGTCGAGGCCGGGGACCGGCATCAGGTTGATGACGCCGAGGTTGATGGACAGGAAGGCGAGCGTCATCACGTAGTAGCGCGCGCCGGCTCGCGCTTGCTGTCCCGCGGCCTTGGCGATCGCGATCGGCCCACCGATCTCGCGCAGCGGCACGTGCCCCGTCAGCATCAAGCCGAGACCCTTCAGCACCTGACCCGTCATGAAGACCGTCTGCTGCGCGCCCATGGCCACGGCTCGCACGGGGCCGACCCGCTCCCAGTCCAGCGAGTTCTCGATGCCGATGCGATAGACCTGCGCCGCCGGCTCGCCCATGTTCGTGCGCGCGTCCTGGAGGCTCGGCGTGACCACGAGCGGGAAGCGCGCGCCGTCACGATCGATCGTCAAGCGGAGCGCCTTGCCGCCCGACGCCCGCACCGTCTCGGAGAGCTGGTCCCACGTATCGATCGGCTGGTCGTCGATGGCGACGACGGTGTCGCCGGCACGGAGTCCGGCTTGCTCGGCCGGCAGCCCCGACGACACGCCGCCCGCGCGGGGCGCCTTCGACGGCACCTGCACGCCGACGGCGAGGAAGAGCGCGGCGTACGCGACGAAGGCGAAGACCAGGTTCATGGCGGGCCCCGCGAACACGATCGCGGAGCGCCGCACCAGGACCTGCCGGTGGAAGGCGCGCTCCGGGTCGGCTTGCGCGTCCGCGTCGGTCTCGTCGTCCTCGCCGAGCATCTTGACGTAGCCGCCGAGGGGAAGCGCCGAGAGCGCGTACTCCGTGTCGCCCTTCGTGCGCGAGAAGAGGATGGGGCCGAAGCCGATCGAGAAGCGGAGCACGCGGACGCCGACTCGCTTGGCCACCGCGAAGTGACCCAGCTCGTGCACGAAGATGAGCGGCCCCAGCGCGACCGCGAACGCAAGCAACGTGAATGCTATCGAGGAGAGGTCCATGGCACCTTCGCCGTCACGCCCGCGCGAACGCCGCGTAGTAGTACGCGAAGACCACGGGGAAGAGGAGGCTGTCCAGCCGGTCCAGAATGCCACCGTGGCCGGGGATAATCCAGCCCGAATCCTTGGCGCCGAAGGCACGCTTGAGCGCCGACTCGCACAGATCGCCCACCTGGGCGAGCAAGCTGATGACTCCGCCGAGCAGCACGGCTTCCTCGAGGCCGAGACGGGGGAAGAAGACCGCCCGGCAGAGCCAAGCAACCAGCACGGCGCCTGCGACCCCTCCGAGCGCGCCCTCCACGGTCTTGCTCGGGCTGATCGCCGGCGCGAGCGGGTGACGCCCCGCGGCCCGGCCGGTGAAGTAGCCGCCGGTGTCCGAGCCCATCGCCGCGAAGATCGTGATCAGCACCCAGCGCCAGCCGTCCGGCTCGGCGCGCAGCAGCACGACGTGGGGCGCGAAGAAGCCGAGGTACAGCACGCCGAGGAGCGTCACGCCCAGGCGGTTGACGGCGCCGGTGAGATCGGCCTGGTGCACGAGGAGGAAGGTGAACCCCGCGATGACGCTGAACGCGAGGGTGGCGCTCCACGCCTGCGGCGAGCCCAGCAAGACGCCACCCGCCACCCCGAGCCCGAGCGTGACGCCGGCCGTCCGCTCCGCCGGGTGCTCCGGCAGCGCCATGCCAAAGTACTCGTAGAGCCCGAGCGCCACGACCGCACCGATGAACCCGTTGAACAGCCACACCGGCAACTTCCAAACCGCCAACCAAAGCGCAGGAATGGCAACGGCCGCGGTGAGGAGTCGCGTCCTCAGCACGAGCTAACGGGCGGGGCCAAAGCCGGACGCGGCTTCGCCGCGGCCGGCGCGGGGTCTGGGGGCATCGGAGCACCGCAGCGCGCGCAGCGCGCGAGGAGCGCACGGGCCCCCAGTATCAATTGACGGCCCGCAAGCGCTCGCGCTCGAGTTGCTCCGGGGTGCGGCCGAACCGGCGCTCGCGCTGCTGGAAGAAGGAGAGTGCTTGCAGATACTCGCGCTCGCGGAAGTCAGGCCAGAGCGTATCGGTGACGAAGATCTCCGTGTAGGCGAGCTGCCACAGGAAGAAGTTGCTGAGCCGCCACTCGCCGCTCGTGCGGATGAGGAGGTCGGGGTCCGGGATGCCGCGCGTGCCGAGGTGCTTCGCGACCGTCTCCGGCGTGATCTGGTCGGGCCGCAGCTCGCCGCGACGCACGCACCGGGCGATGGCGCGCGTGGCGCGCGCGATCTCCTCCCGACCGCCGTAGCTCACGGCGAGCGTGACGGTCATGCCGGTGTTGTGCTTGGTCGCCGCGATCGCCGAGCGGAGCGCTTCGCGCACCGCGGGCGGGAGGCGCTGGAGGCTTCCGACGGCGCGCAGCCGGATCTGGTGCTTCATCATCTTGCCGATCTCGCTCGCGAGGTAGCGCCGCAGCAGCGTCATCAACCCCTCGACCTCGCGCGGCGGCCGGTTCCAGTTGTCGGTCGAGAATGCGTAGAGCGACAGGTACGGGATGCCGAGCTTGCGGCTCGTCTCGACGACGGCGCGCACCGAGTCCTTGCCGACCCGGTGCCCGTGCAGGCGCGAGAGGCCGCGCTGCTCGGCCCAGCGGCCGTTGCCGTCCATGATGACGGCGACGTGCTGCGGCAAACGATTGGGATCGAGCTCTACCATCAGACCGCCATGATCTCATTTTCCTTGCTCTTCAACGTTTGGTCGACGCGCTCGACGTACTGCTTGGTGAGTGCCTCGATCTTCTCCGCCGCCTGCCGCCGGTCGTCCTCCGTGATCTCCCTCTCCTTCTCGAGGTCCTTCAGCATCTCGAGCGCGTCGCGGCGGTGGCTGCGGACGCCGACGCGGTACTCCTCGGCGAGCTTCTTGATGTGCTTCACGAGGTCGCGGCGTCGCTCCTCGGTGAGCGCGGGGATCGGCACGCGGATCAGCTTGCCGTCGTTGAGCGGGTTCAAGCCGAGGTCGGAGGCCTTGATCGCCTTCTCGATCGCCTGGATCACGCTCTTGTCGTACGGCTGGATGACGAGCAGCGTGGCCTCCGGCGCCGACAGCGTGGCGACCTGGTTGAGCGGCGTCTTGGTCCCGTAGTACTCGACGGTGATCCCTTCGAGCAGCGCCGTGGACGCGCGCCCGGTACGCACGTGCGAGAGGTCCTTCTTGAGCGCGGCGACCGTCTTCTCCATCTCCTGCTTGGTCGACTCGAGGACCTCGCCCGTCATGGTCTCCCTCCGTGCACGAGCGTGCCGATGCGCTCGCCGCCGACGGCGCGCGCGATGTTCCCGGGCGTCATCATGTTGAAGACGAGGATCGGGAGCGCGTTGTCCATGCAGAGCGAGATCGCGGTGGCGTCCATCACCTGCAGCTGCCGGTTCAGCACGTCGATGTAGGTGAGCTCGTCGAAGCGCTTGGCCGTCGGGTTCTTCTTCGGGTCGGCGTCGTAGACGCCGTCCACCTTGGTGGCCTTGAAGATGACCTCGGCGCCGATCTCCATGGCGCGGAGGCTCGCGGCCGTGTCGGTGGTGAAGAAGGGGTTGCCGGTGCCGGCGCCGAAGATGACGACCCGCCCCTTCTCGAGGTGGCGCGTGGCGCGGCGGCGGATGTAGGGCTCGGCCACCTGCTGCATCTCGATGGCGGAGAGGACGCGGGTCGGGACGCCGATCTTCTCGAGCACGTCCTGGAGGGCCAGGGCGTTGATGACCGTCGCCAGCATGCCCATGTAGTCGGCGGTGGCGCGGTCGACCCCGCGCGTCGAGGCCGCGAGGCCGCGGAAGATGTTGCCGCCGCCGATGACGAGCGCGAGCTCGCAGCCGAGGGCATGGACGTCCTTGATCTCGTCCGCGAAGGTCGCGAGGACGGCGGAGTCGATGCCATAGCCACTCGCTCCGGCCAGGGCCTCCCCGCTGATCTTGAGGAGGACGCGGCGGTAGCGCGTCACGCCGGGCCCGAGCGGCCCGGGCTCAGGCTCCGGGCTCGCCTCCAGCGGGGTTCTCCTTGGCCACCGACTCGCCGAGCTGGAACCGGGCAAAGCGGCGGACCATCACGTTGCCCCCAAACCGTACCCTGGCTTCGTCGACGATCTCCTGAACCGTCCGGTCGCTCTGCTTCACGAAGGGCTGCTCGAGGAGACACACGTCCTTGTAGAACCGGTCGACCTGCCCTTCGACGATGCGCTCGATGATCTTGTCGGGCTTGCCCTGCTGGCGCGCCTGCGCGCGGTAGATCTCGCGCTCGCCCTCGAGCTCGCCAGCGGGTACCTCGTCGCGCCCCACGTAGCGCGGCGCCGCCGCCGCCACCTGCATCGCGAGGTCCTTCACGAGTTGCTGGAACTCGGCATTCTTGGCGACGAAGTCCGTCTCGCAGTTGACCTCGATCAAGACGCCGATCTTGCCGCCGGGATGGATGTAGGCGCCGACCGTGCCGTCGGTGGCGACGCGGGCCGCGTTCTTCGCCGCCTTCGCGAGGCCCTTCTCGCGGAGGATCTTGACGGCCCGATCCTTGTTGCCCTCGGCCTCGGCGAGCGCCTTCTGGCAGTCGAGCAGACCCGCGCCCGTCTGCTCGCGCAGCTCCTTGACGATCTCGAGACCCATCGCCTACCGCGCCTCCACCTCGGCGATGGCCTCCGCCATGCTCGCGACCTCGCCCGTACCGTCGCCGACCCCGTCCACGCCCGCGCCGCGCTGGCGCTCCTCGTGGAGGTTGCGGCCCTCGATGACGGCGTCGGCGACCGCGGCGCAGAAGAGGCGGATGGCGCGGATGGCGTCGTCGTTGCCGGGGATCTTGTAGTCGATCAAGTCCGGATCGCAGTTCGTGTCGACGACGGCGACCACCGGGATGCCGAGCTTGTTGGCCTCCTTGACGGCGATCTCTTCTTTCTTCGGGTCGATCACGAAGAGCGTGTCGGGGAGCTTGCGCAGGCCCTTGATGCCGCCCAGCGAGGAGAGGAGCTTCTCGCGCTCGTGGCGGAGCTTGCCGGTCTCCTTCTTGGTGAGGGCCTCGACGACCTGCTGATCCTCGAGCATCTCCTCGAGCTTCTTCAGACGGTCGATCGACTGCTTGATGGTCTGGAAGTTGGTGAGCATGCCGCCGAGCCAGCGCGTGTTCACGTAGAAGGCTCCGCAGCGCTCGGCCTCCTCGCGGATGGAGTCCTGCGCCTGCTTCTTGGTGCCGACGAACAGAATCTGTCCGCCCTGGGCGATCAAGTCCCGGACGAAGTTGTAGGAGTCGCGGAACATCTTCACCGTCTGCTGGAGGTCGATGATGTAGATGCCGTTCCGCGCGCCGAAGATGTAGGGCTTCATCTTCGGGTTCCAGCGGCTGGTCTGGTGTCCGAAATGCACGCCCGCCTCGAGCAGGTTCTTCATGGTCACGTCAGTCATACCGTCTCCCTGATCACCCCCTTCACGCGAGAGTCGTGCGAAAGGCGAATGGAGGGGATTACCAGAAAGCGCCGGTCCGACGCAATTAGGAGGGAAGCGGCCGTCACTGGTTCATCGAGTCCAGGAACTCCTGGTTGTTCTTGGTGCCGCGGATCTTGTCGTGGAGGAATTCCATGGCCTCGACGGTATTCAACTGCGAGAGGAGCTTGCGCAGGATCCAGACGCGCTTGAGCACGTCGCGGGGCAGGAGAAGCTCTTCCTTCCGCGTCCCGGAGCGGGTCACGTCCATGGCGGGGAACATCCGCTTGTCCATGAGACGGCGATCGAGGTGGATCTCCATGTTGCCGGTGCCCTTGAACTCCTCGAAGATCACCTCGTCCATCCGGCTGCCGGTGTCGACGAGCGCGGTGCCGATGATCGTCAAGCTGCCGCCGTCCTCGATGTTGCGGGCGGCGCCGAAGAACTTCTTCGGGCCGCGGAGCGCGTTCGAGTCGACGCCGCCGGAGAGGATCTTCCCGGACGGGGGCACCACGGAGTTGTAAGCGCGCGCGAGCCGCGTGATCGAGTCGAGGAGGACGACGACGTCCTTGCCGTGCTCGACGAGCCGCTTCGCCTTCTCGATGACCATCTCGGCGACCTGCACGTGGCGCGTCGCCGGCTCGTCGAAGGTGGAGCTGACGACCTCGCCCTTCACCGAGCGCTGCATGTCGGTCACCTCCTCGGGCCGCTCGTCGATGAGCAGCACGATGAGGACGACGTTCGGGTGGTTCCCGGTGATGCCGTGGGCGATGTTCTGGAGCATCATCGTCTTCCCGGTGCGGGGCGCGGCGACGATGAGGCCGCGCTGGCCCTTCCCGATGGGCGTCAGGAGGTCGATGATGCGGGTGGTGAACTCCTCCGGCTCGAACTCGAGGCGGAGGTGCTCCTCGGGATAGAGCGGCGTCAGGTTGTCGAAGAGTATCTTCTCGCGCGCCTTCTCCGGCTCCTCGAAGTTGATCGTCTCGACCTTGAGGAGGGCGAAGTAGCGCTCGCCTTCCTTGGGCGGACGGATCTGGCCCGCGACGACGTCGCCCGTGCGCAGGTTGAAGCGGCGGATCTGGCTGGGCGAGACGTAGATGTCGTCGGGCCCGGGGAGGTAGTTGTAGTCGGGCGCGCGCAGGAAGCCGAAGCCGTCGGGCAGGATCTCGAGCACGCCCTCGCCCAGCACGAAGCCGTTCTGCTCGGTCTGCGACTGCAGGATGGAGAAGATCAGCTCCTGCTTTCGCATCGCCGCCGCGCCTTCGATGTTGCGGTCCTTGGCGATCGCGGCCAGCTCGGCGATCTTCTTGTCCTTGAGCGACTTCAGATTGAGCGCGCCCGGCTCCTCGGGCGCGGCGACCTCCTCACCCTTCGCCCGCGCCCCCGCCTCCGCCCCCGACCTCTCCCTGGTGCTCAAGCGACCCCCCTCCCCGCAGCCGCGGTCGTCGTCGATGTGGTCATGGGATCACGCCGGCCGGTCTCTGGCCGACGAAGTGTCCGGACGGACGGAACACGTGCTTCTCTTTGGATGGGGGGACCCTGGGGGTGGCGGATCTGGCGGCAGAGTAGGCAATCGACCCGGGAGTGTCAAGCGAGCGACGGGGATTTCGCTGTCATGCCGGCGGTTTGGCGCAGCGCAGCGAGCAGCCCCTCGAGGTCGGCCGGGAGCGGCGCGCGGACCGTCACGGCGACTCCCGTCCGGGGGTGCGCGAAGCGGATCTGCTGCGCGTGGAGCGCCTGGCGCGGGAAGGCGGGGTCCCCCCGGCGCCCCCCGTAGACGGCGTCGCCGACGATCGGATGCCCGGCCGCCGCCAGGTGGACGCGGAGCTGGTGCGTCCGTCCGGTCTCCGGCCGGAGCCGGACGAGGGTCGTCGCCGCGAAGCGCTCGAGGACCGTCCAGCGGGTGACGGCCGCGCGGCCGCGGCGCGTCCGCACGCTCATGCGCTTACGCTCGCGCGGGTGGCGTCCGATCGGGCGGTCGATGATGCCCGACGTCCCGGAGAGTCGGCCGCACACCACCGCGATGTACTGCTTCTCGACCGTGCGCTCGCGAAACTGCCGGGCGAGCGCCTCGAGCGCCGCCGTCGTGCGCGCGACCAGGAGCACGCCGGAGGTGTCGCGATCGAGCCGGTGCACGATGCCGGCGCGCTCCGGCGCGCCCGCGCCCGCGCCGTAGCGGTGCGCCAGCGCGTTCACCAGCGTGCCGCGCCGCGCGCCCGGCGCGGGATGGACGACCATCCCCGGCGGCTTGTCGACGGCGAGCACGTCGTCGTCCTCGTAGAGGATGTCGAGCGGCAGCGCCTCCGGCGCCACGTCGGTCGGCTCCGGGGAAAAGAGCGCGACCTCGACGCGCGCGCCCGCGCGCAGCGCGTAGGCACCCTTGCGCGGCGCGCCGTCGACCCGCACGCGCCCCGCGTCGATCAGCCGCTTCGCCTGCGAGCGCGTGCCGACGCCGGGCGCCTCGGCGAGGAAGCGGTCGAGCCGCGCGCCGGCGGCGGCCGGCGGCACACGGAGCACGACCCGCTCGGGCGTGTCAGCCACTGCCCGCGAGCGCCGCGTCGCCGGCGAGCACGCGACGCGCGTGCGCGACGTCGGCGGTGATCGCCGCGCGCAGCGCCTCCGGCCCCGCGAATGCGCTCTCCCCGCGGAGACGCGCCAGCAGGTGGACGGTCATCCAGCGGCGGTAGAGGTCGCCGTCGAAGTCGAGCACGTGGACCTCGATCGTCCGCCGCTGGCCGCCGAAGGTCGGCCGGACGCCGACGTTGAGCACGCCGGCGTGCCGCACGCTGTCGACCTCGGCCACGACGGCGTACACGCCGTCGGCGGGAAGCAGTAGGCGGGGACGGAGGTGGAGGTTGGCGGTGGGGAAGCCGAGCGTGCGCCCACGCCGGTCGCCCACGACGACGCGACCGCGAAACGCGTACGGCCGTCCGAGGAGCCGCCGCGCGCGCGCCATGTCGCCGGCGACGAGCACGTCGCGGAGGACCGTGCTGCTCACCTGCTCGCCCTCGACCTCGACCGGCCCCACCACCTCCACCCCGAACCCGTGCTTCGCGCCGAGCGCGCGGAGCGTGTCCGCCGTGCCCGCGCGCGCGCGCCCGAAGTTCACGTTGTACCCGACGACGACGTGAGCGAGGTCGAGGTGGCGGAGCAGGAAGTTGGTGACGAAGGGCTCCGGGTCGAGCGACGCGAACCGACGCGTGAAGCGCTGGAGCACGGTCACATCGACGCCGAGGGCCCGCAGCAGGAGCAACCGGTCGTGCAACGGCTGGATGATCGGCGGGGCCCGCTCCGGCACGAGCACCGCGAGCGGGTGCGGCTCGAACGTGAGCGCCACCGCCCGCGCCCGGATCCCCCGCGCCCGCGCGACGGCATCGCGGATGATCGCCTGATGCCCGAGGTGAACGCCGTCGAAATTCCCGAGCGTCAATACGACGGGCCCGATCTTCTGCCGCAGCCGCACCAAGTGGCGGATGACGCGCATCGACGCCTTTTCCTATAACTCAGCGCGCAAGCACACGCGACCCGCGATCGCCGACCGGGCCGCCGCTCTCCGACGCCCGAGCAAGCTCGTTCCACGCCCCTCCGGCACGTTTGTCGCGCCGGCTCAGCCGGCCGCGGCACGCCGCCCGCAAAAACACGAGACGCCCCACACTCGCCTTCCGCCCCGACCCGAGACAAGGTCTCGGGTCGATTCATTAGTTGGGCAGCTCGGCGAGCCGCTGCCGCGCCCGCGCCGCCTCCTCGGAGGCGGGGTAGTCGCGGATCAGCTTGCCGAGGACGATCCGGGCGTCGGGCGTGTTCCCCATGTCGATGAAGAGGTTGCCCTGCGCGAAGAGGGCGGCGGGGACCTTGTCGCCCTTCGGGTAGCGCGTGACGACCTCGTAGAACTTCGAGATGGCGGCGTTCTGGTCGTGGCCGGCCGCGTGGCAGCGGGCCACCCAGTAGAGCGCGTTGTCGGCGAGCGGCGAGTCCTTGTACTTGCCCACGAAGCTGTTGAGCTGCGGCACGGCGTGGGCGCACTCCTTGCGCGCGAGCCCGTCGAGGATGGCGAGGTAGTCGGCGCGCTCCGGCACGCTGAGCGCGCCCGCGGCGGCCTGCTCCTTCGCGACCTCCTTCCGCCAGGCGTCGTCCTCGGCGGCGACGGCCGGCGGCGGCGGCGTCTCGTGCGGAGTCGGTGGCGGCGGGGTGACGGGCGGCCCGGGTGGCGGGGTCTCCGCTGCCGGCGGCGGCGGCGCGCCGTCGCCCTCGAGCTGCTGAATACGCTGCTCGAGGGCCGCGATTCGCTCGTCGCTCGCCGCGGCGCCGCGCCCGTGCCCGCCGCTACTCTCCTCCACGTCGGCGCGCAGGCGCTCCAGCTCCTTCTGCATCTGCTGGAGCTGGCGGCGTTGCTCCTGGATCTGCCCGCGGAGCTGGCGGTCCTGCTGGAGCAGGTCGGCGCGCGTCGCGCAGCCGGCCGCCAGCGCGAGGAGCGCCGCGAGCGCGACGCGTGCCGCGACGGTCCTCACTGGCCGAGGACGACCGAGTGCACCCGCCGGTTGCGGGCCCAGCAGGCGTCGTTGTCCTCGTGGCAGAGCGGCAGCTCCTTGCCGTAGCTGATGGTCGAGATGCGCTCCGCGGCGACGCCCTGCCCGCCCAGGTAGTCCTTCACTGCCTTGGCGCGCTTGGCGCCAAGGCCGAGGTTGTACTCGATGGTGCCGCGGCTGTCGGCGTGCCCCTCGAGCTCGACCTTGGCGCGGGCGTTCTGCTTGAGCCACGTCAGGTTGCGGGCGAGGACGTCGCGGCTGGGGGCGTCGATCTCGGCGCTGTCGTAGCCGAAGTGGACGTCGCCGAGGATGCCGTTCTCCTCCGGACCGAGGCCGCGCTTGGCGCGCTCGAGGCTCGAGCCGCCGAGGCCTTCCTCGCCCATGCCGGCGCCGGCGCCGTTGGCGCCCTCACCGGGCTTCTTGTGACGGCAACCGCCCGTGAGCGCGACTGCCAGGATGAGCGCGAGTACCGCGCCGCGCGTCCACACACCTCTCATGCCAAGCCCCTCCATCTGCCCCGAACGCGTCATTCCAGACGCGGCGACCACGCGGGCGACGTATCATCCCATGTCCCGCGGGTCAATTCTTTCTCGGTCTTGCCGTCGTGGTCGGTGAGCATCAGATGCGCGTGCCCGCCGCGCGTCGAGGAGTAGACGAGGTAGCGGCCGTCGGGCGCCCACGACGGGTTCTCGTTGCTGCCGCCCGCGGTGATCGTCTGCGCGTTCGAGCCGTCGGCCGCCGCAACGACGATCTGGAACCCGCCGCCGCCGCGCGACGCCCACGCGAGGCGGTCGCCCCTGGGCGACCAGGCGGGCGAGGTGTTGTAGCTGCCGCTGCGGGAGACGCGCGCGAGCCCGGAGCCGTCGAGGTTGGCGACGTATACCTGCGGCGAGCCGGCGCGCGAGGAGCAGAAGGCGAAGCGCTTGCCGTCGGGCGCCCAGACGGGCGCGACGTCGATCGCCCAGTGGTCCGTCAGGCGCTGGAGCACCTGGCCGCCGCGGTCGAGGAGGTAGACGTCGCTGTTCCCCCCCTCCTCGCGCGTGACGAGGAGCTTGCTACCGTCGGGCGACCACGCGCCGTCGAGGATGACGCCCGGCCCCGGCACGGCACGCGCCACCTGGCGCGACGCCAGATCCAACTGGAAGAGGTGCGGGAAGTGCTCGCGGTAGGAGGTGAAGAGGATGGCGCGCACGTCGGGGCGCCAGCGCGGCATCACGACCAGCGAGCGCTCGTCGGTGACGCGCGCCGGCTCGTCCATGTCGAAGGTGAAGCGGTAGACGTCCTTCAGGCGGCCGCTGCGCGTGCTGACGAGCGCGATCGCGGAGTCGAAGGGCCCGCGCTCGCCGGTCAGGAACTCGAGGATCGCGTCGGCCGTCTTGTGCGCCATCCGCGGCACGTCGGCGCGGCCGCCGGTGAAGCGCTTGCCGACCTGCGGCACGTCGTGGCGGCCCGGAACGTCGAAGAGCCGGACCTCGAGGGTCACGTTCTCGCCCGCGACCGTGATCGCGCCCTTGACCAGGGCCTGCGCGCCGATCGCCGCCCAGCCGACGAAGTCGACCTCGGACGCGGTCATGCCGCTCGCCTGCGGATCCTCGACGAAGGTCTTGGGGTCGAGGAGCTTGAAGTAGCCGGAGAGATCGAGGTCGCGCGAGAGGGCCTTCGCGAAGCGCGCGCCGAGCGCGCCGCCCTCGTCGCCGCCCAGGTTCCGCGGCGGCACGACCGCGATCGCGAACGACTCGCTGCCCGGGCCGAAGATCGCCCCCGTCACCACCCCGTGCGCCGGCGCGACGGCGACCAGCGTCGCCAGCAGGATTCCCGCGACTCTCATCCTGGGGTCTGCCCTCCCTGCTCCTCGGAGTGGAACTCGATCTGGAACTCGCCGAACTCCTTCGCGTACCGAGACGGCGGCGGCGGGAGCCGCGTCACGTGCTGCACGGCACGGAGCGCGGAGGAGTCGTAGGCCGGGTTGCCGGAGCTCTGCGCCAGCTGTGCGTCGCTCACCTCGCCGTCGGGCGAGATGGAGAAGCGGACGGCGGCCACCAGCCCGGGGCGGAGGATGACGTTCGTCCACGCGGCGTGGATCGTGTTGATGACCTGCTGGCGGTAGGCGAGGAACTCGACCCCGACGAGCTGCCCGCCGCCGCCCTTCCCGTCGCCGCCGACGCCGACCGGGCCCGAGCCGTTCTCGGCGCCCCCGAGGCCGCCACCCTTCTGCTGCGTCTTCCAGCGCTCCGCCATGGTGGCGTACGCGTCGCGCTCGGGCGCTTGCTCGTGGCCGCTCGGCGTACCCGCCTTCGCCGCCGCCTTCGGCGGCTCGACCTTCTGCGCTTCGGCCTTCTGCGGCTCGGGCTTGGCGGCGGGCTTCGCCGTGGCTTTCGGCTCCGGCTTCGCGGGCTCCGGCTTCGCGGGCTTCGGCGGCTCGGGCTTCTTCGCTTCCGGCTTCGGCTCGACGGGTTTCGGCTTCTCCGGGATGCGGACCGGCTCCTCGACCTTGGCGACCGGCTCCGCCGGCTTCGGCTCCGGCGCCTTGGGCTCGGGCGCAGGCGGCTCGGCCTTCGCCGCGGGCTCCCCCTTGGGCTCCGGCGCCGGCGGCTGCGACGACCCGCCCTTCAGGTCGGCGCCCGGCGCCCCGGGCGGCAGGCGGCCACCGAGCGCGCTCGGGTCCGTGATCTCGACGGTGTACGCCGTGAGCGGCAGCGGGCGCGGGCGCGACGCCCCGGCGAGCAGCACGAGCGCCGCGACGGCGAGCACGTGCCCCGCCGCCGACGCCGCGAGCATGCGCGGCAGGCGCGCGTCCCACTCGGTGGCGACGCGCCGCGACCACCGGTCGGGAGGCATCGCGCTAGCGCCGCCGCTCCGGCGGCGGCTCGGTGACGAGGCCGACGCGGAGGAGCCCCGCGTCGCGCAACGCGCCCATCACGCGCATCACCTCTCCGTACGGCACGGCCTGGTCGGCGCGCACATAGATCTGACGGTCGGGCCGCGCGGCGGCGATGGCGGCCAGCTTCTCGCCGAGCTGCTCGGGGCTCATCGGGGTGTCGTTCAGATAGACCTGCCCGCCCTTGGTGAGGTTCACGACCAGCTGCTCCTCGTGGCCGGCGAGTGGTCCGGCGGCGACCTTGGGCAGGTCGACCGTCACGCCCTGCTGGAGGATGGGCGCCGTCACCATGAAGATGATGAGGAGGACCAGCATGACGTCGACGAGCGGCGTGACGTTGATCTGCGAGATTACGTCGTTCGGCGCGGAGCCCTGGTCGAAGGCCATCGTTACGCCGTGCCTTTCATTTGAGGAAGTGACGTTCCGCGATGTTCAGAAATTCGGAGGCGAAGGTGTCCATCTCGGCGGTGAGGACACGCACCAGACGCGCGAAGCGGTTGTGCATGACGACGGCGGGGATGGCGGCGGCGAGGCCGACGGCGGTTGCGATGAGCGCCTCGGCGATCCCCGGCGCGACGGCCTGGATGCTCGAGGTGGCCGTGGCCGAGAGCCCGAGGAAGGCCGTCATGATCCCCCACACGGTGCCGAAGAGGCCGATGAACGGCGCCGTGCTCGCCGTCGTCGCGAGGAAGGTGAGCCCGCGCTCGAGGCGCGTCACCTCCTGCGTGCGCACGCGCGTCATGGCGCGCGTGACGTTCTCGATGCCGCCCAGCTCGACGGAGTCTTCCTCGCCGGGCGTGCCGCGCTTCGCCTTGGTGAGCCGCTGGAGCTCCTGGTAGCCGCCGCGGAAGACGTGCGCCACGGGGCTCTCCTTCAGGTCGACGCTGGCCGCATGGATGGTAGCGAGGTTCTTGGCGTCCCAGAAGATGTCGGTGAATTTCTCCGATTCTCGCCGCGCCCGCCGCATCTCGAGGCCTTTCGTGAACGCGATGCCCCAGCAGCCGACCGAGAAGCCGACGAGGATCAGCAGCACGACCCGGACCACCCAGCCGGAACCGAGCACGAGCGTGTAGAGATCGACGCGAGACGCGACGCCCGGCGCGGCGACCTGCGCTGCGAGCCCGCCGAGCAGCAACGTTCCGAGACAGCTATGGATCATGCACCAGGCGAGCGACACCGCGCGGCCCCACCCCACAACCGTGGCGACCCTAACGTACGCTCCGAAAGCAGTCAAATGTGAGGCGCCGCTTCACCTTGACCAGCCTAGGTGGAAATGAAATACGAATTTTTTGACCGCGCGCCGCCGGGCGCGCCCCTCTGCACCCGCTCTGCACCCGAAGGAGGCCCGACCAGTGGCGACCACCCGTGTTGGCATCAACGGCTTTGGACGCATCGGCCGCAACGTGCTGCGCGCCTGCCTCGGCGAGCGCGGGCTCGAGTTCGTCGCCGTCAACGACATCACCGACGCCAAGACGCTCGCCCATCTCCTCAAGTACGACTCCGTCCACGGCACCCTGAAGCAGGACGTCCGCGCCACCGGCGACGGCATCGCCGTCGACGGCCGCACCATCAAGGTGCTCGCCGAGCGCGACCCCGGGAAGCTGCCCTGGAAGTCGCTCGGGGTCGACCTCGTGCTCGAGTGCAGCGGCCTCTTCACGGAGCGCGACAAGGCCGCCAAGCACCTCGACGCGGGTGCCAGGAAGGTCGTCATCTCCGCCCCCGCGAAGGGCGCCGACTTCACCATCTGCATGGGCGTCAACGAAGACGCCTACGACGCCAAGAAGCACGCCGTGCTCTCCAACGCCTCCTGCACCACGAACTGCCTGGCGCCCGTCGCCAAGGTCCTGCACGAGACCTTCGGCATCAAGCGCGGTTTCATGACCACCATCCACTCGTACACCAACGACCAGCGCATCCTGGACCTCCCGCACGAGGATCTCCGGCGCGCCCGTGCCGCCGCGCTCTCCATGATCCCGAGCAGCACCGGTGCCGCCAAAGCCATCGGGCTCGTGCTGCCGGCGCTGAACGGCAAGCTCGACGGCATGGCCGTCCGCGTGCCCACGCCCAACGTGTCGCTCGTCGACCTCACCTGCGAGCTCGAGAAGCCCGCCACCGAGGAGGGCATCAACGCCGCGATGAAGGAAGCGGCGAACGGCAAGCTGAAGGGCATCCTCCACTACTGCGAGGAGCCGCTCGTCTCCGCCGACTTCAACGGCACGCCGTACTCGTCCATCCTCGACAGCTTGCTGACGCGCGTCCTCGACAAGACCTTCTGCAAGGTGCTGTCGTGGTACGACAACGAGTGGGGCTTCTCGAACCGCATGCGCGACGTCGCACTGCTGGTGGGGAAGCGGCTCGGCTGAGCGGCGCGTGCGCTCGGTCCGCGACCTCGACCTGTCCGGCAAGCGCGTCTTCCTCCGCGCCGACCTGAACGTCCCGCTCGCCGGCGGCACGATCGCGGACGCGACGCGGATCGACGCGACGCTGCCGACGATCCGACTCGTCCTCGAGCGCGGCGGGCGGCCGGTGATCGCCTCGCACCTCGGGCGCCCGAAGGGCGCGCGGCAGCCCGAGCTGTCCCTGAAACCGGTGGCCGAGTACCTCGGCAAGGCGCTCGGTGTCCCGGTGACGCTCGCACCCGACTGCGTCGGCGAGGCCACCGAGCGCCTCGTCAACGCCGCGCCGCCCGGGCAGGTCGTCCTGCTGGAGAACCTCCGCTTCCACCCCGAGGAGGAGCAGAACGACGACGCCTTCGCGCGCCAGCTCGCGCGCCTCGCCGACGTCTACGTCGACGACGCCTTCGGCGCCGTGCACCGCGCGCACGCTTCGACCGTGGGCATGACCAAGTACTTCCGCGACAAGGCGGCGGGTTTGCTCCTCGAGCGCGAGGTGAAGTTCCTCTCGGGGCTCCTCGAGCAGCCCGCGCAGCCCTTCGTCGCCGTGCTGGGCGGCGCCAAGGTGTCCGACAAGATCGGCGTCATCGAGAGCCTCGTCCAGCGCGTGAGCACCATCTGCATCGGCGGGGCGATGGCGTACACGTTCCTCCGCGCCGAGCAGAAGCCGGTCGGCCGCTCCCGCGTCGAGGCCGACAAGCTCGACGTCGCGCGCGAGGTGGCCATCCGCGCCACCGACCGCGGCGTCACCCTCCTTCTCCCCGTCGATCACCTCGCCGCGGACAAGCCCGAGGCCGGCGCGCGCACCACCGTCGTCGACGCGGAGCATTTCCCCGCCGATCTCATCGGCGTCGACATCGGCCCGCGCACCGCCGAGATCTACCGCGCCCGGATCGTCAAGGCGAAAACGGTCCTCTGGAACGGCCCCATGGGCATCTTCGAGATCGACGCCTTCGCCAAGGGCACGATCGCGATCGCCGAGGCGCTCGCGGCGTGCAAGGGCACGACGGTCGTCGGTGGCGGCGACTCGGTGGCGGCGCTCCGTCGCGCCGGCAAGATCGACGCCGTGACGCACGTCTCGACGGGCGGCGGCGCGTCGCTCGAGTTCCTCGAAGGACGCGAGCTGCCGGGCCTCCTGGCGCTCGAGGAGGACGCCCCCCGATGAGCCGCGTGCCGATGATCGCTGGCAACTGGAAGATGCACGGCGCGCGGAGCGAAGCGGTCGCGCTCGCGACGGCGCTCGTGAAGGAGGTCGGGAGCGTGGCCGAGCGCGAGGTCGTCGTCGCGCCGCCGTTCACCGCGCTCGAGCCCGTCGGGCAGGCGATCGCGGGCAGCCGCATCCGCCTCGCGGCGCAGAACGTCCACTGGGAGCCGAAGGGCGCGTTCACCGGCGAGGTGTCGGTGTCGATGCTGCGCGAAGCCGGCTGCACGCACGTGATCATCGGGCACTCCGAGCGCCGGCAGTACTTCGGCGAGACGAACGAGACCGTGAACCGCCGCCTGCTCGCCGTCCTCGGCGCCGGCCTGGTGCCGATCGTCTGCGTCGGCGAGACGCTCGAGGAGCGCGACGCCGACGCCACCATCGAGGTCATCACCCGCCAGGTCGAGACCGCGTTCGCCGGCGTCGCCTCCGCGCAGGTCGCCGGCTGCGTCGTCGCCTACGAGCCCGTGTGGGCGATCGGCACCGGCCGCACCGCGACGCCGGGCCAGGCCGAGGAGGTCCACCACGCGATCCGCCGCCTGCTCGCCAACCGCGAGTCGCTGACCACGGCGGAGCGGGTGCGGATCCTCTACGGCGGCAGCGTCAAGCCCGACAACGTCGACACGCTCATGGCGGAACCGGACATCGACGGCGCCCTGGTGGGCGGGGCCAGCCTCGACGCCGCGAGCTTTGTGCGCATCGTCCGCTTCCAGTAGTAAGGAGAGACCATGGTTGCCGTCTTCGTGAGCTACGTCGTGCCGGTCATCCACGTGCTGGCCTGCGGCTTCCTGATCCTGGTCGTGCTGCTCCAGACCGGAAAGGGCGCCGACATGGGCGCCGTCTTCGGCGGCGGCAGCCAGACGCTCTTCGGCTCGAGCGGCGCCGGCAACTTCCTGACCAAGCTCACCACGGGCACCGCGATCGCCTTCATGATCACGTCGCTCATCCTGACCTACGGCGCGATCCAGGCGCCCACCTCGAACCTGTTCGAGAAGCTCCCGCCGCCCGTCGAGGAGCGGCAGGCCCCGGCCATCCCGGGCGCGCCGCTCGCCGACGGCGACCAGGCCGCGCCCGAGGAGCCCGCCGTCCCGCCGCTCGGCGCCGAGCCGACGCCGCCGCCCGCGGCGCAGGTTCCCGCGCCGCCCGCGCCCGCGACGCCGCCCGTCGGCGCGCCGGTCGAGGCCAAGTAGACAGCCGCGGGTCGCTTTGTTACGAGACGGCTCCCCTGTGCGAGGATGGCGGAACTGGCAGACGCGCTAGTTTGAGGGGCTAGTGGGGTAAAACCCGTGGGGGTTCAAATCCCCCTCCTCGCATTTCACTGCCGTCGTCTTTCCGAGAACTTACAGAGCTTGTGTCCGTCGATGCCTTCGAGACGGACACATTTTCGCGGTTGAAGAGCTCGGGATCCACTTCCGCGAAGCGGCGCAGCTCACTCTCCATCTCGTCGGGCATCCAGCGGCCGTAGTGCCTACGGAGCGTCGCGTAGGCGACCCCGGTCTGCTGTTCCAACCAGGCGATGCGGACACCGGTTGCGAGCGCCGTGGTCACGAACGTGTCCTTCGTGCAGTAGAGGCCCCGCTGCCTGATGCCGAGCGCGCGAAGACAATCGTACCAGTGACGACTGAACGCCTTCGGCTCAATCGGCTTGCCCAACGTGTTGATGAACACCGGCACCTCAGGTGCCACGCGCAGGGGCTGTAACAACTCCAACAATCGGATGCTCTCGGGGAACAGCTCCACCCAGCGGTCGGCGCTCCGGGTCTTCGGTGCACCATACTCATACAGATGACGCGAGCGGGCCACGTGGAGCCGACCGCGTTTGAGGTCGACATCGCGCCACTGCAAGCCAGACGCCTCCGATGGCCGGAGGCCCGTCCAGAAGAGGGCATGTAGGTAGCCGTGGTAGGCGGCGTGAGGAAGGAGACGTGAGGCCGCCGAAGGACGGCCTGCATGGAAACCGAATCGCTTCCGCAGAAACCAGTCGAGGATCCGATTTCGCTCGTCAGCCGCGAAGGGATCGGGATCCGGCGGCTTCCACTGCGGCCACTTGAGGCCGGCGAACAGGTCCCGTGTCACCTCGTCGTCGATCTTCGCCTGCTGGATCATGGCACGGAAGGTGCCGCTGATGATGTTCTTCACATACTTCGTCGACAGTCCTGCCGAGAGCAACTCCGCCTGCAGGCCACGGACGTCCGCGGCGCGTAGCTCGGCAAGCAGCCGCCCCCCGAGAGCCGGAAGCACATGCTGACGGAGATGGCGCCGGTAGTCTCGGGCCTGAGCCTTGCGGACCATCGGGGTCTGCTCGGTGATCCACTGCTCGAAGTACTCACTGACGGTCGGCCCGGCCGGTGGGAGGAAAGCAGGGCCCGAATCGTGTCCCAGGGTCTTGATCAGTGCCCGCTTCAGCACGTCGGTCGGGTCTTCGTCGGCCTCGATCGTTGCGCCGACCAGGCGGGCGAGCGGGAGGAGCGCCCTCACGTTCTCCGCGGTTGCCTCGAGCCCCGTCGCTACCGACCTCGCCCTCCCCTGCCACCTGAACCGGAGTCGTAGTGTACCGTCCGGTCGCCTCCCGATGGAGCAGCCGATGGAGTCCTGCCTTCGCATCTTCGACATCGATCACCTTCTTCTCTAGCACAGATTGACTACTGATCCGGTCGTTCTTGTTGTCGATGCCCTCGATCAGCTGGACGATGGCGCTCCACTTGAACAGGAGCTGCGTCCGTCGACCGAATGGTTGGAAGTAGTGCACTCCGCGCTGGAGGACGCAGCGCTTCACCAGCTTCTGGATCGCATCGACCGTCCAGGGTGTGACCTGGGCGAGTTGCTCGCCGGAGAGGTACTCCCGCAGCCTGGCTTGATGGTGCTCCGGCTGGGGAGGCTGAAGAGGTGCAGGACTTGGCCGCCTACCCACTCATGACGACCACCACCTGTTCGCGGTTCTTCCTCCTGTTGACCGTCATTGTTTCTG
>JBGQET010000075.1:0-20903 GCA_041496545.1 Binatia bacterium | reverse complement strand
CGTCGACGCCGACACCATGCCGAACAGGTTCGCGTTGCTGACGAAGGAGTCCCGCGGGCCAAGGCCGATGCAGCCCGGTGCATACTGGATGCCGGTCCAGAAGTCGGTGCTCGACTGATCCTTGCCGAGGTACTCCCACAGCACGAAGTGGTGCGTCCCGGGCGTGACGTTCAGCTGGAAGCCGGCGACGTCCATCGGCCCGCGGTTCGGCGCGACCGCGTACTCGCACCCCTCGCGGTCGGCGCCGGGCTGGACGACGAACGACGTCATCCGCATCTGGAATCCGTGCCGCGGCTTGCGCAGGTGGAGGCGCTTGGCGTCGGCGGAGGTCGCGAGGGCGAGGCAGGCGAGGGCGACGAGCCAGGTGGCGCGCATCAGCGAACTATATCTCACGGGGTCACGGCGTCGAGGACAATCGACGGAAGCGGACACCGTGACCGCCCTCTTGATGGATTCGGACATGGCACGGCGCGTCAGGTCACGAGCCGGGGCCGTCGAGCGAGAGCCGCGCCTCGGTGCGATCCACAACTCTTGACCATATCTCCCGTCGGAATGCCCGCTGTGCGCCGCGACCCCACCAGATCAGTCGCTGCCGGAGCAGCTCTTGATCGGAGTGACTCCCACCAATCCCGGCTTCAACTGGTGTAGAAGGTCGTGCATGAATATCCCCGAGCGCGTCTGGTGGCTGCAATCCGACGGCGGCTCGACGTCCCGGGTCGGCGGCAGGAACCCGATCTCCCCCCACCCAGGCGTGCCCGCGCTCCCGGTGCCGCCGGCGATGCCGACCATCTGACCCGCCTGCACGTGCTGACCCGGGCTGACGTAGCAGTGATTCCCGTTCGGCTTCGAGTGACCGTAGAACAGGTACGGGTAGATGTCGTACTGCTGGTCCATCTGAATGATGACCATGCACGGACCGAAGCCGCCCGGATCGTTGCGCGTCTCGACCACCGTTCCGTTGGCCATCGCCAGCAGCGGGTGGTTGTCGTTGGTGATGAAGTCCTGACCGCGGTCCGTGCGCTCTTCGATGAATTCCTGTCCGTTGGGGACGGGGAAGACGAACTGACCCGGCGGGCCCGATGCCAGGAAGACGACGTCCGGGTCGTAGTGCTTCGCCGACCCGAAGGCGTGCACCTTGCCGTGCTCCTCGAGGAGCCAGTACCCGTGCCCGTCGGGCGCAGCCGCGATGTGCCGCACCGGGTTGTCCGGCGGGGTCCCGCCGAGGCCGCCGTAGAAGTGCTGGTTGTTCGACGTGAACACGCCGCCGTCTTCGGCGACGATCCAGTAGCCTCCGAGCGCGGCGGCCATGCCGACGACCGGGTGCGCCGAGCCGAGCGCGTTGCCGTGGTAGCCGGCGTCCCCGAAGCCGAAGATGCCGCCGTCGCGCGCCACCAGCCAGTAGCCGTGGCCGCTGGGCGTGGCCGCCATGCCCACCACCGGTTGGTTCGGCACGATGTGGGCCGTAATGAGATCGTTGTAATGGACGGCGTCGCCCCGGTTGAAGACGTGGCCGTCGGAGCCGACGAGCCAGTAGCCGTTGCCGCTCGGCGTGGGCGTCATCCCGACGATGTGCTGTCCGAGTGCGTTTCCCTTGTACGGCGCGCCCCCGAACCCGAAGACACCGCCATCGGCGGCGACGAGCCAGTAGCCGCCGCCGGGGCGCGGGACGGCGTCCACGATCGGCTCGTTCAACGGGAACCCGAGGTGATGGTCGGGAGTGTTCTTCGCGCCGACGTCGAAGACGGTCCCGTCTTCGGCCACCACGTTGTACTGCACCTTGCCCCCGCGCGTGACCGGGAAGACGGCGACCAGGGGCGAGCTGGAGAAGTTGCATCCGGCGAGGAGCCCGAGGGCGAGCGCGCCGGTGACGACGGCCGTTCGGATTAAGCCGGGGTCATACCGCGCAACTCTTCTGGCGGTCGATTCGTCGGGCAACGCGTCTGCGGCGACCGTCCTGGGCTTCTCGATCGTGCGTTGACGGTGCGACTCTCCCCCGCGTGACATCCGACCGACGCGGCATCCTCTACGTCGCCGGCGCCGCCCTCCTCTGGTCCACCGGCGGCATCGGCATCAAGGCCGTTGCCGCCCCACCGCTCACCGTCGCGTGCTACCGCTCGGCGATCGCGGGGCTCGCGCTGCTCGCCTTCTTTCGCCCGCGTGCGTGGAGTGCGCGGCCGGCGTTCCTCATCGCGGTCGTGAGCTACGCGGCCTGCGTGACGACCTTCGTCGTCGCCACCAAGTGGACGACGGCGGCCAACGCCATCTTCCTCCAATACAGCGGCGTCGTGTGGGTCCTCCTCGCCTCGCCAATCGTGCTCGGCGAGGCGCTCGTCGCGCGCGACATCGTCGCGGTGGTGGTCGCGCTCGCCGGCATGGTGCTCTTCTTCGTCGGCAAGCTCGAGGCGCACTTCGCCGGCGACGCGGTCGCGCTGCTCTCGGGGGTCTGCTACGCCGCCGTCGCGCTCTCGCTCCGGCGCGAGCGGGGCGCGAGCGCGGAGGCGGCGGTCGTCTTCGGCAACCTGCTGACGGCGGTCATGCTGTTCCCGGTGGTCTTTCCGGCCCCGTGGGTCCCGGCCCGCGCGGCGGCCATCCTCGTCTTTCTCGGCGTCGTGCAGATCGCGGGTGCCTACGTGCTCTTCCTGCGCGGCCTGATGCTGGTGCCCGCGACGCAGGCGTCGATCGTCGGCTTGCTCGAGCCGGTCGCGAACCCGATCTGGGTGTTCCTCCTGCTCGGCGAGCGGCCGGGCGGGTTCGCGCTCGCAGGCGGGGCGATCGTCCTCGGCGCGATCGCGTGGCGGACGCTGCGAGGAGGGCAGCCGGTGGCCGAGCTGCCTGCCCCCGACTGAACCAGCCGATCGGCGGGGACCCGGAAGGGTACAGCGAACCCGGGACGGCGCTCGCGCGGTGCGGGCGCCGTCCCGGTCGGCTGCCTAGAAGAACGAGAAGTGCACGTTGATGCCGATGCTTCCGGAGACGTGCACGTTGACGGTGAACGCAGTTACCGGCGGGTGGGCACGGGGCGTCTTCATGAAAGCCAGGATCGATCCGCCAGGCTTGTGCCCCTGCGCCATGGATAGGATGAATGGGAACTCGTTGTCGTACGTGCACCCGCCGATGGCCGAGCAGACGGTGTAGTCTTGCTCGGTTTGGGCCGGAGCTGGGAAGGTGCCGCCGCCAAACGCGACCGACTGGTCACAGGTCAGGCCGGGCGTGCTGCAGGTATAGGCCCAATGCTCGGATTCGTCGGGCCCCCCGAAGCTGTTGGGATCCTGGTCCGGGCCGTCCGTGATCCCCACCGCGTCGTTGTCTCCGCCGCTGATCGTGGCTTCGAGAACGTGTTGGGTTACGCCACTGGCGGTGGAATCCCTCTCGTGCCAGTACGTGAGCTGGGGCGTCACCGGACTTCCATTGCCGAAGGACGAGTTGATACGGAACTGGCTGTACAGCCCGCCGTCGAAGCTCGGGTCTTGGTGACAGCTGCCGAGGTTGCTGATGTTCGACGGCATGACCTGCTGGTCGATGCCCGAGATGGTCCAGGTACCGTTGGCGCTGACCGTTGCAGTCCCCAGCTGGATCCAGGTTTTGGCGTCGATCGACTGACACGGGTGGAAGGTCTTGGCGCCCCCGTCGTTGAACGTGGCCTGACGGATGTCGACCGAGATCACGGACCCCGGCGTGCCGCCAAAGCCGTCGATCTGTGAGAGGTTGTCCCCCAAGCCCATGGCGCCCGCCACGACCGTGAGGTCCGTGATGAACGGTGGGCGGCCCACTTGCACGCCCAGGTCCGCGTCCACGCCTCGGATGATGTCGGCGATCGTCACGATCCCGTCCCCATCGGAGTCGGCGGGCGGGCAGGTCCCGAGGGAGGCGGTGCCCAAGGCGATGTTGACGCCCGTGATGATCTCGTTGATCAAGACCTGCCCGTCGTGGTTGCAGTCCATTGCGAGGCCCGTGGCCTGTGCCGATGCCGCGGTCAGCGTGAGGAAGCCCAGAGTCGTGGTGACGACCAGGACGCCGAGCGAGAGGGCCGTCCGGCGCTTCGTTCGATCGAGTGATGAGTTTTGCATTCTCTTCTCCTTTCCGGGTGCGGCGGTCATGGACAGCATCCCGTGCAGACCTTGACTGCACCCGAATCGAGTGTGGCGTCGAAGGCGTAGCTGTAGTGGTCGTCCACGACGAGCCCGGTGCCCGTCAGTGGGTAGGTGTCATTGGCGGCACCGGCCGCGACGCTGAAGGTGCAGGTCATGAGCAGGCCGTTCGTGGTGTAGCTCCCGCCGCCGAAATCGATGAGGATCAGTTTCAGCCGGCCCCCGACCAAGCTCGAAGACACCGCCCCGTGCACGTTCGGTGCCAGAGCACAGGCGGTCGCCGGATCGGAGACGGCAAGCACCGCCGGGAGCTGGATGTCGAATTCGAGGCCAGCCACGTTTTTCTTGGGGTCGAGGTCGTCGGGGGCCCCGGCCATCGTGATGGGCACCTGGGCCGACCCGGACGGGTGGGCGGTGGCGGCGCCGATGTCGATCGTGACGCTCGCGAGCGCGGGACGCGCCGCCGCCGCGACCAGCATCGCGACCACCAATTGGACGATTCGCTGTCGTGCTGTCTGCATCAAACTATCCTCCCTAGTCATTATGTGTTCTGCAGCTTCCTCGACGTGCCGGAGCGACGCCCCGGGCCACCGTCTCAAAAACATCCGAGCCAGCTTGCGCCACGCCGCGTGGTTGGCCTCCGCAGACGGGGCGTTCGATCCGGGGGAACCTCGTTCATTTCGATTGAACGAATCCCTCCCGAGGTGTTCAGGGACCCCGGACGGAGCCCGCTGGCCTCGCCCCCCGCGCGCGACTATCATCGAGCCGCCCATGCCCCCACCGCGCCAGAGCCCGCACATCGTGGGCATCGAGGAGGCGCTCGCGGAGATCCGCGCCGGGCGGATGATCGTCCTCATGGACGACGAGGAGCGCGAGAACGAGGGTGACCTCTGCGTCGCGGCCGAGCGCGTCACCGCCGAACACGTCAACTTCATGGCGACGCACGGGCGCGGGCTCATCTGCCTCTCGCTCACCGAGAACCAGTGCGACCGGCTCGGGCTCCCCATGATGGTGAGCGAGAACCGCGCTCCGATGGGGACCGCGTTCACCGTCTCGGTCGACGCCCGCGACGGCGTCTCGCGCGGCATCTCGGCCGTCGACCGCGCCACCACCATCCGCACCGCCATCCGGGCCGACGCCGGCCCCGCCGACATCGTCACGCCCGGCCACGTCTTCCCGCTGCGCGCCAAGCGGGGTGGCGTGCTCGTGCGCACCGGGCAGACCGAGGGCGCCGTCGACCTCGCCCGGCTCGCGGGCCTCGTCCCCGCCGGCGTCATCTGCGAGATCCTGCGCGAGGACGGCGCCATGGCGCGGCTGCCGGACCTCGAGCAGTTCGCCGCGCGTCACGGCCTCAAGATCGCCACCATCGCCGACCTGATCGAGTACCGGAGCCGTCACGACTCGCTCGTCCACCGCACGGCCGAGGCGCGCATCGCCACCCGTCACGGCGGCGAGTTCCGCGCCCTCGTCTACACCACCGACGTGGACGACGCCGAGCACCTCGTGCTGGTGAAGGGCGACATCAAGCGCGACGAGCCGACGCTCGTCCGCCCGCACCTCGAGTACCTCCCCGGCGACGTCTTCGGCTACCGCGAGCGCGACACGCGGAGCCTCCTCCACCGTGCCATGGAGCGCATCGCCGCCGAGGGCCGGGGCGTCATCCTCTATCTCCGCCGCAACCGCCGCGGGCTCGAGCTCTTCTCGCCCGGCGTCGGCGAGAGCTCGACGGCGCCCTCGACGAAGCTCGGCACCTGGCTCAACAACTTCCGCGACTTCGGCATCGGCGCCCAGATCCTGCGCGACATCGGCGTGGGCAAGATCCGCTGGCTCACGAACCAGCCGCAGCGGCTGGTGAGCCTCCCCGGCTACGGCCTCGAGATCGTCGAGTCGGTGCCGCTCACGATCAGCGGCGCCGAGGCGCAGCAGCCGGCGCCGCCGGCGCCCGAGAAGCCGGCGAAGGTGCGCCGGCTCCGCTGAGGCCTCCGCGAATGCGCCGGTGGGTGCTGACAGGCGTGCTCCTCACAGCCGCGCTCGTGGTTCGTGCCGCGGCGGGCGACGCCGACGTGGTGAGCGGCTCCTTCCAGGCCGGCTCCAACCCCGCCGTCGTCTCCCTCACCGTCGCGCCCGGCTGGCATGTCAACGCGCACGTGCCGCGCGACGCCTTCCTCGTCCCGACGACGCTCGATCTCTCGACCCCGCCCGGGGTGCGGGCCGGCGAGATCCGGTGGCCCACGCCGGTCGAGCGCCGCCTCGCGTTCGCCGGCGAGACGCCGATCCTCGTCTACGAGGGCACGCTCCAGCTCAGCGTGCCGCTCGAGGGCGCGGACGCGGCTCGGACGCGGGCCACGCTGCGCTACCAGGCGTGCGACGACGAGCACTGCCTGCCGCCGCGGACGCTCCAGCTCGCCGCCGTCGCGGACCTCGCCGCCACGGGCAGGGAGCCGGCCGGGAGCGAGGTCGCGGGCTGGATCGCGCGCTGGGGCTGGGGGCCGACGCTCCTCTGGGTCGCGCTGCTCGGCGTCGCGCTCAACCTGACGCCGTGCGTGTACCCGCTCATCTCGGTCACGGTCGCGTTCTTCGGCGGCCGCGCCGGGGTGGTGACGGCGGTCGCCGTACGCCACGCCCTCCTCTACGTCCTCGGCATCTGCCTCACCTTCTCGGCGCTCGGCGCCGGCGCGGCGCTCACCGGCTCGCTCTTCGGCGCGGCGCTCCAGCAGCCGGCCGTGCTCGGCGCGCTCGCCGCGCTGATGGTCGCGCTCGCGCTCGGCAACTTCGGCCTCTACCAGGTGCGGATGCCGTCGGCGGTCGTCCGCTGGGCGGGGCAGACGGGCGAGGGCGGCGTCGGCGCGCTCTTCATGGGGCTCACGATGGGGGTCGTCGCGGCGCCGTGCATCGGGCCCGTCGTCGCGGCGCTGCTCCTCTTCGTCGGCGCGCGGCAGTCCGCGGCGCTCGGCTTCGTGATGTTCTTCACGCTCGGGCTCGGCATTGGGCTGCCCTACGTCGGGCTCGCGCTCGCCGCCGGGCGGCTGCGACGCCTGCCGCGCGGCGGCGCGTGGCTGGTGTGGATGGAGCGTCTGTTCGGCTTCCTGCTGCTCGCCATCGCGCTCCACTTCGCGACGCCGCTGCTGCCCGACGCCTGGGTGCGCGTCGGGTGGGGCGTGCTCGTCGCGGCCGCGGGCGTGGTGCTCGGCTTCCTCGGCGCCAACGTGCGCCCGGCGGTGCGCTGGGCGCGGGCGGCGGCAGGCGTCGCGGCCGTCGCCTTCGGGCTCGGCTCGCTGCTCGTCGCCGAGGCCGGCAGCCCGATCGCGTGGACGGCGTTCTCCGACCAGGCGCTGTCGCGCGCCGTCGCCGACGGCCGTCCCGTCCTGATCGACTTCGAAGCCGACTGGTGCCTGCCCTGCCGCGAGATGGGCCGCACCACCTTCCGCGACCCCGCCGTCGTCCGCGCCGCCGGCGGCTTCGCCACGCTCCGCGTCGACGCCACCGCCGACGACGAGCGCGTGAAGGAGGTGCTGGCGCGGTTCAAGGTGTCGGGCGTGCCCACCTACGTGATCCTGGGTTCCGACGGGCACGAGCGCCGGCGTCTCTTCGGCTTCATCCCCGCCGAGCGCATGCTGAAGGCGATGGACGAGGCGCGGTCGCGCGGTGGCTGACCGCCTCGCCCGCACGCTCTCCGAGGACGGCGCCGTCCGCGGCCTCGCCGCGGTGACCACCGACCTCGTGGACGAAGCGCGCCGCCGCCACGGCACGCTGCCGACGGCCACCGCGGCCCTCGGCCGCGCGCTCACCGCCGCGCTCCTCCTGGCCGGCATGCAGAAGGACGGCGAGCGCATCTCGCTCGAGTTCAGCGGCGACGGCCCGCTGCGCAGCATCCTCGTCGACGCCACGCCCGCCGGCGCGGTGCGCGGCTTCGTGTCGCGCCCCGCGACGCACCTGCCGCCGCGCTCCGGCAAGCTCGACGTCGGCGGCGCCCTCGGCCAGGGCCTCCTCTGCGTGATGCGCGTGCCGCTGCCGGGCGGTTCGCCGTATCGCAGCGTCGTGCCGCTCGTCTCGGGAGAGATCGGCACCGACGTCGCGAGCTACCTCGTGACCTCGGAGCAGACGCCGTCCGCGGTCGGCATCGGCGTCTTCGTCGAGCCCGACGGCCGGGTCGCCGCGGCGGGCGGCTACATCCTGCAGGCGATGCCCGGCGCCGAGCCGGGCACGATCGACCGCCTCGAGCAGAACGTCGCGGCGGCGCCGACGCCGAGCGACCTGGTGCGCCAGGGCCTCGACGCGCCGGCCATGCTGGCGCGCCTGCTCGACGGCTTCGCGACCCGACCGCTGGAGGGTCACGAGGTGCGCTACCAGTGCCGCTGCAGCCGCGACCGCGTGCGCGGCGCGATCCTGGCGATGGGTCGCGCCGAGATCGAGGACGTGCTCGCCGGCGAGCGCCGCGCCGAGGTCGTCTGCGAGTTCTGCGGCGCGCGCTACGACGTCGAGGAAGCGGAGCTGCGCGAGCTTCTGTCGGCGTAGTCAGGGGCGGCGGCCGAGCGCCTCTGTGTGCCCGATCGAGAAGAACGCGGCGGGGTGTCGGGCCCATTCGCGGAAGCCGTCGGCGATCGCCTCGAGCGCGGCCCGATCGGCGATGCCGTACTCGACCGCCTTGGTCGCCAGGTTCGAGTGCACGACGCGGTCCGCCCACGAGGTCGCCCAGCTCTCGACCGTGTCGTAGCCCGGGAAAGTCCAGGTCGTCCCGCTCGTCGCGATCGCCGTGAAGCCGGCCTCCAGGAGCCAGCCGTGCAGGTACCGACCGGCGTCGGCTTCGCCGCCGTTCCGGGCGGCGACCGCGTGGTAGACGGCGAGCCACCGCTCGAGCCGGGCGTCGGGCGGGCTCCAGGTGCAGGTGCCGTAGTCGCCGTCGCGCACGGCCACGAGCCCGCCCGGGCGGAGGAGGCGCTTCATCTGCCGCAGCGCCTCGACCGGGCGGGGGACGTGCTGCAGGACCTGGTGCGCGTAGACGGCGTCGAACGAGCCCTCCGGCCACGCGACGTCGTAGAGATCGCTGCGCTCGAAGCGGACGTTCGTCACGCGACGCTCGGCGGCCAGGCCGCGCGCGACCTCGAGCACCTCCGCCGACAGGTCGAGCGCCACCACCTCGCCCGGCTTCACGGCCTCCGCCAGCCCGAGCGTGATCGTGCCCGGCCCGCAGCCGACGTCCAAGAGCCGCATGCCCGGTCGCAGGTGGGGCAGGAGGAACGCGGCTGCCTCCGCCGCCGTTCGCTTGCGGTGCTGCGAGACGACCGACTCGTCGTGCCCGTGCGTGTAGGTGCCGAGCGTGTCCGCCATCAGTGCTGGAGTAGCGTGGAAGGGGGCGGTATGCGAGGGTGCCGCGGAGCGGAAGGGAGGTCACCACGGTTCCAGAAACCAGATACGCCAAGAGCGGCAAGGTCCACATCGCCTACCAGGTGGTGGGCGACGGCCCGCTCGACGTCGTGTTCGTGCCCGGGTTCGTCTCGCACGTGGAGGTCGCCTGGGAGAGCCCCGCCGCCGCTCACTTCTTCGAGCGGCTCGCTCGCTTCTGCCGGCTGATCATGTTCGACAAGCGAGGCACCGGCCTCTCCGACCCGGCCGCCGGCGCGCAGACGCTCGAGGAGCGCATGGACGACGTGCGGGCGGTCATGGACGCCGCCGGCTGCGAGCGCGCGGCGCTCTTCGGGGTGTCCGAGGGCGGGCCGATGAGCATCCTCTTCGCCGCCACCTATCCGGCGCGCGTGCGGGCCCTCGTGCTCTACGGGACCACCGCGCGGTTCTTGAAGGACGAGGGCTACGCCTGCGGCCTCGCCCCGGAGCAGCTCGAGGCGTTCATCGCCGCCGCCGAGGAAGGTTGGGGTCGCGGGACGCTCCTCGACGTCTTCGCGCCGAGCATGGCGCACGACGCGCAGTTCGCGGCGTTCTGGAGCCGCTTTCAGCGCCAGGCCGCGAGCCCCGGGATGGTCCGGGCCGTCCTCGAGCTGCTCGCCGAGATCGACGTCCGGTCGGTCCTTCCCACGATCGCGGTGCCGACGCTGGTCCTGCACCGGACGGACGAGGTCGCGGTCAGCGTCAAGGCGGCCCGCTACATCGCGGAGCGGATCCCGGGCGCGCGCATGATCGAGCAGCCGGGCGTCGACCACGTGCCCTGGCTCGGAGACGCGGACGGGCTGCTCGACGAGATCGAGGAGTTCCTGACCGGTACCCGGGAAACCCGCGAGCCCGATCGCGTGCTCGCGACGGTGCTCTTCACCGACATCGTCGGCTCGACGGAGCGCGCCGCCGAGCTGGGCGACCGGCGCTGGCGGGACCTCCTCGACGCGCACCACGCGATCGTCCGGCGCGAGCTCGGTCGCTCCGGCGGCCGCGAGGTGGACACCGCCGGCGACGGGTTCTTCGCCACCTTCGACGGCCCCGCGCGCGCGGTCCGCTCCGCTTGCGCGATCCAGGAGGCCGTCGGGGCGTCGCTCGGCGTTCCGTTGCGCGCCGGGCTGCACACGGGCGAGTGCGAGTTCATGCACGACCGGGTCAGCGGGATCGCCGTGCACATCGGCGCCCGCGTGGCGGCCAAGGCCGACGCCGGCGAGGTGCTGGTCTCGAGCACGGTGAAAGACCTGGTGGCGGGCTCCGGTCTCCGCTTCGCCGACCGCGGCTTCCACGTCCTGAAGGGCGTGCCGGAGCAGTGGCGGCTGTTCGCCGTCGCGCGCTGACGTCCCTACGCGGCCGGGAGGAAGCGGACGGCGGTCAGCTTCCGCGACGCCAGGATCGTGGCGGGCGTTCGAGGGCGCGCGCGAACGTCTCCTGCACCACGTCGTCGGCGTCGGCGGCGAAGGCATCGTGCTCCACCGCGACGACGCGCGAGCCGGTGACGACGCTCACGCCGGCGCGCGCCGCGGACTCGCGTAGGCCGTCCACCAGCGTCTGCCAGCCGCCGTCGAGCAACACGCGCCGCGAGTCGAAAAGGTTACAGGTGTTTCACGCGGCCCGGTGGCGGGCGCGTCCTTCAGGTCACGCGCGGGGCCCCGCTTCTCGAGGCCGACCGCAACGAACGCCTGCGGCGTAAGCGAGCGCGATCAGTTGATTTTCGGCTGCGCGGCAGCCGACCGAGCGCGGCCGTCCGCGTCCGGCGTCTTGGAGCGCCGCGCCCCTCGCCGGCGACGTGGCGCGCTTCTTGGACCGAGGTGCCCGCGATGCGGCAGCGGACATCCATCCTCGGCTTCGTGCTCGCGGCGGCGCTCGCGTGCCCGGCGCCCGTGCTCGGGCTCTGCGGCAACGGCGTGCGGCAGGGGAACGAGGAGTGCGACGGCACGGACACGGGCGGCTTCGGCTGCGAGAACCTCTGCTTCGACGCCGGCCGCCTGGCGTGCACGCCGGCGTGCACGTTCGACACCAGCGCCTGCACGTTCTGCGGCAACGACCGCAAGGAGGACGGCGAAGCATGCGACGGCGCGGACCTCGGCGGCTGGCAGTGCCCCGAGGGCGGCGTGGCGGCGTGTTACCCGGACTGTTTCGCCATCGACCAGCGCGGCTGCTTCCGCTGCGGCAACGGCGTCAAGGAGGGCGGCGAGGAGTGCGACGTCGCCGACTTCGGCTGTCCGGCGTGCGACGCCTGCATGGCGCCGGGCGACACCGGCGGCCGGCTTGCCTGCACCGCCGCGTGCGCGATCGACCGCACGCCCTGCTGGCGCTGCGGCAACGGACGCGTCGACCCGGGTGAGGAGTGCGACGACGGCGCGCTGAACGGCGCGCCCGCGGACGGCTGCTCCGCGACGTGCACGCGGCGCTGCGGCGACGGCGTCGTCGAGAGCGGCGAGCAGTGCGACGACGGCAACCGCGCCGGCGGCGACGGCTGCTCCGCCGACTGCACGCTCGAGGGCGGCTATCCGGGCGGCGACGCCGGCGACAGCGGCGCGGTGGACGCCTGCATGCTCGACTGGAGCGTCGCCGGCGTCGCGGCCCCGGGGCCCGTCAACGCCTGCACCGACGGCACGCCGTGCGACCGCGACGGCGTGGCGAACGGGCAGTGCGTCTTCCACGTGTCCTACTGCACGAACCTCTCGCAGTCGCCCCAGGGCGGCGGCGTCGCCTGCCGGCCGACGGACATCGCCAGCGTTGCGGTCGCCGCCGGGACGACCCTCGCCCCGGCGGCGTTCCTCGACGCGATGACCGCGACGCTCGCCGCGGGCGGCGGCAGCGTGACGGCGTCGGGCGCCACGCTCACCACGGCACCGCCGGCGCGCGCCCGCGGCGTGTGCGGCGGCTTCGACGCGACGGTGGCGCGCGGCGCCTCGCAGACCCTGGTCGTCGAAGCGCGCGACTCGGCCGGCGCCGTCGATCGCGACCAGCTCGCCTTCACCTGTCGGTAGGGAGGTGCGGCCATGTCCACCCGCTTTGCACTCGCGCTGCTGGCCCTGGTGGCCGCCGCCGCTCCGGCGCGCGCGCTCGACTGCCCGACGTGCACGCCCGAGCTGGCGGCGATGCTCGCCGACCCCGGCCTCCCGGACGGCGCGCGCCTCCCGGTCCTCTTCCGCATGGCCGAGCAGCCGGACCTCGACGCGCTCGTCGGCGAGCGGGACACGAAAGCGGCCATCCTTCCCGTTCTCGTGCCGGCGCTCGAGAAGGCGGCCCACGACAGCCAGAGCCGGTGCCTGGGCGCGGGCTGCTGCGCGCGGCCGTCGCTCATGGCCGAGCTCGACGCGGCCGGCGCGGCGAACGTGCGCTCCTACTGGCTGCCGAACGCCGTGCGCGCCGAGCTGCCCAAGGCGGCGGTCGCGGCGTGCGCGCGGCGGGCCGACGTGTCGCTCGTCCACTACGACGGCGCGCGCGACGCCGCCGTGCCGCGCGCGGAGAATGCCGTGCCGTTCGACTCGCTCACCGCGATCGACCTCGCCCCGGCGCACGCGCGCGGCACCGGCGCCGGCACGGTCATCGGCATCGTCGGCACGGGCGTCGACGCGAGCCATCCGGCGCTCGCGGCGGGCGCGCTCCGCTTCGCCGACGGTCGCTACGTCTGGAAGGACGCCGTCGCCGGCGCGCCCGTGCCCTACGACGACGTGGGCGAGGGGACGCACCTCGCCGGCGTCACGATGGCGGTCGCGCCGGACGCACGCTGGATGGCGTGCAAGGCGATCGAGCGCAGCGCCGTGCATGTGAGCACGCTCAAGTCGCGCCTGTACGACTGCCTCGAGTGGATGCTGCACCCGGACCCCGCCGTGCCCGTCGACCCCGCGCAGGTGCCCGACGTCGTGCTCACCGCGGTCTTCTTCGACGACCCGGGCGCGTGCGATCCGTACCTGCTCGACGTCGTGCGCGTGCTGCGCGCGGCGCACGTCGTGCCGGTCTTCCCGAGCGGGCACGATACGATCGCGGGGCTGCCCGCCGCGGCAGAGTCGCTGCCCTGGCCCGCCAGCTATCCCGAGGCGCTCAGCGTGGGCGCCTCGTCGGACGTCGAGCCGGCGCGGCTCCTGGCGACCAGCTATCGCGGCACGGCGGGCTGCCGGAAGCCGGGCGACGCCGTGCCGCCGAACCTCGCCGACCGCTCCGGGCCGCAGGTGTTCGCGCCCGGCGTGGGCGTCGTCTCGGCGTGGCCCGGCGGCGAGTACCGGATCCTCGCCGGCGACCCGGAGGCCGTCGCCGCCGCGCACGTTGCCGGTGCCGCCGCGCTCCTCGTCGGCATCGCGCCGACGCTCGCCCCCGACCAGGTGCGCGACGTCCTCCAGCGGACCGCGGCCGGGTATCCACCCGGGCCGCCGGAGGCGGCGCCGACGCGCGCGCCCGGGCTCGTCGACGTGGGGCGCGCCGCGACGCTCGACGAAGCGGTCGTCGTGGCCGAGACGCCGCCGCCGGCGGGCTCCGTCACCGACGAGAGCGTCGCCGTGTCGGTGAGCGTCCGCAACACCGGCGTGACGACGTGGGTGCCGGGCGTCCACCAGCTCGGCGCCGTCGTGTCGGACTGGAGCCCGCTCCGCGTCGGCCCGTGGGTTGCGCCCGCCGACCCGTCGAGCGGCGGGCCCGCGCCCGTGCCGCCCGGGAAGACGGCCACCTTCCGCTGGAACGCGCTCGTGCCGCACGTGCCCGGCGTCCATCCCTTCCAGTGGCGGCTTTTGCGTGGCGACACGCTGCTCGACTGGCCGAGCGACGCGGTGAGCGTTCCGGTCGCGGGTACGGATCTGGCGATCTACCTCGGGCACGGGCCCCTGCCCTCGGAGCCGGGCCAGAGCGGCGTCGCCGACGTCTGGTTCCGAAACGCGGGCACGAACACGTGGAACGTCGACGGGCTCTATCAGCTCCTCGAAGCGGACGCGACGAACTGGGCCGGCACGAGCGTCCCGCTGAGCTACCTCGTCGAGCCGACCGTGCCGCCCGGCGCGACGGGCACCTTCCGGGTGCACCTCTCCACGCCCGGCGCCGCCGGCGTCTACGACTTCCAGTGGCAGCTCGCGAAGAACCACGCGCCGCTCGGCATCTACACGCCGAACGATCGCATCCAGATCGCGGGTCGGGACGGCGCGAGGCTCGTCGGCTTCGTGCCGCCGCCGGACGAGATGCGGGTGGGAAGCGCGGCGTGGACGTCGATCACGCTCGGCAACACCGGAAGCTCCGTGTGGGGTCCGGGCTACTGTCTGAAGGGCGCCGAGGCGTGGTTCTGGAGCACGCCGGACGTCTGCCTGGGCGCTTCGGAATTCGTCGCCCCGGGCCAGTCTCGGATCTTCCCGCTCGTCCCGATCGCGCCGGACGCGCCGCAGCGGCAGTCGCTCACCTATCGGCTCCACGACGCGGCCGGCGTACCCTTCGGCGACGTTGCGTACGCGACGGTCGGCATCCCGTGGGACTTCGACGCGCGTCGCGACTTCACCGCCGCGCCCGGCATCTGGGGCTATCGCTACTGGCATTTCCGCTACCAGAGCCTGATCGGCGCCGTCTGGTTCAAGATGAGCTGGGCGGGAGACGGCTGGGCCACGGGCGACGCCGCGGTCTGGGCGGGCGCGATGCATCCGGGCCGCGGGTTCATCGCCGGGCGCTTCTGGAAGAGCCCGGTCAACGGGACCGTGCGGGTGAGCGGCCAGGTGTCTCGCCGCAGTCCCACCGGCTGCGGGGACGGCGTTGGATTCACCCTCTCGCAGAACGACCGGATGCCGCTCTACTTCGCACGCATCCGCTCGGACGACTGGAGCGCGAAGACGTTCAGCCTCGGCTTCGACGTCGCGGTGAACGACACCATCCGCGCGCTCGTGTCGCCCTGGAACGACGACGCCTGCGACGCGACCAACCTCGACCTCCTCGTCCAGGTCCTGCCGCCGCCGTGGGTGGGCCCGATGCCGGTCGTGCACCCCGTCGACGACCTCATGTGGGAGCCATAGCCATGCGTCTCCGGCTCGCACTCGGCCTGCTGCTCGTCCTCGTCGCGCGCGGCGACCTGCTCGCGCTTCCCGAGGGGCCCCCCGGCGCCACCACCGGCGACGGCGCGACTGCGTTCGCCGGGCTCGCGCTCTCGCCCGACGCGCAGCTCGCCACCGGCACGGCGACGGCCAGCGTCGCGATCGATGTGCCGCCGGGTCGGAACGGCATGACGCCGAACCTCCGTCTCGCCTACTCGAGCCACGGCGCGGCCGGCCCGTACGGTGTCGGCTGGGATCTGCCCATCGGTCGCATCGAGCGCAGCACGCGCCTCGGCGTGCCGTCCTACGCGATCGGCGGGCCCTACGTCGCGAGCCTCGCCGACGGCGCGCGCGAGCTGGTGGACGGAGGATGGGGCTTCTACGGCATCCGTCGCTTCGCGGCCCGCGTCGACGACGCGCACGCGAGCTTCACCGCCGACGTGCTCGCCAACACCTGGACGCTCCACGACCGCAGCGGCCGCGACTACACCTTCGGCGCGACCGCCGCGAGCCGCATCGGACCCGCGCCGTCGTCCTTCGACGGCACCTTCGCCTGGTATCTGACCCGGGTCCGCGACCCGAACGGCAACACGCTGGACGTGAGCTGGGTGCAAGCGCCGGGCGGGCGCTCCGCGTATCCCGGCGACGTCGCCTGGGGCGGCAACGCCAACGGCCTCGCGCACCCGTATGGCGTGCACTTCGGCTGGGTGGCCAATCCCGGCGCCAACCGGCTCTCGTTCGCCGCCGGCTTCCCGCAGGACACGGCGTACGTGCTGGCGCGGCTCGACGTCACGTACCTCGCCACGACGGTCCGCTGGTACGAGCTCCGCTACCGCCCGAGCGCGACCGGCGGCGCGGCGCTCCTCACAGAGATGCTCCTCCACGGGAGCGACGGCAGCGTCGAGGCCTTCGTCGACGCCAGCGGCGCCCGGCCGGCGTCGACGACGCTCGCCTACTACGAGAGCGCCGACGTCACGTTCGCCACCGAAGCGCAGCTCCAGGACCTCTCCGAGGACTCCTTCCGCGACGACGACGCGTGCAACAACCGCGACTTCGTCGACCTGAACGGCGACGGCCGGCCCGACCTCGTCCGCACCGGAAGCTGGCGCAGAGACTACCCGTACTGGACCGTCCACCTGAACCAGGGACGGAACGCGCCGGGTGGTCTCTTCGCCGCCCCCACGCTGTGGTGGTCGCCGCGGCGCTGCCTCGCCGCGCGCGTGCCGGCGGACAACCTGACCACGCAGGCGATCGTCGACATGGACGGCGACGGGCTCCCCGACTACGTCGACAGCAGCGTCGCGCCGTGGCAGGTCTGGCGCGGCACGGGTTTCGGTTTTGACCCCACGCCGGTCACGTGGCGCTCCGACGGCGTCGCGTATCTGCGCGCCGGCGACGCCGCGACCGGCGCCGTCCACCGCGACCTCGTCGACCTGAACGGCGACGGCCGGCCCGACCTCGTCGGCACGGCCGGCTGGTCGCCGACGCATCAATACTGGCACGTGCGCTGGAACGCGGGCTGCAGCGCCGCCGGCGACTGCGGCTTTTCGGACGACGTCGCGGTCTTCTCGCCGCACGGCACGATCCGCGACGGCGGCCCCGACACGCCGGACCGCAGCATCCGCACCGACCTCTTCGACGTGAACGGCGACGGCTTGCCCGACAAGGTCGCCGCGCGCGGCAACGACGACGGCAGCGGGCCGCACTGGAACGTCTGGTACGGCACGGGCCAGGGCTTCGCGGGCCGCGACGACGCGGGGCACCCGTTCCGCTGGCCGAGCCCGCCGCCCGGGTTGCTCCGCCAGTGGGACGCGTCGCTCGGCGACTACGACTTCGACGTCTTCGACGTGAACGGCGACGGCCTGCCGGACTTCGTCGACACGCGCGACTGGAGTCGCAACGGGCACTTCTGGGAGGTGTGGCTCAACACCGGCGCGGGCTTCGGGCCGCAGACGCTGATGGCGGCCCCGGAGCGGATCCGGCGGCGGTCGGGCCACACGCTCCTCATGGACACCTTCGACCTCGACGGCAACGGCTTCCCCGACATCGTCCGCCTTCCGGGCGCCGGCGTGACCCTGGCGCAGATCTTCTTCGCGCACCCCGCCGACACCCGCCCGGACTCGCTCGCCGTCGCCGTCGACCCGACGGGCGCCGTCACCGTCCTCACCTACGGCGTGACCACCGTCGCCGGCGGAAACGGCCCCAACGTCGATCCGCTGGTGTGGGACGGACGGTCCCACCTGCCGTTCCCGGTCCACGTCGTGACCGGCATCTCGCGCGTGGATCCCGCCGACGGGACGACGGCGATCACGCACGCCTACGTCTACGACGGCGGCTACTGGGACGGCGTGCGGCGCGAGTTCCGCGGCTTCCGGAGCGCGGCGAAGATCGAGGTCTTCCGCGGTCCGCCCGACGTGTACGGGATGACCGAGTGGACGGAGTTCCAGCAGAGCGAGGCGCTCCAGGGACGCGTGCGCTGGGCCGCGACGTACGCCCGCTACCCGATCGAGCCGTCGGGAATATTGAAGGAGACGGTCTCGACTTGGGGTTGCGCGACGACCGCCGGGTGCGCGCAGCCGGATCTCGACGGTCGCTGGTTCCCGCTGCTCGAGCGCGTCGAGCGCTTCGACTATCTCGCCGCTTCCGAGGCGCCCTGGCGGAGCGCCGGCACCTTCCGCTCCTCGCGCAGCGACTACGACTACGACGCCTGCGGCAACGCCACCCGCGAGGCCGCGCTGGATGTGGTGAACGGGACCGCGGTCACGAGTGTCGCGGCCTACGCGTCGCTCGGCGGCGGCTGCGACGCCCGGCGCGTCTGCGTCGGCGTCTGTGACCGCGCCGCCACCATGGGGGTCGCGGGCGGGCTCCAGAAGTCGCTCGTCTACGACGCACGGGGGAACCTCACGCAGTCCGTGCTCCTCGGCGAGGGTAACCCGACGACCACCTTCGCCTACGACGCGCTCGGCAACCTGCGCTCCACCACCAGCCCGCGCGGTCTGGTGACGACGATCGCGTACGACCCGGAGACCGAGACCGAGCCGGCGGTCGAGACGCGGCACGCGGAGGCGCGCGACCTGACGGTGCGCCGGGCCTACGACCCGCGCTGGGGGAAGCCGCTTGCCGTCACCGACGCGGCAGGTGCGACGACGAGCTTCGCCTACGACGCCTTCGGCCGCCTGGCCGCGGTCGTCGAGCCGGGCGCCACGACCGCGCAGCCCACGCGCCGCATGGCCTACGTGCTCGGCGCCGTGGCGCGGATCGACACGCTCGTGCTCGAGCCGTCGACGGCGCCGCACTACCTCACCAGCTCCGTCTTTCTCGACCCCTTCGGACGCCCGCTCCAGCGCCAGCTCACGCGGCGCGTGCACGGGGTGCGCCGCACCGTCGTGAGCGAAGCGCGACGCTGGGGGCAGAACGGCCGGCTGCTCGCCGAGTACGCGCCGCTCGTGCTCGGGCGCGACGCCCCGACGGTCCGCGCGGTCGTGGACGACGCGAGCCCCGCGACACGCTCGGTCGCCGACGAGTTCGGGCGCGTCGTCCGGCGCGTCGCCCCCGACGGCACGGCGACGACCGCCTCGTACGCCGTCCCCTGGCGGACGCGGCAGTGCGACGCGCGCCACGCGGAGGACCCGACGGCGGGGCAGTGTGTCGAGGAGGAGCGAGACGCCTTCGCGCGCGTCGTGCTGCGTCTCACGTACCTCGCCAGCGCGACGACGCCGCACGCGATCGAGGAGCGCACCTACGACCAGGCGAGCCGCGTGCGGACCGTCCGGCAGAGCGCCGGCGGGACGACGACCCGCACGCGCGAGACCACCTACGATGCGCTCGGCCGGAAGGCGACCGAGGCGGATCCCGATACGGGTGGCCTGTGGCGATGGGCCTACGACCTCGACGGCAACGTGGTGTACGCCGACGACCCGGCGCCCGCTGAGCACGTCGAGATGGCGTACGATCTCCTCGGCCGCCTGGTGGCGCGCGACGCCTTCGATGCCGACGCGCCGGGCGCCGGCGGGCGCACGCCGCTCGAGCGCCGGGCCTATGACGCGGCGGCGGGCGGCGCCGGCCGGCTCTCGCGCGTGGACGACGCGTCGGGCTTCACGACCTTCGACGCCTACGACGCCCGCGGCAACGTGCTGCGGACGATGAAGTCGGTGACCTTCGCGCCGCCCGGGGGCCCGCCCGTGACGCGCCGGTTCACGAACCTCAGCACCTACGACCCGGTCGTCGGGCGGCTCGCGTCCATGACGGTGCCATACCCGGGCGGGGTGGAGACGCTCTACTACGATTACTCGCCGGAGGGGACGCCGCTCCGGCTCCGCTCCGACCACGGCACGTACCTCCGTGACCTCGAGCAGGACGAGCTCGGCCGGGTCGTGACCGCCGTCTACGGCAACGGCGTCGAGGACGTCTTCTACTACGCGCTGCCGGAGGACGGCTCCCGGCTGCGCGAGGTCCTGACCGGGCGGCCGTCGGCGCCGCCTGCGGAGGCGCTGCTCCGCGACGTGCTCTACCAGGCCTACGACCCCGACGGGAACGTGCGCGCGACGCGCGACCTGCTGCACGTACCGCGCACGCCGTACTCGGCGACGCTCTACGCGGTGTACGACGACGCCTCGCGCCTCGCGCGCGCGGTGCAGTGCGGCGGCACACGCGACCTGCCGCCCGGCCGCCGCACGACGTACGACGCCGCCTTCGTCACCGACGGTCTCGGCAACCTCACGCACAAGGACGGCCTGGCCTACACCTACGCCGTCGACCAGCATCCGCACCAGCCGACGTCGGTCGGGACGTCGGCGATCCAGTACGACGCGAACGGCGGCATGGTGCGCCTCCCGGCCGATCGCACGCTCGTCTGGGACGCGCTCGGCCGGCTCACCGAGGTCCGGCGCGGCGGAGAGGTCGTCGCACGGTACGCCTACGACCATCGCGGCGAGCGCGTCGCGGCCTGGACGGCGGCCGAGGCGGGCACGACGTTCTTCTTCGGCGCCTTCGACGTGCGCGACGACGGCGTCGTCGTGCGGCATCTGAGCTTCGGCGGACTGCTCGTCGCGTCGTCGCCGGTGAGCGGTGCTATGGCGGTCGCACGCGCGATGCCGTCCACCGTCGCCGACGTGGCGGGTGGTGCGCTGGCGGTGGCGTTGCTCGGGATCGCGGTGTCGCTGCCGCGTCGGCGGCGGGCGGTGGGAACGGTTGCGGTGCTCTTCCTCGCCGCCCAGCTCCCGTGGCTGCCGGACGCGGAGGCGCAGTGCGATCCGACCGCGGGCCCGCCGCCGGCGGGCGCCGTCTTCTACCACGTCGACCACCTGGGCAGCCCCCAACTCCTGACCGACCGGGCGGGGAACGTACTCGAGCACCTGGTCCATCGGCCGTACGGCGCGACGGCGGGCGTGTACGATGCGGCCGGCGCCGGCCTCGCCGCGTCGCG
>JBGQET010000074.1:0-20907 GCA_041496545.1 Binatia bacterium | reverse complement strand
TCGACCACCAAACGTCCCGGGCTCGACTCTTCCTGACGCCCGACCATCCGGTTCACCAGGTACTCGATGGCGTCGAGCGTCTGCCCGCGACGACCGATCACCAGGCCCCCGCTGTCGCCGACGATGTCGAGCACGGTGGCGCCGGAGGCCGCGTCGGAACGTCCCTCGACGCGGCAGGCGACCCCCAGGTGAGACAGAAGCTGCTGCAGGATCTGCTTGGCCTTCTCCTGCGCTTCGAGGCTGACGGGCGCCGGCCGCTCCGACGCAACGGGCTCGGGCCGCTCCGTCCGGCGAGGTTGGGGCGCGTCCGACGAGGACGCGCACGCCGCCCCGGAGCCCGTTCCCCGGGGAACGGGAGACGCCGGCCGAGGAGGTTCGTCGTCGAACGCGGCCGACAGGGGGGCTCGGACCGTGGCCCGGACCCTCGCCTTCTTCCCCCCGAAGCCAAAGACGCCGCGGGTGGCGTCCGACAGGATCTCGATCTCCACCCGGTCGCGGTCGGTTCCGAGCAGCCGGAGCGCATTGCCGATCGCGTCGTCGATGCTCTCGCCCTCGCTCTCGATCGATCGCATGTGTCGCTCCTACGTGGCGGTCCGCATCATCCAGTACTGCTGCGCGATGCTCAGTAGGTTGTTCACCAGCCAATAGAGAACGAGCCCGGCGGGAAAGCCACCCACGACGAACATGACCGTCATCATGACCGGCATCAGCATCATCATCCGCTGCTGCGCCGGGTCGCCTTGCTGAGGGCTGATCCACTGCTGCAGGAACATGCTCGCGCCCATGAGGATGGTGAGAACGGGGATCCCGATCCCCGCGATCATCAGGTGGTCGGGCGCCGACAGATCGTTGATCCAGAGCGCAAAGGGCGCGTGTCTCAGCTCGATGGCGTGGCCGAGCGCGTTGTAGAGCCCGACGAAAATCGGAAGCTGGAGGAGCATCGGCAGGCAGCCCGAGAGTGGATTCACCCGGTGCCTCCGATAGAGCTCCATGACCTCCTTCTGGAGCGCCACCTGGTCGTCTTTGAAGCGCTCCCGCAGCTTCGACATCTGCGGCTGGATCTTCTGCATTTCTCGCATGTTGCGGAAGGTCGTCTGGGTCAGAGGCGCGGTCGCCGCCTTGACCAGCGCGGTGAGCACGATGATCGCCACCCCATAGTTTCCCGTGACGCTATGCAGCAATCGGAGACCCTGCAGGAGCGGTATGGCGATGAACCAGAACCAGCCGAAGTCGAGAGCACGGCCGAGGTCATGGCCGGCCTGCGCCAGATCGGCTTGATCCTTAGGCCCCGCGTAGATCAGCACGGCTCTGCCCTGGGGACCGGAAGAGACGTCGAGGCGGACCACGGGCAGACCGTCGACGGCGCCCATCAGCGCGCGACTCGTCCCCGGCGCCGGCACGGCCGCCAGGAGAAAGTACTGCGCCGCGAAACCCGCCCAGTCAGCGTCCTCGATCGTCGTGTCCTGCTTCTCCATATCCTTCAACGGCTTCTGCAAGAGCTTGCGGGCTACCAGCGCCACCCCCGCCTCGCGCGTACGTCCATTCACGCCGTCGGGCGGCATGGGAGTCAGGACGAGGCCGACCGGCGACCCGTCGCGTCCCCCCGAGACGCGAGTGGACAAGCCGAAGAGGTAGCTCGCCCCCGAGAACGTGTATCGCTTCTCGATCTGGAGGCCGTCGAGCTCGCCGCTGAAGACGACCTCGCCCCGATCGTCCCCATGGAGGATCAGGGGCCCACCCTGGGCGCGGTACCCGACGCTGGCATCGCTCCTTCCCCCGGCGATCTGGAGCGTCAGCGGAAGAATCGGTCCGTCGTCGACCAGGTTGAGCGGATCGCTGCCGGCGTCGACCGTGCGTGGGTAATGCTTCAGCGTCACCTGCGCCAGCCGGGCGCCGATGGGTGTGATCTCGGCCCGCAGGAGGTCCGTCTCGACGGTGATCAGCGGCGCGTCGCCACTCGGTGCGACGAGCCCCGACCCCGCGCCCGCACCCGAGGTTGCCGACGCGGTCGGACCTATCGGTGATTCCGCCTGAGGCGGCGCCGACGATTCCTGCTGCGGTCGGGGGTAGGTCCGGACGATCCACTCCTGGTAGAGCATCAGGAACAGCAAGGAGACGGCGAACGCGAGGAGGAGCCGGCGTTGATCCACGTCTCACCCCTCCGCCGGAACGGGATCGTGCCCGCCGGGATTCCAAGGATGGCAGCGGGCGAGCCGACGCAGCGCCAGCCTGCCTCCGGTCAGCGCGCCGTGCCGGTACACCGCTTCCATGGCATAGTTGGAGCAACTAGGCGCGAAGCGGCAGGTTGGGCCGAGCAGGGGCGCAACGAGGAGCTGGTGCGCCCGGAGCAGACCGAGGAGTGCTCGGCGTGCCAGGGCCGGGCCAGCGCCGTCAGCGGGTGTGCGGGGCGAGCTCGAGGGCTCGGGCGAACTCGATGGCCGCTTGGGCATAGGTGAGGGTGTCCGCGCCGGGCTTGGCGATGACGACTAGGTCCTGTGGAGGCACGATCTCGGCTCGGTAGTGCCGAAAGACCTCGCGCACGATCCGCTTGATTCGATTGCGCACGACGGCGTTCCCCACCCGACTGCTGGCGGTCACGCCGAGTCGCGGCACGACTCCGATCGCCGGCCGCTTGATGACCACGAGATGCGCCGTGTGGCGCCGGCGGCCCTCGCGCTGGAGACTGAGGTACTCCCGTCGATGGCGCAGCCGGGCGCTCTTCGGATAGCCGCGCTGAGCCACCACCGCCTCACCCGGGCTGCTTGGGCGGGATGGAAACCGTCAGACGCTTGCGGCCCTTGGCGCGCCGTCGCTTCAAGATCTGACGGCCGCCCGGGCTCGCCATGCGCGCGCGAAAGCCATGTGTCCGCTTACGCCGTCGATTGCTCGGCTGGTAGGTTCGCTTCATCGCTCACCGCGGGGCGGTCGGGAATCCGGGATGCAAACACGCCGACCGATGAAAGTCAACGCGCTCGGGGGAGGTCGCGCGTCAGGCCGCGGGCGTCGGCGTCTCCGGGGCCGGCGTCGCGGCGCTCTTGCCCGGGTGGTCGCGCGCGAAGTGCTCCTCGCAGCGGCCGCGCGCGGTGACCCGCTTGCGGCATCCCTCGACGCGACACGTCTTGTACCGCGCCTTCGGAAGCTCGCCGCGTTTCCACCCCGCGTAGTGCCGCGCGCAGTAGCCCTTGCCCCCGTCCGCCGGGCGCTTGCACTTCTCGAGCTTGCACTCCTTCGCCGCCGTTGCCATCGCGTCCCCTCAATCCGTCTCGCGCTTGAGACCCCGGGTCATGAGGTCCATGACGACCTGCCGGGGCGACTTGTTCTCGTAGAGCAGCAGGTACATCTGCTCCGTGATCGGCATCTCGACTCCGACGCTGCGCGCCAGGTCGCGGACGGAGCGGGTATTCTTCACCCCTTCCGCGACCTCGGTCATGCTACGCACGATGTCCTCCAGGCGCTCTCCGCGGCCGAGCCGGAGCCCCACGGTGCGATTGCGCGAGAGGTCGCCGGTGCAGGTCAACACGAGGTCCCCGAGGCCCGAGAGCCCGGCGAGCGTCTGCCGGTCGGCGCCGAGCTTGGTCGCGAGCCGGATGATCTCGGCGAGGCCCCGCGTGATGAGCGCGGCGCGGCTGTTGCTCCCGAAGCCTAGGCCGTCGCTCAGGCCGGCCGCCACCGCGATGACGTTCTTCACCGCGCCGCCGATCTCGACCCCGACCACGTCCGTCGAGGTGTAGACGCGGAACGTGGCGCTGGTGAACAGGCGCTGCACCGCCTCCGCGACACCGATGTCGGCGGCCGCGGCGGTCACGGCGGTCGGCATGCCGAGCGCCACCTCGCGCGCGAAGCTCGGCCCCGAGAGGGCCGCGACGTGCGTCTGGTGGGCGTCGCCGAGCACCTGCTGGAGGACCGCGGACATCGTCTTGCGGCTCTCCTGCTCGACCCCCTTGGCGGCGGTGACCACGAGGGGTCGGCCTCGCAGGCACGGCCGAACCCGCTCCGCCAGGGCGCGCACGCCGGACGACGGACAGACGACGACCAGCATGTCCGCCCCGTCACAGGCCTCGGCCAGCTCGGCCGTCGGCCGGACGCTGTCGGAAAACGGAATACCGGGCAGATAGACCGAGTTCTCGCGGGCGCTCACGAGCCCGGCGGCGAACTCCGGGGCGCGCGCCCAGAGCGCGACCTCGTGGCCGGCGCGGGCGAGCTGGAGAGCGAGCGCGGTGCCCCAGCTGCCGGCGCCGAGGACCGTGACGGCCGACCCCATGGCGCGGCCGAGGCTTCGCACGAACCTGCCGCGGGGCGCAAGAGAGATCGGCGCGGTTCGACGTCGAACCGCAGACCGGAATCAGGACTCGGCCGGCGGCTCCGAGCCGGGCGCCTCTTCCTTGGGCTCCCCTTCGTCCTCGCGCTCGGCGAGACGGGCGACGGAGGCGACGCGCTCGCCTTCCTCGAGGTCGATCAGACGCACGCCCTGCGTGTTGCGGCCGATCACTCGGATCTCGTTCACGCGCAGGCGGATCACCTTCCCGCCGCTCGTGACCAGCATGATCTGATCCTCGTCCGTCACCATGCGAACGCCCATGACCCGGCCCGTCTTCTCGGTCGTCTTCATGGTGATGATGCCCTTGCCGCCGCGGCGCGTGAGCCGGTACTCGTCCATCTCCGTCCGCTTGCCATAGCCGTTCTCGGAGATGGCGAGCAGGGCGGCGCCGGGCTCGACCAGGTCCATGGCGACGACCTCGTCGCCCTCGTCGAGCTTCATGCCCCACACCCCGTACGTGTCACGGCCCATGGAGCGCGCTTCTTCCGCGTTGAAGCGGATGGCCTGCCCGTCGCGCGTCGAGAGGATGACCTGCTGGGAGCCGTCGGTCAGCCGGACGCCGATCACCTCGTCATTGTCCTCGAGGGCAATGGCGATGATGCCCGAGGGGCGAGGGTTCGCGTACTGCATGAGGTCCGTCTTCTTCACCAAGCCGCGACGGGTCGCGAAGAGCACGAAGCGGCCTTCCTGGAACTCGCGGACGGGTAGGAAGGCGGACAGCTTCTCCTCGGGGTGCAGGCTGAGGAGGTTGGTGATGCTCCGTCCGCGCGCCGCCCGGCCCGCCTGCGGGATGGCGTGGACCTTCAGCCAAAAGACCTTCCCGCTGGTGGTGAAAAAGAGGAGGTATGAGTGCGTGGAGGCGACGAAGAGGTGCTCGACGAAGTCCTCGTCGCGGGTGGTGGCGCCGATCTTCCCGCGCCCGCCGCGCCGCTGCGCGCGGTAGAGGCTCACGGCGTTCCGCTTGATGTACCCCTCGTGGGAGATCGTGACGACCATGTCCTCTTCGACGATCAGGTCCTCGACCGAGATCTCCGAGACTTCGCCCACGATCTGCGTCCGGCGCGCGTCGCCGTACTTGGCGCGCAGACCCCGCAGCTCATCGACGATGATCTTCGACATCTCGCGCTCGTCGGCGAGGATCTCGCGGTAGCGCTGGATGGCCTTCTCCGTCTCCGTGTACTCCTCGATGATCTTGTCGCGCTCGAGGCTGGTGAGCCGCTGGAGGCGCATGTCGAGGATGGCCTGCGCCTGGATCTGAGACAGACCGAAGGCGGCCATCAGCCCGTCCCGCGCGGCCGTGGGATCGGCCGCGGCGCGGATCAGCGCGATCGCCTGGTCGAGGTGGTCGAGGGCGATCTTCAGGCCCGAGAGGACGTGAAGGCGCTCCTCCGCCTTGCGGAGGTCGTAGACGGTCCGCCGGACGACGACCTCGCGCCGGTGCTGGAGGAAGACCGCGAGCGCTTCCTTGAGACTCAGCAAGCGCGGTCGTCCGTCGACGATCGCCAGCATGTTGACGCCGAAGGACTCCTGCAGCGGCGTGTGCTTGTAGAGCTGGTTGAGCAGCACTTCGGCCACCGCGTCGCGCTTCAGCTCGATGAACACACGCATGCCGTCCCGGTCGGACTCGTCCCGCAGGTCCGAGATGCCGTCGAGCTTCCGCTCGTTGACCAGCTCCGCGATACGCTCGATCAGCCTCGCCTTGTTCACCTGGTAGGGAATCTCGGTGACGATGATCGCGGACCGGCCACTCTTCTCGTTGGTCTCGACGGCGGCTCGCGCGCGTACGGTCAGGATCCCTCGGCCCTCGTGGTAGGCCTCACGAATCGGGCCTTGCCCGCAGATGAACCCCGCGGTCGGAAAGTCGGGGCCGGGGATGAACTTCATGAGCTCGTCGACGGTGAGCGCCGGGTTCTCGATCAGGGCGACGAGCGCATCGCACACCTCGCCGAGATTGTGCGGCGGAATGTTGGTCGCCATTCCGACCGCGATGCCGGCCGAGCCGTTGATCAACAGGTTGGGGACCTTGCTCGGGAGAATGAAGGGCTCTTGCGTCGAGTCGTCGAAGTTCGGGACGAAGTCGACGGTCTCCTTGTCGATGTCGGCAAGGAGCTCCTCCGCGAGCTCCGTCAGCCGGCACTCGGTGTAGCGGTAGGCGGCGGGCGGGTCGCCGTCGACCGACCCGAAGTTCCCCTGACCGTCGATCAGCGGATAGCGGACGTTCCACTCCTGCGCGAGGCGGACGAGGGCGTCGTAGACCGCCGAGTCGCCGTGAGGATGGTAGCGCTTGAGCACCTCGCCCACGACGCCGGCGCACTTCGAGTACCGGCGGTTGTGGAGCAGCCCCTCGCGGAACATCGCGTAGAGGATCCGGCGGTGCACGGGCTTCAAGCCGTCGCGGGCGAGCGGCAGCGCGCGCCCGATGATGACCGACATCGCGTAGTCCATGTAGGACTCGCGCATCTGGTCCTCGATGTTGACCGGGATGTGATTCGGGTTTTGCTCTGCCACGTTTAGATGTCGAGGTTACGTACGTTCAGCGCGTTGTCCTCGATGAACTTGCGCCGCGGATCGACCTCGTCGCCCATGAGGGTCGAGAAGATGATGTCCGCCTCGACGCCGTCCTCGATCTTCACCTTGAGGAGCGTGCGCGTGGCGGGGTCCATGGTCGTCTCCCAGAGCTGCGTCGGGTTCATCTCGCCGAGACCCTTGTAGCGCTGGATCTCGAGGCCCTTGCGCGCCTGGGCCATGACGCGCGCGACGACTTGTTGGAGGCTGGCGATGGGCGCGCTGTCCTCGCCCTCGTCCAGCATGAAGGGCGGATCGCCGGCGCTGGCGAGCTCCCGGGCGACGCGGCGCACTTCCTCGAACTCCGGGGTCTGGCACAGCTCCCAGTCGATCAGGTTCCGGTGCGGGGCGCCGTTCGCGCGCACCGCCGCGACGATCCGCTGGCAGGCGTGCTCCCGGTCCTCTTCGAGCGAGAAGCCGACGGGCACGATGCCCGGTGCGGCGACCGCGAGGTACGTCTCCGCGCTGGCGATGACGTCCCGCAGGCGCGCCGGGTCGGCGAGCACGCCAGCGTCCATGATGGGCTGACGGGCGAGGGCGGTGAGTACGTGGCGGTTGCGCCCCTTGCGCTCCAGGATGTCGAGGACCTTCTCGAGGCGGATGGCCTTCTTGACGAGCTGCTTGAGCGGCGTACCGGAGATCGCCGGCGCCCCCCGACCCTGGAGCTTCACGTCCTCGGCCCCGAGCTCGATGAGGTGATCCTCGAGCGCCGCCTCGTCCTTCAAGTACTGTTGCACGCGGCCGCGCTTCACGCGGTAGAGCGGCGGCTGCGCGATGAAGAGATGCCCAGCGTCGATGATCGGCTGGTAGTGCCGGTAGAAGAACGTCAGCAGGAGCGTCCGGATGTGGGCGCCGTCGACGTCGGCGTCGCACATCAAGATGATGGTGTGGTAGCGGAGCTTCGCGAGGTTCATGTCCTCCTTGCCGATCCCCGCACCCAGCGCCGTGATGAGCAGCTTGATCTCCTGCGAGGAAAGCATCTTGTCGAAGCGTGCCTTCTCGACGTTGAGGATCTTGCCGCGCAACGGCAGGATGGCCTGGTTCTTCCGGTCGCGGCCCTGCTTCGCAGAGCCGCCAGCCGAGTCACCCTCGACGATGTAGATCTCGCAGAGCGCAGGGTCTCGCTCCTGGCAGTCGGCGAGCTTGCCGGGCAGCGAGCCGCCGTCGAGCGCGCCCTTGCGGCGCGCAAGCTCCTTCGCCTTGCGCGTGGCCTCGCGGATGCGAGCCGCCTCGATGTTCTTGAGGACGATCCGGCGCGCTTCGGGCGGGTGCTCCTCCAGATAGACGGACAGTCGATCGTTGACGAGCGCTTCGACGGTCCCCTTCACCTCGCTGTTGCCGAGCTTGGTCTTTGTCTGGCCCTCGAACTGCGGCTCGGGTACCTTCACGCTGATGATGGCGGTCAAGCCCTCGCGCACGTCCTCGCCCTGCAGCCCCTCCTCATCCTTCTTGAGGATCGCGTTGGCGACCGCGTAGGCGTTCACCGTCCGCGTGAGCGCCGACTTGAAGCCGACCAGGTGCGTCCCGCCTTCGATCGTGTTGATGTTATTGGCGAACGCGTAGACGCTCTCGGCGTATCCCTCGTTCCACTGCACGGCGATCTCGACCTCGATGCCGTCGCGCGTGCCCTGCAACAAGATGACGTCCGCATGGATGGGCGTCTTCGCCTTGTTCAAATGCTGCACGAACGACACGATGCCGCCTTCGTAGAGGAACTCGTGCGACTTCTGGTCACGCTCGTCGACGATGCTGATGTGGATGCCGCGGTTCAGGAAGGCCAGCTCGCGCAAGCGCTGCGAGAGGATGTCGAAGCTGAAGTTGGTGGTCTCGAAGATCAGAGGATCGGGCTTGAAGGTGATCTTGGTACCGCGCTGCTCGGTGACACCGGTCTCCTGGATGGGCCTCTCGGGTGCGCCGCGATGGTAGCGCTGCACGTAGACCTTGTGGTTGCGGCGCACTTCCATCTCGAGCGTCTCGGAGAGCGCGTTGACGACGGACACTCCCACGCCGTGGAGACCACCCGAAACCTTGTACGCGGCCTTGTCGAACTTGCCGCCTGCGTGGAGCTTCGTCATCACGACCTGTGCCGCGGAGACGCCCTCCGTCGAATGCATCTCGACCGGGATGCCGCGACCATCGTCCTCGACCGTGACGCTCGAGTCGATGTGAATGGTCACCCCGATGCGCGTGCACTCGCCGGCGAGTGCTTCGTCGATCGAGTTGTCCACGACCTCGAACACCAGGTGGTGTAGACCGCGCTCGGCAGTGTCGCCGACGTACATGCCGGGCCGCTTGCGAACGGCCTCGAGGCCCTCAAGGACCTTGATGTGCTCGGCGCCATAGACCGAGTGTGTTTCAGGGGTGCTCATGTAGCTCCGAAATGCAGTTTTGCTCGACCCTGCATTGTACCCTGGCCAGGGCTCCGACGCCAGGGCAGGCTGGCTCTGAAAACCGCATCATATCAAGCCCTTGCTGCCCTAGTGCGGCGCGTCGGTCGGGGCCACTGAAGGGACCTCCGACGGGGGTCGGATCCAACCCCCGCTCAGAGCCGCATCGGCATGACCACGTAGGTGTAGTCGGGGTCCTGTGAGCCGCGCAGAATGGCGGGTCCGACCTCATCCGTCAGCCCGAACTCGACCACCTCCCCCTCCCCATGCACCGCGAGGACGTCCATAAGGTAGCGGGCGTTGAAGCCGATGGTGAGCGGCTCGCCGCCGTACGACACCTCGATGTCCTCGCTCGCCTCGCCCTGATCCGGATTGCTCGCCGAGATGTCCAGCCGCCCCTTCTCGAAGTGAAGCTTCACGCCCCGCGACCGCTCGCTTGCCAGTAGCGAGATCCGCCGGAGCGCGGCGAAGAGGTCGTCACGGTTGGCCCGCACCGTGGCCCGCACCGCATTGGGGATCACCTGGCGGTAGTCGGGGAACTCGCCCTCGATCAAGCGCATGAAGAAGGACACGTTTGGCGTGTTCACCCGGACGTCCTTGATCGAGACGACGAGTGCCAGCTCGCCGTCCTCCGCGTCGTCCAGCAGCTTGCGCGCTTCGACGAGACCCTTGCGCGGCATGATGACGCCGTGGTCGAGCTTCACGTCGGGAAGTTGACGATCGATCATGGCGAGCCGGTGGCCGTCGGTGGCGATCATCCGTAGCCGGTTATCGTCGCCGCTGACCAGGAATACACCGGACAGGTTGAACCGGGTCTCGTCTGACGACACCGCGAAGAGCGTCTTGTCGATCATCTCGCGCAGCGTCCCGGTTGCGATTCGCAGCGTGACACCCGCCGGGGCTGTCTGTCCGAGCGGCAGTTCCGGAAAGTCCTTCGGATCGAGGCTCACGATCTTGAACTTCGACCGCCCGGCGAGCACTTCTACCCACCCCGCCTGGACGGACTTGAGCGACACTTCTTCGGCCGTCACCTCGCGTACGATCTCGTACAGCTTGCGCGCGTTCAGTGTGACGGAGCCCTTCTTCTTGACCTGTGCGGAAACGTGGTCGCGGAGACCGACCTCCATGTCGGTCGCCGTCAGTGTGATGCCCCCTTCCGCGGCTTCGAGCAGGACGTTCGCCAGAATTGGTAACGTGTTACGCCGCTCGATGACCCCCTGGATGAGGTGAAGACCTCGCACCAGGTCTTCGCGTCGGATGCTAACGTCCATGTGCTACCTCACCTTCGTTGAGTTGTCCGCGTTGTCCCCGGGTCCGGTTCTTCCGGTGTTCCTTTCTTTAGTGAACATGACAGTCGTTGTCGTAGGGGGTGTGGACGACGTGCACAAGGTAGCAAGGGCTTCATCGCCATGTAGTGGAGCGGGGTTCTCTTGTCCACCACCGCCGTGCAACGTTGTTCGCTCCCACTACTGTTCTCGTATGGTTCGCTGGATGCGCTCGACGGTGGCCTGGAACGCCGGGTCCTCTTTGATCCGGCGTTCGGTGACCGTGGTCGCGTGGATGACCGTCGAGTGATCGCGGCCGAAGAGGTCGCCGATGTGTGGGAACGACGCTTTCAGCATCCGGCGGCAGAGGTACATGGCGAGCTGTCTGGGTACGGCTACGTTCCTGCTACGGCGCTTGGACCGCAGGTCCGTCGGGCGAAGCGAGAAGTGGTCGCAGACGGCGCTGGCGATGACGTCGAAGGTCAGGGTCGGCTGCTGCGGCTTGAGGACTGACTGGAGAACCTCGCGCGCGAACTCGATCGTGATCGGCCGGTGATTGAGTGATGCGTAGGCGCCCAGGCGGGTCAACGAACCTTCCAGCTCCCGTACGTTCGAGGCAATGCTGGTCGCGAGGAACAGCGCGACGTCGTGCGTGAGCTCGATCCGCTCGAGCTCTGCCTTCTTCTGGACGATGGCGACGCGAGTCTCCACGTCGGGAGCCTGGATGTCGGCGATGAGACCCCATTCGAAACGGTTCCGCAGCCGTTCCTCGAGCCCGGGAATGTCCTTTGGCACCTTGTCGGAGGTCAGCACGATCTGGCGGCGCTGGTCGTAGAGCGTGTTGAAGGTGTGGAAGAACTCCTCCTGGGTGCGCTCGCGGCCGGCCAGCATCTGCACATCGTCGAGGATCAGCACGTCCACCCGACGGAAGCGCTCCTTGAAGTCCCCCATGCTGTCGCGCCGAAGCGACGCGATGAGATCGTTCATGAACGTCTCGGAGGAGAGGTAGGCGATGCGAGCGAACGACTGCTGCTGCAAGATCTGATGCCCGACTGCGTTCACCAGGTGGGTCTTTCCCAGACCGACGCCACCGTAGATGAAGAGCGGGTTGTAGTGATCGCCCGGCTGCGTCGCCACCGCCTTGCACGCCGCGTGCGCGAATTGATTCGAGGCTCCCACCACGAAATTGGCGAAGGTGTATTTGGGGTTGAGTGTGGCGTGGAGCTGCCGGCTCCGTCGATCCTGGCGGGGTCGCGTGGAGTCGACGAAGAGCTCGCCCTGCTCGCGGGTCGGTAGCTCGATGTGCACCTGTCTCGGCCCGACGACCGCCGCCACCGACTCCCGCAGAGCACCGAGATAGTTCTCGGTGATGCACACCAGTGCCAGCTTGTTGGGGGCCTCGAAACGAAACTCCGTCGACGTCAGGGTGAGCGGCCGGAGCGGTCGGATGAGCTGCGCCACGTCCTCGGCCTTCACGCGCTCCGTCATTCGGTCGAGCACGCGTTCCCAGGTGCGCTCGAGGCGCGGTGCTAGTAAGTTACGCACACCGTTATCCACAACTGTTCATAAGTGACCAAGCGGCAACGAAATCATCGGCTTGAACCAGGAACCGGAGCCGCTGCCGAGAGAGATCGCAGGTGACCACACCCGGGCCGTGAGCGTAGTCCGCGCGGAACGGCGGGAAGGGCGGCGCACGGTTGCTCTCGCTTGCTTGTCGGGGGTGAGGCGACGAGTCGTATAAGCGATCTCACGTCGCGGCTGCAAGGGAAATCGCGCAGGACGAGTCTCTTGACGCTTCACCCATCGGATGACACCGTTCTCGCGCGTGCCTGGGGTTTCGGAAAAGCTCTTTGCCGAAGCCGCGCGTCTCATCCCGGGTGGTGTGAACAGCCCCGTCCGGTCCTGGGCCGCGGTCGGAGGACAGCCGCGCTTCATCCAGCGTGCGCGCGGCGCGCAGATCTTCGACGTGGACGGCCGCGCCTATATCGACTTCCTCGGCTCGTGGGGTCCGTTGCTCCTCGGCCACGCACACCCCCGCGTGGTGGCGGCGATCTCCGAGCGCCTGAAGAGCGGGACGAGCTTCGGGGCGCCGACGCCGGGCGAGGTCGAGATGGCACGGCTCCTCGTGTCCGCGGTGCCGTCCGTCGAGCAGGTACGCCTCGTCAGCTCGGGGACGGAAGCGACGATGACGGCGCTGCGTCTGGCGCGTGCGGCGACGGGGCGCGAGCACGTGGTGAAGTTCGCCGGCTGCTACCACGGTCACGTGGACGCGCTGCTGGTCCGGGCGGGCTCGGGTGCCCTGACGCTCGGAGTGCCGGACAGCCCGGGCGTCCCGGGAGCGGTCGCCGGGCTCACCCTGTGCGCCGAGTTCAACGACGCGGCGGGCGTGCGCCAGCTCCTGCGAACCCAGGGACGCGAGGTCGCGGCCGTGATCGTCGAGCCGGTGGCCGGCAACATGGGGGTCGTGGCGCCCGAGCCAGGGTTCCTCGAGGTCCTGCGCGAGGAGTGCACCGCCGCCGGGGCCCTCCTGATCTTCGACGAGGTGATCACCGGCTTCCGGGTCGCCTGGGGAGGTGCCCAGGCCCGCTACGGCATACGCCCCGACCTCACCTGCCTCGGCAAGGCCATCGGGGGTGGCCTCCCGATCGCCGCTCTGGGCGGACCGCGCGAGCTGATGGAGCATCTCGCGCCGGCGGGCCCCGTGTACCAGGCGGGCACGCTCGCCGGGAACCCGCTCAGCGTCGCCGCCGGGCTCGCGACCCTCGGCACGGTCCGTGAGACCCCGGACGCGTACGACCGGCTCGAGCGCCTGGGGGCGCTCGCCGAGTTGGCGCTCGGAGAAGCCCTGGTCGCGGCGGGGGTTCCCGGCTGCGTGAACCGGGTGGGCTCGATGTTGACTCTCTTTCTCGGCGTCGAGCGGGTTCACGATCAGACCACCGCCCGGCGGGCCGACACCGCCCGCTTCGCCCGATACTTCCTCGCCATGCTCGAGGAGGGCATCTACCTTCCGCCGTCGCAGTTCGAGGCCATGTTCCTCTCGCTGGCCCACACCGAGGCCGACGTCGAGTTGCTCGGGCAAGCGGCGCGCAAGGCGCTCGCTCGCGCCTGACGTGCCCGAGCCGAACCTCATCGTCCGTTACGCGCGGTTCGGGGCGATGGCCTACGAGCTGTCGGGTACCATCCTTGCCGGGGCCTTCGTCGGCTGGCTGCTCGATCGCTGGCTCGGCACGCAGCCGTACCTCACGCTCGTCAGCACGCTCACGGCGGTGATCGGTGGCTTCGTCCGGCTAGTGGTGCTGCTGCGCCGGTTCGACCGGGGCGCGGGAGCGTCCGACGCTTAGGGCGATCCAGGTGAGGCATTGGTGCCTCGTCGTCGCCACGGCTGCCGCCCTCGCCTTGGCCGGCCGCGCCGGTGCGCCGGGCGTGCTCGCGGGCGGCGGGGTGATCGGCGTCTCGACGCTCCTCACGGCCGCGGGTCTGGGCGCCACGCTCCGGCGCAGCGTTCGCCTTGCTATCGTGCTCCTGTTTGCTAAACTCCTGCTTCTATTGGGACTTGTTTGGGTCGTCTTCGAGTGGGGTCTTCACCGCATTGACCCCGGCGGGTTCGCCCTGGGAGTCACGTGCTTTCCCGTCGCGGCCGTCTGGCAGGTGATGGGAGCACGGAAGGATTGATGGAAGAAAAGCCGTTCACCTGGTTCTCGGTGCTGCCGCTTCCGCAGCACGCAGTCACGGCGACGTTCGTCACGCTGCTGATCGTCGCCTTCGCCGTGTACATGCGTCGACGCCTGGCGAGCACCGAAGCCGCGTTGGACCCCGACGAGGGCGTGTCGGCGCGAAACCTCGGCGAGGCGTTCGTCGAGATGGTCCTCGGTCTCGGCGAGAGCACGATCGGTCACGGCGCCGAGCGATTCGTCCCCCTGCTCGGCAGCTTCTTCGTCTTCATCCTGGTCTCGAACCTCCTCGGTCTCATCCCCGGCTTCACGCCGCCGACGTCGGACTTCAACGTCACGTTCGCGCTCGGGGTCGTTGCGTTCGTCTCGTATCACGTGTACGGCGTGCGCGAGCACGGGTTCAGATACGTGCGGCAGTTCCTGGGCCCGATCATCATCCTCGCACCGCTCATGGTGGTCATCGAGGTGTTCGGGCACGCCTTCCGGCCGGTGTCGCTCGGCATCCGCCTCTTCGCCAACATGTTTGCGGATCATCAGTTGCTGGAGATCTTCACCGGCCTGACGAAGCTGGTCGTGCCGGTCGCCTTTTACATGCTCGGGTCCCTGGTCTGCGTGGTGCAAGCATTCGTGTTCACGATGTTGAGCGCGACGTACATCGCGCTCGCCGTGAGCCACGACCATTAGGTGCTCGGTGTCGAGCTGTCGCCCCGGTGGGAGCGGTGAGGAAAAGAGGAGAGGAAGGGATCGTGACGGCTCGCGTAAGGGAGATCACATGGCACGTATCGTGAGGACTGCGGCCTTGACGCTGGCCGCGCTGCTCGTCGCCAGCCCCGCGCTGGCCGAGACGGCAGCCGAGGGGGGTGGAGGATGGCACAGGGGGCTCATCGCGATCGCCATCGGCTTGGGGTTGGGGATCGCATCGCTGGGCGCTGCCCTCGGGCAAGGGCGCGCGACGGCCGCCGCGATGGAGTCGATCGGGCGGAATCCGAACTCGGCGGACCGCATCCAGGCGCCGCTCATCCTGGGGCTGGCTTTCATGGAAGCCCTCGCGCTGTACCCGTTCGTGATCGGGTTCTTCCTGCTCGGAAAGGTCTGATCGAGCGCCGCGAGGGTCGGGCTCCGGCTCGGACCCGACCCTCGCCCTCGGCGCGTACCCCGCGGCTCAGGGGCTGCTTGCCGCCTCGTGTCGTCGCCATCGCAGGCGCTTCGCGCTCGCGAGCGAATTCCGCAGAGGAGGTCCACGATGTGGTGGAGCATGCCTGAGACGGGAGACCAGGCGGCCGATCGTCCGCCGGCGCGAATCCTGGCCCTGGCGGGAACCATGCAGCGCCGGCAGCGCACGGTGCTTACGCTCGTCCTGCTGGCGGACGTGCGTCCCAACCCGGACCAGCCGCGCAAGCACTTCGACGACGAGAAGCTCGCCGAGCTCTCCGCGTCGATCAAGGCCCACGGCGTGCTCCAGCCGATCGTCGTGCGCCGGACCGACGCCGGCTTCGAGCTACTCGCCGGCGAACGCCGCTTCCGCGCGGCCCAGCTCGCGGGCATCGAGCGCCTGCCCGCGCTCATTCGCGAGGTCGACGATCCCCTCGAGGTCGCGCTGATCGAGAATCTGCAGCGCGAGGATCTCTCGCCGCTCGAGGAGGCCGAGGCGCTCGCCACCCTGATCGCCCGACACGGCTACAGCCATCGGACGGTCGCGGAGCTGCTCGGGAAGAGCCGTCCGTATGTCTCGAACACCCTGGCGCTCATCCGGCTCCCCGACCCCGTGAAGGCGGATCTCCACCGCGAGGGCTGCTCGGTGTCGCGCGAGCTGCTGGCGGGCGTGGCCCGCGAGGAGAACCCCGAGGCTGCACTGGCGCTCTGGCGCCGGATGCGGCTCGAGCTGCTCTCGGTCCGTCGCTTCCGCGCCGAGAAGACGGGGCAGGAGCCGGAACGCCTCGCTCTCGGCGAGGTGCTCTCCGCCGCCCGGCGGGTGAACCGGATCCTGACTCGCCTGCTCGCCGAAGGCTTGCCCGGCGACGAAGCACAGCGCCTCCTCCGTCCGCTCCGGCGGACCGAGCGACTGGTCAAGCGTGCGCTCGCCGAAATACCCCCCGCGGCGAAGAAGGACGACGTGGCGGTCCCGACCGCCTGAGCGCTGCCTAGTTCTATCTATGGCGCCCGGGCGGAGCCGTGTGTCGCTTCGCCACCGGGCTGCGGTCACGTTTCGTTACGCACGTTTCACGCTGCGCCCGCGCGCGCCCACGCGATCCCGTGACGCCACGCCGTGATCGGTCCGCCGGTACGCTGGCACGGAAGGTGCTCTTCGTTTCGCCAGGAGGTACAGCGCGATGGAACTTCAGGCGGCGGCCAAGATCGACGAGCCACGGAGCGCGGGGCTCAGCATGGAGCCCGAGACCATGCTTCCGCCCCAGTTCTTCGACCGGCTGAAGATAGACGCCTCATATCAGCCGGAGAAGCGCCTCATGCTCGCGGTGCTCGAGGAGGCAGTCGGAACGTTTCAGAAGTACGCCGATGCTCCGGGCCGGCGCGCGGAGCGTCTGTTCGCCGAGACCGAGGAGTGGTTCACCTCCGACGACATGGAGTGGCCCTTCGCGTTCGTCCCCATCTGTGAGGGGCTCGGGATGGAACCGGGATACCTGCGGTCGGGTCTGCGGCGATGGCGCGAGCGCAACGACTCACCCAAGGTCGTGCGATTCCCGTTCCGCCGCGTGAACGGTCGGCGGCACTCGATCACCGGGCGGCCGGTCGGGCTCCGTCGATCCGCCTAGGCGGCGGCTTTACCGCCTCGGATCTTCCTGAGATACTCCGACGCCGTCTCGCCGATGGCGTCTCGCGTCGAACCCATTCACACGCGCCTGCTCTCCGTTCGCCTCGCCTGCGAGGGGCACGAGGCGCTCCGCGTGGAGGGGCGCGTGCTCGACGTTCGCAAGCGCGGGACGGTGGCGCTCGGCGGGGTGGTGAACGGACCCGGTGTCGTCCACGACATGACGGTCCGTCTCCTCCTCGCGGCGGGGGACCTTTCGATCCGGGAGGCCGAGCTCTCCATGCCGACCGTACCGTTTCCCGCGCGCCCCGAGACACAGGGCGAGAGCTGTCGCGACAACGAGGCCGGCTTCGAGCGCGTGGTGGGCCTGCGCCTCACGAACGGCTTCCTGACCGGCCTCCATCGTGCGGTCGGCAGCGCGCGCGGGTGCTTCCACGTGTTCACGCTCATGCGTCTCCTTGGCCCCAGCATCACGTGGGCGGCCGAACGTGGGTTCACCCGCGAGACGGGGCGGGCGTTCGCACGCACGATCACCGTCGACGGCGGGTGGGACGGAGCGCTTCTCCATCTTCGCGGCGGGGTCACGGACCTTCACTACGTCGGTTCCGGCTCGGAGGAGATCGAGCGCGCTCTCGAAGGCGAGGCGGAGGCCGAGGTGGCGGTCCCCGACCTCACCGTGCGGCAGCTCCACGCTCGGTCCCGCGACGGCCGGAGGGGTGAGCGCTCGTCGTGGACGGAAGCCGGCCTCGCGGGCGTTCCCGAGCTCGTCGGGAGCTCGCTCCTCCGCGGGTACAGCCTGCGTCTGGACGAAGTGCTTTCCGCGCGGGGCGCCCAAGCGCCGCTGCGCGAGCTCTTGCTCATGCTGCAGCCCGTCGCCTTCCAGTGCATGCCGAGCCTCGCCGAGGTACGCGACGTCGGATCGGCGCGGCGCGGGGACCGGCTGGCCGCGCGCGACTCCTGCTCGATGTGGCGACACGACGGCCCGCTGCTCGCGGAGAACGATGCCGCTGACTGAGCGCAACGCGGGTGTGGCCCCCGTCGGAAGCGCCCTCGCGGCGCTCCTCCGCTGGATCCGGCCCACCTTCGACCTCGCCGGCGCCGCCGCGCGCCCGACCCTCGACATCGGGTACTTCGCGAACGTCGTCCCGGTCGGGCCCAACCTCGGCATCGCGATCTCCACCGACGGCGTGGGTACGAAGCTGCTCGTCGCGCAGGCGGTCGGGCGCTTCGACACCGTGGGCATCGACTGCGTCGCCATGAACGTGAACGACGTGCTCTGCGTCGGCGCGCGCCCGGTCGCCCTCGTCGACTACATCGCGCTCGAGGAGGCGACGCCGGCCCTGCTGGACGCGCTCGGTGCGGGGCTCGCCCGCGGTTGCGAGCTGGCCGGCGTCTCGTGCCCCGGCGGTGAGCTGGCGCAGGTCCGCGAGATGCTGCGCGGCGCGCGCCCCGGCAGTGCGGTGGACCTCGTCGGCACCGCGATCGGCACCGTCGCGCTCGATCGGGTGCTGGCCGGTCAGGCCGTCGAAGCCGGCGACGTGCTCTTGGGCCTCGAGAGCGCCGGCTTGCACTCCAACGGCTACACGCTCGCCCGGCGCGCTCTCCTCGAGCGCGGCGGCCTCGGCCTCGAGAAGCACGTCGCCGAGCTCGGCTGCACGCTCGCCGAGGAGCTTCTGCGGCCGACGCGCATCTACGTCCGCGCGGTGCTCGACGTGCTCGACGCCGGACTTCCGGTGCGTGCGCTCGCGCACGTGACCGGTGACGGCCTCTTCAACTTGGTGCGCACGGTGCGGCCGGTGGGGTTCGACATCGACGCCTGGCCCGAGGCCGCCCCGATCTTCGGACTCATCCAGCGGCTCGGGGAGATCCCCGACGAGGAGATGTACCGCGCCTTCAACATGGGGATCGGCTTCGCGCTCGTCGTGCCCCTCTCCGACGCGGACGCGGTCCGCCGGCGGCTGGAGGCGTCGGGCGAGCGCGTCCACGTGCTCGGTCGGGCGACCGCCGACCCGGCGCGGACCGTCCACTTCCGCCCCCGGGGGCTCGTCGGTCGCGACGGTCGCTTCAGCCGCGGCTGAAGCGCGCTACCGCCGTCACGACTCGAGCGGCTCGATTCGGACCCGGGCCACCCCGCGCTGGACCATCCCGATCTCGCGCGCCGCGGCCCAGGAGAGGTCGATGTCACGGCGGCGGAGGAACGGTCCCCGGTCCGTGATCGTGACCAGGACCGAGCGGCCGTTGGTCAGGTTCGTCACGCGGACCCGACTGCCGAGGGGCAGGGTCCGGTGGGCGCAGGTCAGCTTCTGGGGGTCGAAACGCTCGCCGCTGGCCGTCCGCCGCCGGGCGAACTCGCGCCCGTACCACGACGCGTGGCCGACATTCCCCGCGACCGCTGGGAGGGGGTCGCCCCCCGCCGGGGGTGCACCCATCCCTAGGACGAAGCCGACCGCAACACCCAGGCCGACAGCCACCCGACGTCGCCGGGGTGCATGAAAAAGGGGCCGGGGGATCGCTCCCCCGGCCCCGAGACGAGGCACGGTTTGCATGATCCCGCTCCTTGAACGCCGGCGAAGTTAGCTGACGGGTGCGGGCTCAAAGAGCGTGGCCCGTCCGGGACCTGCGTTGCAGCCCGGATTAACCCCAGAAACTGGGTCCTCCGCTCCCCTTCCGGGGATTAGGCGCTATGTCACGCGTTTACGCGTTTCGGGCGGTATGCCGGATGGCGGGGGGACTGTCAACGGACGTGTGGTACAGAATTGTACTACATGCGGCCAAGGGGTTGGAATCGTTAGGAGCCGACCGGATAGCCCAACTCGTGATCGACGGTGTTCCGTAGCGGCCGCCCGGCGAGGTGACGTTCGAGATTGTCCACGAACAGGGCGAGCGCCCGCTCGAAATACTGTGGCACCGCGCCGGCGACGTGCGGTGTCAGTATGGCGTTGGGGAGCCGCCAGAGCGGGCTCGACGACGGCAGCGGTTCTTCCGCGAAGACGTCCAGACCCGCCCCGGCGATGGCTCGCCGCCGGAGCGCGTCGACGAGCGCGGGCTCGTCCACCACGGAGCCGCGCGCGACGTTGATCAGGTAGGCGTCCGCGCGCATGCGGGCCAGCTCCGCGGCGCCGATGAGACCCGTCGTCGCGGGCGTGTGCGGCACGGCCAACACCACGAAGTCGGCCCAGTCGAGGAGCCCATTCAGGCCCTCGGGGCCGACGACCTCCTCGTACGGCGCCGGCGCAGAGGCCGGTGCACGGCGACGCATGCCCCGCACCACCGCCCCGAGGGCCGCGCTCCGTTCCGCGACCGCGGCGCCTATGGGACCGAGCCCGAGCACGGCCACCCGGCTGCCCCGAAACTCCCGTACCGGTGCACCGTTGCCGCCGATCACCGACGGGCGGTCCCAGCGTGCCTCGGCTTGGAGCCGGGCGGCGACGTGGTGGTTCCGACAGAAGGCGAGCATGAGGCCGATGACGTGCTCAGCGATCCCGACCGCCGCGATGCCGGCGCCGTTGGTGACGACGATGCGGCGCTCGCGCACCTCGGGGCCGAGGTTCTCCTCGATTCCCGCCGAGGCGCTCTGGATCCAGCGAAGCCGCAGCGCACGCGAGACCAGCTCGCCGGGGAGCCGCCAGCCGTAGAACACGTCCGCGTCGGTGATCTCGCGAGCGAGTGTCTCGGGATCGTTCGCGGGGACGAAGCGGAGGGACGGGAAGCGGCTGCGCAAGGTCTCGAGCATGCTCTCGGGGACGTGCATCCGCACGTCGGTCCCGAGGTGGAAGTTGAGGACGACCTTCAGCTCAGAGCCTGTGAAGGAATCCGGTTGTCTCGCCGGTTCCTGTCCAGCCGATGGGTGTTGCGGTCGATGCGGTCATGACCCGCGGCGGCGGGGCGACCGAAGCCGGGGACGCAGCCCGTGCGCCAGTGCTACCGAGCCGAG
>JBGQET010000073.1:0-21765 GCA_041496545.1 Binatia bacterium | reverse complement strand
GCGGCTCGCGCTTGCAGCCGGGCGTGAGCCTGCCGCGCTTCTCGACGTGCTCGTCGAGGCGGTCGAAGAAGTAGGGCACCCAGCCCACACCCGACTCGAGCATCGCCACGCGCAGCTTCGGGTGGCGCTCGAAGACGCCGCCCAGGACGAGGGAGGTGGCGGCGGTCATCATGTCGAAGGGGAAGCTCACGCTGTGCACCTGGAGGTAGTTGTCGAAGCGCTCGGAGCCGAGCGTGGGGAGATGGATGCCGGGCGCGGTGTGGATAGCGAGCGGCATGCGCAGCTCTTCCGCCGCGGCGAAGAAGGGCTCCAGGTCCGGGTGGTCGAGGTTCCGGCGCTTCAATACGGCCGGGATCATGGTGGCGACGAGGCCGAGGTCCTTCGCCTCGCGCATGATGGCGATCGACTCAGTGACGTTCTCGATCGGCACCACGGCCACACCGTACATCCGCCCCGCGTGCGCGCCGCAGTAGCCGGCGAGCCAGCGGTTGTAGAGGCGCGCGAACTCGGCGCCGAAGGCGCGGTCCTCGATCGTGGGCGTGGCGAGCGCGACGCTCGGGAAGAAGACGAGCGTGTTGATCCCCTCGCGATCGGCGTCGGCGAGGACGCCCTCGGGCGTGAAGGGGTTCGCCTCGCCGTTGAGGCCCTCGGTGGGCGGGCAGCCGGCGGCGGCGCCGCGCGACTGCGGGTACGGCCGGCCCTCGATCATGAACGCGCCGTCCTCGCCCTCCTTGCTGAGCCGGATCTTGTCCGGGAAGCGCGAGAGCAGCTCGCCGACCAGCTCGCGGCCTTCGATGACGTGGGCGTCGGAGTCGATGATGCGCATCTCAGCTCCCGTAGGGGGGAAACCCCGTGATGTTGAGGCCGGCGGTGAGGCCGCCGTCGGCGACGATGGCCGCGCCGGTGACGGCGGACGACTCGTCGCTGGCGAGGAAGAGCGCGACGTTGGCGATCTCCTCCGGACGGAGGATGCGGCCGAGCGCGTGCGCCGCGGCGAGCTCGGCGCGCGGCTTGGGCGAGACCGCGGACAGCATCCCGAGGAGCGGTGTGTCGACCGCGCCCGGACAGATGCAGTTGGCGCGGATGTTCCGCCGCCCGTACTCGAGCGCCACCGTGCGCGTGAAGTTGATGATCGCCGCCTTGGCGGTGCAGTAGGGCGCGGACATGACCTCGCCGAAGAAGCCCTCGACCGACGAGGTGGTGATGATCGAGCCGCCGCCGCGCGCGAGGAGCGCCGGCAGGGCGGCGCGCGTGCCGTAGAAGACCCCCGTCAGCATGACCGCCATGGTCTCGTCCCAGACCGAGGGCTCGATGTCGCTGACGTAACCCCCACCGGCCAGCGCCGCGTTGTTGTGCATGACGTCGAGGCCGCCGAACTGCTCGACCGCGAAGGCGACCGCCGCTTCGAGGTCGGGAAGCTTGGTCACGTCGGTGTGGCGGAAGGCGGCGCGCGCGCCGGCGTCGCGCAGCGCGCGCGCGACGGCCTCGCCCTTCTCGTCGGCGACGTCGGCGACGACGACGGCCGCGCCCTCGGCCGCGAAGCGGCGGATGGTCGCGGCTCCGATCCCCGACGCGCCGCCGGTGACGATCGCCACCTTGCCCTTGAGCCTGCTCATCGGGGATCCGTTTGCCTGCGGAAGTGCGCGCGGTGTAACAAACGCTTGTTCGTCAAGTCAACCCGCCGGGAGGCATCATTATATATGGCGCCGCTGGACTTCGGACTGTTCTACGAGATTCCCGTCGCGGCGCCCTGGCACGAGCGCAGCGAGCGCGACGCCTACCACACCGTCATCGCCCAGGCGGTGCGCGGCGAGCAAGTCGGCTTCACGTACTTCTGGACCGTCGAGCACCACTTCCTCTCCGAGTTCTCCCACTGCTCGGCGCCCGAGGTGCTCTACGGCGCCGTCGCCGCGAAGACGAAGACCCTCCGCATCGGTCACGGCGTGCGGCTCTTGCCCTTTCCCTACAACCACCCGATCCGCGCCGCCGAGATGGCCGCCGCGCTCGACCTCGTGTGCGACGGCCGCATGGAGTTCGGTACCGGCCGCTCCTCTACGCGCGACGAGCTGGAGGGCTTCGGCATCGACCCGCAGGACACGCGTGGCATGTGGGAGGAGGCGCTCGAGGTCGTCGTCGGCGCGTGGACGACGGACGTCTTCGAGTGGCAGGGCCGCTACTTCAAGGTGCCGCCCCGGCGCGTGCACCCGAAGCCGATCCAGCGCCCGCACCCGCCCCTCTGGGTCGCGTCCACCAGCCCGGCGAGCCACGAGATCGCGGGGCAGAAGGGCCTCGGCCTCCTGTCGTTCACGATCGGCGTGCCGCCCTCGGAGCTGGCGGAGCGCATCAAGATCTACCGGCACGCACTGAAGACGGCGCGCCCCGTGGGCAAGTTCGTCAACGACCGCGCCGCGACGTTCACCATGGTCCACTGCGCCGAGACGAACGCCGAGGCGCGTCGCAACGCCGCCGAGTCGATCATCTGGTACTTTCGCAAGAGCCTCCAGCTCGTCGGCTCGGTCGCCGCCTGGCAGGAAGGGCGCGAGCTCGGCACCTACGCTTACACGCAGGCGCTGCGCGACCTCGACACCGGCTCCGTCAGCTTCGACATGCTGGACGAGATGGGCGCCGTCATCGTCGGCGACCCGGCGCGCTGCATCGAACGCGTCCGCCAGTACCGCGAAGCCGGCTGCGATCAGCTCCTCTGCCTGATGCAACCGTACAATATCCCGCCCGACAAGGTGATGCGCTCGATCGAGCTGTTCGGCGAGCACGTGATCCCGGCGTTTCGGTGAGGCGATCCGCCCCCATGGCGCTCCGCCTGGACACGCCGCGCGGCCGCGAGGCGCTGACCGAGCTGCTCCTCTTCCGCGACCAGGTGTACGCGAACCGCGGCGCCCGCTGGCCGACGTTCCTGCCGCTCGACCTGCCGCTTCTCATGGGCGAGGGCCCGTTCGCCGGGGGCCGCCGCCTCCACCCGCTCGTCGTGCGCGACGGCGCCGACATCGTCTGCCGGGCCGTCGCCGCCGTCGACCGCCACTTCCACGAGCTCTGGCACGAGCCCGTGGGGCACGTGCTCTTCTTCGAGGCGCTGCCCGGTGCGCGCGCCGCGGTGCGCTTGCTGATGGACGCGGCCTGCGAGTGGCTCGCCGCGCAGGGCATGACCACCGCGCGCGCGGGTTTCGGCCTCTTCGACATGCCCTTCGCGGTGGACGACTACGAGTCGCTGCCGCCGACGATCCTCCGCCACAGCCCGGCCTACTACCACGCACTGCTGAAGGACGCCGGCTTCGAGACCGAGCAGGGCTTCGTCGACTACCGGATCGCGGTGCGTCCCGAGCTGGTCGCCCGCTGGGAGAGCGCGCTCGCGGCCGGGCGGCGTGCCGGCTTCCACATCGTGCCCCTGCGCGACGTCCCCGCGGACGAGCGGGCGCCGATCGTGGTCGACATCCTGAACGACGCGTTCCGCAGCCACTGGGGCTACGTGCCGACGACGGCGGAGGAGCAGGCGCTGGTGAACGGCATGTTCGAGCCGAGCGGCTTCCTCGACACCGCGGTGATCGCCTACGAGGGCGAGCGCGCGGTCGGCCAGTGCTACGTCGTGCCGGAGATGACGGCCATGGCCGCCACGACGCCCGGCCGGGTCATCGGCGACGCGGAGAAGCTCAACTTCCTCGGCGTCGGCGTGCGTCGGGCGGCGCGCGGCCGCGGGCTCGCCCTCGCCATGGCCGCCTACGGCTACCTCGAGCTGGTGCGGCAGGGCGCGAAGTACCTGAGCTACACCCTCGTGCTCGACGACAACTGGCCGTCGCGGCGGACGGCCGAGAAGCTGGGCGCAGAGGTGTCGGCGAGCTACGTCGCCTACCGGCGCGAGCTGCGGAAGCGATGACCGAGATCGAAGCGGCGCAACGGCCCGGTGAGCCCCGGCGTGCGTCGACGGAGATCGACCCGCAGGTCCGCCGGCTCGTGCTGGACAGGCTGGGGGGATGCCCGTCGTGAGGGCTGTACTGGGCCCGTCGGTCTGCTAACGGAGGTGGCGATGGCTTCCACGCGCCCGAACATCGCCGAGATCCTGGGTCCGATCCTGCAGCGGGTTCCGGCGGAGCATCGCCCGCTCCTGCTCGCCATCGCCGAACGCCGGGCGGCGGCGCGCTATCGCGACTGGGCGAGCGGATCCACCGACGAAGGACACCGGGCCCGGCTTCGCGCGTGCGCGGACCGCGAAGAGGAGATCGCTCGCCGCGTGGAAGACCTCTACCCGGAGGCCGCCGTTCTTCAGCGCGGCATGTTCGCCGACCATCCCGATCTGGAAGAGGTCAATCGCACGATCTTCGCCGGTCGCCCTCTGCAAGAGCAGTTCAGGACCCAGGCCGAGGGCGAGCGGCTCGGCGCGGCGACGTGGCGCGCCATCGCCGAGCACGCGACCCCCGAGGCCCTGCAGACTTTTCTCGGCTGCGCCGAGCTCGAGGAGGCGAGCGCCGCCGTCCTCGAGTCGATCCTGAGCGAGGGATGACCGGCGACGACGGCGGGTGGCGGATCATCGCCTCGATCCTCACCGGGCTCTTGCTCGCCGTCGGCTGCGGGCCGCTGCGGGTCGGCTCGCGCGGGCCCTACGACGTCGTCCTCCGGCACGGCCGGGTGATCGACCCCGAGTCCGGGCTCGACGCGGTTCGCAACCTCGGCATCCGCGACGGCCGGATCGCGGCGATCTCCGCGGCGCCCCTCGACGGCCGGGAAACGCTCGACGTCGCGGGGCTGGTCGTGGCGCCGGGCTTCATCGATCTCCACGCGCACGGGCAGGACGAGCGCAGCGCCCGGCTCCAGGCGCACGACGGCGTGACGACGGCGCTCGACATGGAGGTCGGGGTGTTCCCGGTCCCCGAATGGTACGCTTCCCGTGAGGGGAAGGCGCCGATCAACTTCGGCGCCGCCGTCGGCCACATCCCGGCGCGCATCAAGCTCAAGCAGGGCGTCGACGTCGGCCACCAGCCGACCGACCACCGCTACGACGAGCTGCTCGCGCGCGAGCACGCCTGGTCGCACGACGCCGCCACGCCGGACGAGGTCGACCGCCTGGTCGGGCTCCTCGAGCGCGGGCTCTCCGAGGGCGCGCCCGGGATCGGCGTGGCGCTCGTCTACACACCCGGCGCGGGTCGCGACGAGGTGTACCGCATCTTCCAGCTCGCCGCGCGCCGGCACGCCGTCGTGTTCGTCCACGTTCGCTCCCACGGAGAGATCGAGCCCGCCAGCAGCACCGCCGCGATCCAGGAAGTGATGGCCGACGCGGCGGCGAGCGGCGCCTCGCTCCACCTCGTCCACATCACCAGCTCCGCGCTGCGGCAGACGCCCCTCGCGCTCGAGATGATCGCCGACGCCCGGCAAGCTCACCTGGACGTGACGGTCGAAGCCTACCCGTACACCGCCGCTTCCACCCAGTTGAGCTCGGCCTTCTTCGACCCGGGCTGGCAGCAGCGGTACGTCATCTCGTACCACGACCTCCAGTGGGCGGCGACCGGCGAGCGTCTGACGAAGGAGACGTTCGAGAAATATCGGAAGCAGCCGGGGTGGGTCATCGCGCACATGATCCCGGAGCCCATCGTGGACCTGGCGATCTCGAATCCGATGGTCATGATCGCCTCCGACGGCATCCCTTTCGTCACCGGGGGCGAGCATCCGCGAGGCGCCGGCACGTTCTCGCGGGTCCTCGGCCGGTACGTGCGCGAGCAGAAGCGGCTCACGCTCGTCGACGCGCTCCGGAAGATGACGCTCATGCCCGCGCAGCGGCTCGAGGACCGCGCGCCCCAGATGCGGAGCAAGGGCCGCCTCCGGCTAGGCTCCGACGCCGACGTCACCGTCTTCGATCCCGCTCGCGTCGCCGACCGGGCGACGTACGAGAAGCCGATGCAACCGTCGGCGGGGATCGTCCACGTGCTGGTCAACGGCGTGTTCGTCGTGCGAGACGGCGAGACCGTGGCGGGAGCCTTCCCCGGGCGGCCGATCCGTCGAGCGCCACCCGAATGACGATCACCGCGGGTCTCATCTGATGGGAAAGGGACCGGTGCAGATCGTCGGCAGCTACCTCTCGCCGTACGTCCGCAAGGTGCTCGTCGTCCTCGACCTCAAGCGGATCCCGTACGAGATCGACCCCATCATCCCCTTCATGGGCGACGAGCGCTTCTCGAAGGTGAGCCCGATCCGGCGGATCCCGGTTCTCATCGACGATCGCGTCACGCTCGTGGACTCGTCCGTCATCTGCCAGTACCTCGAGGACCGCCACCCCGAGCCCGCGCTCTACCCCGCCGACGTCGCGGACCGGGCGCGGGCGCGGTGGCTGGAGGAGTTCGCCGACTCGCGCATGGGCGAGGTCTTCATCTGGCGGCTCTTCAACGAGGTCGCGATCAAGCCCTTCGTGTGGGGCGAGACGACCAACAGTGAGGTCGTGGAGCGCACGCTGACCGTCGACATCCCCGCCGTGCTCGACTACCTCGAGTCGCAGGTCCCGTCCGACGGCTTCGTCTTCGGTGCCGTCTCCATCGCCGACCTCTCGATCGCCTCCTTCTTCCGAAACGCCGCCCTCGCGCGCTTCACGGTGGACGCCGCGCGCTGGCCGAAGACGGCGGCCTTCGTCGCGCGGGTGCTGGCCCTCGACCCCTTCGCGAAGCTGAAGCCGTTCGAGGAGCGCACCGCTCGCACGCCCATCCCCAAGCAACGCGCGGCGCTCGCGGAGATGGGCGCGCCGATCTCGAGCGAGAGCTACGGGACGGCCGTCCCACGCCGCGGCGTCATGAGCATCTGATGGCCGACAAGAAGGCAACCCCGGACCATCCCGTCCACGAGCTGGTGGCGGCGCGCTGGAGCCCGTACGGGTTCCAGGATCACCCGGTCTCCGACGCCGATCTGCGCTCGCTGTTCGAAGCGGCGCGCTGGGCGCCGTCCTCCTACAACGAGCAGCCGTGGAGCTACATCGTCGCGAAGAAGGACGACCCCGAGGAGTTCCAGCGGCTGCTCTCCTGTCTCGTCGAGGGCAACCAGGCGTGGGCGAAGGCCGCCCCGGTGCTCGCGCTCGGGGTCGTGCGGCTGAAATTCGTGCGGAACGACAAGCCGAACCGCGCTGCCGTCCACGACCTCGGGCTCGCAGCCGGCAACCTGCTGGTCGAGGCGACCGCGCGCGGGCTCTCGGTCCATCAGATGATCGGCATCCTCCCCGACCGCGCGCGCGAGCTCTACGCCATCCCCGAGGGCTCCGAGGCGTGGACGGCGCTCGCCATCGGGTATCGCGCGGATCCGGCCGGCCTCCCGGAGCCGCTCAGGCAGCGCGACGAGGCGCCGCGCGCACGGAAGCCCCTCGCCGCCTTCGTGTTCGGCGGGGCGTGGGGACGGCCGTCGTCGATCGTGTCGTGATCAGCCGAGCCGCTTGCCGAGGCTCACGCGGTCCTCGACGCCGTAGCCGAGCCGCTCGTAGAACGCGACCACGCCGCGGTTCGAGCCGCGCACCTGGAGGTTGAGCTTCGGGCAGCCGAGCGCCGCCAGGCGCCGCTCCGCCTCCTCCATCAGCGCGCGGCCGATGCCGCGTCGTCGTGCCTCGGACGACACGGCGACGAGGTGCACCCAGCCGCGGTGGCCGTCGTAGCCCGCCATCGTCGTGCCGACGACTCGACCGTCAAGCTCCGCGACCAGGAAGAGGTCGGGCTGCACGGCGAGCTTGCGGCGGATGTCGGCGTTGGGGTCGTTCCAGGGCGGCGAGTCGGGGAAGACGGTGCGCCAGAGGGCGTCGACGGCGGGCTCGTCGCTCGGGCGGAAGGCGCGGACGGATACGTTCCCGGCACGCATTGACGGCCTGCCACCATACCATCTAGCGGGGGAAGCGCGATGCGGGCGCTGCTCGTCCTGCTCCTCCTCGCCGCTCCCGCCTGGGCCCTGGACCCGGGCGCCACCGTCGGCGCCGACCGCGCCGCCGACCTCGGCGACCTCGTGCTTCCCGGCACGCTCGAGGCGGTGAAGCGCGGCATGCGCGTCGAGGTCGCCGAGGGACGCCCCGTCCACTGGCGGCGGGCCTACACCGAGGCGACGGAGAAGTACGCCAGCCAGGTGCGCCTCGGCCCCGCGGGCGAGCTGCTCAACTACACCGCCGGCCTGCCCTTCCCGAACGTCGGCGCCGAGGACGAGCGCGCCGCCCTGAAGGTCATGTGGAACCACGCCTTCGGGCCGTGGATCTCCGATGACGCGCAGTCGTGGAGCATCGAGTGGCAGCTCGGGAACGTGAAGCCCGGGAAGCCGATGGAGGTCGTCTCGCAGGAGCGCAACGACATCGAGCACTCGAAGTGGATCAGCTTCATCGGGCGCACCGAGGTGCCGCCCATCCCCGCGGTGACCGACAACGCCGATCGCGCGCGCGGCGCCGAGCTCTTCGGCCCGACACTCCCCGTCTTCCTCACCATGCTCCGCAGCGGGCCGATGCTGACGCTGCGCTACCTCGACCTGAAGGAGGACGACTCCTGGTACTGGGTCTCCTGGAACCGCAAGTCGCTCCGCCTCCCGCCGCAGATCCGCTACGACGGGACCGGCGGCGTCGTCATGGACCTGAACAGCATGTGGGGGTTCAACGCGCCGGTCGGGAGCTACACCTTCAAGCTCCTCGGCGAGCGGAAGATGCTGGGCGTCCTCCACGCGCGGCACTACCCGGCCGAGTGGTGCCCCGAGGGCGGCGACTTCGCGCCCTGCGACGCGTGGGAGGAGCGCGCGGTGTACGTCGTCGAGGCCACGGCCGAGAAGCCGTACGACATCTACGGCAAGCGCGTCGTCGCGCTCGACAAGCAGGCGTGGGTGGTGCTCGCGAGCGACCTGTACGACAAGAAGGGGAAACTCTGGAAGACGCTCGTCAACCACTGGTCGTACCGGCCCGACAAGACGGGGCGGCAGGAGTGGCCGTACCTGCTGTCGGGGTTCGTGATCGACTTCGAGGAGAGCCAGGCGAACCGCTGGCGGCTGCCGGGGACGCGGCCGCTCGCGGAAGCGGTGGCGATCAACACCGGGCTCGGGCGCGAGCTGTTCACCGTCGACGCGATGCCGAAGGCGTTCCACGACGCGGGGGAGTCGGCGCCTGTGGTGCCGGGGCGGCAGTAGTGTGGCCGGGCCGCGTTAAACTACGCCGTCTTTGCGCAGACGCTCGACCCCGGCCGGGTCGTAGCCCAGGTCCTTCAGCACCGTGTTGGTGTCTTGGCCGAAGGCAGAGGGTGGCGTGGGGACCCTCGCGGGTGTGTCCGACAGCTTGAACGGGGGAGCCGGGAAGCGCATGGGGCCCCTCGGGGTCGGCAGCTCGGCGACCATGCCGCGGTGGCGGACCTGCGGATCCTCAAAGGCCTCCTCTATCGTGTTGACGGGGCCGTAGCAGATCTCGACGTCGGCGAGCTCGTCGTTCCACTCGGCGAGGGTCTTCTTCCGGAAGGTCATGCGGAAGAAGGCGAGCATCTCCTCGCGCTTCGCGCCCTCGTCCCACTGGTGGGGGATGAAGTCGTCGCGGCCGAAGTGGCGGCAGAGCGTCGCCCAGAAGTGGTCTTCGTAGGCGCCGACACCCAGGTGGCGGCCGTCGCGCGTCTCGTAGACGGCGTAGCAGGGGTGGCGGCCGGTGAGCGGGGTGCGGCCGCGCGGCGGCGCCTGGCCCTGCAGGGAGGAGAGCAGCGCGTGGTAGACGTTCCACGCCAGCGCGCCGTCCATCATCGCGACGTCGACGAGCTGGCCGCGGCCGGTGTGCTCGCGCGCGATGATCGCCGCCAGGATGCCGACCGCCGCCATGAGCGCGCCGCCGCCGATGTCGGCGATCTGGACGCCGGGGATGACGGGTGGGCCGCCGGCTTCGCCGATGGTGTTCAGCACGCCGGCGAAGCCGAGGTAGTTGACGTCGTGGCCGACGCGGTCGCGGTAGGGGCCGTCCTGGCCGTAGCCGGTGATCGCGCAGTAGACGAGGCGCGGGTTCAGCGCGCGGAGCGTCTCCCAGCCGATGCCGAGCCGCGCCGTCACGCCGGGACGGAAGCCCTCGAGCAGGACGTCGGCCTCCGTCGCCAGGCGATGGAAGATCGCCTTCCCCTCGGGGTGCTTCAGGTTGAGGGTCATGCTCCGCTTGTTGCGGCCGAGGAACGGGACGCCGGCGCCGAACGGGTCGCCCGGCGCGGCGACCACGAGGACGTCCATGCCGAGGTCGGCGAGCAGCGTCGAGCAGAACGGGCCCGGGAGCTGCCGCGAGAGGTCGAGGAGGCGGAGGTTCTGGAGCGCCGTCATGCCGAGAGCGCGTGGAAGGTCGCGTCGGGGGCGGGCGCGCCGCGCGTCGGCTCCGTCACGACCGGCTTCAGGTCGCGAGGTCGGCCTGGAGGCCGATCAGGTTGCCGCGCGCGGCGCCGAGGGTGCCGAGGAGGAAGCTCGCGAGGTCGTCGTCCATGCGCGCTCGATGGTGAATCCGATTGACCGCCTTGTCCAGCCGCCGGAGCGTCTGGGCCAGGGCCGTGAGGACCTTCGCCTCGGCGCGCGCCTTGCCGTGCTGGTGGGCGCGGTCGGCGGCGCGCCTCTGATGGGCCGCCCGGGCGACGAGCCGGTCGAGCGCCCCGCGGACGGGCGAGCGCAGCGAAGCCGTGCGGATCGCGTCGGCCATGGTGGAGAGCGCGCACCCTACGCCCGCGAAGCCGACCGGCGCCGGGTCGGCCGTGCAGACGCCGGCCGTGCACGACCGCGGCCGGCAGTCGTCGGCCGAGCACGGCGTGGCGTCGGCGAGCGTCGCGTGCTGGCAGCGCGCCGAGGCGTTGCACGTGTCGGTCGTGCACGGCTCGCCGTCGTCGCAGTCCCGATCCCCGTGGCAGCAGCCGGGGATCGGCGTGTGGAGGCACCCGGCGCTCGCGTCGCAGGTGTCGACCGTGCACGCATCCTGGTCGTCGCAGACCTCGGGCGTGGCGGCGTAGGCGTCGCAGACCGGCTTCAGGCACGCGGCGTTCTCGGCCTTGGGGCGGATGAGCGCGACGGTCGCCGGGTGGAAGACGTTGTCGTTGTAGGAGCCGACGAGGTGGCAGTAGCTCATGATGGTGCCGACCGACGGGATCACCGGGCCGCTGTAGCAGCCCGCTTCGCGGTTCCAGCACATGTCGAGCGGCGGCAGGTAGCAGTGCGAGTGCGGGGTGCCGAACTGGTGGCCGATCTCGTGCGCCATGAACTGCACGTCCTGCGGCGTGCTGCCGAACTTCGTGATAGCGCTCACCGCGGGGTCGCAGAGCCGGTTGAGATACGCCTGCCCGCCGCCGATCGACGCCTTGCCGGTCAGGAAGTGCGCGATGTCGTGCGGCCCGGCGGTCGTCGCCATGCCGTTGGCCGGGTTCTGCCAGTAGGCGCGCGCTTCGTTCAACGCCAGCAGCTTGTCGGTCTGTGCCCACGGGTCGGCCTGCGTGCTCCAGAGACGGAGATAGCTGAGACGCACCTCGACGTGGACGTCGCGGACGTAGATCAGGCTCACGGCCGCGACGTTCGCCGCCACGGCCGCGATCGTCGCCTGGTCGGAGCCGAAGCGGGCCCAGAGCTCGTAGTCGGTGTCGACGGCGAGGTCGAGAAGCAGCGTCGTGGTCGAGGACACGGCCGCGCGCGCGACGGGCACCTCGGGCGCCGGCACCGGCTCCTCCTCGAGCGGCACGCAGCCGCCGCTCGCGTCGGCGGCCTCCGGCTCGGGCATCGGGTCGGCGCGCGTGCCGCCGCGACCGTCGGGGCCGAGGCGCCACGTCCGGCCGCCGCTCGTCGCGAAGCCGGCGAGGCCGTCCGCCCCCAGCGTCACGACCGCCACGGAGCCCGGATCGCCCGCCACGCCGCCTGCGTACCAGGGGCCGGCGGGCGGCGCGACCGTGCGGACGCCGCCGTCGCCGACGACGTCGATGCGCGCGCCGGGCGCGAACGGCTCGACGCGCTCGACCTGGAGGGCGGCCGTCGCGTCGGCGAGCGGGACGGCGACCGCGAGCGCCGCGGGTGACGCGGCGCGCACCTCGGGGACGAGGCACACCACTACCGCGACGGCGAGGAGAACGGTCGAGCGCACGGGAAGACCGCCGCGCGAGCTAGCAGAGCGTCGTCCCGCGCGTCAAACGCGAAGGAAGGTTGGCACTGGCCTTAGAAGGCCGCGCCGCCGTTCGGGCTCAGCACCTGGCCGGTCACGAAGCCGGCTTCCTCGGAGGCGAGGTAGGCGCACGCCGCGGCGATGTCGTCGGGGACGCCGAGGCGCCGGATCGGGTTCCGCTCCGTCGTGTGGCGGATGATCTCCTCGGGGACGTTCGCGGCGCGCAGCATGGGTGTGTCGATCATGCCGGGCGCGATCGCGTTGACCGTCACGCCGAGCGGGCCGAGCTCGTGCGCGATGGCCTTGGTGAAGCCGATGATGCCGGCCTTCGCGGCCGAGTAGTGCGCGAGCCCCGGGCCGCCGATGAGCCCGGCCACCGAGGCCATGTTGACGACCCGTCCCCACGTCGCCTCCACCATGTCGGGCGCGAAGGCGCGCGTGCAGTTGAACACGCCCTTCAGGTGGACGCGCAGCATCCGGTCCCACACCTCCTCCGTCATCTGGAGGAGGGGCACGAAGTCGGCGATGCCGGCGTCGTTCACCAGGACGTGCGCCGGGCCGAGCCCGCCGTGCACGCGCTCGACCGCCGCGGCGACGCTCGCCGCGCTGCCGACGTCGGTCTCGACCGCGAGCGAGCGCCGGCCGAGCCCGGCGATCTCGCGCGCGACGGCCTCCGCCCCGGTGCGGTTGAGATCGAGCACGGCGACGTCCGCGCCGTCGCGCGCGAGGCGGAGCGCGATCGCGCGCCCGATCCCCGACGCGCCCCCGGTCACCACCGCGTTCCTGCCCGCGAGACTCATCGTGCGCCCTCCTGCGGCGGGAGCCCGAGCAGCCGCGCCGCCTCGGCCGGGCTGGCCCTGGGGCGGCCCGCCGCGCGCGCCACCGCGACGGCCTCGCGCACCAGCTCCTCGTTGGTCGGCGTGCGCGGGCCGGCGTAGTCCTCGAGCCCGACGCGCAGATGCCCGCCGCGCTCGACGGCGAGGCGCGCGAGCCCCGAGGCGATCACGTCGCCGCCCAGCACGGCGACCGCCCAGGGGAGCGGGCAGCCCTCGAGCATCGCGAGGTACGCCTCGAGGCTGGCGCGCGTCGGGGGCAGGCCGAAGGCGGCGCCGCCGTCGCCGAGGTAGCCGCCGTCGTCGCCGAAGTAGAGCTTCACGAGCGCGCCGGGCGGCATCCGGCCGGCGCGGGCCCACGCCAGCGTGGCGCGCAGGAACCCGGGCTCGAAGATCGAGATGCTCGGGCCGAGGCGATGCCGCGCGCAGACGCCGACCGCGTGGCGGATGTCCTCGAAGGTGTTCACGTAGACGATGCCGCCGGCGGGGAGCCCGTCGCCGCCGACGCCGCCCAGGTTCACGGAGCCGGGATCCAGGACCGCCATGCGCGCGAGGCCGGCGTCGCCCAGCCGCGCCATGTGATCCCAGCGCTCGGCCGCGCTGCCGCCGAAGCCGATGGTGGGATAGAGGATCGCGTCGGGACGCGCGGCCAGCACGGGGCGCCAGCCACAGGCGTACGCGTCGGCGGCGCGCGCGCCGTCGACCGCGAACTCCGCGACGTGGTTGTGGACGACGGCCGCGCCGGCGTCGAGGCAGCGGAGCGCGTCGGCCGTGATCTCGGTCGGCGTGCGCGGCACGTGCGGGTTCCGCTCGGGCAGGGTGACGCCGTTGAGGGCCACCTCGATGACGACGGGCACCATGCGCCTTCGGTCTAGTGCCGGCGGGTCCCGCGCGTCAACGCCCGCCCTCGAGCGCGATCGTCTCGCGGAAGCCGTCGACCAGCGGGCGGTTCCGCCAGCCGAGCTCGGTCTCGGCACGGGTGTTGTCGTAGACCCAGCGCACGGGGAAGGGCACGGGCAAGGTGAGCCACGCCGTCCGGCCGCCTGCCATGCCCCACGCCCGGTAGACGTCCCAGAGCGGGAGGTCCTCGCCGGTCACGTTGTACGCGCGGCCGATCGCGATCGGACGCTCGAGCGCGAGCGCCACCGCCTCCGCGACGTCGCCGGCGTACACGACGGGGACGTGGGCCGCCGCGGGCATCACGGTGACGGGCAGGCTCGCGAGGCGGACGAAGAGGCGCGAGAAGGTCGGATCGAAGGCGCCGTAGACCGCGCACGGGCGGAGCGTGGTCAGGGCGAGACCGTACTCGCTGGCGAGCCGCCACGCGAGCTGCTCCGAGAGCGCCTTCGAGATGCCGTATCGGTTGGCGAGCCAACCCGCGGCGTCGCTCTCGGCGAGCTGCGGGTGGTCCTCGCGGACTCGCGGCTGGGCGTGGCCGCGGTAGACGGCGACCGACGAGATCTGCACGACGCGCCGCACGCCGGCGGCGCGCACGGCGTCGAAGACGTTCTCGGTCCCGGCGACGTTGGCGCGCCGGTACTCCTCCCAGCGTCTGGGCCCGAGGGCGAGCAGCGCCGCGTTGGAGACGACGGCGTCCGCACCCGCGAAGCCGGCGGCGAGGCGGTCGGGCTGGGCCAGGTCGGCGCGGTGCAGCTCGACGCCGGCCGCACGCAGCTCCGGCACGCGGTCGGGGTTGCGGACCACGCCGACGACGCGCGCGCCGCGGTCGAGGAGGGTGCGGACGATGTAGCGTCCGATGAACCCCGTCGCGCCGGTGACGGCGACGGTCGCGCCGCGGAGGTCCACGGCTCCGGTGCTCACGCGAACGAGCCCGGGGTCGGGTTCCGCTCGGCGAGCACGTCCTCCATGCGGGTGCGGACGAGGTCCTTCATCTCGGGATGGGTGAGGACGTAGAGCCGCTCGTCGCGGATCGCCTGGAAGACCAGCTCCGCGACCCGTTCCGGGGCGAGCCCGCTGGCGAGGAGCTGGCGGACGGCGGGTTCCATCACCTCGTCCATGGGCGTGCGGGCACGCGCCGGGGCCCCCGCGGGCCGGTTTCGCTCGGCGTCGAGGATGCGGGTGTTCACCCATCCGGGGCAGAGCACCGACACCTTGACGCGCGCGCCGCCGAGCGCCAGCTCGTGGTGCAGGCACTCCGAGAGCGCGACCACGCCGAACTTGCTGATGGTGTAGATCGCGTTGAAGGCCGTCGAGACGAGCCCGGCCAGCGACGCGGTGTTCACGATGTGGCCGTCGGCGTCCTGCGCCAGCATGATGGGAAGGAAGGTGCGGATGCCGTGGATCACGCCCCACAGGTTCACGCCGAGGACCCACTCCCAGTCGGCGAGCGGGATGTCCCAGGTGAGCCCGCCGGCGACGACGCCGGCGTTGTTGCAGACGACGTGCACGCCGCCGAAGGTGGCGACGGTCTTCTTCGCGAGGGCGTCGACGTCGGCCGCGCGCGAGACGTCCGTCCGCACGGCGAGGACCGTGGCGCCCCGGACCCGCAACGCCTGCTCCGCGTCGGCGAGCGCCCCCTCCTCGACGTCGGCGAGGACGACCTTCATGCCGGCGTCGGCGAAGCGCGCCGCCAGCGCGCGGCCGATGCCGCTCGCTGCGCCCGTGACGACGGCGACGCGGCCCTTGAACTCCTTCATGCGCTCTCCTCTCTCAGCTCGGCCGCGAACCGCTCCCGCACGCGGCTGGCGAGCACGTCCACCGGCGTGTCGGCGAAGCTCGGATACGGGATCTCGTCGAGCACCCGGATGCGGATGGTGTGCCGCCCCCGGAGGACGAAGCCGCGCTTGGGGAGCGCGCTCGCCGTTCCCTCGACGACGATCGGCAGGAGCGGCACGCGCGCGCGCTGCGCGAGCGTGAACGCCCCCGGCTTGAACGCCTGGAGCCGCCCGTTCGCCGAGCGCGTCCCCTCGGGGAACATCATGACCGAGCTGCCCTCGGCCAGCGCCCGCTCGCACTCGCGCATCATCTCGGCCACGCTCTCGCGGCTCCCGCGCCGGAGCTTGATGTAACGGTTGAGCGACATGTTCCACCCGATGCACGGCACGCGGAAGTTTTCGATCTTCGACACCCACTTGAAGTGCGCGAAGAGCCGGAAGAGCACCAGGATGTCGAGCAGCGACTGGTGGTTCGCCACCATCACGTACGTGGCGTCCGGACGGATCTTCTCGCGTCCGTCCACCCGCACCCGCCACGCCGGGTTGAACCAGGTGTAGAGCGAAGCCCAGAAGCAGGTGAAGCGGTGCAGCAGGACGCGGCGCCGGTCGACCAGCACCGTCGCCGCCCAGAGCGCGACCGCCACCGGGAACAGCGCGATGGAGGTCGCCACCAGGAAGGCCCAGAAGAAGAGCGAGAAGACGCGCCGTCGCACGCCCCGCCCATAGCATCGGTGCCCGCGCGCCGGCCAGCCGGCCGGCGGTGCCGTCCTACGCGGGGAGCGCGAGCGGCAGGCGCACGGTGAAGCAGGCCCCGTGCCCGGGGTCGCTCGTCACGTCGATCCGTCCGCGCATCAGCTCGACCAGGCTCTTCACGATGTAGAGTCCCAGTCCGACGCCCGGCGCCTCGCCCCCGTGCAGCCCGTCCACCCGCTCGAACAGCTCGAAGATGCGCTCCTGCGACTCGGGCGGGATGCCCCGACCCGTGTCGCGGACCGCGATGCGGAGGTGCTCGGCGTCGCAATCGACCGCCACCCACACCACGCCCTCGTCCGTGAACTTGAGGGCGTTGGAGACCAGGTTCTGCACGATCTCCTTCAACTTCAGGCGGTCGAGCCGGACGCGCGGCAGATCGGGGCTCACCTGCCAGCGGACGGGCACGCCGCCCTTCGCCTCGGGCAGCGCGCGCACGCTCTCGGCGAGCTCGCCGACGACCTCGGCGGGCGCGAACTCGTCGACGTAGAGGCGCACCTTGCCGGCGTCGAGACGCGCGACGTTCATCGTGTTCTCGACCAGCTGGAGGAGCTCGAGCGCGCTCGCGCGGATCCCGGCACCGACGAAGGGCGGCGGCGGCGCCTCCGGGTCGTCGCGCAGGATGTCGGCGTAACCGATGATGACGTGCAGCGGCGAGCGCAGCTCGTGCGACATCGTGTTCAGGAACTCGTTCTTCGCCCCGAGCGCTTGCTCGAGGCCGCGGAGGCTCTCGTCGAGACGGACACGGAAGAGCAGTAGGGTGATACCCGACACCGTTCCGCACACGATCGCCGAGCCGAGCACGAGCACGACCGTCGCGAGCGGCACGCTCGGCGGCGGCAGCAGGCAGAGGAGCGCCGCGTTCCCGATCAGCAGGCCGCCCACCACGAGGGCGAAGTCCCAGCCGGCCTGGAGGAAGACGAGCGGCACGAACGTCGCGAGCGCGGTGAGCGGCAGATCCTTGATGCCGTTGCCCAGCGTGCCGTTGATGTAGGCGGTGCCGAGCGACAGCGTGAACGCGATGAGCACCGTGTAGGCGCGGAACGCCGGCCAGGTGAACCGGTGTCCGCGGGCGACCCCGGCTGCGGCGATGGAGCACACCGCAAAGCGGATGATCACGAACTCCATGTGGTCGGCGGGGCGCCGTAGGGAGATCCCCCCGTAGAGCATGAGGAAGACGAGCGACACCGCGCGGATCTGCCCGGTGTCGAGGGTCCGGGGGCGGTTGAGCACCTGCCAGGACGAAGCGGACCCCATCGACGATCGTATCGGCGTTCCCGGGACCTCTCTTGAATTCCGCGCACCGGTCTGCGAGCGGGGGGCGCTTCGATGCGGCTTCTGGCCCTCCTCCTCGCGACGCTCGCCTCGGCGGCGCTCTACGGCCTGGCGTTTCCCCCGACGGCGCACCCCCTCCTCGCCTGGGTGGCGCTCGTCCCGTTCTTGGTCGCGGTCCGCAACGCGCCCAGCGTCCGCATGGCGGCGTTCCTCGGCTGGGCATGGCAGGGACTCATGGCGTACGCCGTCGCCGACTGGTTGCCGCGCGCGGTCGCGACCTACTACGAGCAGCCGGCGATCGTCGGCGTGGCGTTCTTCTTCGGCGTCTTCTCGATCATGGGCGCGCCCTACTACGTCGCCTTCGCGGCTTGGTACCGCGCCCTCGGCGGCGCGGCGGGTCGCGCCTGGCCGCTCCTGGTCGCCGCGGCGTGGGTCGCGGCGGAGCTCGGGCGCGGCAAGCCGCTCACCGCGAACCCGTGGGCGCTCCTCGGCTACTCGCAGGTCGACGTGAAGCCGCTCATCCAGATCGCCGACGTGACGGGCGTCTACGGCGTGAGCTTCGTGCTCGCGGCGGTGAACGCGGCGCTCGCCGAGTCGTGGCTCGCCCTCGGGCGCCCGGGCCCGGCCGTGCGTCGCGCCGCCGCGGGCCTCGGCGCGGCGGCGCTCACCGTGGCCGCGGTCGCGGGCTACGGCGTGCTGCGCCTGCGCGAAGCCCCGGCCGCCGACGCGGGCTCCGTCGCGGTCGCGATCGCGCAGGGCAACCTCGACCTCGGGTCGCAGTGGCGACAGGAGCTCTACGGCCGCAACCTCGACGTCTACCTCCGGCTCACCGCGGACGTGGAGCGTCAGGAGCCCGCCCCGCTCGTCGTCTGGCCGGAGAATGCCATGACCTTCTTCGTGGCCGACGAGCCGCTCTACCGGCGCGCGCTCGGCCGTCTCTTGACGCCGCTCGGCGCGGAGCTGCTGGCGGGCGGCCCGCGGAGCAGCGGGGGCGACGCCCCCGTCTACCACAACTCCACCTTCCTCCTCGGGCCCGACGGCGAGATCGTCGCCTCGTACGACAAGCAGTACCTGCTGCCCTTCGCGGAGTACTTCCCGTTCGCGCGCCTCGACTTCCTGCGCCGCCGCTTCGCGCGCGTGCGCGTCTTCACGTCGGGCGACGCGCCGGTGCTGCTGCCGACCGTCGCGGGGCGGGCCGGCGTCGTGATCTGCAACGAAGCCGTCTTCCCCGAGATCGTCGCGGCCCGCGTGCGCGCCGGCGCCGACTTCCTCGTGAACCTCGCCAACGACACCTGGCTCGGCGACCGGAAGTACTCGCTCCAGGCCTTCGACGTGGTCACCTTCCGCGCCGTCGAGCAGCGGCGCTTCCTGGTGCGCGCCTCGACCGCGGGGCCGTCGGCGGTCATCGACCCCTGGGGCCGGGTCACAGTGCGCACCGAGCCCTTCACGCGCGCGGCGGTCGTCGGCCGCGTCGCCCCGCGCCAGGGCCTCACGCCTTATGCGCGTGTCGGCGACGCGTTCGCGTTCGGGGCGACGGTCGTCGCGCTCGCGGCGCTCCTCAGGCGGTGGCGCGGCGGGGCCGGGTGACGACCCAGGCGAGCGTCATCGCGCCGAGGAGCAGCAGCGAGGCGAGCAGGAACGGCGCGCCGGGCAGGTGCCAGTCGCGCCGGGCGCCGATGGAGCTCGCGAACGTCTGCGTGAAGAGCCCGGGCCCGATCAGCCCCGCGATGCCGCGCAGGCTGCTGTTCGCGCCCTGGAGCTGCCCCTGCTCCGAGGGCAGCACGCGAAGCGTCATGAGCCCCTGCGCCGCCGGCCCGGACATCCCCCACATGGCCTGGAGCGGGATGCCGAGCAGCAGCACGGCGCCGGTCGCCGCGAGGCCGTAGACGGCGAAGCCCGTCCCGCCGAAGAGGAGCCCGGCGAGGAGGACCCGTCGCTCGCCGAAGCGCGTGACGACGGGCCCCACCAGACCGCCCTGGACGACCATGGCGCAGACGCCGACGGCGGCGAGGGTGAGTCCCAGTGCGCGCGTGTCCCAGCCGTAGCGATAGCTCGCGTACAGGACGAACGTGCTGGGCAGGACCTCGTGCGCGATGTAGCCGAGGAAGTTGGCCGCCGCGAGCCCGAGGAGCATCGGGTGCGAGCGGAGGAGGGCGAGCGAGCCGACCGGGTTGGCGCGTCGCCACGAAAACCGCGCCCGGCGTTCGGGCGGCAGCGACTCCGGCAGGACGAAGAGCCCGTACATCGCGTTCACCAGGCTGAGCGACCCCGCGACCCAGAACGGCGCGCGCGGGCCGATGCCGCCCAGCAGGCCGCCGAGCGCCGGTCCGAGCACGAAGCCGATGCCGAAGGCGGCGCCGAGCATGCCGAAGGCCGCGGCGCGCTTCTCGGGCGGCGTCACGTCCGCGATGTACGCGCTCGCCGTGCTGAAGCTCGCCGCCGTGATGCCGGAGATCACGCGGCCGACGAGCAGCCAGCCGAGCGTCGGCGCGAGCGCCATCAGCATGTAGTCGAGGCCGAGCCCGAAGTTCGAGAGCAGGATCACCGGCCGGCGGCCGAAGCGGTCGGAGAGCGTGCCCTGCACGGGCGAGAAGAGGAACTGCATGGCCGCCCACACGGTGCCGAAGACGCCGTAGATCTGCGCCGCCCGCTGCGTGTCGCCGCCCAGGAACTGGACGACGAGCTTCGGCAGGATGGGCAGGATCATGCCGAGCGCCAGCATGTCGAGGACGATGGTGACGAAGACGAAGACGAGCGCCGCGGTACGCCGGCGCGGAGGCGCGGCGGGCGAACGCATCAGCCGCCGTTCGCGACCGAGGCGCCGGCGAGCGGCGCGGCGGCCGACGCCGTGGCGTCGAGCCCCAGCTCCGTGCGCAGGCGCTCTGCGGCGGCGCGGTGGCCGTCGGCGTCGAGGCCGGCGAGCTTGCCGCCGGTCACGGCCAGCCGCTCGGCCAGCTCCGCGTGGGTCCGCGCCAGCTCGGGTCGGGCGTCGAGCCGCTCGCACTCGGCGAGCGCCGTCGCCCACGAGCGCAGGGCGCGGTCCTTGCGGCCCGTGAGCCACGCCAGCCGCCCGGCGAGCCGGTAGGCCTCGGGCCGGTCGCGTGCGATGCGCGGCACGAGGCGAAGCGCGGCGCGCGCGCTCTTCCGCGCGCGGCGGGCGAGCGCCCGCGTGCCCGGCGCCCCGTCGGCGAGCGCCGCCTCCAGTTCCGTCACGTCGAAGAGGAAGCGGCTCATGCGGTACGCGCTCAGGTGGTACGGCGGCATCCGACCGAGCCGCCCGACGAGGCGCTCGGCTTCCGCGAGCGTCGCCTCGGCGGCGTCGCGGTCGCCGGCGAGGGTCTGGATCTTGGCGCGCATCCCGAGCGCGAGCACGTGCAGGATGCCCTCGTGGCGGTCGCGGTAGTAGCGTTCGATGCCCGCGAGCGCCGCGTCGAGCTCGCGCCGCTCGAGCGCCAGGAACGCGGGCATGAAGTATTCGTTCGAGCGCGCGAACTCGAAGCCGTAGCCCTCGCGGACGTCGCGCAGCTTCGCGATGTCGGCCTCGGCGGCGGCCCACTCGCCGCGCCGGATCTTCCGCTCGCAGCTCATCCCGAGGTACGTGTTCAGCTCCCAGAAGATGCCGTAGCGGAGCCCCTGCTCGACGAGCTGGGGGTCGAGCACCTGCTCCTCGCTCCAGTTGCCTTCCAGATAGTCGTGGACGAACTGGACCGAGCGGTAGACGAAGAGATCCTTCGCGCTGCCTTCGCGGATGAGCCCCTTGGCGACGCCGAGGAAGCGCCGGCCGAGCGCGAACGGCAGCCCCGAGTAGGCGAGGATGGCGGCGAAGCCGACGTAGAAGCCGCAGGCCTCCTCGGGGATCGCGGCCGGCTCGGTCGCGTTCACCCGCCGGATCGTCCCGAAGTAGTCGAGGAAGAGGCGCTTGGGGTCGCTCGTCGACTGCGCCTTGGTGCGCGGGTAGCGGATCTGGAGCACGTCGCGGTGGCGGTCGCCGGCCTTGCCGCGGCGGCGCGCGCCGGCGACGTAGAGGTTGAAGAGGACGGCGGTCAGGTCGGCCGCGAAGCGGACGCCCAGCTCGCGCGGCGTGCGGGGCACCGGGTCGCCGTGGTGGGCGAGGGCGCGGTCGAAGTGCTCGATGCACTCGGTCAGGTTGCCCGTG
>JBGQET010000072.1:0-21866 GCA_041496545.1 Binatia bacterium | reverse complement strand
CTGGACGGCGCAGCTCGAGCCGCTCCACGGCCTCGCCCCGGGGACGTTCGGGGGCACGTTCGCGGCCTTCCGCGAGGTGGTGCACCCCGACGATCGCGCGGCCCTCGACCACGCCATCGCGCGGGCGGTGGAGGAGGGGACGGGCTTCGAGATCGAGTTCCGCAACCCGTGGCCCGACGGCACCATGCACTGGATCGCCGGCAAGGGCCGCGCGCTTCGCGACGCGACGGGCCGCGCCGTGCGCATGATCGGCGTCGGCCTCGACATGACCGAGCACCGCCGCCTCGAGCAGGAGCTGCGGCGCCAGGCGCAGGAGCTCGCCGACGCCGACCGCCGCAAGGACGAGTTCCTCGCCATGCTGGCCCACGAGCTGCGCAACCCGCTCGCCCCGCTCGTGAACGCCGCCGCGATCCTGCGCGCGCAGCAGTCGGACCCGGCGGTGGTCGAGTCCGCGTGCGCGCTCGTCGAGCGGCAGGTGCGCCACATCGCGCGGCTGGTCGAGGACCTGCTCGACGTCGCACGCATCAGCTCGGGGAAGATCGCGCTGCGCCGCGAGCGCGCGGACCTGGCGGCCGTCGTCGAGACGGCGGTCGAGATCAGCCGGCCGCTGATCGACGCGCGCCGGCACCGGCTCGCGATCCGCCTGCCGCCCGAGCCGCTCCACGTCGACGGCGATCCCACCCGGCTCGCACAGGTGCTCGCCAACCTCCTCGACAACGCCGCCAAGTACACCGAGGCGGGCGGCGAGATCACGCTCACCGCGGCGCGCGCGGGCGAGGAAGCGGTCGTCCGCGTGCGTGACACCGGGATGGGCATGTCGCCGCAGATGGTCGAACGGGCGTTCGATCTCTTCGCGCAGGGTGAGCGGACGCTCGAGCGTACGGAGAGCGGCCTCGGCATCGGCTTGACGCTCGTCCGGAGCCTGGTCGAGCTGCACGGCGGCCGCGTGACGGCGTCGAGCGAGGGGCCGGGTCGCGGCAGCGAGATCACGGTGCACCTACCCGCGCTGCCGGCCGCGGCCGCCGGGGCGATTCCCGCCCCGGCGGCGGTCGCCGTCGTCGCGCGTCGCGTCCTGGTGGTCGACGACAACGTGGACGGCGCGGAGAGCGCCGCCATGCTGCTCAAGCTCGACGGCCACGACGTCCGCGTCGCGCACACCGGCCCCGACGCGCTCGCCGTCGCGCACGAGTTCGTGCCCGACGTCGTGGTGCTCGACATCGGGCTCCCCGGCATGGATGGCTACGCGGTCGCGCGGGCGCTCCGCGAGGACCGGGTGGTCGCCCACGTCCGGCTGATCGCCGTCACGGGCTACGGGCGCGACGACGACCGCCGCCGCGCCCAGGCTGCGGGCTTCGACGACCATCTCGTGAAGCCGGTCGACATCGAGACGCTGAGCGCGCTGCTCGCGACGCGCGACTGAAACGCGCTTCTCAGGCGAGCCCGAGGGCGCGGTCCTGCGCTTCGGGATCGGCGTCCTCGAACTCGAGGATGCCGAGGTCTTCGAAGGCCGCGCGGACGCGCGGGCGCAAGAGCCCGAGGCGCTTCAGGTTCGGCACGACGCGCGCGAAGAGCAGGCGGCGGAACGTCTGCGCCGCCGGCGAAGAGAGGACGAGCTGGCGGACCTCCTCCCGGTTCCATCCCATGGCGCGCGAGATCTGGTCGCCGACCAGACGGTTCCGCATCAGCTCGCAGGCGTAGATGATGAAGTCCTCGCGGTCCGTGAGCTCGCTCGCGGGCATGTCCTGGTAGAAGTCCTTGAGCGACAGGACGCCGAAGGCGACGTGGCGCGACTCGTCCTTCATGACGTAGCGGATCAATTCCTTCAGCAGCGGCTCCTGCGTGATCTGGAACAGGTTGCCGAAAGCGGCCATGGCCAGACCCTCAATGATGATCTGCATGCCGAGGTACTTGAAGTCCCAGCGCGCGTCCTTGATGGTGGCGTCGAGGAGCTCCTTCAGGCTGTCGTTCACCGGCCACTGCCACTCGAGCTTCTCGGTGAGGTAGCGGCTGAACACCTCGACGTGCCGCGCCTCGTCCATCGTCTGCGTGCCGGCGTAGTATTTGGCGTCGATCCACGGCACGGCGCCGACGAGCTGCGAGGCCACGATGAGCGCGCCCTGCTCGCCGTGCAGGAACTGCGAGAGCTGGAGCGCGATCTGCGCGTGGCGGACGCGGTGCTTCTCCTTCACGTTCAAGCGCTGGTAGGGCGGGTAGGCGGAGAGCGGGTCGATGGCGGCGGGGATGATCTCGCTCTCGGGGTCGACCTGGGTGTGCCAGGGGAGCTGCGTGGTGCCGTTCCACTGGTCCCGCTTCGCCTTCTCGTAGAGGTCGCGGAGGCCCTCTTTCACGGTGCGGTAGTTCCAGGCGTAGCTGGTGTCGAAGGAGGTGAGGATCGTCTCGAGCTCCTCGTCGAGGTGCTCGAGCTGGTTGACGGCAAGACGATCGGTCTCGGCCATGGTTCGACGATAGCAGGCGGGCTCTCCGAGGTCACGCTTGATTTCTCGCCGGGTGCTCGCCATGGTGCCGGCCCGGGCGGCGTAGCTCAGTAGGCTAGAGCGAGGGTCTCATAATCCCTAGGTCCCCAGTTCGATTCTGGGCGCCGCCACTCACCAGGTCGCGCACTCAGCCGTGCTCGGCGCGCACTGCGCGAGGCACGCACGGGCCGATTGTGCGGTGACGGAACTCGCCCCACACCAGGGTGCGTAGGCAGGTGGTCGCCTCAGCCGCTCAGGCCTGTGAGTCGCGCGCGGTGGGAAGGGCCCGGGCGCGCAGCAGCGCGGCCTGCCGCCGAACCTGCGGGTCGACGCTGAAGCGCTCCGCCGCGTCGGCGAGGCGGCGCACGTGGTTCTGCGTGATGGGCCGTGGCGGGCGTTGCTCGCTGACGCCCACGAGCATCTGGCGTAGCGGCTCGATCTCGGTCATCTCGAGGTCGAGGGCGGCCGCCAGCTGCTGGTCGGCGCCGGCGCCGCCGGCGAGCAGCTCCGCCTCGGACAGCTTCGCCTCGATCTCGCGCATGACCTCGGGCCACTTCCCCGAGATCTGCGTCAGGCAGGCTGTGATCGTCGGCAGACAGGCGCACGCGTCGTCGAGGATGCGGGCGTGCTCCTCCTCCTCGCGTGCCATGGCGGTCCAGAGAGCACTCAGGTCCGGCCGGTCACGCGCGCCGGCGGCGAAGCCGCGGTAGAGCGCCGCCGAACGGGTTTCCAGACCGCGGCAGCGGTCCAACATTTCTCCCAGCTCCACACCTGCTCCGCGGTGCAAGAGCGATGCCATCCGCGCGCGGCGAAGCGCCGTGTCGTATTCCCAACGGCACGATGGTCGAGTCAGGTCCGGTTCCGGCGGGCGCGAAGCTTAGCGGTCCGGAGTGGCAGGCGCGGCGGGCAGCGCGACGGTAGACTCCCTGCCGCTCTCCGGATCGCTGGTCAACATGATGCGCCCGGGAAGGCCAGACGAGACAAGAGGAAACCGAGCCCGGTGTCCGCGCTGGGTGCGTCGGCGGGCGAGCGGCGGGCCTGCAGAACTTTCCGAATTCGAGCAGAAGCTCGCTTGTCCCCGCTCCGCCGTCGTCGGCCGAGGGTCCCCTCGGTGCTTGCCGAGACACGGACAGTTCGCCGACAGTGGGCGAAAAGTGTCGCGCCAACAGGGACTTTCTGCGGCCCGGCTGATTGAGCATCGGCTGTCACGGGAAGCGGAGCCCGCCGTTGTGGCTCGCCCGGAAGGCGTCGAGGACCCCGGGGCAGCGGCCGGCCCCGACCGCGCTCGCGGGATCGCGGAAGCCGAGCGTGAAGCGCAAGCTGCCCGTCCGGCCGGCGGCGGACTGGACCCTCCGGCCGGTCAGCACGATCTTCGCGGTGCCGTCCTTGGTGACGGTGATCTTCAAGAGCTCGAGACCGCGCGCGCTCGCGATCGCGTTCTTGCGGTCCCGGAAGCGGAAGACGCGGCCCTTGTGGGAAAACGCGGTCGCCGGGATGCGGGCGCAGAGGAGCTCGCCGCCCTGCTCCTGATGGAGCTGGACGAGCACGTCCTGTCGCGTCGGGTCGAGATCCCGGGCCCCCGGCACCGAGGCCGAGAGCGCGAGCCGCGTGGTGCCCGCCCGCGTGCGGAGTCGCGCGCTCCGGAGGGTCATCGGCGCGGGCGAGGCGCCTTCGCAGCAGGCGCCGTCCTCGGCATCGATGAGTTTGTTCCCGTCGTCGTCGATGCAGTTGCCGCAGATCTCCCGAACCTTCGGCACGCACCGGCAGGCGTCGGGCGTGCCGGCCGCGCCGCAGCTGAACCCCGCGGCACAGCTCGACACCACGAGCGGATCGCACGCCTCGCCGGGATCCACGACCCCGTTCCCGCAGGGCGGGGGAAGCGTCATGGTGGTAGTCGTGGCCGGCGTCGCGAGCAGCATCGCGGTGGCCGTCGTGGTGACGGTCGGATCGCTCAGCGACGTGATCCGCACGGTGACCGTGCCCTGGCCGAGGCTCGACAGGTCTGCGTCGAGCGTCAGGCCCGCCGCGCCCTGGCCGCGCACGCGGAAGATCGGGATCATCGTGGTCGGCGTGCCGTCGAGCGCGTGCAGCGCCGCCTGGACGGGGCCGTTCGTGCCGACGATCGCCGCGGTGTACGCGTCCTCGACGTTGCCAACGTTCTGCACTTGCAGCTGGAACGTCGCGCCGCCCGCCGCGGCCAAGTGTCGCGTCGGCGGCACGAAGCTCGCCGCGACCGCCTTCGCCGCCGGGATGGTGACGGAGATCGAGGCGCTGCCCCGCACCGACGGCGTCCCCTGCGACGTCGCCACCAGCGTCAGGTCGAGCGCGCCGGCGACGGCCTGCGCGATGGGCCCGACGTTCACCTGGATCATCTGCGACTGTCCCGAACCGAGGGCATGCAGGGTCGTGCCGAAGGCGGCGAAGGGCGCGGCTGCGCCCGCGAGCGTGAGCGTGAACGTGTCGACGTCGCCGCCCGTATTCGTGATCGTCGCCTGGAAGCTGCCGCCGGCCACGACCGACGGCGACGCGATGCCGACGGTGACGCCGAGGTCGGACACCTCGAGCTCGCCCCTTGCGGCGCCGTGCACCGCGGCGCTCGTCGTCGAGGTCGCGGTCACGGTGAAGCCGACCGATCCCGCGGCCACGCCCCCGGCTTGGGGGACGAGCACGAGGCCGACCACGCGTGAGGCGCCCGCCGGCACGGCGACCGTCGCGCCCGGCCCCGTGACGTCGACGCCCGGCACGTCGGCATCCACCGTGACGGCGAAGCTGTCCGCGACCGTGCCGGTGTTGATGACCGTCGCCAGGAAGAAGGCGGGCGAGCCCTGCCCCCCCGTCGCCAGCGTGGGCGAGAGCTGGACGAGCACGCCGCGCGCCAGCCCCGCCGTCGGGTCGACGACCGGCGCGCCCTCGAGCGTCAGGGTGCCGGGCACGGAGGCGTCCGTCCCGTCGGCCGCCGTCGCCGCGACGTCGAACGGCAGCGGGCGCGGGGCGGCGCCCGGCGCCGAGCGCAGCGTGAACGGGATGCTCGTCGACTCGCCCGCCCCGAGCGTCACGCTCGGCGGCAGGTCGGCGAGCCCGCCCGCCACCCCCGCGACGGCGAGCGCGTAGGTGGCGCTCGCGTCGGTCGGGTTGGTCAGCCCGAGGGTGAAGTCGGCGGGCGCGCCGGGCGCGACCGTTCGCGCGCTCGGCGTCAAGCCGAGAATCTGCACGCCGGCGACCGTGGTGCCGGGAAGCGCGAGCGTCCCCGGGGTGCCGTTGGCGGTGAAGTCGACCGTCGCGCCGAGCGTGACCGGGCGCGTCTCGCCGGCCTGGAGACCCGGGGCCTGCGAGCGCCACGTGATGTTCCGCGGCGTCTGGGCCGCGAGCAGGCTGAGACTCCACATCAGCTTGTCGCTGTCGGCGCCGACGACGACCTGGGAGGGCGCCAGGCTGAACGAGTCGGGGACGATGGTGACGCCCGGCCCGTGCGGGACCTCGACGCTGGCCGTGATCGGCACCCCGCCCACGTCGAAGATGGAGAGCCCGACACTGCTCGTCTCGTAGAGCCGGCCGCCGGCCGAGGTGCCGCTCGCCGGCGCGACCGGCACGTCGACGGGGAAGACGCCGAGGCTCGCCGGGTCGCTCGCATCGACGACGACGAGCTGCTGCTGCGCGCCGGCGAGCGTCGGGAAAAGGGCGAAGAGACCGCCGCCGAGCGGCGCGATGAAGGCGCCGAACCTGGCGTCGAGGCTGGTCGTGAGCGGCGTGCCGAGGAGCTGGGGGTGCGCCGGGTCGCTCACATCGGCGACCGCGAGCACGAGCATGCCGAGGAGACGGTAGTCGTGGAAGTCCGGGCTGAAGAAGTCCCGCCAGCCGCCCTGCGTCCCGGCGAAGAGGGCATGGCGCCCGTCGACCCCGACGCCGACCAGGTGCACGGTCCCCGGCACGTCGAGCTGGCCGAGGACCGCGGGATGCATCGGATCGCTCACGTCGATCGTGCGGAGCCGGCCGACGCCGCTCTGCGTGTCCGTCCCCGTCGAGGTCGAGCCGACGACGAGCGCCGTCTGGTCGTCGAGCACGGTCACCTGCCAGAGGTTCCCCTGGCCGGTGGGCTGTGGGTAGAGCGTGCCGGCGACCGTCGGGGTCGCGGGGTTGGCGATGTCGACCGCCGTGAACTGCCCGTTCTGGAGGAAGAGGTCTTGGTCGGCGATGAAGTAGCGCTCGAGCTCGTCGGCGATGAGGACGAGGCTCGGCGTCGCGTCCATGCTGTTCGCGAACGACGTGTCGTTGTTGTTGTTGGCGCGGGGCGCGAAAACCGAGCCGAGCTTGGCCGGGTGCACGGGATCGGCGAGGTCGTAGGTCGCGACCGTGAAGTTGCCGCTCTGCTGCACCATCATGGCGAGCCGGCCGCCGGCCATCCGGCAGATGACGGGACCAGTGACGCCGGTGACGACGTCGTTGCCGAAGCTGCCGACGACCGCCGGCGCGTCGGGGTCGCTCACGTCGACGACGCTCACGTCCTTCGAGCCGCACACGTAGGCGTGTGTCCCGTTCACCGCCACGGTGCTCGCGGCGCCGTTCGTCGCGACCACGCCGCGCGGGGTGAGGGGCGGCGGGGGCGTGATCTGGCTCGCCAGCGTGAGCGTGCTGGTGAGCGTCGGCGAGCCGGCGGCGGCGTGAGACGGGCTCGAGGTGAGCGACGCCGTGACCGGCGTGCCGACGAGCAGCGTGCCGTTCCCGCTCGCGCCCGGGATCGGCGTGCCGTTCGTCTCGCTCGCCGTGACGTGGATCGTGTAGGCGCCCGGCACGAGCCCGCTCGCGTCGAAGGCGCCGAGGTCGACGGGGACGACGGTCGGGCTCACCGTGAGCCCGAAGGCGACGGGCGTCGAGGGGCCGCGGACCTGCTGGCTCGTCGCGTCCAGCACCACGAAGGAGGCCTTCGCGCTCCGCGCCTGCTGCACGGCCCCGAACATGCGCGCCGTGACGCCGATCGAGCCGCCGCCCGGCGTGAAGCCCGGGCTCGGCGTGACCGAGACGACGGCCACCCGATCGTCTGCCACGGTGAGCCGGCCCTGGACGCCCTGGAAGACGTCGGGCGCCTCCTCGACGGTCGCCACCACGCGGAACGCGGCCGGCAGGAGCTGGGTCGGCGACGTCTCCATGAGGTGGACGTCGATGGTGGCCTGCCCGCCCGGCGCGACCACCGTCTGCGCCGGCATCACCTGGCTCGTCACGCCCGGCGGCAGGCCGGTGACGGTGAACGCGTACGTGCTGGTCGCCGACCCTGTGTTCTGGACCACGGCCTGGAAGGCGGCCGGCGTGTTCGCCTGCGCCACGGCGGCCGTCGGCAGGAGCGCCATCGTGAAGCGGTGGCCGGCGAGGTCCCCGAGCGTCACCGTGAGCTGCGTCAAGACGGGCGGCAGCCCGGTCTCGAGCGCGTCGTGGACCTGCTGCGCGTCACCGCTCGCGATCGTGTCGCGGATGGCGAGGAGCTGGTCGAGGAACTGGACGAGGACCGGGTCGTTCCGGAGCGCGTCGATCAGGGCGTCGAGGAGCGCCAGGACCCGCGCGCGGCGAAGAGGATCGTCGGGCGCGGCGAAGAGCGCGGTGATCGCCGTGCCGAGGTCGGTGAGGGTCGCCGCGAGGCTCGGGTTGCCGAGGGCGTCGGCCGCGGCGGCGCCGTGCATGGCGGGCGCGGCGCCGGGGATCGCGGTCGTGATCGAGACCAGCGTGCCGGCGATGGAGGGCGGATTGCCGAAGCTCGCGGTGAGCGACACGGCGAGCGTCGTGCCGAGCGCGACCCCGGCGTCGGGGGTGAAGCCGAGCGACTGCATCACGGTCTGGCCCGGCGTGAGCACGACCGGCGTCTGGAGGCCGGTGAGCGCCAGCCCGGCCGGCAGCGTCGCGTCGAGCGTCACGCTCTCGCCGACGTTCCCCACCGCGCTCACCGCGAGCGACACCGCCGCCGTCTCGCCGGGCGGCACCGTCGCCGACGCCGGCGTGACGGCGAGCGTCACGGCGTGGACCGCCGGCACCGTGAAGCCCTGGCTGCCCGTCGCCGTCACCGCGGCGTTCGAGACGCTGGTCACCTTCACGTCGAACGACGCCGCCGTGCCGGGCGGCGGCAGGACGCCGGTCGGACGGAGGCAGGCGCTCACCTCGCCGGTCTCGCCCGCGCCGAGGGTGACGGACGGCACGCTCGTGGTGAGCGTGAAGCCCGCCGGGACCTGCGCCGGATCGAGCGCGAAGGTGTCCGGCGCGCCGCCGAGGTTCTTCAGGCCGACGCGGAACACGGTCGGCAGCGGCGCACCGCCCACCGGCACGGTGAAGAGCGCGTCGGGCACGATGCCAGCCGCCACCCCGCCCCCGCCGCCGAGCCCCGCGAAGTCGGGCGTCGGCATGCCCTCGAAGAGGAGCGACCCGACCGGCGGGTCGGTCAGGCTCGCGTAGTCGCCGAGGTTCCCCACGCCCTTGTAGGCTCGCTCGGTGAGCAGGAAGGTCTTGAAGAGGCCGACGGTCTCGGCGAGCACGCCGTACGCGATCGGGTCGATGGCCCGCGCGGCCTTGACCGCGCTCTCGAGGAACTTCTTCGCCTCCTCGTACTTGCCCTCCGCCGTCAGGTTCTCCACCTCGGCGAAGATCATCTCGGCTTCCTCGGCCCCGCGCGCTGCCGCCAGCTCGGGCTCGAGCGAGACGAGGAACTCCTCCGAGTACTCGACGATCGCTTGGTGGACGCCGTTCTCCGCGACGGCGATCGCGTGGCCCGTGGCGGGGTCGATCTCGAGCCAGGCGACGGTCGGCGTGCCGTTCACCGACACCATCGTCGAGGGCACGAGGACGAGCGCGCCCGCGGTCGCGGCCGTGGTGATCCGCGCCTTCGCCTCGTCGGAGATGGCGAGGTCCGCGAGCGTCGTCAGGTGCTCGGAAGCGATCGGCACGACGCTGGCACCGGGCGTGGCGAGCGCGGCGAGGAAGGTGTCGATCGCGGCGCTCGGCGTGCCGTTCTGCCCGGCGAGCGCGGACGCGGTCTGGCTCTCGAGCACGCTGTCGGCGAGCCCGTGGAGGTAGCGAAGGAACGTCGCCGCGTCCGCCGCCTGGCCGGACCGCCCGTACGCGCGGGGCGTGTCGCGCAGCACGTCGATCTCGAGCGAGAGCGCCTGCTGGTCGCTCGTCGAGCGCGTCGACACCGCGAGGATGCGGGGCGAGTCGAAGTAGGCGTGGACGAGCGCGCGGTCGGCGAGGATCCGCGCCAGCCCGTCCGAGAGCGCGAGCTGCCGGCTGCCGGCGAGCGAGGTGGACTCGATCGACCCCTCGCGCGCGAGGGTGTTGGCGAGCTGGACCGTCTCGGGCGGGGCGGTGCCGCCCATCACGTCGGGCAGGAGCGGCACCAGCTGCTGCTGGATCGAGGCGAGTGCCGCCTGCTGGAGGGCGATCTGCGGCGTCGCCTCGGAGTAGGTCGAGACCTCGATCGTCGTGATGTCGTGCGCGGTCAAGGCGGGCGGCGGGTTGGGCGGCAGGGCGAGCGAGCCGCCGCCGCCGTTCTGCCGCACCGCCGCGCCGATGCGGTCGACGAGCGGCTTCTCGATCCGCTGCGACGGGCGCGTGCCGTTCGCCTCCGGCCCGAGCACGGTGACGTCGAGGAACACGCCGGTGAGGATCTGGGAGCCGAACGGGAAGTTGGTGAGCTGCTCCTGGTAGCTCTGCCCGCGGCGCACCGGGTCGTCGGTCAGGTCGGCGTCGTTCTGGTTGACGAGGACGTACGGCGAGTAGGTGTTCGTGGTGGAGGAGAAGAGCCCGCCGAGCGACACCGAGTCGACGAAGTGCCCGACCGCGAGCGCCTTGCCGGCGAGCTCGACCGTGGCGAACGTCTCGTCCAGCACCGTCGCGCGTCCCTCTGGCGAGGCGCCGAAGAGGCCGGCGAGCGGGGTCGTCGTCTCGGCGTCGACGCTCACCTCGACCTTGTGCCGGAGCGCATCGGGGACCTCGGTGAAGGTCGTCGCCACCGCGGTGAACGCCTGGCCGAGCGTCGCGCCCGGCACGGTGGGGTCCGCGTCCTGGAACCCGCTGCCCGTGTCGAGCTCGACCCAGTAGTGCTCCTTCGCCTCCGCGAGCAGCTGCGGGTCGTTCGCCGGGTCGGCCGTCGCGACGCCCGGGTCGAGACAGCCCACGATGCGTGTCTCGCGCGGGAACATCGAGAGGATGACCTGGCGGGCGACGTTGTCGGAGAGCGTACCGGAGGCGTAGCGGGCCGGAATCCCGGAGGCGCGCAGCAGCGCGACCAACAGGCTCGCCTTGTCGAGCGCGTTACCGGCGCCGCCCGCGAGCGTCCCCGAGGCGCCGCGCAGCGAGCCCCGGTAGGCGTCGTAGCCGATCGCGTCCCGCACGAAGGCGAAGATGGCCGCCGCGTCGTGGCCGAGGACGGTCGCCTTGGCGACGATGGCCGGGTCCGTCGCGTTGGCGTCGGGCGTCGACGCGAGGAGCGCGGGATCGACGGCCAAGGCCGTCCCGCCGCCGAGCAGGAGGAGCGTGCAGAGGGCGGCGACGGGCCACCGGGACGCTGTCTTGGGCCTGAATCTCACCGTTCGTTCGCGAGGCGTGCCCCGTCGTGGCTAACACGCTTGCGACCGTGCGGTCTAGCAAAAAGGGGGGGAGCCCCCCCTAGCTACGAGACGCGTGACGTCCTTGTCGGCGCCCCACGGCGGCTCGTCCTAGAACGGGAACTTCGCCAGGAGCATCGGGCAAGTGCGCTTCGGCGTGCACTGGCGGAAACGAACGTCGACCTTGTCGTGGTGCCGCGGTGACGTGACGTACCGGCGGGCGATCCCGCACACGACGATCTCGATCTCGTCGTGTCCGAGGGGGCGCCCCTTCGGCGATCGCCCTTCGCGAAGCTGGAGCGTGCCCATCTCGCCGGGTGCACAGCCGGGCATGTCGGAGGCGGTGACCTGGAGCAAGAGCATCATGACCTGGCCTCGGTGGTCGGTGCTGTAGCTGTCCTGGCGAATTACCGTGAACCTCGTCTGCTCGTCGGCGAACGGCGGGAGATAGTCGTCGACCAGGGTGCCGTCGCCGTTCGCATCCTCCTCGGGCCCAGTGCTGCCGGACTCCGTCAGCGCGAAGTGTCCGCCCGCGACCAGATTCGACGTCACGAAGGTGGCGCCCGGTGCGCCCTCGATCGGCTCCGCCCTAAGTTTGACGCCCCAAACGAGGAGCTTACCGTCGAAGGTGACGGAAACCTTTTGCGATGCGACGAAACTCCCGTTCTGATCGCGCACGAGATCGACCTCGAGTGTGGAGACTCCCGGGGCGGCCGAGGCCAGACCGAAGTCGTAGCTGCCCCCGCCGCCGTACGTCAATGGGACATGGTTGGCCCCCGCGCTGCCGCGCTGCGACGAGGCGAAGACCCCCCCAGTGTTCAGCTTCCCCATGGTCGCGAACAGGAGGAGGTGGAGGCCGCCTTCGGCCTCCTGCGCCGTGGCGCTCCATCGTGGGATGACCCGGAAGCCGGTGGTCTCGTCCAGATCGATCGGCGCGGTCGACCCAAAGAGCTCGAGCCCGAGGCTGGCTGCTGACGCCTCGGCCGGACGGATGAGGATCGTCGCGGCGGCGAATAGGATCAGGCACAGGGGCGTGCCGCGCTTCGTCGGGGTGGGCATCGCGCTTCGGAAATGGTCGCCTTACTACGCCTATCGACAGGGGAGGCGAAAAAGTTGAGGGCGACGGTAGCGGCCGAAAATGAGGGATGGCCAGGGGCGAGTGGAAGGGCCCGCAGCGCGAGACGACTGACGTTCCTCATTCCGCCGTGACCCGGAGCAAGGCGCGTGCCCCTGGTCGTGCCCCGGGTCGGGAGAGAGCGCGTAGATGCGTTTGATCGCAGCCTCCCAACGAAGCGCCGGGCGGCGGCTTCATGCGGCGTTCCTTCGACGCGCACGGCGACGGGGCGCGGTGGGGGTGATCGCCGACGTGCGGCTCGACGCCGTCCGCTTCTCCCGCCGGCTCGGCTATCGCATCCCGGGCGTCGTCTTCCTCGTGAAGGACCTCGACTAGGGCGAGCGCGCGGACGCACCCGGGAGGCGATTGCGGACGCCTGCCGGAGGCCGCAGAGTGGAGTCGTGCTCCCCGTCGCCATGCTCGCCGCGCTGCTCGCCCTGATGGCGCCCGCCCGCGGCCTCGACGCGGCCCGCCTGTGGGCCTTCGCGGCGGAGTCGCCGGGCGGCGTCGAGCTGCGCGTCTTCCTGCCCGCGGGGGTCGACCCGGGGTCGGTGCGCGTGCAGCTCGCGGGACGTCGCATCGTCGTGGTCGCGCGCGACGCCGCGGGGCGACAGGTGCGCTCGCGGCCGCTGGTGGTGGAGGAGCCGGTGGTCGAGGAGGGCGCCGGCGCCGTCTGGGAGGGCGAGGGCTGGCTCACGATCACGCTGCGGGCGCAGAAGGGCGGGCACCGCTGAACCTGGCCATGACCCACGTCCGCTCCCGGCTCCGCGCGGCCCTCGGGGCGGCGCTCGACGCGCCGGGCGCGCCGGGTCGCGGCGAGCACGTCCTGGTCGCCGTCTCGGGCGGCCCGGACTCGACCGCGCTCCTCGCCGGGCTCGCGGAGCTGGCGGGCGGCGGCCGGCTCCGCTTGACGGTCGCGCACCTCGACCACGGGCTCCGCGGCGAGGAGGGACGCGGCGAGGCGGCGGCGGTCACGACGCTCGCGGCCGCGCTGGGGGTGCCGTGCCACACACACACGCTCGCCCTCGAGGCGGGGCCCGACCTCGAGGCGCGCGCGCGCCTCGCCCGTTACCGTGCGCTGGCGGCGCTCGCCACGGAGGTCGGTGCGACGCGCATTGCGACCGCCCACACGCAGGACGACCAGGCGGAGACGCTCCTCCTCCGCCTCCTGCGCGGCGCCGGGCGGCGCGGCCTCGGCGCCATGCGGCCGGTGCGCGGGCGGCTCTGGCGGCCGCTCCTCGCCATTTCCCGCGCCGACGTGCGCCGCTTCCTCGCCGAGCGCGGGCTGCCGTTCGCCGTCGACCGCACCAACGCCGACCTGGCGCGCACCCGGAACCGCGTCCGCCGCCTGCTCGTGCCCTTCCTCACGGCCGAGTTCAACCCGCGCCTCGGGCCCGCGCTCGCCGCGCTCGCCACCCGGCTGCGCGACGAGGACGACTTCCTCGCCGCCGCCGCGGCGGCGCGGGCGGCGGCGCTCCGCACCGCGGAGGGGCTGGCGGTGGGGGTGGCGGCCGAGCCGCCCGCGCTCGGGCGGCGCATCGTGCGCGCCTGGCTCGAGGACGGGGCGCGGCGCGGGGTCACGGCCGCGCACGTCGAGCGCGTGCTCGAGCTGGCGGCGGGGCGGGCGCGGGGGGCGGTCGCGGTGCCGGGGCCGGCGCGCGTCGTCCGCGAGGGCGGGGTGATCGTCCGCCGGCCGGGACGCGAGGCGCGGGCGGCGCGCTTCGCGCTGCCGATCGCGCCGGGGGGCGCGGTGGAGCATCCCGCGGGTTCCTGGCGGGTGCGGCTCTCGGCGCCGCGGCCGCGGCGCCGGGGCGAGCGGCGACCCCCCGACCCCGGGCACGCGCTGTTCGACGCCGAGCGGCTGCCGGCCGACCTGGTCGTGCGCTCGCCGGCGGCGGGCGACCGCCTCCGCCTCCTCTCGGGCGGGACGCGCAAGCTCCAGGACGTCCTGGTCGACGCCAAGGTGCCGCGGGAGCGGCGCCCGACCGTCCCCGTTCTCGCCGCGGGCGACGAGATCCTGTGGGTCGGCGGCCTCGCCCGGGGCGCGCTGGCCCCCGTCGGCCCGTCCACGCGCCGGGTCTGCGAGGCGCTCCTCGAGCGTCTTCGTTGAGCGCGACAAGATTGCCGCTGCGGAAACCCTGTGTTACGTTGTCGGTGGGCGTGATTCGCGTACCGGTGCCTCGTTGAACCCCATCTCCCGCAACCTCGGCCTCTGGCTGCTCCTTCTATTGATGGGGCTGCTGCTGTGGTCGGTCGTCACCAAGCAGCCGCAGCGCGAGCAGGAGGTGAAGTTCAGCCAGTTCATGTCGGCGGTCGAGGAGGGGCACATCGCCGACGTCACCATCCAGGGCCGCGTCATCCACGGTCGCTACAAGAGCGATCACGGCGCGCCGGGCGACGTCTTCCGCACGGTCGTGCCGGACGACTTCGACGTTGCCAAGACGCTCCTCGAGAAGGGTGTCGAGATCGAGGCGCGGCCGCAGGACGCCGAGCCCTGGTACCTGGTCGCCATCGTGCAGTGGGCGCCCATGCTCCTCCTGATCGGGGTCTGGATCTTCTTCATGCGCCAGATGCAGGTGGGCGGCGGCAAGGCGATGTCGTTCGGCAAGAGCCGCGCGAAGCTCCTCTCCGAGAACCAGCACAAGATGACGTTCAACGACGTCGCCGGCATCGACGAGGCCAAGGACGAGCTGGAAGAGATCATCGCCTTCCTGAAGGACCCGAAGAAGTTCACCAAGCTCGGCGGCCGCATCCCGAAGGGCGTGATCCTGGTCGGGCCGCCGGGCACCGGGAAGACGCTGCTGGCGCGCGCCATCGCCGGCGAAGCGGGCGTGCCCTTCTTCTCGATCTCGGGCTCGGACTTCGTCGAGATGTTCGTCGGCGTCGGCGCCTCGCGCGTGCGCGACCTCTTCGTGCAGGGAAAGAAGAACGCCCCCTGCATCATCTTCATCGACGAGATCGACGCCGTCGGTCGCCACCGCGGCGCGGGCCTCGGCGGGGGCCACGACGAGCGCGAGCAGACGCTCAACGCGCTGCTGGTCGAGATGGACGGCTTCGAGACGAACGAGGGCGTCATCCTCGTCGCCGCCACCAACCGCCCCGACGTGCTCGACCCCGCGCTCATGCGCCCCGGCCGCTTCGACCGCCGCGTCGTGGTGCCGCGTCCCGACGTGAAGGGCCGTGAGGGCATCTTGAAGGTCCACACGCGGAAGGTCCCGATGTCCGAGAACGTCAACATCGAGCTGCTGGCGCGGCAGACGCCGGGGTTCGCGGGCGCCGACCTCGAGAACCTCGTCAACGAAGCGGCGTTGCTGGCAGCGCGCAAGAGCAAGGACCGCGTCGACATGAGCGACTTCGAGATCGCCCGCGACAAGGTGATGATGGGCACGGAGCGCCGCTCCATGATCATCAGCGACGAGGAGAAGCGGATCACGGCCTACCACGAGTCGGGCCACGCGCTGGTCGCCAAGCTCGTCCCGGGGGCCGACCCGGTCCACAAGGTCACGATCATCCCGCGCGGCATGGCGCTCGGCTTGACCCAGCAGGTGCCCCTCGACGACCGCCACACCTACTCGAAGGTGTATCTGCTCGACGAGCTGGCCGTTTTCTTCGGCGGCCGCGCCGCCGAGGAGCTGGTCCTCGGCAACATGACCACCGGCGCCGGCAACGACATAGAGCGCGCCACCGAGCTTACGCGGAAGATGGTCTGCGAGTGGGGCATGAGCGAGAAGCTCGGCCCCATGACCTTCGGCAAGAAGGAGGAGGAGATCTTCCTCGGCCGCGACTTCACCCAGAAGGTCGACTACTCGGAGGCGACGGCCGTGCAGATCGACGCCGAGGTCCGTCGCATCATGCTCGAGGCCTACGAGCGGGCCAAGCTGCTCCTGCGTCGCAACCTCGAGGTCCTCCACAAGATGGCCGAGGCGCTGCTCGAGCGCGAGGTGATCGACGGCGCCGACATCGACGAGATCCTCCGCCAGTACGGAAACCAGAACGGTGGCCTCCAAGGCGCCGCCGCGGCCAGGGCCTGAGAGCCTCCCCGTTCTCCGGACCCGCTCCGGGACGCTCGCGCTCGACCGGGTCGCCGTCGTCGGCGTCCTGAACGCCACCCCGGACTCCTTCTTTGCCCCGAGCCGCGCCATGGACCCCGGGCGCGCAGCGGAGGCCGTCATCCAAATGGTGGAGGAGGGCGCGGCGGCGGTCGACCTGGGGGCCGAGTCGAGCCGTCCCGGCGCTTCTCCGGTTCCGGCGGAGGAGCAGATCCGGCGGCTCCTCCCCGTGCTCGCGGCGGTGCGGAAGGCCGTCCGCGTGCCGCTCTCCGTCGACACCACCAAGGCCGCGGTGGCGCGCGCCGCCCTCGACGCCGGCGCCGACCTGGTGAACGACGTGTCGGCCGGCCGTGACGACCCGGACCTCCTCCCGCTCTGCGCCCGCGCCGGGGTGCCGGTGGTGCTCATGCACATGCAGGGCACGCCGGCGACCATGCAGCGGGCGCCGCGCTACACGGACGTGGTGGCGGAGGTGCGCGCCTTCCTCGCCGAGCGGGCGGCGGCGGCCGAGGCGGCGGGGGTGGCGCGCGACGCGATCGTCCTCGACCCCGGGATCGGCTTCGGCAAGAGCCTCGCGGACAACCTCTTGCTGCTCCGACGGCTCGACGCCTGCGTCGCTCTCGGGTATCCCGTGCTGGTGGGCGTGTCGCGCAAGAGCTTCCTCGCGAAGCTGCTCGGCGGGCGGGCCGCCGACGAGCGACTCCTCGGCACGGCGGCCGCGACGGCGCTCGCCGTGTCGGCCGGGGCGCGGCTCGTCCGCGCCCACGACGTCGCGGCCACGCGGGACGTCGTCGCGGTCGCCGAGGCGATCGCGCGGGCGGGGGCGACGCCGTGATCGAGCTGCTCAGGAGCTTCCGCTGGCAGGACGGCCTCGACATCTTCCTGCTGGCCCTCGTCATCTACTCGGGCATGAACCTGATCCGCGGCACGCGCGCCGTGCCGATGCTGATCGGGCTCACCATCGTCTACGGCATCTACGCCGTCTCGGGCTGGCTCGAGATCTACACCATCAACGTCCTCCTCCATTATCTCCTCGGCTCCTCGCTGGTGCTCGTCTTTATCGTCTTCCAGAGCGACATCCGCCGCGCGCTGACCCAGGTCGGGACGGGCCCGCTCTACTCGCCGCGCGAGCGGGTGGCGCAGAATCAGGCGGTCGAGGAGCTGGTGAAGGGCGTCACCTACCTCGCCTCGCGCCGGATCGGCGCGTTGATCGTGCTCCAGAACGAGGTCGGCTTGAACGAGTACATCGAGGTCGGCACCCGCCTCGACGCGCAGGTCTCGAAGGAGCTGGTGACCAGCATCTTCTTGACGGGGTCACCGATCCACGACGGCGCGCTCATCATCCAGCAAGGCCGCATCACGGCCGCCGGCTGCTTCCTCCCGCTCACCACCAACCCGAACGTCTCGAAGACCCTCGGCACGCGCCACCGCGCCGCCATCGGCCTCACGGAAGAGACGGACGCGCTCGCCATCGTCGTCTCGGAGGAAGAGGGGACCGCGTCGCTCGTGCGCGAGGGCAAGATCACGCGCGACGTCGACGCCGGTACGCTACGCACCACGCTCCAGCGGGAGCTGATCGGATGAGGCTCCTCGCCTTCCGTCCCCGCGCCCGGGTCGCGTCCGCGAGCGAGCCGCCGCTGGGCCCCCCGGGGCCGACGCCGCCCTGGCGACGGCTCCGCGTCCCGCGCCCGCGCGAGCTGCGCGAGCTGCTGCGGCGCAACCCGACCTTGAAGCTCTTCTCCTTGATCCTCGCCTTCCTCATCTGGTTCACGATCAACGTCACCGGCCGCGACGCCGAGCACACCTTCGAGCTGCAGGTCGTGCCGCACCGGCTCGCCCACGACTTGATCGTCACCAACCCGCCGCGCCCGGTGACCGTGACGATCCGCGGGCCCCGCACCCTCCTCGACCAGATCGACGAGCACGCGACCCGCATCTCCGTCGACTTGACGAAGGCCACGTCCGGCGAGCTCCGCGTCGACCTCAACGCCGACATGATCCAGCGCCCGCTCGGCGCGCGCTTGTCGGTCGTGCGCATGGAGCCGGCGCGGCTCAAGATCCGCATCGAGCGCCTCGCGCGGCGACTCGTTCCCGTGCGCGCCGACCTGGCGGGCATGCCGGCCTTCGGCTATACCGTCGCGGAGTCGCACGTGACGCCGATTTCCGTCGAGGCGGTGGGCCCGGCGAGCAAGATCGACGAGCTGAAGGAGGTCATGACGGAGCCGATCGACCTGCGCGGGATGGCGGAAGCGCTCCAGCACGAGGTCATGCTGGCGTGGGCGGGCGACCTCGTCTCCCTCTCGCCGGATCACGTCATGGTGGCCGTCACCCTCGACCAGCTCGTGGTGTCGCGCGAGTTCAAGCGGGTGGACGTGCGGGTCACGAACGCCGGCGGCTTGCAGGCCGTCGTGTCGCCCGCGGCCATCGACCTGACGGTGCACGGTCCCCAGCAGCTCCTCCACAACTTCAAGATCCCGGACGGCAAGGTGTTCGTCGACGCCGCCGGCCTCGAGCCGGGCACCCACCGCGTACCCGTCAAGTTCGATTTGCCGCCCGCGCTCGAGGTGACGCGCAAGCAGCCCGAGGTCGTGACCCTGACGATCTCCAACCGGGCGGCGCACTGATGGAGCGCGACGGCCGCCAGCTCTTCGGCACCGACGGCATCCGCGGCATCGCCAACGTCGAGCCGATGACCTCCGAGACCGCGCTCCGGCTCGGCCGCGCGCTGGCCCACGTGAGCAAGCGCTCGCCACGCCGCCACAAGATCCTGATCGGCAAGGACACCCGGCTCTCGGGCTACATGCTGGAGACGGCGATGGCGTCCGGCATCTGCTCGATGGGGGTCGACGTGCTGCTCGTCGGCCCGCTGCCGACGCCGGGGATCGCCTTTCTCACCCGGACGCTCCGCGCCGACGCCGGCGTCGTCATCTCGGCGTCGCACAACGCCTTCCAGGATAACGGCATCAAGTTCTTCAGCCAGGCCGGCTTCAAGCTCGCCGACGACCTCGAAACCGAGATCGAGCGCCTCGTCCTCTCCGACTCGATCGACGCCCTCCGTCCCACCGCCACCGAGATCGGCAAGGCCTTCCGCATCGACGACGCGGTCGGTCGCTACAACGTGTTCGTGAAGAGCACGTTCCCGCGGCATCTCACCCTCGACGGGCTCACCGTCGCCCTCGACTGCGGGCACGGCGCGGCCTACAAGGTAGCGCCCGAGGTGCTGGAGGAGCTGGGGGCCCGCGTGGTCAGGCGCGGCGTCGAGCCCAACGGCGAGAACATCAACCAGGGTTGCGGTGCGCTCCACCCCGAGGGGCTCCAGGCGCTGGTGCGCGCCGAGCGCGCCAATTTCGGCATCGCGCTCGACGGCGACGCGGACCGCGCCATCTTCGTCGACGAGCAGGGCGTGGTGGTGGACGGCGACGAGGTGATGGCCATCATCGCCGCCGAGCTCCACGCCCGCGACGAGCTCCGGCGCGCCACGCTCGTCGCCACCGTGATGAGCAACCTCGGGCTCCACCTGGCGATGAAGGAGCGCGGCATCCGCGTCGTCACCACGCCCGTGGGCGACCGCTACGTCGTCGAGGAGATGGTCCGCGGCGGCTACAACCTGGGCGGCGAGCAGTCGGGCCATGTCGTCTTCCTCGACCACAACACGACCGGCGACGGCCTCATCACCTGCCTGGCGCTCCTCTCGGTGCTGGTCGAGAAGGGCCGTCCCCTCTCCGAGCTCCGGCGCGTCATGCGCCGCTTCCCGCAGGTGCTGGTGAACGTCCGCGTCGCGACGCGCCAGGAGGTGGGCGCGGTGCCGCCGCTCGCCGACGCCATCGGGCGCGCCGAGGCCGCGCTCGGTGAGCGCGGCCGCGTGCTCGTCCGGTACTCGGGCACGGAGCCGCTCCTCCGCATCATGATCGAGGGCGAGCGCGAGCCGCAGATCAAGGAGCTCGCCGAGACGATCGCGTCGGCGGCGCGTCGCGCACTCGGCGCCGGCGAGCAAGCCGCCGCCGGGTCGCACTAGAACGCTCGTGGTCCGCCTCGGCGTCAACGTCGACCACGTCGCCACCCTCCGGCAGGTACGCGGCGTGGACTACCCGGACCCGGTCGAAGCCGCGCTGCTTGCCGAGCGCGCGGGCGCCGACGGCATCACAGTCCACCTCCGCGAGGACCGCCGCCACGTCCAGGAGCGCGACGTCGAGGTGCTCCGCCGCCGCCTGGCCGTGAAGCTCAACCTCGAGATGGCGTTGACCGACGCGGTGGCGACGTACGCGACGCGCGTCAAGCCACACGCCGTCTGCCTGGTGCCCGAGAAGCGGGAGGAGCTGACCACCGAGGGCGGGCTCGACGTCGCGCGCCACGCGGCGCGCGCGCGCGCGATCGTGCAGCGCCTCACCGCGGCCGGCATCCGCGTGAGCCTCTTCATCGACCCGGAAGCCACGCAGCTCGCGGCGGCCGTCGCCACCGGCGCCCCGGTGGTCGAGCTGCACACCGGGGACTACGCCAACGCGGCGGAGGACGAAGCGCGCAAGCGCGAGCTCGAACGGCTCCACACGGCGGCCGTCGACGCGGGCCGGCTCGGGCTCGAGGTGCACGCCGGCCACGGGCTCACGCTCGAGAACGTCGGAGCCGTGGCGGAGCTACCCGGGATGGCGGAGCTCAACATCGGCCACAGCATCGTCGCGCGCGCAGTGCTGGTGGGGATGGTGGCGGCGGTGCGCGAGATGCGCGAAGCGCTGGCGGCGGTGAGGCCGAAGGCGTGATCGCCGTCAGCGCGGCCGAGATGCGCGCGCTCGACCGCTGGACGATCGAGCACGGCACCCCGGGCCGCGTGCTCATGGAGCGGGCCGGCGCGGGCGCGGCGCGCGTGCTGCGCGAGCGCCTGCACCGGCCGCGCGGCCCCGCCGTGGTGGTCGCGGGGCGCGGCAACAATGGCGGCGACGGCTTCGTCGTCGCCCGGCGCCTGCGGCGCGCGCGCGTGCCGGTCGAGGTCTGGCTCGCGGCGCGGCCCGAGGAGGTGCGTGGCGACGCCGCGGAGATGCTCGCGGCGTGGCGCCGCGCGCGGGGCACGGTGCAGCCCCTCGCGACGCAGGCCGACGTCGCGGCGCTCGAGCGGCGGCTCGCGCGCGCGGCGGTCGTGATCGACGCGCTCTTCGGCACCGGGCTGAACGCCCCGGTCACCGGCGTTCCCGCTGCGGCGATCGAGGCGATCAACGCGTGCGGCGCGCCCGTGCTGGCGATCGACATTGCCTCGGGGCTCTCGGCCGACACCGGGGCGCCGCTCGGCGTTGCGGTGTGCGCCACCGTCACCGCCACCTTCGGCTTCCCGAAGGTCGGCCAGCTCGTCCACCCGGGCGTGGAGCACACCGGGCTCCTCGCCGTCGTCGACATCGGCATTCCCGCCGAGGCCGTGGACGCCGTCCGCCCGCGCGTCGCGCTGCTCGAGGCGCAGGAGGTGGGTGGGCTGCTGGCGCCGCGGGCGACCGACGCGCACAAGGGGACGTTCGGGCACGTGCTCGTGGTCGCCGGCTCGCGCGGCAAGGCGGGTGCGGCGTTGCTCGCGGCCGAGGCGGCGACGCGCGCCGGCGCGGGGCTCACCACGCTCGCCGTCCCGGCCGAGGTGCAGCCGGCGTGCGAAGCGCGCGTGCCGGAGGTGATG
>JBGQET010000071.1:0-22851 GCA_041496545.1 Binatia bacterium | reverse complement strand
TACCAGCTCACGCGCGAGGAGTTCGACACGATCGCGCGCACCTTCCTCGCCGTCTTCCCGGCGGCCGGCGTGTGGCGCGACGACTTCTACCCGGATCGGCCCGTCGTCGGGCTCGTCGGCCAGCGTGACGCCCGCCCGCTCGATCTGACACGGGTCGCGGAGCGGCTCGCCGCCCTCCCCGACTGGGCGCGCGATCCCCTGCTCGCGAGCCCGCGCGGGCTCCTCATGCTGCACGCCGGCAATCTCGCCGGCGCCGCCGATCTCCTCGGGACCGCGCCGCTAAACACCGACGATCGGCCGCGGATCGAGTTCCTCGCCCCGCGGCTCACCCGCATCGGCCCGGCGGGCGACAAGGACTGGTTCACCGGCGAAGCGCTCGCCGCCTTCTACGACGCGCTCGACGCCCGGCTCGCCTCCGCCCCGGATCCCCTCGTGCCCGCGACGGATGACGCCGCCGGCGCCCGCCGCGCGGGCACGGCGATGCTGCGCTTCGCGCTCGCCACCGCCCGCCACGACGACGCGGCGGCCGCGCGGCTCGAGGCCGAGGTCCGCGCCGCCGTCCCGGACGTCATCCTCGCCGCGGCGTCCGGCGATGCCGACCCCCTCCCGGCTGCGCAGCGCACGCTCCACGACCTGAGCGCCGCGCAGGACGCCATGCGCCGGCGTCTCGAGTCGATGGAGCAGCAGCTCGGCGCGCTCGGAGGGACCACACCATGAGCCGCGCGCTCGTCGCCCTCGTCTTCGTCGCCGCCGCGTGCACCGGGCCGGCGACGACGCCGCCCCCCGCAAACCTCCGCGCCGTCGCCGTGCTGCCGCCGAGCAACCGCACCGGCGACGGGCTCCTCGTCGCCGGCACGTCGCTGCTCGAGAAGTACGCGCTCAAGACGGCGCGCGTCACCGTGCCCGAGGTGCTGGCCGCCGAGGCCCGCGAGCAGCTCCGGCGCCGGGGCGTTGCGGTCGTCCCGCCCGACGCCGTCGAAGCCGCGACCGGCGGCCGCACGCCGGGGAGCCCCGAGGCCGCCGCGGAGATCGCCCGCGTGGGCAAGCTCGAGGGCGACGCGCTCTACCTCGAGATCACGCGCTGGGAAGGTGATGGCAGCATGCACCCGAGCTACGTCATCGTCGGGCTCGACGCCGCGCTCGTCGAGCCGGCGACGGGGAAGACCGTCTGGCACCACCACCGCCACGCCGGGCCGGTGCCCACGCCGGGCGCCATCACCGTCGGCGCCGCGTACGAGATCGCGGCCGCGAAGGTGGCGGCGGAGATCCTCGCGCCCTTCGGCCCGGAACGGTAGGCCTTGCCGGTGGCGCACCGGCGACGACCGCTCGCGAACGCCGCCCCCCCGCGTGCTTGAGAGCCTGGTCCTTCACCCGTAGCCTCGACTCATGTTCCGGCATGGGCCCCGCCTTGCGGCGGCGATGCTCCTCGTGGCCGTCCGCCTCGCCGTGGCGCACGTCGTGCCGATCCCGCCCAGCACCTGCGCGTTCGATCCCATCGATCTCGAGTGGCCCGAGCGCCATCTGCGCGCCACGGTCGCGTCGCCAGGTGCCGACGACGTCGCCCGGATCACGTACGACGTCACGCAGCAGACGGCGCAGGTGACGACGGACGGCGCGGCGCGCGGCTTCGTGGCGGGCGACCTCGCCGGGAGCGTGCGCGTGCCATCGTTCGTTACCGCCCTGGTCGGCGATCTCGACTCCAGCATGGCGCCCACCGTGGTGCGGAGCGGCGATCTGGTCGCGCCGAGCGCGTCGCTCGAATTGACCGTGGGCGGCGCGACGGCCACCATCCCCATGGCGCTCACCACCGGTCTCGCCGCGGCCGCGGGGCGCGTCGCCGAGGGCGCGGCGATCGACGGCGTCGGTCTCTTCGTGCTCGCCGGCGTGGCGCACGCGAGCGGCCTCCCCACACCGTTCGGCGACGGCACGGTCGTCGTCCGCTTGTCGTGCCGCGCGGGGCCGCGGCCGGACATCGACCAGTTCCGCGGCGGCTTGCAGTCGCGCCTGCTGCACGCGACGCTGACCGCCAACGGGTTGAGCCTCCGCGCCCTGGTCGCGGCCGACGCGAGCATCCCGCTCGACTTCCCCGGGACGGCGGCCGTCCGCGCCAGCGTGGGCGACCTGACGCTGGTCGACGCGACGCTCCCCACCGGGCTCCGCCAACGCGGCCGGCGGCGGCTCTTCGTCGGCGCGAGCCGCGGCGGTCGCACGCGGATGGGCGTCCAGTTCCTCTACAACACGGCGGGCCTCGACACGTGGGAGCTGGCGCTCAAGTCGCGCGCGCCGTTGCTGCCCGCCGCGGACGGGTCGGACGTGCGGCTCCAGGTGACCACCGAGCTGGGCGGTCTGTTGTCGCGCATGAGCGCGCCTTTCACGGTGCACGCGAGCGGCCGCCGGCTGACGTTCCCCTGAGCGGCGCCCCGCGCTGGCCGCGGCGGCGACGCCGGTGTAGCTAGGGCCGATGCGACCCGTCGTCCTCGCCGCCCTGCTCGCGGCCGTCGCCTGCGGCGGCGGCGACGCGCCGAGCGGTCCCGCGCCCGCGCTCCTCCTCGCGCAAGCGCAGTTCACCGACCGCGCAGCGCCCGACGGCACCAAGACGCCCGTCCCCGGCGCGGCGCGCCTGACGATCGTCCGGCGCGTCGGCAGCCGGTGGCAGACCACCGTCCTCGAGGATCCCGACAGCAACGCCTTCCACAAGGCGCTCGGCTGGGACGACGGCGGGTTGCTCACCATCGGCGCCACGCAGGCGATGCTGAAGACGTGGACGCGCGAGAGCGGCCCGTGGCGCGGCACGGTGCGCTGGAACCCCACGTTCGGCGGCAAGTTCGACCGCTTGCGCGACGTCGAGCGGGGCGACGTCGACGGCGACGGCACGCCCGAGCTGGTCGTCGCCACGCACGACCAGGGCGTGATCGCGGTGGTCCGGCCCGCCGACGGCTGGCGCGTCGAGGAGATCGACCGACAACCCGACACCTTCGTCCACGAGATCGAGCTGGGCGACATCGACGGCGACCACGTCGCCGAGATCTTCGCGACACCCAGCACGCCGAACAAGCTGGAGAGCGAGCAGCCGGGCGAGGTGCGGATGTACAAGCACACCGCCGGCGGCTGGCAGAAGTCGGTCGTCGACGCGTCGGGCGACACGCACGCCAAGGAGATCCTCGCCGCCGACGTCGACCGCGACGGGATCGCCGAGCTCTACGTCGTCTGGGAGGGCGCCATCGGCCCGGCCGGCGCGCTCACCCGCCCCGTCACCGTCAAGCAGTACCGCTGGCGCGACGGCGCCTTCGTGTCGGCCCTGGTGGCGACCGTGCCCGACCGCCAGATGCGCTCGCTCGACACGGGCGACGTGAACGGCGACGGCAAGATCGATCTGGTCGCCGGCGCGCTCGCCTCCGGCCTCTGGCTCTTCGAGCAGCAGGACGGCGGGAGCTGGAAGAAGACGCTCATCGACCCCGCGTCGTCGGGCTTCGAGCACCCCGTGCACGTGGCGGATCTCGACGGCGACGGGACGCCGGAGATCTACGTCGCCGCCGAGGACCAGGCCGAGCTGCGGCAGTACCGCTGGCACGGCGGTGAGTTCCAGAAGACGGTGGTGGCGCCCCTTCGCAAGGGCGACATCACCTGGAACATCACCGACGCGCGGCTCTGAACGCGCCTCACGGGCACGCCACCAGCGCCACACGGTCCCCCCCGACGGTCGTCGAGGCGACCAGCACGGCGGCCAGCGGCGCGGCGTACGGGCCGCCACCCGGCGCCAGGTAGTAGCCCGGCGGACGGCACGGGTCGGAGAGCCGGGGGATCGAGCGGGCGAGCCGGTACGCCACCACCATCCGCGCCGTGTTCACGAGGTGCGGCGAGGCGTAGAGGGGCGCGTCGCCGATCCGCGCCCCGACGGCGCGCGCGAAGGGCGCGAGCGACTTCCGCGGCTCGCGCAGCTCGCGCGCGACCTGGTTCCCGACAGCCGCCGTCACGTCGAACGCCACCAGCCCGACCGCGAGCAGCGCGAGCGCGGGGCGCGAGGGCGAGCGCCGGCGGATCGCCTCCGGGACGGGGAAGACGCCGAAGAGGCGCTCGCCCGCGGCCGCCACGGCGAGCTCGCGCGCGGCGAGGAGCGCGATCGCGGGGTAGAGCGGCAGCAGGTAGACGTTCCGCTTGCCCGCCGCGAAAGTGAACACGATCAGCACCGTGAGCCACCAGACGTGGAGAAAGCGCCCCGCCGCGTCCTCACGATCGCCGCGCCACCACTGCCACCCGCTCGCGAGGAGCACGAGGTTCCAGGGCAGCAGGTGGGTCGCCAGCGCCGCCACCATGCGCAGCGACGGGTGCTGGTGGTGGATGACCGCGAAGTGACGCCGCCCGAGGAAGCGGTCGAGGTTCTCGTGCAGGAGCTGAACGTCGAGGAACTCGCGGCCCCCGGCGCGGTAGGCGAGACCGTACCACCCGCCGACGACCGCGAGCGCCGCCGCCGCGAGCGGCCACGACCAGAGCGCCCGCACGCGGCCGAGCTCGCGGCGCGAGACGAGGAAGCTCACCACCACCAGGCCGACGATGACGGCCCCCGCGGGCCCCTTCGCCAGCACGGCCGCCGCGGCGCCGAGCCAGCACGCCGCGCGAGCGCCCGCGCCGCCCTCGCGGTACCAGAGGAAGAACCCCGCGAGCGCCACCGTGATGCAGGCCGCGAAGACCATGTCGACGCGCGCTTCCGCGGCGGCTTGCCAGAAGCTCGGCGTCCCGCCGAGCGCGCCGAGCGCGAGCCAGCCCTTCGCCCGCCCGCCGAACGCGGTGCCGAGCGCGAGCGTGGCCAGCGCCATGACACCGGCCGCGAGCGCCGACGGCAGTCGCACGGTCGGGTCGGAGAGGCCGAAGAGGTGCGCGCCGGCCGCGGCGATCCAGTGGAAGAGCGGCGGCTTCGAGGGCAGCTCGCCGTTGCGTCGCGGCAGCACCCAGTGGCCGTGCGCGACCACGTCCTGCACCACGAGCCCCTCGCGCGCTTCGCCGTGGAGCCCGATCGGCGGCGAGCGGAGCGGCCAGGCGAGGACGACCGCCATGATCGCCGCGACGGCGGCGACGTCCGCGGCGCGTAACCGTCTCACGGCGTCCCGGACGGCGCCGCGGGCCGGTAGCCGTGCGCGTACCACACCGGTACGACGAAGAGGTTGAGCCAGGTGGACGTGAACATGCCGCCGACGATCACGAGCGCCATCGGCTGCTCGATCTCGCCGCCCGCGTGGCCTCCGAGGAAGAGGAGCGGGACGAGCGCGATCACCGTGGCGAAGGCCGTCATGAGGATCGGCGCGAGGCGCTCGCTCGCGGCCGCGACCAGCTCGGCGTGGGTGAGGTGCGCTTCCCGTTCGCGCTCGACCTGCCGGAAGTGAGCGATGAGCACGATGCCGTTGCGAATCGTGATCCCGAACACCGTGACGAAGCCGACGATCGCGCCGAGCGAGAGCCGTCCGCCGCCGAGCAGCACCGCCGCGATGCCGCCCACGAAGGCGAGCGGGACGTTCACCATGGTGAGGCCGGCGAGGCGCGCGGAGCGGAAGTCGACGACGAGCAGGACGAACATGCCGACCAGCGACAGCGCACCGAGGCCGACCAGACGCCGGCGCGCGCCCTCGGCCGCGGCGTACTCGCCGACCACCTCGGCGTAGACGCCGGGAGGGAGGGCGAGGCCCGCGACCGCGCGGGTCACGTCCCGCGTGACCGCCTCCAGCGACCGGCCGCGGGCGTCGAGACGGACGACGGCGGTGCGCACCCCGTCCTCGTGCGCAATGCCCGTCCGCAGCGGCACCAGCTCGACGTCGGCGAGCGCGCCGAGCGGCACGACCCGCCCGCCGCCCGTGGGCAGCAGCAGCCCGGCGAGCCGCGCCGGGTCGGCGCTCACCTCGCTCGCCATGCGCAGCACGACCTCGATCTGCCGCCCGCCCTGGATGACGCGGCCGACCGGCTCGCCGCCGAGCGCGCTGCGCAGCGCGCGCTCCAGCGACGCGGCCGGCACGCCCAGGCGCAGGAGGTCCTCGCGCCGCGGGCGGACGCGGACGCCGGGCGCGGCGAGCGCGCCGGGCGCGTAGACGTCGACCGCGCCCGGGACCTTCCCGACCCGCTCGGAGACGACGCGCGCCGCGCGCTCGAGCGCCGCCAGGTCCGGGCCGCGCAGGCGGACGACGAGCGCGGCGCCCGTGCCTGCGAGCAGCTCCTCGATGCGCTCGTTCAGGAACTGCTTCAGGTCGAAGGCGTAGCCCGCGATCTTCTCCACGCGCTCGCGGAGCGCGGCGGTGGTGCGCTCGGCGGGCGCGTCGGGGTCGAGCTGCACCATGAGCTCACTGCGCTCCGAGCCCCAGGCGTCCTCGGAGAGCGTCGAGCGACCGATCACCTGCGCGACGGAGCGGACGCCCGGGACCTCGAGGATGGCGTGCCCGGCCACGCCGCCGACGCGCGCCGACTCGTCGAGCCCCACCCCCGGCGCTCCCGTCATGTGCATGATGAAGTTCGTCTCGTGGAACTCGGGCAGGAACTCGAGGCGCAGGAAGGGCAGGAGGGCGGCGCCGACGAGCAAGATGGCGAGGCTGCCGACGACCAGCGGCCGCGGGCGCGCGAGCACGCGGCCGAGCGCCCGCTCGTACCCCGCGCGGAGCGCGACCACGAGCGCGGGCGGCGTGGAACTCCGGGAGAGAGCGCCGGGCAGCAGCGCGAGGGCGAGCGCCGGCGTCACCGTGAGCGCGACCACCAGCGAGGCGAGCGTCGCCAGCACGTAGGCCACGGCGAGGGGCCGAAAGAGCGCGCCCTCGAGCCCGCCGAGGAGGAAGACGGGCAGGAACACGAGCGCGACCATGACGGTCGCGTAGACAACGGCGCTCCGCACCTCGACCGAGGCCGCGAGGACGACGTCGCGCGCCCGCGCGCTGCGCGGCGCGGCGCGCAGCCGGCGCCACGCGTTCTCGACGTCGATGATGGCGTCGTCCACGACCTCGCCGACCGAGATCGCGAGCCCGCCCAGCACCATCACGTTGAGCGTCGCGCCGGCGGCGCGCAGCACGGCCAGCGCCGCCAGCAGCGAGAGCGGGATGGCGACCACGCTCACCGCCGCGGCGCGCACGTTGCCGAGGAAGACCAGCAGGACGATCGCGACCAGCACCGTTCCGACGATCAGCGCGCGGCGCAGGTTGCCGAGCGCGTGGGTGATGAAGGTCGCCTGCCGGAACATCGACGGCTCCATGTGCACGTCGGGCGGCAGCACGCGCGCCAGCGCCCGGAGCGCCTCCTCGACGTCGTGCGTGACCGTGAGCACGTTGACGTCGGGCTGCCGCTCGACCAGCAGCACCACGCCCGGCTCGCCGTTGACGCGCGCTTCGCCGATGGGGACGGCCGGGCCCTCGGCCACGGTCGCGACGGCGCCGAGCGGGAGCGGGACGCCGTCGCGGTTCGGGAGCGGCGCCACGGCGAGGTCGGCCGGGCCGCGCACGCGGGCGTCGAGCCAGGCGGGCAGGCGCTGCCCGGCGCCGTCGAGGAAGCCGGAGCCGGCGGCCGCGTCCGCGCCCTGCGCGGCGGTGGTCAGGTCGTCGAGCGTCGCCCCCGCGGCCCACAAGCGCTCCGGCGTCGTGGTGATCTGCACCTCGCGCACGCCGCCACCGTAGACGACCACGTTCGCCACCCCGGGGACCGCGAGGATGCGCGGGCGGATCGTCCACTCGGCGAGATCCCGGAGCACGAGCGGTGAGACGCCGGGACCGGAGCGGAGCCCGATCGTGAGGATGGTGGTGAGCGCCGAGGCGAGCGGCGCGACGGCGGGGCTCACGTCCTTCGGCAGCGCGGCGGCGGTGAGCGTGACCCGCTCGATGACGAACTGGCGGGCGCGGTACGGGTCGGTGCCGTAGGGAAAGATGGCGGAGATGACGGAGAGCCCGGGCATAGACGTCGAGCGCACCTTGTCGATCTCCGGCGAGCCGGCGAGCGCGCGCTCGAGCGGACCCGTGACGAGCGCTTCGACGTCCTCGGCGGCGAGGCCGTGCGCCTCGGTCTGCACCTCGACGATCGGCGGCGCGAACTCGGGGAAGACGTCGAGCGGCGCCTCGCGCGCCGACCACACGCCGACGACGAGGAGGGCGGCGGCGAGCAAGAAGACGGCGGTGCGATGGGTGAGGGACGCGGCGACGAGGTGGGCGACCATCAGCGCGCTCCCCCGCACGCGTCGAGCGCGAAGCGCAAGCCGCGGCCGAAGCGCCGCTCGTCGGCGACGCCGGTGTCGACGCAGCCGGGCGCGGGCGCGCGGGTCGTGGCGCGCACCGCGAAGTGCGGCCGGGTGTCGGCGGGACAGTGCAGGAGCGGGCGCGCGACGTAGTAGCGGACGGCGTAGTCCACCCAGCCCGCCGCGCAGAGCGTCGCGTCGGCGGCGACCGACGCCCGGACCCGCTCCGCGAACGGCCGCGGGGTGGCGGCGCGCGCGAGCGGCCGGAGGCCGTCGAGCACGAGCAGGAGTCCCCAGAAGACGCCCACCGCGAGCAGGTGCCCGGCGCGCAAGCGCACGTCGGCGAAGCGCGTGGCGAGGCCCGACAAGGCGATGAACAAGCCGCCGAGGCCGAGGACGAGGCTCGCGCGATGCTCGTCGAGCACGCTCGAGACGAGCGGCAGGTTGGCGCGGTCGCTGGGGTGGAGGAACCGGCCGACCAGCTCCACGATGGGATCGGCCGCGCCCGAGACGACGACGGCCGTCACCAGGAGGACGGCGACGGCGCCCACCCGGACGCCCGCGCGCGCCCGCGCGCCGAGCGGCTGCGCCACCCAGTCGGCGAGCGCCGTCCCCGTCAGCACGGCGAGCGGCGGGAAGAGCGGCAAGAGGTAGACGGAGCGCTTGCCGGCGGCGAGCGAGTAGAGGACGAAGACCGCCACGATCCAGGCGACGAGGAAGCGGTCGGCGGGAACGCCGCGGCGCCGGAGGCGGAGGGCGGCGGCGGGCAGCGCGAGCGTCCACGGGAAGAAGCCGAGGAGGAGCGCCGGTCCGTACCAGTGGGGACCGTGCGCGTGCGGCGCGCGCCCACCGCCCGCCACCCGGCGGACGTTCTCGTGCAGGAGCTGGCGCGCCACGAAGTCGGCGCCGCCGCTCCGCCAGGCGGCGAGGAGCCACGCGCCGACGATCGCCGCCGCGGCGGCGAGGCCGAGCGGGTCGAGGAGGCGCGCGAGCCGCCGCGGCTCGCCCTCGGCGACGGCGCCCGCGGCGGCGATCGCGAGCGGCAGCACGAGCCCGACCGGACCCTTCGTCAGCACGCCCGCCGCCGCCGCGATCCAGCCGAGCCGCACGAGCCAGCGGCCGCCGTCCGTGCGGAGCCCCGCCCACCAGGCGAGCGTCGCCGCGACCACCGCGAGCGCGAGCGTCATGTCGACGCGGCTCTGCGACGCGGCGCGGAGCCACTCGAACGACGTGCCGAGCACGACGGCCGCCAGCACGCCGGCCGTCGCCCCCGAGCGCGCCGCCGTCACCGCGGCCGTGAGCCCGACGCCGACCGCGCCGCCGACGACGCTCGGCAGCCGCATCGCCAGCTCTTCCGGCCGCACCCCCGCGCGCACGGCGAGCGCCGCGAGCCAGTGGAAGAGCGGCGGCTTCGACGGCATCTCGACCCCGTCGCGCCGCGGCAGCGCCACCCCGTGGCCGTCGAGCACGGCGCGCACGACGAGCGCCTCGCGCGGCTCGCCCTTGTCGTAGAAGGGCACCGGCGCGACGGCGAGCGCGTAGCCGAGGCCCGCGGCGACGGCCGCGAGCGCGCCCAGCCGCCCGGGGGTCACTCCTCTTCGCCTCCGGCGGGAAGCTGCGTCGCCGAGAGCAAGCTCGCGGCGCCGGTCGTGACGACACGCTCGCCGGACTTCACCCCCGACGCGGCTTCGACCTGGCCGTCGCGGGAGACGCCGAGCTCGATCGGGCGCGGCACGTACTTCCCGTCCGTCTCCTCGACGAAGACCAGCGACTGCGTGCCGTCGCGCACCACCGCCGACGACGGCACCATCACGGCCTCGCGCGCCGCCCCGACCTCGATCGTGACGCCGCCGGTCATCCCGGGGCGCAGCAGGTGCTCGGGATCCTTCACCCGCACGCGCACCGGCGCGGTGCGCGAGGTCGGGTCGACGTAGGTCGGCGCGGCGTCGACCTGCCCGTCGAAGCTCCGCCCGGGATAGGCGTCGCACGTCAGCCGGGCCGGGGTCCGAGCCTGCACGCGCGTGATGTCGCTCTGCACGACCTGTGCGATCGCCCACCCCTCGTCCGCGCCGAGCGGCGCGCTCGCCGGGTTCATGCCGAAGGCGGCGAGCACGTGGCGGGCGCGGTCGGCGGCCGCCGCCGTGCTCGCCAGGTCCGCGCGCGCCGCTTCGAGCTCCTTGCGCGGCGCGACGGCGCCCTGCGCGAGCTCCTCGAGCCGCCGCACCTGCTGCTCGGCGAGCTGGTGCTTCGCCTCCGCGTCGGCGAGCTGGGCGCGCGCGTCGCGGACGTCGGGCGGCTCGCTCTCCGCCGCCACGACGCCGAAGGCGCGCACCGCGTCGTGCACCGACGCGACCGCCGCGGCGACCGTCTCCACCCCGGGCACGACGGGCGGCTTGGCCGCCTCGTGCCGTTCGCTTCCGCGCCCACAGCCGAACGCCAGCGCCGCCAGGGCCGAGAGCACAGCGGCCCTCATCGCGCCTCCTCTCCACCCACCGCCTCGATCACCTCGGACTCCGCTTCGCGGAGATCGAGCCAGGTGTCGATCGCGGCGCCGCGAAGCTGGAGCAGCCGGTCCTGCTGCACGAGCAGCTCGGGCAGGCCCAGGTAGCCGCCGTCGTACGCGCGCTCGATCAGCTCCTGCGCCTTGCGCCCGGCCGGCAGCGAGTCCTCCTGGTAGCGCTCCCACGCCGCGGTGGCGGACTGCCGGTGGACCACGGCTGTGTGGACCTCCCGCGGGATCGAGCGCTGGAGCCTGGTGACCTCGGCCGCGGCGCCGCTCGCCTGCGCCAGCAGCTCCGCTTCGTTGCCCTGCTCGCGGTTGAAGAGGGGCAGCGGCAGCGAGAAGCCGCCCCCGATGATCCGCTCCACGTCCTGCTCGTGGCGGAACCAGCCCCGGAACGTCGGGTTCGGGATCCAGCCCCGGCGGCGGGCTAGCGCCGCTTCGCTCTCGAAGCGCACGCGCTCCTCGCTTGCCGCCGCGAGGTCGGGACGCTCGGCGAGCGCCCGCTCGACCAGCACCGCCTCGCCCGCCGGCGGCGGCGCGTCGGCCACCTCGGTCGCGATCGCGATCGGCTCGTCGGGCTCCAGGCCGAGCGCGGCGGCCAACCGGGCCGCGGCCTTCGCGCGCGTCGTCTCCGCGGCAAGCTGCTCGGTCACCGCGCGCGTCGTCTCCAGCTCCGCGAGGCGGGCGTCCAGCTCGCCGACGTCGCCGCTGCGCGCGCGCCGCCGCGCCGCCTCCGCCACGCGCCGCGCGATCGCCAGGCGGTCGGCCACGAGCTTCTGCTTGCGCTCCGCGGCCGCCACGCCGAAGAACGCGCGTCGTGCCTCGCCGTCCACCGTGCGCCGCTTATCGGCGAGCAGGTACTCGGCGTGCGCAACGTCGTGCCCGGCGCCGGTGATGCGCAACCCGCGCTGCCCCCCGACCTCGACCTCCTGGTCGAGCTCGACGCCGCGGTCGAGGTTGTCGTCCCCTCCGTTCTTGTGACGCGCGAGGTCGGCGCTGACGACCGGGTTCGACGGGAAGAGCCGCGCCTGGCGGAGACGCCCGCGCGCCGCCGCGACGCCGGCCTCGGCCGCGCGGACGGCGGGGCTCACGGTGCGCGCGCGCGCGAGCGCGTCGTCGAGACGGAGGTCGGCGGCGTCGGCGGCGGTAGCACCCAGCAGGCCCACGAGCGCGGCGGCCCCGACGCCCTTCACGGCGCGTCCCCTTAGCACGCGACGAACGGCCGGGCGAGCGGGCTCCGGCCGGCCCGGCGGTGTCGTCTCGTCACCGCGGACACGCCGCCAGATCGGCGTATCGCGGGCGCGCCACGATGCGCAGCACGCTTCCCTCGACGCCGGCGAGCTCGAGCCTACGCAGCGCGAGACCGGGGGGAACCTCGCTCGTCTCGAGCGAGACCGTATGCGTGCCCGCCGCGAGTGTCGGCATGGGAAAGCTGTAGGTCCTCCAGCGCCGCTGCAGGGGTTGCTCGCCGACGAGCCGGCCGCCGACGCGGAGCGCGATCCACCGGCACTGCCCGGCCTGCTGCGGACCAGCGGGCGCGGCCACGAGCTTCAGCACCGGACGCCCCTCGTGCAACGTCCGCACGTGGAGGGCCACGAACCGGGTCGCGAAGCGGAAGAAGCCGCCCTCACGAAGCGAGCGTGCCGGCATCCACGTCACCCCGGGACTCGACTCGACGAGCAGCCGCGCGTCCGGTTCGGCGAAGTCGGTCGACGGCCCCCCGTCGAGCGCCGAGGCGGACGCGAGATGCACTCCACGTCCCATCGCCTCGTTGAGATACAGGGCGGGCGAGACGACGAGCGCGAGCACCGCCACCGCGACGACGCGACGGCGCGTCGGGGGCAGGGCGGTGGCAGCCACGAACACGAGGCCGAGCAGCAAGCTGCCGACCACGTCGCTCAACCAATGCCGTCCGAGGTAGAGGCGCGCGAGACCGGTCGCCGCCACGAACAACCCCGCCGCGACGACGGCCACGACGTCCCCGCGACGCGGGCGCAGCCGGAGCAGCCGGACGGCGGTGACGACGCCGATGAGGCCGTTGGCGACGTGGCCGCTCGGGTAACTGTTGCCTTCATTGTTCCACGGAGGGACCCCCGGTCGCATGCGGTACAGGTTGATCTTCAGCCCCTGCGTCAACAGGAGCGCGACGACGAACAGCACCAGCAGCCAGAGCACGTCCACCGGGCGGGCACGGCGGGCGAACGCGATCACGATCGCGACGCACGGGGCGACGGCGCCGATGAACGGCGCCGCGTCGCTCAGCATCTGCATCGGCCCGTCGATGCGACAGGCGCGCCAGGCGTTCAGGTGGGTGGCGAACCACGCGTCCTGCCACTCGAGCCACTCGAGACACCAGGCCAGCAGCACGAAGCCGACCAGACCCGCGACGCCGAGGACGGCGGCACCGCTCGGCCGTTGCGTGTGCGACGGGCGACCGGGCGTCACACGCCTCCCCTACCAGCCGCACCATGAACGGATCGTGAAGCGGCGGCGGACGCCGCGCGCGGCGCCGGGGGCGCTTATGCCACGGGCAACGTGACGACGACCGTCGTGCCGGTTCCCGGCGCGCTGCGGATCGCGATCTCGCCGCGATGGCGGGCGGCGATCTCGCGGCACAGCGCGAGGCCGAGACCGGTCCCCGAGCCGCCCCGCGCGCGATGGAAGCGCTGGAAGACCAGCTCCATCTCGTCGGCGGGAATTCCGGGCCCACCGTCGCTCACCTCGACGGTCGCCGTCCCGTTCGCGGACCGCACCACGAGCCGGACCTCGGCCGTGGTCGGGGTGTGGCGAAACGCGTTGTCGACCAGGTTGAGCACGAGCCGCTTCAGGAGACCCGTGGCGCCGCGCACGGCGACGGGCTCCGCCGCCTGGCAGGCGAACGACCGGCCCTGCTCCTGCGCCACCGGCTCGAGAAACTCCGCGACCTCGCGCGCCACCGCGTCGAGGCGCACGAGATCGCCCACGCCGTCGGCGCTTCCGACCCCCGCCTCCACCGCGCTCAGGGTGAGCAGGTCTTCCGCCAGCCGACCGAGCCGTTCGGTCTGCTCGAGCGCGTCGAGCAGCCCTTCGCGGTAGACGTCGACCGACGCCGGCCGCGCGATCGCCACCTCGAGGTGGGCGCGCAGCGCCGCGAGCGGCGTGCGCAGCTCGTGCGCCGCGTCCGCGGTGAACCGCCGGAGGTGTCCCACACCGGTCTCGAGGCGCGCGAGGAGGCGGTTGACGACCGTGGCGAGGCGATCGACCTCGCTCGTGGTGCGCGCCACCATGCGACGATCGAGCGAACCGGCTTCGATGGTCTCCAGCTCGGCCGCGAGTCGGCCGAGGTCCGCCGTGGCGCGCGTGGAGATCGTCCACGCGAGGAAGGCGAGCAGGGCGAGGAGGACGACGGCGGCCAGGGCGATCGCGCTGTACGCGCGCCGAAGCGAACGGACCTGCGCCATCACCTGCACGCCCTCCTGGCTCCACCCGCCGCCCGCGACGGGGCACCAGACGATGCGATAGGGCTTGTCCTGGCTGCGGAAGCTCGTGTAGCCGACGTGCCGCTCGGTGGGTGGCGCGAGCTGGGCGGCCGAGGAGGGCGCGACGCCCGCTTCGCCGAGGATGCGCCCGCTGGAGTCCGTGATGCGGAGGAACTTGTGGTGTCCGATGTCCTTCTCGGCGCGAATCTTCTCCGCCGCTCGCGGCAGGTCCTCCAGCCGGCCGAGCTCGTGGATGGCGACCAGGCTCTCGCACTCTTCGCGCAGCATGGCGTCGATCGGTCGCCACACGGCGTGCTGGAGGATCACCGCCATGGCGCCGGTGGCGCCCGTGACGGCGACCGTCGCGACGGCGATGAACGCGAGCGTGAGTCGCCAGCGCAGGCTGCGCGCCACGCTCATCGGGCGCGCTCTTCGAAGATGAAGCCGACGCCGCGGACCGTGTGGAGCAATGGCAAGCACCCGGCGACCTCCAGCTTTCGGCGCAGACGACCGACGTAGACGTCGACCAGGTTCGAGAGTCCGTCGTAGCTCTCGTCCCAGCAGTGCTCGAGCAGCATCGTCCGCGTGACCAGCATCCCGGCGTGTCGGACGAAGTACTCCAGGATGGCGAACTCCTTGGCCGTCAACCCGACCGGGGCGCCGCCACACCGCACCTCGTGGCGGTGGGGAACGAGCTCGACGCACCCGACCCGCAGCACGCCCGTCGCCGGCTGTGCGCCCCGGCGCAGCAGCGCGCGGATGCGCGCCACCAGCTCGGGAAACGCGAAGGGTTTCTGCACGTAGTCATCGGCCCCGCTGTCGAGGCCGAGCACTCGGTCTTCCAGCGCGCTGCGCGCGGTCAGGATGAGCACCGGGATGTGGTCCGCCTTCGCCCGCAGCTCCTGGAGGAGAACGAGCCCGTCCATGTCCGGCAGTCCGAGGTCGAGGACGATCAGGTCGTACGGGTTGACACCGATGAGGCCGCGCGCGCTGGCCACGGACGGCACCACGTCCACCGCGAACCCCTGCGCCGAGAGCCCGCGCCGGAGCGCGGTCGCCAGCGGGAGGTCGTCCTCGGCGACCAGCAGCCTCATGCCCGCACCGGGGCGACGCGCGCCGCGACCGACTTGAAGGCGGGCGTCTTGGAGCGCGCGTCGAGGCGCCGCGGCACGAGCGCGTTCGCCTCCGGGTAGTACATCGCGAGGTTGCCGCGACGGATGCCGACGACGGCCACCGTCACCTCGAGCCGGCCGACCTCGGTCTCGACCACGACGCGGTCGCCCTCCGCGACGCCGAGCGCGGCGGCGTCCTCGGCGGCCATCATCACGACGTCGCGCCGGCGGTTGCCGCGGTAGAGGTCCTCCTCCTCGTAGACGACGGTGTTGAACTGCCCCTCGGATCGGAGCGTCGTCAGGCGGAGCTGGCGCGGCCCGGGGGCGAAGGCGGGGAGCGCCGTGCGGTGGAAGCGGGCGCGGCCGTCGGGGGTGGCGAAGGCGGGGCGCGGGAAGCTGCGGCCGTCGATCTGGAACTCGCGGCGGGTCCGGTCGATGTCGCCGATCGCGCCGAAGCCGGGGACGACGCGCGCGATCTCTTCGCGCAGGCGCTGGTGCGAGCGGAGCGCCGCCCAGTCGAAGCGGCCCGCGGGCAGGATGCGCTCGGCGAGCGCGGCGATGATCTCGACCTCGGAGCGCATCTCGCCCGCGACGGCGGGCGGGCCGCCGTCGGAGAGGCGGACGAGGTTGAACATCGACTCCTGCGTCGTCGCCTGCGACTCCTCGTCGCGCGCCAGCGCGGGGAGGATGAGCGCCGTCCGGCCGCGGCCGTGGACGTGGCCCTCGTTCAGCTTGGTCGTGATCGAGACGGTGAGCGGGATCTTGCGCAGCGCGCCCGCCGCCCAGTCGCGGTCGGGGTTGCTCGCGAAGAGGTTGCCGCCGAGGAACACCGCGGCTTTGATGCGGCCCTCCGCCGCCGCCACCATCGAAGCGTAGGTGTCCTGTCCCGCGCGCGCCGCGGGCCGGATGCCGTACAGTTCCTCCATCTTGACCGCGAACGCCTGCTTCACGGTGGGCGTCATGCCGCACGAGCCAACGCCCTGCACGTTCGAGTGCCCGCGGATGGGCAGCAGGCCCGCGCCCGGCCGGCCGAGCCAGCCGCGCGCGAGCGCCAGGTTGGCGAGCGCGAGCACGTTGTCGACGCCGTGCGCGTGGTGCGTGAGGCCCATCGCCCAGCAGAGCACGCCGCGCTCGGCGTCGCAGAGCAGGCGGACGGCCGCGTCGACGTCCGTACGCGTCACGCCGCACGCGACGAGGAGCTCGTCCCACGACGCGGCGGCGACGTCGGCCAGCACCGCGGCCCAGCCCGACGTGTGCGCTTCGACGAACTCGCGGTCGACGCCGCCCGCCTCGACGACGCCCTTCAGGAGCGCCTTGAAGAGCGCGACGTCGCCGCCGACGTGGGGCTGGAGGTAGAGGTCCGACACCGTCGAGCCGAAGAGCATGCTCCGCCAGAGCGACGGGACGCGGAAGCGGACGAGCCCCAGCTCGCGGAGCGGGTTCACGACGATGACCTTGCCGCCGCGCCGGCGCAGCTCGACGAGCTGCGTGACGAGCCGCGGGTGGTTGCTCGCGGGGTTCGCGCCGGCGACCAGCACGAGGTCCGTGTGGGCAAGGTCCTCGAGCGCGATCGACGCCGTGCCCGAGCCGTAGACGTCGGCGAGCGCGACGCTCGAGGCGGCGTGGCAGTAGTAGGAGCAGTTGTGGATGTTGGCGGTCCCGTAGGCGCGCGCCACGAGCTGCATGAGGAACGCCGCTTCGTTGCTCGAGCGCCCCGAGGAGTAGAAGAAGACCTCCTCGGGCGGCGCGCCCTTGAGCGCGGCTCCGGCGAGATCGAGCGCCTCCGTCCAGGACACGCGGTGGAAGTGCCCGTCCGCTTCCCCCGCGATGACGGGAAAGGCGAGCCGGCCGGCGCGCTCCATCTCCGCGGAGGTCAGCCGGCGCATCGCGTCCATCGACGTCGCCCGGAACCAGGACTCGAGGATCGGGCCCGCCATGTCGCCGGCCTGCGCCTGCACGGACTTCTTGCAGACCTCGGGGAAGTGGCCGGCTTCGTTCACCATGCCGCCCCGCTGCCCGCCCATGCCGACCGCGCACGTCTTGCAGGCGTTGTTGGAGCGGAGCCGGCGGTAGAGCTTCAGGAGGCCGCCGGCTTCGCGTCCCTTCTTCCAGACGTACCCGACGGCGGCGAGACCGCCGCCGGCACCGACGCGCGGGCGGGCCATCGGGTGGGACGGATAGGTCAGCCGGCTCGGGTCCGCAAGCGCCGGCACTCGTGTGGCGTCCGCTTCATGCGTTTTACGACGAGCGCCGTGGGGCGCTCGAGACCCGCCGGGACCGATGTCGGCGGCACGCCCGGGACCCGGCGGATGTGCGCCCCGACGGTTCCGCGGTATGCTCCGCCAGGGATCAGCGGTATGGCCGACACTTGGTACCGTGACCTAGTCCTCTACGAGGTGCCGGTTCGCGCCTGGTACGACTCGAACGGCGACGGCATCGGAGATCTCAACGGGATCTCCGACAAGATGGACTACATCCGCGACCTCGGTGTCGGGGCGATTTGGCTCCTTCCGATCTACCCGAGCCCGTTCCGGGACGACGGCTACGACGTGGCGGACTTCCGCAACATTCACCCGGACCTCGGCACCCTCGACGATTTTCGACGACTCCTCGACCGGGCCCACGCCGCTGGGCTCCGCATCCTGATGGACCTGGTCCTCAACCACACCAGCGATCAGCATCCGTGGTTCCAGTCGGCCCGGCACGGTCCCGGCCATCCCCATCACGACTACTACGTCTGGAGTCCCACCCCCGACCGGTACGCCGGGACGAAGGTCATCTTCGTCGACACGGAGCCTTCGAACTGGACGTACGAGCCGGCTTGCGGCCTCTACTACTGGCACCGCTTCTTCTCGCATCAACCGGATCTCAACTTCGACAACCCGGAGGTCCGTCGGGAGATGCTCGACGTGGCCCGCTTCTGGCTCGACATGGGCGTCGACGGGTTCCGCGTCGATGCCGCGCCCTACCTGTTCGAGCGCGAGGGCACGAGCTGCGAGAACCTGTCCGAGACGCACGCCTATCTGCGAGAGCTGCGCCGGGTCGCGGAGGCCTACGATCCCCCACGGGTCCTGCTCGCCGAAGCCTGCCAGTCGCCGGCCGACTTGGTACCCTACTTCGGGAACGGCGACGAGTTCCACATGGCCTTCCACTTCCCGCTGATGCCGCGGATGTTCCTCGCCATCCGCAGCGAGAACGCGCAGCCGCTCGTCGACGTCCTGCAGACGACTCCCGAGATCCCCGACGTCTGCCAATGGGCGATGTTCCTCCGCAACCACGACGAGCTGACGCTCGAGCTGGTCTCGGACGTCGAGCGCGACTACCTGCTGGAGGAGTACGCGGCCGAGCCGGAGATGCGCCTCAACTTCGGCATCCGCCGCCGTCTCTGGCCGCTGCTGGAGGGCGGGCGGCGACAGATCGAGCTCCTGCACGGACTCCTTCTCAGCCTCCCCGGCTGCGCAGTCCTCTACTACGGGGACGAGATCGGCATGGGCGACGACGTAACCCTCGGCGACCGACTGGGTGTGCGGACCCCGATGCAGTGGACGACCGGGGTCAACGCCGGCTTCTCGACGGCGGACCCCTCCCGCCTCTACGCGCCCGTGATCACCGACCCGCGGTATCACTTCGCCGGCCACAACGTGGAGTCGCTCGACCGCCAGCCGACCTCGTTTCTCAACTGGCTGCGGCGGATGATCAAGACGCATCGGACCGATCCGGCCTTCCGCGGCCGCGCGTTGCGCGTGCTGGCGGTGGAGAATCACCGCATCCTGGCCTTCGTCCGCGAGCACGAGGGCCGGGCGATCCTGTGCGTCAACAACCTCTCTCGTTTCGTGCAGCCGGCGGAGATCGACCTGTCGGCGTGGCGGGGCCGGGTGCCGGTCGAGGTGATCGGCGGCGTCGCCTTCCCGCCCGTCGGCGAGCGGCCCTACCTGTTCACCCTCGGTCCACACGCCTTCCTGTGGTGTCGCCTTGAATCCCGCTGAGCATTGGCGCGCGTTCGCGCGCACCACCCCGCTCGGCGTCCTCACGGATCTCGACGGCACGCTCGTCCCCTTTGCGCCCACACCGGAGGAGGTCCGCATCGGGCAGGACCTGCTCGCGCTGCTACGCGAGCTTGCCGCCCTCCCGGGCGTGGTGCTGGCGGTCGTGAGCGGACGTCCACACGAGTCGCTCGAGCGACTGGTGGGAGAGGTTCCCGGCGTGCATCTGTGCGCGGAGCACGGCGGGTGGCGCCGGGGCGACGGCCCGTGGGAGGCGCCCGTGCCGGTCGATGCGGGGGCGCTGGAGTCGCTGGCCGCAGAGCTGCGGCGAGTGGCGCAGGCCTACGACGGCGCGCACGTCGAGCGGAAGACGTGGTCGGTCTGCCTGCACTTTCGTGAGGTCCGGCCGGGCGACCGGACCGGCCTGTCCGTCGAGGCGAACGCGGCGATCGCCTCGTGGCGGCGTTCGCACTCCGGGTACGAGCGGCTGGAGGCGGCCGAGGCGTTGGAGATCCGCTGCGGGCAGATACGCAAGTCGCTCGCCGCCCCGTGGGTGCGGGCGCGAGCCGGCGGGGGGGCGCGTCTCCTCGTACTGGGCGATGACGTCACGGACGAGAACATGTTCCGGGCCCTCGACCCCGCCGACGAGTCCGTGCTCGTCGGACCGCGGGCACAGAGCGGCACCGCGGCGCGCTGGGCCCTCCCGGGTCCCGACGAGACGGTCGCCTTCCTGCGTTGGGTCCTGGCCGTCCGTCGCGGAACGGCGACTCCGCCATCGGTGGTGCTCCCTTCGGCGATCACCACCACACCGTCGCCGCCGCCCGCCGCGCGGCCCACCCGTCGGCTGCTCGCGATCTCCAACCGGCTTCCTCACCTCCGCTCGCCGACGGCACCCGACGCCGAGCGCACGCGCAACGTCGGCGGGCTCGTGTCGGCGCTGGAACCGGTGCTGGCCGCGCGGCGCGGGATATGGCTCGGCTGGAGCGGTCGCACGGTGGAGGGCGGCGATCCTGGGAAGCCGCAAGTCGACGAGCGATGCGCGCCGCCACTGGCCTGGATGGACTTCCCCCAGGACTGGTACGAGCTGTACTACAACGGCTTCTGCAACCGGAGCCTCTGGCCCCTGCTGCACGCCTTCCCCAGCCGCGTCCGTTTCCGCGACGAGGAGTGGGACTGCTACGTGCGGGTGAACCAGGCGTTCGCGACCGCGGCGCGCGCGCTCGTCGGCCCGGACGTCCCGGTCTGGGTCCACGACTACCATCTGCTCCTGGTAGCGGGAGCGCTGCGCCGCCTCGACCATCGCGGCCCCATCGGGCTCTTCCTGCACGTGCCGTTCCCGGGCGTCGACCTGTTCTCGATGTTCCCCTGGGCCGAGACGCTCCTGGCCGAAATGCTGCAGTTCGACCTGCTCGGGTTCCACACGCAGGCCTACGTCGACAACTTCCGGCAGTGCGTCGCGGCCCTGTTGACGGCGCGCATCGAGGACGACGCGATCACGCGCGGCGGCCGCCGGACCCGGCTGCGGGCGCTTCCCATCGGCATCGTTCCGGAGGGCTTCCAGGAGCCCCCCGAGCCGAAGGCGGCGGCGGAGATCGCCGCCCTGCTGCAGTCGATCGCGCCGAGCCGCCTCGTACTCGGCGTGGACCGGCTCGACTACACGAAGGGCATTCCGGAGCGCCTGCACGCCTTCGGGCGCTTGTTCGAGCTGTTCCCGGAGTGGCGCGGCAAGGTCAGCCTGGTGCAGGTGTCCGTTCCCTCCCGGGCCGACCTGCCGGAGTATGCCGAGCAGCGCACGCTGGTGGAGAACACCGTGGGCCGCATCAACGGCGAATTCGGAGAGGCGCACTGGACGCCGATCCGTTACCTGTACCGCGCCTACGGCCGCAACCAGCTCGCACAGCTCTACCGGGCCGCGGACGTCGGGTACGTCACCCCGCTGCGCGACGGCATGAACCTCGTCGCCAAGGAGTACGTCGCTGCACAGGATCCGGCCGCGCCCGGGGCACTGCTCCTGTCACGCTTCGCCGGGGCCGCCGCCGAGCTCGACGCCGCGATGCTCACCAACCCCTACCACCCCGACGGGATGGCACGCGACCTCGACCGGGTCCTCCGCATGTCACTGGACGAGCGCCGGGCGCGCCACCAACGGCTCTATGCCGTGATCGCCCGCTCCACGGCGGTGACCTGGGCGGAGGACTTCCTGAGCGCGCTCGAGGGTAGAGCGTAGGCAAGGCCCGCGCGAACGCGGACACCACACCGGTCGCTCACGCCGCGGCCGACTCGCCCACGCCCGGCGGCGCGTCGGGGAGGCGGACGAAGAAGCGGCTGCCGGCGCCCGACGCCGACTCGACCCAGACGCTCCCCTGGTGCGCTTCGACGATGCGCTTCACGATCGCGAGCCCGACGCCGGTGCCCGCGACGCGCCGGCCGTCGACCGTCTGCCCCTCTTCCGGCACGCGCCCGAACAGCTCGAAGATACGCTGCTGGTAGACCGGCGGGATGCCGATGCCGTTGTCCTCCACCGCCAGGACGACCGCGTCGGGCTGCTTCGCGGCGTGCACCGCGATCGTGCCGCGCTCGGCGGGGACGTACTTGACGGCGTTGGCGATGAGGTTCGAGACGACGTGCCCCAGCTTGCGCGGCTGGCCCCACACGCGGGGCAGCGGGTCGACGGCGATGCGCACGTGCTTCGCCTCGAGGTGCGGGCGGAGCCCGTCGATGACCTCCGACACGAGCGCGTCGAGGTCCACCCAGGACGCCTGCTCCGGCGACCAGGTCACGCGGCACAGGTCGACCAGGTCGCGCACCATCGCTTCGCTGGATTGCGCCAGGCGCGCGATCCGCTCCAGGTCCTCGCGGGCATCGGCGGAGAGCGACGCGCCCTCGCGGTCGCGCACGATGTCGGCGAGCGCGCGGACGGCGCCGAGCGGGTCGCGGAGGTCGTGGGTCACCGTGAAGAGGAAGGCACGCAGCTCCTCGTCCTTCGCCTCGAGCGCGCGGGACTTCGCGGTGCGCTCCTCCAGCATCCGGCCGAGCTCGGCGGCGAGCCGCCGCAGCTCCGCGGCGTGTCGGCTCGCGTTCGCCGCCAGGAAGTTGAGCGCGAAGAAGGCGAAGCCGACGAAGGTGAAGCGTTGCCCCGGCGTGAGGACGCCGTCGAGCACGGGCGGCGCGGGGAACCAGCCGAGCCCCTCGCCCGTCGCCAGCGCCGCGTAGCAGAGGGCGCCGAAGTTGGCGGTGAGAAACGCCGACGACTCGGACGACAGCACCTCGCCGTGGATGACGAGGAAACCGTAGGTGAAGACGTAGATCCCCATCCGCGCGCCCCCCAGGTAGTGGAGGGCGACGGTGAGCAGCGCGGCGTGCGTCGCCTCGTACGCGAAGGTGAGCCACCGGCCGAACGTCCAGCGGCGCGCGACGACCGCGAGCACGAAGTTGAGCGCGGCGAGGCCCCCGAAGACCACGACGACGGGGCCGAGGTCGAAGCGGAGCCAGCCGAGCGCGTGGACGGTGACGCAGTAGACGATGAAGAGCAGCAGCGCGACGGCGGGCAAGAGGACCGCGACGCGGCGGTCCGGTAGCGGGCTCAACTGGTCGGGCGGCGTCATGG
>JBGQET010000070.1:0-23068 GCA_041496545.1 Binatia bacterium | reverse complement strand
CCCTCGCGCTTCCCCTCACCGCCGCCGCCGGGACCGGCTTCCGCATGACCCTCGTCCCCGTGCCCCCGCGCTGCGGCGAGTTCAGCAACAAATGTCTCAACGGCGCCGGCGCTTGCACCATGAACGCGCAGTGCAACGTCGGCGCGCTGTCTTCGGGCTCGACGTTCCAGCTCGACGGAAACAAGCTGGTCGTGAAGGCTTCCGTCTCGGGCGTGATGGATGCCGGCGGCCTCCCCGTCGACACCGACGGCGTGTCGGGCACGGCGGACGACTACATCCTGGAGATCGACCTCTCGGACATGGACTACGCCGACGTGCTCTGCCCGATCGGCGGGTGCTCCAACGCCTTCCTCGCCGTCAAGGTCGATCTCAAGAAGGGCAAGGGGAAGGTGAACGTCGACTTCTCCTCGCTCCTCGACGCGAGCTTCGACGGCCGCGCCCTCCGCGTCCTCGGCGGCAGCCTCCGCGTGCCGCCGAAGCACCCCGCCAACTGCCCCGGCGACAACTCGTCGGCCGGGCTTGCCTTGCGCGCCGGCGACGGCCTGTCGGAGTGCTTCACCGGCGGGGTCGTGGGGATGGGCGGGATCGAGATCCGTCAGTAGCCGTTCAGGGGAGGGGAGGGGAGATGAAGCGCGTTATCGGGGCAGTCGTCCTGTGCCTTTCCGCCGCGACCGTTCGTGTCGCCGCTCAGGAGTCCCCCACGGCCCCGCCCGCGAAACCCGAGGTGCAGACGCAGGAGTCGCAGACTGCGATGACGCCGTCCGAGGCGCTCGAGCGGTTGAAGACGGGCAACGACCGTTTCGTGTCGAACGCGACGAAGCGCCGCGACTGGTCGGCCAAGGTCATCGCCACCGCGTCGGGGCAGTTCCCCTTCGCGGCGGTCCTCGCGTGCATGGACTCCCGCGCGCCCGTCGAGATCGTCTTCGACCAGGGTCTCGGTGACGTCTTCGGCGTGCGCGTGGCCGGCAACGTCGTGAACGACGACGAACTCGGGAGCCTCGAATACGCCGCCAAGGTGGGTGTGAAGCTCATCGTCGTGCTCGGGCACACTCGCTGCGGCGCCGTCAAGGGCGCGCTCGACGGCGCGCAGCTGGGCAACCTCACCGGCCTTCTGGCGAAGATACATCCCGCCGTCGAGGCAGCGGAGTGCAGCAATTCGAAGAACGAGGCCTGCGTCACGAGCGTCGCCGAGAAGAACGTGTTCCAGTCGATGAAGGAGATCCGCGACCGAAGTCCGTACCTCGCGACGCATCTCGACGAGGGCAGGATCGAGCTGGTCGGCGGAATGTACGACGTAGCGACCGGCAAGGTGACGTTCCTCGAGAATTGAACGCGACCTGACGGAAGGCGGACTCGTCGGGCCCACACCGGATGCGACCCGGGAAGCACGATGTCAGTCGCGGCCCGTCAGGTAGTCCCCCAGAAGGCCGCGGCTGTGCTCGTCCTCGTGGCAGTCGGCGCAAAGATTCTCCCAGTTGCTGCCGTCGGGAGGGTTGTTCTGGTGGTTGCCGTCCTTGTGGTGGACGGTGAGCAGGTGAAGGCTCGCGCGCTCGAACTCCCGCGCGCACTTGGCGCAGATCCAGCCGTGGAGGGCGAGCGACCGCTCGCGATAGCCTGCGTCGCGGGCGCGCGCGGCGTCGTTGGCCTCGCGTATGAGGGCGTCGACGTCGACGGAGCGGTTGCCGGGGCGGCGCCGGGAAGGGCGAAAGCTACGGGTCGCCATCCGCCCCGGTCATACCGCCCTTCCGGTTCCCAGGCGAGCGGCTACGGTATTGGGATCGCCGCTTCGCTACCGTGAGCGTTCGGTGCTGCCGCGTCGTTTCGACCGCTGCGGGAGTGTCTTTGTCGGTTTGACGCCGAGTAGACGCTCGGCCTCCGCCAGGGACACCCGTCCACTCCGTTCGGAGCGCGCGAGGAGGCGTAGGAAGGGCGGATTCCTCGAGAGCAGGAAGCGCTCGAGGTCGTTGTCATCCTCCAAGGGTACCAGTGCCGCGCGCGGATGCCCGTGCTTGGTCAGGACTACGGTCTCGCGCCGGCAGCGCTCGACGTAGTCACTCAGCTTTGCCTTTGCCTCGGCGATGGATGCGAGCTTCACGATTCCGTACCTCCTGGTGTCCGATGCGCAGACGCTCGTGGTCCTTCACGCCGATCGCGACCACGACGACCGTCGCGCCCTCGATCGTGTAGAAGGCACGGAAGCGGTTCTGTGGCCCGAAACGGAGCTCCCAATGCGCGCCGAAGGGGGCGGGCAGGCAGAGGAGCTTCCGATCGCGTGTCTCCCTCGCCGGCTCGTGAGCCAGGAACAGTCGGAGCGTCCGCAAGACGAACGCGTGATAATTCTTTGGCAGTGCACGAACATGCTCAAGGGCGTCGCGGGTGATCTCGATCCTGTGCCCACTCCACGCCACCGCCTTCTTATTATGGTCCGACTTCTGGTCATAATCAACGGCCAGCTGAGCCCTCGGGCTAGCGCCGCGGATGCAGCAGGTCCACGCCCTGCAACGTCACGTGGTCCGCGTAGAGCGTCGTCCCGGTGGAGCCCTCGAGCGCGAAGCCCACCCACACCGTGTCCGCGAGCCCCGCGCCTGCGCCCGTGCGTCCGTCGACGTCCAGGTTCGGGAACGTCTGGTGCAGCGTCGCGGGATCGTAGGTGATGCTGGCTCGCCCGTTGGTCAGCGGGGCCGTTCCCGCGGCGAGGAGCACACCCGGCATCGCGATCGTGTAGTGGACCGTTCCCGTCTGTAGGGCGTGCGGCGCCCACACCGTGAGCGTGACGGGGGCCACTCCCGCGACGACGCTCCACGTCGGCTGCCCGGGCGGGAGCGACGGCGTGTCCGCTGCCACGACGTAGACGTCGAAGCCGCCGGCGACCGCGCCGAGCACGCTGCCGGTCGGGTAGGGCGGGCTCATGGGGCCGGCGGACGTCGCGGCGTCGAAGGTGGCGGTCACCGCGACGTGGTAGACGCCGGGCGCCGGCGTCACGAAGTCCTGGCTCGGGTCGTAGAAGTAGCCGACCGGGTTGGCGCGTCCGGCGACCGTCCGGCTGAAGCCGGCGGGGCCGGTCACTACGGCCGACACCGCTGCCGGCAGCGTCGGCGCGAGCTGCGCCGAGAACGAGAACACCTTGCCGGTCTCGAGCACGCTGCCCGGCCGGACGCCGAGCGGGACGACGAAGCCGTCGATCGCGGCCCCGTTGATGCGCAGGATCGGGCCGTTGCTCGGGCCGCCGTTGGCGCCCTCGAACGGGGGGAAGACGTAGGTTTCCGCCTGGTCGTCGGCGTCGATCAGATGCGACCAGAGGCTGCCGTAGATGCCGTAGCCGCTGACGGCGTGCACGCTGTCGCGGTAGACGACGCCGCCGAACTGGAACTTGAAGTCGCCGGGGAGGTCGCCGTCGAAACCCATCCCGGGTTGGAGCCCGTACAGCTCGGCGAAGCGCCAGTACGTCGTGCCGTTGTTGTCGTCGCTGACGATCTCGCGCACGCGCTCGCCCGGACGCTCGATGCCGCCGTACCAGTAGCCGCGGCTCACGATGTCCGCCGGCTCCTCGGGCGGGTTGGCGCCCGTCGAGGTCGAGAAGCCGAGCGGCACCTCGCCGAGCGCCGTGCGCTCGTTGAAGGTCGGCGTGGGCGACGCCTCGTCGCCCGGCGAGAAGTAGTTGTTCTGTCCCACCCAGTCGGCGATCGCCGCCTGGATCGCGCCGCCCGTGTCCTGGGCCGTGATCTGCACGCGTGCGGCTTCCTGGTCGCCTTGCCACAGGATGTCGCCGGTCGCCCACGGGAGCTGGGCGTGCGTGCTCCCGACGAGGGAGGTCTGGAACCACTGGTGCACCGACGCGGCGGGCGTGCCGTCCGTCTCGCGCCGGCCGTGCGCCACGAGCGGGCTCCCGACCGGCGCCACGACCTGCCCCCAGCGCGTCGCGCCCATCCACAGCGTGCCGCTCGCGTCCGTGTAGCGCGCGACCGTCGTGACGAGCAGCTCCCCGGGGCCCGTCATCACGAAGGGCGCCGTGCCGGGCGCCGGCGCGAAGTAGCCGAAGCGGTTCGCGGTCCCGGCGGCGTGGTAGTCCACGGTCTCGGCCGGGTTGGAGTCGACGAGGAGCTTCGCCTCGACGGTCACGTCGGCGGGGACGCCGGGCAGCACGGTGAGCGCGGGGTCGAGCGCGTTGCCGACCACGAACGGCGTCATGGGCAGGACGGCGGGCTCCAGGTCGAGCGGCTCGGCGACGGTGACGCTGTACGTGCCGCCGCCGGTGAAGGTGTTGCCGTACACGTCGGCGATCGAGCCGGCGAGGACGATCCGGTAGTCTCCATACTGTGGGAACTGGTAGTCGAAGGTCCCCGAGTCCGTGCTGAGCTGCATGACGTCGCCGAGGTGCCCGCCGCCGTTGTCGAGGAGCGCGCCGGCCGAGCTGGCCGGGGTGCGCGAGTGCGCGCTCGTGAAGGGCGCCGGGCCGAGAGTCACGACCGCGCCGTCGGGCCGCGTGATCGTGGCGCTCAGGCTGCCCGACGGGAAGGCGAAGGCGTGCGTCGGGACGTTGGCGAGTCGGCGCTCGCCCTCGCTCACCATCGGCACGTAGGGCTCGAGCCGGTAGACGAGCGGCTGGCCCGTCTTCTTGCTGAGACGGGGGACGATGAAGCGGCTCGTCTGCACGGCGAGGCGGTCGGTCAGCTCGAACCCCGCGGCGTCCTCGGCCGCGATAGTGCCGCGGCTGCCGTCGGCGCTGTAGACGTCGGTCAGGAGCGTCCAGACGAGGCGCGGCGCGGCCGGCGAGCCCATCTGGAACGGCGGTAGGTAGATCTCGTGGTTGGTGACGAACGGGTTCACCTCGCGCCGCGGGCCGGGGAGCGGACCCGTGAGACCGGTGCCGAAGGTGGAGAGTGCGAGCGCGTACGTCCCGGCGGGGAGACCGCCCGGCAGGTTGAACACCTTGCTGACGGCGCCCGTGTAGACGTTCGTCCCGGTCTGCGCGAGCGCGGCGGAGGAGATTCCGTCGGCGGCGACGGGTGGGCCGTCGAAGTGCTCGATCGGGAGCCCAGTCGGCGTGAGAATGGTCGAGAAGAACTGGTTCGTCTTCAAGCGCGGCGCGCCGCTCGCGTTGTTCAGCCGATGGAGCACGATCGAGAAGGTCGGCGTCTGGCCCACCTGCGAGGTCGCGGCGTAGACGGTGAGCGTGCCGGTCAGGGTGACGGTGTTGCTCGCCACCGCCATGCGCCCGGCGAGGCTCCAGTCGACGCGGCTCTCGAAGGCGGAGCCCGCGACCACGAACGGCACGCCCACGCCGGCCGGCGGCGAGAACGGCACCTGATGCCACGCCCCCAGCGCCGAGTTGATCGGCGCGCCGAGCGGGTCCATGTTGGCCGGATCGATCCAGGCCCCGCCGGTCGGGTCGTACTTCACGAGCACCCACGCGCCCGGCGGCGCGATGACGTCGGCGGCGAACGAGCCGTCGGCGGCCGCCGTCGTGAAGGCGTGGTTGGCGCTGTTCGGGCTCGCGACGTACACCGGGAAGGGGCCCGGCACCGCGCCCGCCGCGCCCTGCACGTGCGTCGTGCCGTCGCCCTGCGGGGTGAGCGTGATCTTCGAGAAGTCGGGGGCGGCGATGGCGGGGGCGTAGAAGTCGTCGTCGCGAGTGGGGTGCGCCTGCCAGGTGCAGTCGGCGGCGCAGGCGGGGTTCGGCCCCGGCTCGCACGCCTCGCCGCTCGCCGGGTCGACGGTCCCGTCGCCGCACGCCGAGCGGAGCGCGCTGAACGTCCGCTTGAGCTTCTTCTTCCGGTCCTTCTTCGCCTTGAAGGTGCCCGTCAGGTGCGAGCAGGTCGCGGCGTCGATCTTCGCGCTGAGCGTCGCCTTGCCGACGACCCCGCGGCAGGACCGCCACGTCACCTGCAGCGCGGTGAACTTCTTGCCGGGCTTGACGCGCGCGCCGGTCACCGCGCACCCGCTGTCGAGCGAGACCTTCGTGCCGTCGACGACGAGCGTGTCCGCTTCGACCCCGGGGGCGCCCGGGATCACGGGAGCCCCGGTGACGAAGTAGCGGCCAGAGCGGCAGGCGGTCGGCTTCGCCTTCCGCGCGCCCGCGTCGGCGGGGGCGCCCAGGAGGCCGGCGGCGAGGATTGCGGTCGCGAGGGTGAAGCGGTGGGTGTGCGCCATCGCTGCACCATCGGCTGCCCGGGGCGCGAACTTGAGGGGTCGCCTTGACGGCACGGCGCTTCGCGTGCCCAAGTCTGCCGACGTGCGGCGCGGCACTCAGCAAGTCTCGGTCGCCCTCCTCGTGTCACTCGGCCTCGCCCTCCGCCTCTGGAACGCCGCGACCGCGACGCTGCACGACGACGAGGCCCACTACGTCGGCGATGCCTACTGGGCGAGTAGCCCGCTCTCCGTCGGGGAGGGGCTCCGCTTCCTGCGCGAGCATCCGCGCGAGCATCTGAAGCTCGATCCGGAGACCGGTGAGCGCGTCCGCTGGGGGACGTCCGGCACAGTGCTCCGCACCGGGCATCCGTGTCTCTTCGCGTACGTGACCGGCGCGCTGTTCGCGGTGGCGCGGCCGGCGTCCATCGAAGACGCGGTGCATGCCGGGCGCGTGGTGAACGCGCTCGCTGATGCGACGACCATCGCGCTCTTGCCCGCGCTCACCGCCGCCCTCGGTGCGAGCCCCGGGGCGGGGCTGGTCGCGGCGGCGGCCTACGCCGTTTTTCCCCCGGCGGTCACCTACGGGTCGCTCGCCTACCTGGACGTCTTCCTCGCTCCGCTCTTCGTGCTGCTCGCGACCTTGCTCGCCCGGCCGACGGACACCGCGAGGCGATGGCTCGGGCTCGGGATCGTCACCGGCCTCCTCGCGAGCGCGAAGCAGACGGGCCTGATCGCGCTCGGGCTCGTGCCGGCCGCTGTCCTCGTGCTCGGGCCGCGCTCGCTCCGCGGCCTCGCGCTGTGGGCCGTGACGAGCGTCGCTGTGGTGGCCCTCTTCACCGACCCGGTGGGATATTTGGCGCCGCTCCGGCACCCCGAGACGCCGGCGGCGGCGATCGAGGTGCACCCCATCGCGCGACTGGTCGCGAACCTCGCCTACGTCACCGATCCGGCGGGCTACTACTGGCTCAGCTTCTCGCGCCACGCGGAGCCGCTCGCCCCGGCCGTCGCGCGTCTCCACTACGTGCTCACGCCCGCGTACCTGGTGCTGTTCGCGGCCGCCGCCGTGGGGGCGCTCGTGCGTCGCGCGTGGCGGCCGCTTCTTCTGTTCGTCGCGCCCGTGGCCCTTCTGCTGACGCTCATGCTGCCGACCGACGCCGCCTGGCGCTTCCATCTCCTCGCGCCGCTGGTGTGCGCGCTCATTGCGTGCGAGCTGCCCGCGCTGCCGCCCGCGGCGCGGCTCGTGGCCGTCGGCGCGGCGTTGCTCGCCGCCTCGAGCGTCTGCTGGCCCGCGCGCTTGCGCGCGGATCAGACCCTCGACCTCGGGGATCTCCTCTTCTGGAACCCGGCCGCCCGGCAGACCCCGGGGTTCTACTCACCCGAGCGGCCGCCGCCGCGGGTGCCGTTCGCCATTCTCTCCGACGCGGCGGTGGAGATCGGGCGTCGGGTCTGGCTGGCACCTGGCCGCTGGCACATCGTCGCCGACGGCTACGGGCCCCTGGTCGTCCAGCTCGACGGCAGCGCGGTGCTCGCCGACGGCATGAGGACCGGCGAGGTCCGGCTCGTCGGGTACGTCCATCGCCTCTCCGTTGCGCTGCCGGCGCGCAGCGCCCTCCGCGGCCTGACCCTCCGTCCACTCGCCCCGGGGTCGTGACGCGGCACCCGCGACGCGCGTATGCTGCGCGGCGTATGACGTTCGCCGAGTTCTACGTCGCGTATCGCGCCGAGCACCGGCACCCCGCTAACCGGGCCTTCCACCTGGTTGCGAAGGTCGCGATGCTAGCGGCGCTGGCCGTGGCCGTCGTCGAGCGCAGTCTGCTCGCGCTCGGCGCGGTGCCCGTGCTCGGCGTCGCACCCTGCTGGCTCGGGCACTGGCTCTTCGAGCGCAACCTGCCGACGGCGTGGACGCGTCCCGCGGGGAGCCTCCTCGGTGCCCTCGTCGGCCGGCTGACGGGACGCGGCCGGCGCGAAGCGGGCGGCGCGCGACCGTACTACAGTCTGCTCGCCGACGTCGTCATGTGCGGCGACATGCTCTCCGGCTGGGTGGCACGCGTTCGTTCGCCGAGTGTCCGGACGTAGTTCTTCGCCAGGCGCAGCTGATCATGCAGATGGCTGTAGAAGAAGAGCCCGGCACGGCCGAGGACGTCGAGGTTGTCGAACGACGTCAGCGCGTCGTCGAGCCGGCGGAGCCACTCGGCGTAGCCGAGCGCGTAGACCGGATAGGCGTTGGGCAGGAGGTGATGGCGCCATTCGCGGACGCTGCGGCGGTCGAGGAGCCCTACGCCGGCCAGCTCGTCGATGACGCGCTCCGCGAGCGCGGCATCGTCCAGCCCGTGCACCGGATCGCCGGTCGAGCAGGGCACCTCGGCGACGAGCGCCGTCTCGTGCTCGGGCGCCATCGCCGCGGAGCGGTTCTTGGGCTCCGAGATGCGCGACACGCAGAGCCGCGGATCGGGGAGGTAGATCGTCGCGTTGCGCGAGCAGCGCGGGACACCGAGACGGAGGAAGACGATCCGCAGGTGACGGAAGCGCAGGCGCGCCGCCGCCTCGTGCGTGCTGGGGGGCAGCGCGTCCCCGAGGAAGCGGACGAGGAGCGAGGCGGGCAGCGTGCTGACGAGGCGGCCGTCGACCTCGACCGGAGGCCGGTCGGCGAAACGCACGGCGCGGACCCGGCCACCCGTGCACTCGAGGCCCGTCACCTCGTGCCTGGTGCGGATGCACTGGCGCGGAAGACTCGCCGCGATCCGTGTGGCGATGGTACCGTAGCCGGCGCGCGGGTAGAGGAACGCGCCGTCGAGATGCACGCTCTTCCGGTGGGGCAGCAAAAGCTCGACCACGAGCGAGCGTAGGCCGAGGCCGGAAAGGCGGCGGGTGGCGACGCCGGGGTCGAGCTCGGCGGCGGGCAGACCCCAGAGCTTCTCCGAGTAGTCGAGGAGGAGACGCTTGCCGAGCCGCCGACCGTAGCGGTTGATCGCGTAGTCCTCGAAGCTCCGCTCCGCCTGCGGCCGTACGCGTGCCGCGACCAGCTCCGCCAAGACGCGTACCGCCTCGTACGCACCGACCCCCAGCACCCAATTCAGCGGGCTGGGCGGAAAATCGATGAAGCGGCCGCCGTCGTAGATCTGGCTCGGGGCGTGGACGGCCGCGAGCTCGTCGCCGAGCAGGGCCCGGACGTCGCGCGTGATCTCGGCGTCGCGATCGTGGAAACGGTGCGCGCCGCAGTCGTAGCGATGGGCCCCGCACTCGAGCGTGCGACACATGCCGCCCAGCTCGGCGCCGCGCTCGAAGAGCACGAACGGGATGCCGGCACGGTGCGCGTAGAGCGCGACCGCGAGGCCGGCGGGGCCGCCGCCGAGGATGGTGACTGTCTGCGCCGTGGGGGTCCCTTGCTGGCTTCGCGCGGGCGAAGCTACCGCGCCGCGGCGTGATCGGCAACGAAAATCGGACGAAGCGGGCCGGCCGCTGGGGAAGGTAGACCGCACGCGTTCGAGTGGCCTGCTCGATCGTCAGGCGGGCTTCATATCCCGACCGTCTCAATACCACCCGGACGATGTATTGGACTGGGTGTCCCCCGTGGCTGTACGCTCCGACCCTCGGCCACACGAGAGAGGAGGACGAGATGCGTCTCAATAGCGGGAAGCGTCGCTGGCTTGCGCTGGTAGCGGCAGTGCTCGGCATGGCGTTCGCGGCGCCGGCGACGTCCGCGCCGCCCGTGCCGTCCGAGATCGCGGTCAGATTCGAGCGCCTCGACGGCTTCGAGGCCCCGGGCACCCCGCCGGAGCTCAACAAGGTGGGCGTGCTGGAGATCGGCCCGCGGCACGCGCGGAACATCCTCGTCCTCAACCCCGGGACGTCGGCGAGCGCCGCCTACTTCGCGCCGCTCGCCAAGACCATCGTCTCGAAGGTGAGGGCCTGGCAGGTCTGGGCCGTCGAGCGCCGGGAGAACCTGCTCGAGGACCACTCGGTGCTCGACCGGGCCAAGGAGGGAACAGCGACGGGGCAGGAGCTGTTCGACTACTACCTCGGCTGGCTCACCAACCCGGCCGTCACGACCCACTTCCAGCTCATTCCGGATGCGAGCGTCGGCTTCGCGCGCGGCTGGGGCATGAACGTCGAGATCGAGGACCTGCGGCGCGTGGTCCTGGCGGCGAAGCGGCGCGGACACCGGGTCGTCGTCGGTGGCCATTCGCTCGGCGGCTCCATCACCACGGCGTATGCCACCTGGGACTTCGACGGCGTGCCCGGCGCGAAGATCCTCTCCGGCCTCGTGTTCATCGACGGTGGCAGCAGCCCGATCCCCGTGACCACGGAGCAGGCGACCGCGTCGCTCCAAGCGTTGCAGAGCGCGTCGCCGTGGTTGAGCTTCGGCGGCATCCCCGCCCCGTTCGCGGGCCTCTTCAACGCGACCGGCTCGACGGGGGCGCTGCTCGATCCGGACGCGCCGTCCCTGGGGCAGGCCTTCGCGCTGCTGCCCGCCAACCTGAAGCCGCCGATCCCGGTCACGAACCTGGCCCAGTACGGCTACGCGCTCGACACCGAGACGTCGCCCCCGGGCCTGATCGCGGCGCAGGCGCACCTCGGCCACCTCGCCGCGAGCGGCGATCCGCGCGGCTGGGACCAGGCGGGCGAGATCACGCCGATCCAGCGCTTCGCGGACATGTTCTCCGGGACGGGCCTCAAGGGCCTGGACGGCACCGCGTGGTACCACCCGCAACGCTTGACGATCGACTCCGGGGCCGTCGCCGCGGGGAACGCCAACCCGGCGCAGAGCATCCTCGACGTCCACGCGACGCACGGGCACGATCTCCCGCGGCGTCTTCGCATCTACGCTTTCGGCGCCGCGCTGGGCGGGCAGAGGGTGCTCGACGGCGCGACCATCCTCGCCAACCAATCCAACATCCCGGCGGATCACCTGACGCTGATCGACCGCCACGAGACGTACGCTCACAACGACCCGAACTCGGCGAGTCCGCAGAACGACTTCGTGGACGGGCTCGTGCCGTTCCTCGAAAAGATCAGGCGGGGAGGGCACCCGTAGCTTCCGCGAGGAAGCGGTCGATGAGCCTCGCGACCTCCTCCGGGTGCTCTTCGTAGACGAACAACTTCGCGTTCGCGATCGAGTGAAAGCCCACCACGTTCGGGAATTGCGCGATCATTTCGCGAGCCCTCGGCTCGGGAAAGGTCGGGTCGTTCGCGCCCCAGACAAAAAGGGTCGGCATGGCCAGCTCTCGATGGAGCTCCTTGAACTGGTCGAGCCGCGCGAACTTCATCCGTCGGAGGAATTGCAGCGTGCCCTCGAGGCGAGCGTCCGAGGCGATCAGGGGCTCGACGAAGCGTCGGTGAAAGTCGCCCTCCAGGTGCGCCGGGTCGTGAAAGCAGCCGCCGAAGGCCATCGGCGAACGGCGAAACGCGGCCACCTTCAGGAGCCGTCGCATGACGACCCCGTACCCGGGGACGTGCGCCAGGGCCTGATACATCGGGATCCAGGGTGGGCGATGAAACGGGATCTCGGTGTTGGTGAGGACGAGGCGCGACACCCGCCGGCCGTCGATGAGGGCGAGCTCGCGCGCCACCCAGCCGCCCGTGTCGTTGCCGACGAGCGCGTAGGAGTCGACGCCGAGCTGCGACAGCGTTCCCTGGATCGCCCGCGCTTGCCCTTGCGACGAGTAGTCGTCGGCGGAGGCGCTCTGCGACTCACCCAGCCCGATCAGGTCCGGCGTGTAGCAGGTGAAGCGATCTCGCAGATGGACGAGGACCCCGTCCCACGTCTGCCCCGAGAGGGGGAAGCCGTGCAGGAAGACCACCGCGGGTCCGCTGCCCTGCTTGCGCCAGTAAACCGACGCTTCGCCGACCCGGGCGCTACCTTCGTTTCCTGTCGCTGCCGGTCGCATCACGGAGTCACGTCCAATCCCCCTTCGATGGGCGAAAAGTCAAACCGGTTGACGGCGGCAACTCGCCCGTACGACGCCCCGGCGGATGCGCGGCTCGGGTGGCACGGCAGTAACGCCTCCCGTCAGCCGCGTACCGGAGACTGTGGGGGTCATCTACCCATGTGTCCCCGTGGCGTGGCGCGCCGTTTGCACAACGTTGTACGCGATGTCCACCCTCTATCGTGCGAGTGATTTGCGCTCGCGGTTGCGCGTCGCGTGCGGTGCGATCGCGTTGCTCGGGCTCTGCGTACCGTCCGTCGCCGGCGCCATGTCGGCCAACGGCATGCAGCGCATCGGCGCGCTGACGCTGAGCAACGGCGCGTATGGCGGGCTCTACTCCGCGACCATAGACCCGGTGAACGGATACGCCTACTTCGCCGGCAAGTCGGGGTGGGTGGTCAAGATGGACATCAAGGGGCCACTTCCCGTGGAGCTCGGCGCCGTCCAGTGTCCGAGCGGGCAGCCTTCGACCGCGCTGATCGACGTCGCGGCCGGCTATGCGTACTTCATCACGTCGAAGATCGACCGGGTGGCGCTCGGCGTGGGGGACAACCCGCCGGCCTACGTCGATACGCTCACCCTCTCGGGTTACGCGTTCGCCGCGGTGATCGATACCTCCGACCCGGATCCGTCGAATCACTACGCGTACGCCGTATGCCCGGGGAGTCCCAACCAGGTCTCCAAGATATCGCTCGCGACGTTCACGGTGATCGGCTCGACGTCGCTCAATCCCGGCGAGACCTCGTTTCGCAGAGGGGTGATCGACACCCAGAACGGCTATGCGTACTTCGTCGGCCCGGTGGCCGAGATTGCGCCCCCGTCGGTCGTCAAGGTCGCTCTCGGCTCGGGTGCCAATCTGCCGGCCCGCATCGGCGCCGTGCAGCTGGATTCAGTCGCGCACGGGATGGGCGCGGCGGTGATCGACGTCGCCAACGGCTACGCCTATTTCGGGACGTACTACGGCGCCAACTCCGTGCCGTCGACCGTGTACAAGGTGGCGCTCGGCGCGGGCAACGCGCCGCCGACCCTGGTCGACCAGGTCAGCCTGAGCGCGGGGACGGGCGCACACAACGGCCCCGACGCCGCCGAGCGCGAGCTCTGCTCGACCGTCATCGATCCCGTCTCCGGCTACGCGTACTTCGGGACGGATCACACCTATCCCGCCAAGATCTTCCAGGTCAGCCTCGGGATCGGCGCCGCGGCGCCCGTGGAGACGGGGGTCCTGCCGCTCGCCGGCGGCAGCCACGCCATTGGTGAGCCCGCCGGACCCAACGACGGCGAGAACGTGATCAACAACCCCTCGTCGTTGTACGACGAGGTCTTCCTGCAATCCGGGGTATTCGATCCGATACGGGGCTATGCCTACTTCGGCACCGACGGTTACCCCGGAAAGATCGTCAAGGTCCTGATCCCCAACTCCGCGGCCCCGTCGATCTGTGGCGACGGCATCGTCCAGAACGGTGAGCAGTGCGACGATTCCTCGGCCAACGGCCAGCCCGGGGGCTGCTGCTCGGCGAGCTGCCAGTTCGCCCAGGCGGGAGCGCAGTGCGCGGACGACGGCAACCCGTGCACGAGCGACGTCTGCAACGCCGTGGGAGCGTGCACCCACCCCGTCCCGCTGGCCGCAGGCTGTCAGACGGCGAAGGCCGGCAAGTCGACGGTCCGGCTCAAGCGGGGACGGACGTCGAAGACGGACTCGCTCGCGTGGAACGTGGTGCGGAGCGACCTCGGGGCGTCGCGTGATCTGGGCGATCCCCTCCACACCACCGCGTACACGCTCTGCGTGATGGACAGCACCGCGGCCGGCCTCGACCTCGTGCTCCACGCCACCGCGCCCGCCGGCGGCACCTGCGGCGGCAAGCCTTGCTGGTCTGGCACGGGGAGCGGCTACGGCTACCGCGACAAGAGCCTCGCCCGGGACGGTCTCTCCGCGCTGTCGCTGCGACCGGCGGCGGCGGGTCGAGGGAAGATGAGCGTGCTCGGCAGGGGTCGCAACCTGCACATGCCGGCGCTCGGCCTGACCGGACCCGTGGTCGTACGGCTGACGCGCGACGACGCGCCGGCTTGCTGGGAGGCGACGTTCTCGAAGGCGACCCGGAGCGACGCCAGGCAGTTCAAGGCCACGTCCGACTGAGACCAGCTCACGGAGCCGCACGCCGGCGTCGCCGCGCCCCCTCCATCTCGACTCGACCGTGCACGTGCTGTACTGCATGTGCGATGAAGCTCACTGTCGCCGTCCATCGGCTCGTTCTCGTCCTGTCGATCATCCAGGCCGGCTGCTCAGTACGACCGCACACACGCTCGACGCCGCCCGTGTTCGCCGTCCACTCGATCGCGCTGCCCGGCGCTCCCGCGGGCGGTGTGTCGATGGACTACCTGGCCTACGATCGAGCGCGCCACCGGGTGTGGGTGCCGGCAGGCAATACCGGGAGCGTCGACGTCGTCGACGTCCCGACGGAGCGAGTGGCGCGGATCGAGGGGTTTCGCATCGCCGAGATGGAACGCCACGGCACCAAGCGCGTCTTCGGGCCGAGCTCGGCAGCCGTGGGTGTCGGCACCGTTTACATCGGCAACCGCGGCGACTCGAGCGTCTGCGCCGTGCAAGCCGACTCGTTGCAGGTGGGGCCCTGCCTGAAGCTCGACTCGATGCCGGACGGCCTCGCGTACGTCGCCTCGACGCACGAGCTCTGGGTGACCACGCCGCGCGACAAGTCGATCGCGGTGATCGATACCGCGAGCCCTGCTGCCCTCCGGTTGGCGGGCAAGATCGTGCTGGAGGGCGAGCCCGAGGGCTTCGCGGTCGACGATGCGCGGGGCATCTTCTACACGAACCTGGAGGACAAGGACCGCACGCTCGCCATCGACATCGGACGCCGCCAGGTCACGAGCACCTGGCGACCCGAGTGCGGGGAAGACGGGCCGAAGGGACTCGGCCTCGACCATGGCCTCGACTTCCTGTTCGTGGCCTGCCGGGATCGCGTGACGGTCTTCGACGTAGGACACGACGGCAAGCGGCTCTCGACGATCGAGGTTGGCGACGGGGTCGACAACATCGACTACGTCGAGCGTCGCCACGAGCTGTACGTCGCCGCCGCACGGGTTGCGAAGCTGACGATCGCGCGCGTCGATTCCGCGGGTGGCCTCACGCGGGTCGCGACCGTGGCGACCGAGCCCGGCGCACGGAACGCCGTGGCCACCGACGAGGGCGCGGCGTACCTGACCGATTCGCCGGCGGGCATGCTCGTCGTCGTGGCGCCGGTCGCCTCCCGCTGATTGCGTGGGGTGCCGCTCACGGATCGAGGCGGGTCACCTCGACCGCGTCCGACCCGGCCGGGAGCACGACCAGCGTCCCGTCCTCGCCGAGCACGACGCCGTGCGGGGGCACGCGCGCGACGCCGCGCCGGAAGATGCGCGTCAGGATGCGATTGTCCGGGGGTGGCGTGAGATGGGTCAGCACGAGGAGCCGCACGCCGGCGTCGAGCGCCTCGCGGACCGCGTCGGCGGGATCCGTGTGGTAGCTCGGGATGTCGCCCAGGATCTTCGCGGCGCGGGCCTCGCCCGCCTCGCGCGCCGTCTCCTCCATGACGCGCACGAGGTCGTTCGCCTGTGCTTCGTGCACGAGGACGTCGGCTCCCCGCGCCTGCGCGACCAGGGTCGGGCACGGCCGCGTGTCGCCGCTCACCACGACGGAGCGGCCGCGGTAGTCGAAGCGGTAGCCGAACGCGGGCCGCACGGGATCGTGCGCGACGCGGAAGGCGGTCACAACGACACCGTCCTCGTCGAGCACGCGCGTCGCCTCGGCGTCGTCGAGGTGAACGGTCGTCGCGACCATCCCGGCACGTTCGGGAGGCAGGAACGCGGCGCCGTGATGCGCGATCCGGAAGCGCGTGTCCGCGGCGTACGCCTCGCCGAAGCCGTGCACGAGCTCCGTCACGCCCTCGGGCCCGTACACGCGAAGCGGGCCGGGCCGGCCGGCGACCCAGGTCTGCAGGTTGAACTCGCCCAGCTCCCCGATGTGATCGGAGTGCAGGTGCGTGTAGAAGACGGCGCCGATCGTCTCACCCCGGACGCGTCGGAGCGCCAGGGTCCGCCAGCTCCCGGGCCCCGTGTCGACGATCCACATGCGACCGCCCGCGAAGACCGCGGTGCACGCCTCGGCGCGCCGCGCGGACACGATCGGCGAGGCCGTCCCGCAGAGGAGGACGCGGAGCGCGTCGGGAGCGAGCAGCGCCGAGGTGTCCCGCCCGATCCGATGGCGCGCGATGCGGCGGACGATGGCATCCTGCACGCGCTCGGAGCGCAGGGCGAGGGCGCCGGCGACGGCGAGGAGAACGAGTGCCGCGAGCATCCGTCTCATACCGCCTCGGCGGGCGGGAAGGGGCGATTGAGAGCCGGTCGGGGCGGGTCGCGAAAGTCCGGGATCGACCCGGCGTGCGCGGCGTAGTCGGCGAAGAAGGAGAGGATCGCCGCCCGGTCGAGGACTGCGTCGAGCCGCTCGCTCCGGCCGTCGACGTAGCGGGCGAGGAGGGCTGCGCGCGCCTCACGCAGGAAGTCCGTCGCGCGAACGGTCACCCGTGCCCCGTTGCCGAAGACGACGTCGCCGACTCCGTCGACGCAAGCGCGGCTGACCCACGGGAGGTACGTCCTGCCGAGCTCGGCGAGGACGGCGATCAGCGTGTCGGACACGGCGTCGTCCCAGTCGCCGAACTCCTGGTCCTCCGGCTCGAGCAGACGGTACGTCTGCCGCACCACCGCGGGCCCGTCCTCCTCGATCCAGCGCCGGCACAGAGGATCGTTGGTGAAGTGCGCCGCGTTCCCGCCGAAGAGCGCGAAGTCGGCGAGCGAGGGGCGCGCGCCGAGTAGATAGGGACGGTGGGCCAGATGCGTGCCGAGGACGCGCATCCAGGGGCGCAGCACGTCGTCGACCCAGAGCTGGATGTTGTCGGCCGTCACCCCGAGCGGCGTACAGCTGCTCCGCACGTGCGCGCCCACGCCGGCGAAGGCCTGATCGCACGCGAGGGGCAGCTTCGCCGCGATGTCGCGTGCCAGCTCGAAGCCGCCCACGGCGGCGTTCTCCGCGAAGTGCCAGCGGCTGCCGACGGCGGGGCGGTAGAGCCACTCGTCGGCGGCGTCCTCGAGGACGTAGCAGAGGAAGCGCAGGACCGGGTCGGGCGGCAGGACGGCGGGCTCGGGGAAGCGGAGCTCGAGATGGTGGATCATCGCCGTCGTGTCCCACATGAAGTCGCCGTCGGGGGTCTCGACCGGGGGGACCCCACCCGGGAACCCCGCTGCCATGGCCTCGGGGCTCGTTCCCGGGAAGCGCCGGAACAGCCACGGGATTCCCTTGTAGTCGAGGTAGCCGGTCATCTTGCGGGTGAAGTACGACTGCATCATGCCGTGGACGCGGTAGGGTCGTCGGGTCATGGGTGGGTGTTTTGCAGATTCGGGCCGTCGGGGCGATGGCTCGGGCGGGCAGGGCGCGGCTTCGGGTGGGCGATGATCGCCCCTTCAGCGGCCCGGCTTGCCGAGGGCCGTCGCACCGTCAAGGACGGAGCAAAAGGGGGGCGGCCCGTCGCCGCCGCTCGTCAGTGAGCAACCGTGACGGGGAAGAAGGCCCGGCCTGCTCGCATCTCTTCTGCAAACCAGTCCGCGAAGCCGTTCTTGATGACCCACTCCAGGCGGTCGCTTCGCCACTGTACGCGGTACGGATCGAAGGCCGCCCGCCCTTCCGCCTGGAGCCGTTGCAGCGTCTCCAGTACGTCGGCGTTGTCCCGCGCGACCGCCGGCCGCTCCTGCACGCGCTCCATCCAGCGCGTGAGCGCGGGCTGCTTCCCGGGATCGAGCGGGAAGCCGAGGAAGGCCGCTGCCATGAGGTGCGGCGCGATGGCGATGTCGGCCAAGGAGAACTCACCGCAGAAGAACGGCTCACGGCCCAGGCGCCGCTCCAGATCGTCGTAGAGCCGCACTAGGTCCCGCCCTGCCACGTCGTGCAGGGCGCCCTGCGACTCGCGTCGCCCGAGTTCCACGATGGCAACGGCATAGGTGGCGGCATCAAGCTGCGTGTCCGCCAGGTCTTCGAGGAGGCGACACTCAGCGCGGAGGCGTGGATCGCGGGGGTAGATCGACGGCTCGGGATAGCGGTCCTCCAGGTACTCGCAGATAACGGTCGAGTCGTAGAGCGAGAACTCGCCGTCCACGAGCGCTGGCACCTCCGCGCGCGGATTGACGTGGAGGAAGTCCGTCCGATTGCAGTCGCCGTGCAGGGCTCGGACCCGCTCGAAGGGTACGCCCTTCTCGTAGAGCGCGATCCGCACCTTTCGTGCGTAGGGGCTGAACACGTCGTCGTAGAGCGTGACCATGTGACCGCTCCTACCACCCGGAACAGGATGAACCTAGTAGGCTCGACCCGGTGACTACGCCGCCGTCCGCCGGAGAGGCAGCACGAAGACCCGGGGCAGGGTGAGTTCATCCATGCCGGGAAGGCCCGTCTCGATGGCGGTCGCGGAGTCGTTGTCAGCGCGCGTGCCGAAGAGGCGATCCCAGGTCGCCAGGATGGTTCCGAAGTTCGTGTCCCGGTCGGGGCCGAGCTTCGTGTGGTGCCGGCGATGGAGCGCCGGGGTGATGAGGACGCGCCCCATGAGGCGCTCGAACCGCAGGGGAAGGTCGATGTCACCGTGCTCCACGAGATTGGCGACGGTGAACGCGATCTCGAACAGCACAACCGCCTCGGCCGACGCGCCAACCAGGGCGACGGCGGCGAGGCGAACCGGAAGGGAGAGGAGGAGTTCGCCAGGATGGAAGCGGACCCCGGTGGACGCGGTGAACGTCGGGTCCGAGTGGTGAACCTGGTGGAAACGCCACAGGAACGGCACCCGATGGTTGGCCCGATGCCAGCAGTAGGAGACGAGGTCCAGGGTGACGATGGCGGCCGGGATGCCGAGCCACCGGGGTGCCGGCACGGTGTTCAGCACACCGAGCCCCGTGTCCGCTGCCCAGCGGGCGACCGTGCAAGCGCACGCCCCACACGCGGCCCCGATGACGACGAGGTTGACGAACCAGAGGCTACCGTTCACTCGCCAGCTACCCCGTAGCCCAGCGTGCGGCCGTAGCCGTTGGAGCAGCAGGGCGAGCATCAAGGCGGCCACGAACCCCGCACCTCGCAGGACCTGAAACTGCCCCTCGGTCACGGGCGACGAGTATAGCGATGCCTGTCCCCGGCGCCAGTTCGGTGCGCCAGAGGCTGGAGTACCATTTGACTGACCAAGTCGGTCAGTTATATGAACTGCAGCGCAATGGCTCGGACCATCCCGGACGACCGGCTCGCGCGGCTCGTGGAATGCGCGACGCGGGTGTTCATCGAGCAGGGCTACCGGCGCACGCAGATGGCCGATGTGGCGAAGGCACTCGGCGTCGCCAAGGGGACGCTCTACCTCTACGTGGAGAGCAAGGACGCGCTCTTCGGTCTGGTCGCCCGCTGCGCGGACGACGACCGCCCGTTCGACAAGCTCCCGGCGCTGCCGATCCGCACGCCGAAGCGGGGCACCACCGTCAAGTACGTCCGGGAGCGGCTGGCGAAGCACCAAGTGCCAGCGGCGCTGACCGCCGCCCTCGGCCGGAGCCGCGTGCCCGACCCGCGCGCCGAGCTAGAGGAGATCGTCCGCGAACTCTACGACGCGCTCGCCCGCAACCGGCGCGGGATCAAGCTCCTGGATCGCTCGGCCCCCGATCACCCGGAGTTAGCCGCCCTGTGGTTCGAGGGGGCGCGCGGCGGGCTGGTGGGACTCCTCGGTCAGTACCTCGAAGACCGGAGTCGGCGGAAGCTCCTCCGGCCGGTTCCCGACGCGGCCGTCGCCGCGCGGCTCCTCATCGAGACGGTCGTGTTTTGGGCGGTCCACCGCCATTGGGACCCTCATCCCCAGCCCGTGGACGAGTCCGTGGCGAAGGAAACCGTGGTGCGCTTCATCGTGAGCGCACTCGCGAAGGAGTGAGGCGATGGAGACCACGCGAAGACCCGACATCGACTGCCGAGAACCGAATGTGTCGGGAGGACGACCGATGAAGCTGCGTTACCTCCTGCCGCTCGCGGGTTTCGTGGTGCCGACCGTGGGGATTGGGTACGGCATCGTCATCCCCCGAAGCTGCATCGCCGGGGTCAACGATCTCACTCTCGGGTTCGCCGCGAGCATCGTCGGGGCGTGCGTGACCTACGTCCTCGGTCTGCGCACCGTCCTCCGCGATCAGCGGCGGTGAACGCCGTGCGCCGCCCGGACTTCATCGCTCGGCAGTCCCGCTGTCCGACCGGGCTGCTCGGACGACTCATCGGTTACATCATGTCTGCCGAAACGGCGACGGCGAACGAGGAGGCGCTCACGCTCCTTGACCTCCAACCCAGCGACCGCGTGCTGGAGGTGGGCTTCGGGCACGGGCGGACCATCGAGCGCGCCGCCGCGGCGCTTGCCACGGGCTTCATCGCGGGAATCGACCTCTCGGAGGAGATGGTCCGCATGGCTGAACGTCGCTGCCGTCGCCTGATCCGCGACGGCAAGGTCGCACTCACGGTCGGTGACAGCGACCGTCTCCCGTTCCCCGATCAGCACTTCGACAAGGCGCTTTCGGTTCACACGATCTACTTTTGGGCCGACCCGGAAGCTCACCTCCGTGAGATTCGTCGTGTCCTCGCATACGGCGGGCGACTCGTCCTGGGGTTTCGCTCGAAGGAGGACAAGATGGCCGAGGACTTCCCGGAGAGCGTGTACACGTTCTACACGGGCGAGGAAGTCGGCGGCCTGCTCGAAGCGAGTGGCTTCGAGCGGGTGGACCTCGCGCACGCGCCGGGAGGGCTGATCATGGTGACCGCACGCCGGCCGTTGGCCGCCTGACCCGCGCGTCGCTACCCTCGCCTTGTGCCCACCCCGACGTGATACCGGCTGGTGTACTCGACCGCCTTCAACTGACCGACCTCGCGCACGCACCGGAACCACTCGATTGTGGAGCCTGCGGCCGACGAGGAGGCGCCGATGGCAGATGACCGGAGCGTTGACGATCCGTGTAACCTGCGCTCCGAGCGCGGAGGAGCGCGTGGCGGCGGTTGACCGTCACGGCCGGCCCCGGTACACGCGGTCCGTGCGCCCGGTTCTCCTCGCGCTCGCCGTCGCCGTCAGCGTCGCAGTCCCGCTCGCAGCGCGAGCGGAGTGGCAGGCGTCGCACGTCACGGACTTCATGAGCGGGCCGCTCATGACCATCTTCTCCGATGCGCTCGCCAACGGCTCGTTCATCTTTCAGATGGGCGACGGCGTCCACGGCGTCGAGCCGTGGGTGACCGACGGCACGCCGGCCGGCACGCGGCTCCTCGCCGACATCAACCCGAGCGGCGACTCGCTCGCACTACCGGTCGCCATCGTGAACGGCACGGTGGTCCTGATCGCCAACGACGGCACACACGACTACGAGCTCTGGCGCTCCGACGGGACGACCGCCGGCACGTCGCTCCTGACATTCAGAGCCCGGCGGGCTACCAGTTCTTCAGCATCGCCGACTGCGGCGACGGCCTCCTCCGCGGCGGCGAGCAGTGCGACGACGGCAACGTCGTGAGCGGAGACTGCTGCTCGGCGACATGCGCGATCGAGACGGCGGGCACGTGCGACGACGGGAACGCGTGCACGGTGTCGGACGTGTGCAGCGCGGCGGGCGCGTGCGGGGGGACGGTCGTCGGGTTTCCGGAGACGCGATCGTCGCTGGGGACGCCGCTACGCGCCGGGGCGTGCGCCGGGGCGCGGGTGCCGGGGGGCTCTCGGCGCGGCTGCGTCGGGCGGCGGGGCTCGTGAAGCGCGGGAATGCCGCACACAAGGCGAAGAAGGTGAAGCAGCTCGTCATGAGCGCGCTGAAGCAGGTGACGCGCGGGGAGCAGGCAGCGGGAAAGGCGACGGGGCATCTCTCGGCGGCGTGCCACGCGCGGCTCGTCGATCGCTTCGCGGAGGCGGTGTCGCGCGTGCAGTGCTTGCTCGCGCGGCTCTGACCTCGGCAGCGATTCTCGCCCCGACGGGAGGCCACATGCAGGAGCCCGCTTCCTTCAACGGCTCGGGTGCCGAATTCCATCCGGGCATCTATCGGTTAGCTCGCACCAAACCTTGAAGGGGACTCCGAACAGTGCAACGCCTAGATCAGGTGCGGTGTGGCCGATGAGCCCGCTTACGTTTGCTGCTGAGTTCTGGCCCGTATCGCTGCGTGCCGTCGAGGCGTGTTATTTCAGGGTGTTCTCGCCGTCGTTGTTGTGCTGTGGGTCGCGGAGTTCACAAGCGGCACACAAGACCGCGATGGTCAGATATCGCTACCGGGCTCGAGCGGTCGAATGCGCCTCGTCGCTATTCGGCGAGGAGGCTCCGCGGAATGTCGACCAGCCGTGCGCGCAGGAACTCACCCAGGCTCTTCGCCTGCGCGTCGCTCCGCGTCGACGCCGCCACCCCGTCGCCGAGCAGCCCGTGCACGACGAAGTTGAGGCTCCACAGGTTCGGGAGCGCGTGCCGCTCGACCTCGAGCGCGGCGGCCTCCGGGACGAGGCGCTTGAACGTCTCGACGGTCAGGGTGTCTGCGAGCCACGCGTAGCCCGCCGCGTTCTTCGCCCAGACGCCGACGTTCGCGTTCCCGCCCTTGTCTCCTGACCGCGCGCCGCAGATCGTCCCGAGCGGCAGCCGTTCGGTCGGACCGCCAGGCGGCGGCGCGACGGCCGGCGAAGCGACGGTCACCGCGCCGCCACCTGGTGGCGGGGTGATCGGCGGCACGACGATCGTCTCCCCGCCGATGACCACGCGGTGCTCGACCAGCTCCGAGGGCACGAGCGCCGGCCAGTACACGCCGTACGGCGATCCCTCTCCCGGCGGCGAGGTGATGAAGAAGCCGGGGTAGTTCGCGAGCGCCATCTCGACGGCCTTGTTGCTGAACGCGCGGCCGACGCGGCTCGCGTCCGGATCCTTCACGAGGACGCGGAGGTAGGCGAAGGCCTCGTCGTTGGTGTT
>JBGQET010000069.1:0-23144 GCA_041496545.1 Binatia bacterium | reverse complement strand
GTATAATGCCTTAGCAGTCCTAAGGTTAGAGTGCTAACCGGCGTGCTGGTCCACGACCAAATGGAAACAGGCGATCGTTCACGACGGATTCTGGCGGCTCTGGTGCGCTCGTTCACCAGCGCGCTCGACACCACCTCCCAGCCCTGCCCTTCCTTGCCGAGCCGGTTGGCGACCGGGACGCGCACCTCGTTCATGAACACCTCGTTGAAATCGGAGCCGCCGTCGATCTGCCGGATGGGACGGATCTCGATGCCGGGGCTCCGGATGTCCATCAGGAGCATGGTGAGGCCGGCCCACTTCGGGCCCTCGGTCGAGGTGCGGACCAGGATGAAATACCAGTCGGAGATGTGCGCGAGCGTGGTCCAGATCTTCTGCCCGGTGACGACGTAGTAGTCGCCGTCACGGACGGCGCGCGTCTTGGCGGCGGCCATGTCGGAGCCCGACGACGGCTCGGAGTAGCCCGTCGCCCAGATCTCCTCCGCGTTCAGGATCTTCGGGATGAAGCGCGCCTTCTGCTCCTCCGTGCCGTACTTCATGATCGCGGGCCCGACCCACCAGATCGCCATCGCGTTCACGACTCCGGGCGCGCGCACGCGGGTGAGCTCCTCGTTGAGGATCGCCTGCTGCATCTCGGAGAGGCCGGCGCCGCCGTACTCCTTCGGCCACGCCGCGCCGAGGAAGCCGGCGGCGTGGAGCTTGCGCTGCCAGGCGCGCATGGCGTCGAGATCGCGGTCCCGTGGCGACGTCGTCACGGGGGCGTTCTTCTCGAGCCAGGTGCGCACGCGGGCGCGGAAGGCTTCCTCTTCGGGGGTGTACGAGAGGTCCATCGGGGGTCGTCCTCCGGGCGCGCATCGTAGCCGCGCGCCGCGCCCATGACCAGGGGTCAGCGGCCGGCGCGGCGCTTGGCGAGCTCGCGGGCGCGGAGGCGATGGCCGAGGGCGGCGGTCGGCTCGCCGTGGGCGTCGAGGAGCGTCGCCAACCGCTCGTGGCCGGCGGGGTCGTCGGCCGGGCCGCCGAGCTCGCGCTCGACCGTTTCCAGGCGCGTGCGCTCGGCTTCCGTCTCGGCCACCTCGTCGGCGGCGCGGACGGGGTCGTGGCTCGCGATGTGGCGCGGGTTGATGGCGTCGGAGCGACGGAAGGCGGCGAGCGCGTCGTCGACCAGGCCGTTTCGCCGGTAGATGAGGCCGAGGTTGTAGAAGAGCACGTCGTTGTCCGGCGCGGCGGCGGCCGCGGCGTCGAACTCGGCGCGCGCGCGCGGCCAGTCGCGCTGCTCGAAGGTCGTGCCGAGCGTGTAGTGGAAGTGGCCGATCAGGTTCTGCGTCAGGTAGTCCTTCGGCACGCGCGGGTCGTCTTCGCCCGCCAGGCGCCGGCGCGGCAGGACGGGCGGCGGCAGCGGCTCGCCCGCGCGCCAGGCGCGCAGCACGACACCGACCGGCACGACCTGGAGCGCCGGCAGGTTCCAGTTGGGATGATGGGTGAAGAAGAGCGGCTCGGTGTCGGGGTTGAAGCGCAGCGGCGGCAGCTCGGCGCCGCCCACGCCCTGGAGGACGAGGTCGACGTCCGGTCGCCGGTGCTCCACCATCTGGAGGTATATCAGCGCGAAGAGCACGTTGTCGTCGCTCGCGATGAGATGCGCGCCCGGCGGCAGCGACTCGAGCACGGCATCGGCGAAGTCCTCGGCAATGCGGAAGCGGCTCCGGTCGAACGCCGACCAGCCGGTGACGAGCATGAGCGCCGGCACGGCGAGCGGCGCCCAGCGAAGCCTGCGCGGCAGCCCGTCGGCGCCCAGACCGGCGAGCAGCGCCGTCATCGCATACGACGGCACGTAGTAGCGGTGCCAGATGAAGATGTCGCTGCGCGAGCCGTGGAGCGCGAGCGCCGCCACGTTGCCGAGCATGACGAGGAGCGCGAGGCCGACCGCCCAGCGCCGCCGCCCGGCGACGGCGCCCACGGCGGCGAGCGCGGCACCCACCCAGCCGAGCTCGACGCCGAGGCTCCAGAAGTAGTCACGCGCGATGGGCACAAGGTCCGCCGGCCCCTCGATCCACCGCCGCTCCCAGAAGTCGCGTCGCAGGACGACGTTCAGGAAGCCGGGCAGGTCCTCCGGCCGCCCCCATTCGAGCGGCGGGTGCATGCGGGCGCGGAGCGGGAGGTAGAGGTACGGCAGGAGCCCGAGGGCGAACGCCGCGCCCGCGAGCGCGAGCGCCCGCGGGCGCAGCACGCGCGCCGGCGCGGCGGCGACGGCGCAGGCGGCGAACGCCGCGGCGTAGATCGCCATGAAGGTGTGGTTGGTGGCCCCGAGCCCGCAGACGAGGAAGACGAGCGCGAGCCGGCGCGCCTCGGGACGCGCGTGCCAGGCGACGGCGGCCGCGGTCGCGAGCGCGACGAAGAGCGCGTTCAGCGCGTAGACGCGCTGCACGTTCGCCTCGCCCCAGAGGCTCGGCGCGAAGGCGAGGAGCAGCGCGGCGGTGAGCGCCGCGACGACGCCGAGCCCGAGCGCTCGGCCGGCGCGGTAGAGCAGCGCGCACGCCGCCGCCCCGCACGCGGCGCTGAAGAGGCTCATGCGATACGCGACCGAGCCGACGGGCAGGAGCAGCGTCCAGAGCTTCCCCGCGAGTACGTAGAGCGGGTAGCCCGTCGGGTGCGGGATGCCGAGCACGTGCACCGCGGCCACCAGCTCGCCGCTGTCGCCGACGAAGATCGTGGGGCACGCCCCGAGCGCGTAGACCGCGAACACCACCACGCCGACCGCCGTCGCCCGGAGGCCCTCGGAGCGTCGCATCACTTCCCGGCCGGCGCCTTCTCCAGCTCGCGCAGGTTCGCCCGGTAGAGCTCGTTGTCGGGCTCGATGGCGAGCGCGCGCCGGAGCGCCGCCGCGGCCGCCGCGCGGTCGCCCATGAGGAACGCGACGTTGGCGCGGTACTGCTGGACGAGCGCGTAGCGCGGCGCCGCGCGCTCGGCTTCGTCGAGCGTCTTCATCGCCGCGGGGTAGTCGCCGCGCCGCGCGGCCTGGCTCGCCCGCTCGGCGAGCGCGAACGCGCGGCGCTCCGCGTCGGACGCCGGGCCGCCGCTGCTCGCCGAGCCGGTGAGTCGCGCGAGCGCCTGGCGCGACGGCTCGTACTGCGGCGCGTAGCGCAGCGCCGTGCGGTACTCCCGGACGGCGTCCGCGGTGTGGCCCTGCTTCTCGTAGACGACGCCGCGGTTGTGGTAGCTCTCGGGGTTGAGCGGTGCCAGGCGCACCGCCTCGCCGAGCTGGACGAGCGCTTCGTCGTAGCGCCCGAGCGCGCCGAGCGCGCCTGCCCAGCTCGCGCGCAGCGCGCCGTCGTCGGGCTGCTGGCGCGCCAGCTCCGCGTACGCCGCCGCCGCCTCGGCGTAGCGCCCGGCCTGGAAGTGGACGGCGGCGAGGTTACGGTCGCCCTTGGGCGAGGCGGTGTCGAGGTAGCCGAGGCTCCGCAGCCGCTCGACGATCGCCGGGTCGACGGCGGTGTCGCCGGCGCCCACGGCGGCGACCCGCGCGCCGCTCTCGTAGCTCTGCACCGTCCGCGGCGGCGACGCGATCTCGAGCCCTTCGGTCAGGACGCGCCCCGGCATGTCGCGCGCCGGCGCCATGCCGGCGAGGGCGAGCAGCGTCGGCGCCACGTCGACCAGCGTCGGGCGGTCGAGCCGGGCGTGCGCTTTCACCGCGTGGCCCCAGAGGTAGAGGATGCCTTCGGGCCGGTGGTAGCGCTCGCTCACGCGGCGCATGTCGCGCGTCTTGCTCGGGTCGTCGGGCAGCGCGCCCAGCTCGAAGCCGTGGTCGGAGAGGACGACCAGCGTGGTGCGGCGGTCGAGCGCCGCCGTGTACTCGCCGACGATCGCGTCGGCGTAGCGGTACATCGCCTCGACCGCGCCGCCGAAGCGCCGCTGCTGCTCGGCCAGCTCGCCCGCCAGGCCCTGGGCGCGGAAGAGGTGGCCGAAGAGGTGCGCGGTCGAGTCCGTCGCCTCGACGTAGACGAGGAGCAGATCCGGGCGGTCGCGCGCGAGCAGGTGAAGGCCGATGCGCCGGTAGCTGTCCGCCGTCGCGAGCGCCCACTTGAAGTGGCTGAGGTCGTCGTTGAAGTCGAACGGGCGCGCCAGCTCCGCGGGCGTGACGTGCACGAAGGGCGCGACGTCGGCGGGCCCGAGGTCGCCCGGGCGGCGGATCATGGGCCGCAGCTCCTCGGCCAGCTCCGGCGGGTGGAAGAGCCCGACCGCGCTCGAAGCGCCGGTGGCGCCGTCGGTGAAGAGGAAGTGGTAGCAGGCGTGGTCGCTCACCATCGAGCCCCGCACCGACTCCGCCGGCCAGGTGGCCCACCAGCCGACGACGTCCACCGTCCGTCCCGCGTCCGAGGCGATGTTCCAGAGCGCCTTCACGCGCCGCATCCGGCTGGTGACCGGCAGCTCCTCGCCGGTCTTCTCGTTGACCGCGACGAAGTGGCCGATGCCGTGCTCGGCGGGCGTCTTGCCGGTCGCGATCGTGGTCCAGATGATGGGCGAGAGGAGCGGCGGGCTCGACACGAGCCGGGCGTACGCGCCTTCCTGCCGGAGCCGCGCGAAGCTCGGCATCTTGCCCTCGGACATCAGGAGGTCGACGGTCTCGGGGTCCATGCCGTCGAGCGCGAGGACGACGACGCGCCCCGGCCCCGACGTCCCGCCGCAGCCCGCGAGCGCCAGGAGCACGACCAGGAGGAGACGCGCGCGCATCTAGCGCGCCTGCACCGCGGCCACCGCCCGGCGCAGCGACGCGAGGTTCCGGCGGTAGAGCCGGTTCGCCGGCGCGCGCAGCAGCGCCTCGCGCTCCGCTTGCGCGGCGAGGAGGAGCCGGCCGTGCAGGTAGTGGACGTTGGCCAGGTAGTGGTGCGGCAGCGCCGACGCCTCGTCGAGCCAGGCGGCGGCGCCGAGCGCGCGCACCGCCTCGGCGTCGCGCTCGGCGTCGGCGAGCCGGCGCGCCTCCTCGCAGCGGCGGACGGTGTCGGGAGCGTCGGCCGCGCCGGAAGCGCGCCGCGGCGCGGGGAGCGCCGCCAGCCGCGCGCCGAGCGCGCCGGCCTTCTCGTCCCCGGGCGCGACCGCGAGCACGCGCGCGACGGCGCGCCGCGCGTTGCCGTACTGCCCGCCTTCGAGCGCGACGGCGGCCAGGTTGTACCAGCCGTCGGCGCTCCGCGGGTCGACGTCGACCAGGCCAAGGTAGGTCGCGACCGCTTCCTCGCGCCGGCCGACGCGATCGTAGAGGTAGCCGAGGTCGAGGAGGGCCTTCGGGTCGAGCGGATCCGCCTCCGTCGCGCGCTCGAAGGCGGCGAGCGCCGCGGCGTCGTCGCCCCGGCCGAGCTGGAGGAGCCCCAGGTTGTAGGCGGCGCGCGGGAAGGTCGGGTCGCGGCGGACCAGCTCGCTCGCGACGGCGACCCCCTCCTCGAAGCGTCCGAGGTCGAGATAGCGGACGGCGAGGTTGTTGCGGATCAAGTCGGCGCCCGGCGACTGCGCGAGCGTCTTCGTGAAGAGCGTCACCTCGTCGCGCCAGTCCCTCGTCCGCGCACGGTCGCCGGCGACCGCGAGCGCGAGGAGCGGCACGGCGACCAGCGCCGCCCGCCGCGCCGGCACGCAGGCGACGACGAGGAACATCCCGATCGCCGGCAGGTAGAGGTAGCGCTCGGCGAACGGGTTGAGGCGCGGCCAGCGGACGACGAGCTGGGGCGCCGTCGCGACCGCGGCCCAGAGGAGGCCGAAGGCGACGACCGGCCGGCGCCGCCACGTCGCCGCCACACCGGTGGCGAGCGCGGCGATCGCGAGCGCACCCCACCAGAAAGCGGGCGTCGGCGCGTGGATGGCGTCGAAGTCGTGGTACAGGTTCGGGTCCGTCGGCCAGAGGAGCCCGCGCACGTACTCGGGGACGAGCGCCACGGCGTTGAGCGCGAGGTCGCGGCGGCCGAGCGCCACGTCGCGGAGGCCCGGCACCCAGCCGCCGAGGGCGTGCAGGCGAAGGGCCGCGTACAGCGCGAAGGGCGGCAGGTAGACGGCGTACTCGGCGAGCCGCCGCCAGCCCCGCCGCTCGCGGTCGAGGAGGAGGTCGTGGAGGACGACGAGGACCGGCGCCAAGACGGCCGTCTCCTTGCACCAGAGCCCGGCGAGAAAGAGCACCGCGATAGCCACCCTTCCGCCCCACCCCCGTCCCGCGCCCGAGGCGTGCAGCAGGAGGATGGCGAGCGTCGCCGCGACGGAGCCGAGGCCGGCGAAGTTCGCCACCCAGAGGACTCCCTCCGAGTACCCCGGGTGAACGGCGAAGAGCGCCGCCGCGGGCGCAGCCGCGGCGCCGGCGAGGCGGCGGAAGAGGGCGAACGCCAGGAGCGCGTTGCCGAGGTGGAGCAGCAGGTCGAGGAGCTGGCAGGGCCACGCGGCGCCGCCGAAGGCCAGGTTCGAGAGGACGAGGGGGAGGAGCTGGAGGGGCCGGTAGTATTGATGCGGGACCCGGCGCCCGCCCTCGTCGGCGAAGCCCCACAGCGGCTCGACGAACAAGCGCCGGAAGCCCTCGACGCTCCGCACGCGCGGGTCGTGGCGCATGAAGATCGTGTCGTCGAAGACGAAGTCGTTGCGGAGGCTCTCGCCGTAGGCGACGGCGATCAGCACCGCGAGGACCACCCCGACCCGCCACCCGCTCGTCATCTCGAGGAGAGGCGGCAGCCGTACTACGCCCCGGCGGGGGCGTGCAACCGAGGTCGAAGTATTTGACAGCGGCGGCGGCGAGCGGCAGGCTCCCGCCGATGCCCGCGCCCCGGAACTTCGGGGTCGGCCTCGTGCAGATGCGCTGCACGTCCGACCCGGCGGAGAACCTGGAAAAGGCGGTGACGTCCATCCGCGGCGCCGCAAAGCACGGCGCGCAGGTGATCTGCCTCCCCGAGCTCTTCCGCTCGCAGTACTTCTGCCAGAGCGAAGACCACGCGGCCTTCGACCTCGCCGAGGCCGTGCCGGGTCCGACCACCGAAGCGCTCGGCCGGCTCGCCAAGGAGCTCGGCGTCGTCGTGCTCGCGCCCGTCTTCGAGCGGCGCGCCGCGGGCGTGTATCACAACACCGTCGCCGTGCTCGACGCGGACGGCCGGCTCGCCGGCCTCTACCGCAAGATGCACATCCCCGACGACCCGCTCTTCTACGAGAAGTTCTACTTCACGCCCGGCGACCTCGGCTTCCGCGCCTTCGACACCGCCGTCGGCCGCATCGGCACGCTCGTCTGCTGGGACCAGTGGTACCCCGAGGCGGCGCGTCTCACCGCGCTCGCCGGCGCCGACGTGCTCTTCTACCCGACGGCCATCGGCTGGCACCCGCGCGAGAAGGCCGAGCACGGCGCCGCCCAGCTCGACGCCTGGCAGACGGTGCAGCGCGCGCACGCGATCGCGAACGGCGTCTACGTCGCGGTGCCGAACCGCGTCGGGCACGAGGGCCCGGCGGACGGCGGCCTCGAGTTCTGGGGATCGTCCTTCGTCTGCGACCCGTTCGGCGTCGTGCTGGCCGAGGCGTCGCGCACCGACGAGCAGGTGCTGGTCGTCGCGGTCGACCGCGACCACCAGGAGGACGTCCGCCGCAACTGGCCCTTCCTCCGCGACCGGCGCATCGACGCCTACGCGCCCATCACCAAGCGCCTGCTCGACGAGTGAGCCGCGACACGCCCGCCGCGCTCGGCTACCGCATGCCGGCCGAGTGGGAGCCGCACGCCGCGACCTGGCTCGCCTGGCCGCACGAGCGGAGCGACTGGCCAGGGAAGTTCGCCGCCATCCCGTGGGTGTACGCGGAGGTCGCGCGCCACCTCGTCCCGGGCGAGCGCGTCCGCATCCTGGTCGAGAACACGGCGGCGGAGCGTCGGGCGCGGCGGGTCCTCGGACGCGCCGGCGTCGACCTCGGTCGGGTGGACTTCTTCCGCATCCCCACCGACCGCTCCTGGACGCGCGACTTCTGTCCGCTCTTCGTCCGCCGCGACACTGGCGACGTGGCGATCACCAACTGGCGGTTCAACGCCTGGGCCAAGTACCCCCAGTTCCGCCGCGACGACGCCGTGAACGACCGCCTCGCCCGCCGCCTCGGGCTCCGGCAGTGGAAGCCCGCGCTCGACGGCCGCCGGCTCGTGCTGGAGGGCGGCGCGATCGACGTCAACGGCCGCGGCGCGCTGCTCGCGACCGAGGAGTGCCTGCTCTCGACGGAGCAGGAGAGGAACCCGGGCGTGCCGCGCGAGGCGTTGGCGCGCGCGCTCGCCGACCACCTCGGCGTGCGCACGGTCCTCTGGCTCGGCCGCGGCATCGCGGGCGACGACACGCACGGCCACGTCGACGACCTCGCCCGCTTCGTCGATGCGCGCACGGTCGTCGTCGCCGCCGAGGACGATCCCGCCGACGAGAACTACGCGCCGCTCGCCGAGAACCGTGCGCGCCTCGCACGCATGACCGACCAGGACGGCGTCCCCCTCCGGGTCGTGACGCTTCCCATGCCGGCGCCGCTCGTCTTCGACGGCCGCCGCCTGCCCGCCAGCTACGCCAACTTCTACATCGGCAACGAGGTCGTCCTCGTCCCCACCTTCAACGACGCGGCCGACCGCCGCGCACTCGCCATCCTCGCCGACCTCTTTCCCTCGCGGCGGGTCGTCGGCATCCACGCCGTCGACCTGGTGTGGGGGTTCGGCACGCTCCACTGCATGACGCAGCAGGAGCCGCTCGGTCGCACGTCAAATCGTTGACTCGCGTCGTCGCTTTCGACTCGTCCGACCGCAACGTACGATCGCACGAGCCCGGAGAGCGCCGCCGTGTCGAAAAAGGTCCGCCAGACCGTCCCGACCATCGAGGTCGCGGCAGAGCCCGCGCGCGTTCCCACCGTCTGGGTCGTGACGCCGGTCTTCCTCGACGTCGAAGCGTTCCTCGTGGTGCGCGACCAGGCGCTCCGCTTCCTCCGGCAGATCCCCGCGCTCGCCACGTCTCCCGTGACCTTCGTCGCGGTCGACGACACGGCCGGCATGGACCCGCAGGTCGAGCGGATCGAGGCGCAGCCGGGCGCGCTCGTCGTGCGCCCGCCCTTCAACCTCGGCCACCAGCGGGCGATCGTCTACGCGCTGCGGACGCTCGCCTCGCGCATCGCCGAGGAGGACGTCGTCGTCACGCTCGACGCCGACGGCGAGGACCGTCCCGAGGACCTGCCGCGCCTCCTCGAGGTCTTGCTGGCGCCCGGCGCCAAGCCCCGGCGGGTCGTGCTCGCGCGCCGCACGAAGCGTGAGGAGTCGCTCCGCTTCAAGGTCCTGTACGCCGGCTTCAAGCTCCTCTCCCGCGCGTCGACCGGCACCGTCATCCACTCGGGGAACTTCGCCGCCTACCGCGGCTGGGTGGTGCACAACGTGCTCGGCCACCCCTCCTTCGACCTCTGCTACTCCTCGAGCCTGGTCACCATCGACCTCGACCGCCACTACGTCCCGTGCGCGCGCGGCAGCCGGTACGCCGGTCGCTCGCGCATGACGCTGCTCAAGCTCCTCATCCATGGGTTGCGTATGTGGATGCCGTTCCTCGACCGGATCGCCGTCCGCGCGCTCGTCTTCTTCACCTTCGTGTTCGCGCTCACCTGCACCTGGGCGGTCGGCTTGCTCGGCGTGCGACTGCTCACCGACCGGGCGGTGCCGGCGTGGTCGGTCTACGGTCTCATGACGATGATCCTCGTGTCCTTCGTCGCGCTCGGCAACGCGCTCGTGCTGTTCGCGGTCTTCGCGCAGTCCCAGGGCGTCCTGCTGCGCGGCATGGAGAGGCTCAGCCGTGACCCCGCTCGAGACACACCTGATCGCGCAGATTGACCGCCAGCGCGATTTCTTCTGGCACCGGTTGCGGTTCGACGCCGTGGCGCGCTTCCTGCCCCGCGAGCGGCCGTTCCGCTTGCTCGACGTCGGCGCCGGCGCCGGCATTTTCGCCCACCACCTCGCGCGCCGCTTCCCGCTCGCCGAGTACTGCTTCATCGAGCCGCTGGCGAGCCTCGAGCGCCACCTGTGCGCCCGCTTCGGCGCCGATCGGAACCTGCGCGAGCGAGCGCGACTCGACGGCGTTGCCGTCGTGACCCTGCTCGACGTCCTCGAGCACCAGGACGACGACGTCCGCTTCCTCGCCGATCTGGTCGCGCGCCTGGACGGCGGCTGCCGCGTGCTGATCACGGTGCCCGCGCTGCCCGCCCTCTGGTCGTCGTGGGACGAAGCGCTGGGCCACCGGCGTCGCTACCGCCAGGGGTCGCTCGCCGCCGCCGTGCGCGGCGCCGGCCTCGAGCTGGAAGACGTCCACTACCTCTTTCCCGAGATGGTCCCGCTGGCGCTCGTGCGCCGCTGGCGCCGGACCGGCGCCGACCCCGCCGCCGAGTTCCCCGCGCTGCCGGGCTGGATGAACGAGGTGCTCTACCGCCTCGGACGCACGAGCCTGGCGCTCGGGCACGTGCCGCTCGGCACCTCGGTCCTCGCGGTCGCCAGGAAGCCCGCGTGAAATCGCGCACCCTCCCCCTCGCCGGCGGCTACGCGCTGCTGCTCGCGGCCGCGGGATGGGTCGCTGCCGCCGTCGTGTTCGGGCAGTTCCAGCCCTTCGACGACCAGGGCTACCTGATGCTCACCGTCCGCCAGCTTCTGCGCGGGCACCGCCTCTACGACGAGGTCTTCACGCAGTACGGGCCCGCGTACTACCTCTGGGCGGCGCTGCTACACGGCCCGCTCGGCGTCCCGCTGACGCACGACGCGGTCCGCTGGACGACGGTCGCCGTGTGGCTCGTCGCAGCCCTGCTGCTCTCGCTCGTCGTCCTCGGCCTGACCGGCCGGCCGGTCCTGGCGCTGGTCGCGTGCACGCTCGCCTTCGTCCACCTGACCGGCCTCTGCCTAGATCCCGGCCACCCGCAGGAGCTTTGCCTGCTCGCGCTCGCGGTCTTCTTCGCCGCGCAGGTCGCCGCCGCGCGCGTGCCTCGGCTCTCCCACGTCGCCGCCGTCGTCATGGGCGGCGCCTGCGCCGTCGTCCTGCTCACCAAGGTGAACCTCGGCGTCTTCCTGGCGCTCGGCGCAGGCCTCGGGCTCGCGCTGGACGCCGCGCGACCGCTCGGCCGCGCGCTCCGCGCCCTCGCCGTCGCGGCCGCCGTGCTCCTCCCGGGCGCGGTCCTGACGCGGCACCTCGCCGAGCCGTGGGGTGCTGGGTACGCGGCGGTCGTCGTGCTCGGCCTGGTCGGGCTGCTGCTGCACGCCGACGGGAGGGGAACGCAGCCGCGGGATCTCGGCTGGCTCGCGCTCGGCGCGGCGGGCGCGGCGGCGGCGAGCTGTGCCTACGTCGTCGCGCGCGGTACGTCGCTGCACGGCCTGGCCGAGGGTATCATCCTGGTCCCGGCGCGGTTCGCGGGCGGGTTCTCCGTCCCCGTGCCGATCCATCCACAAGCGGCGCTCGTCGCCGGCGCGAGCCTCGCCGCGGCGGTCGCGCTCCGGCGACGGCGTGCGACGGTCCCCGCCGGGCTGGTGGCGGCGCTCTCGCTCGTCGGCGGGCTCGTGCTCTTCGGGCTCGCGGCCACGCTCGACGCCGAGCGCCTGCTGAACTACGGGCCGAGCCTCGCCTGGGTCGCGCTCGCCGGCGCGCCCGGGGACGAAGCGCCGGGGCTGCGGCGCGCGCGGCTGACGCTCTGCTTCGCGTCCGTGCTCGAGGTCCTCCAGGCGCATCCCATGCCGGGCCCGCAGGTCGCCCTCGGCACGGCGCTCCTGCTGCCCGTCGGCGCCTTGTGCCTGAGCGACGGGCTCACCGCGCTCGACCACCTCGTCGACCTCCGGACGGGCATCGCCCGGCACGCCTTCGCGCTCCTCGGCGTGCTCGTCATCGGGCTGGTCGGGGCGCCGTACGCCCGCAGCTCCCGCACCATATATGGATGGGGGACCGCCCTCGGCCTCCCCGGGACCGCGCGCATCCACGCCTCGGAGCGTAGCGCCGCGATGTACGCCTGGCTCACCGCCAACCTGCGCGCGCACTGCGACGCCTTCTACACCTGGCCCGGCTTCAACTCCCTCTACCTCTGGACCGACAGCGAGCCGCCGACGCAGTTGAACGCGACGCTCTGGCCGATCCTGTTCGACGACCGCGAGCAGCGCGACGTGGTGGACGCGCTCGCGCGCCACGCGCGCGGCTGCATCGTCACCCAGCCGCAGGCGACGCTCCGCACGGCGGATCGCCCGGGCCCGGGCGACGGCCCGCTCGCTCGCTACCTCGCCACCGCCTTCGAGCCGCGCGGCATCGTCGGCCGCTACCTCTTCGCCGTCCGCGCCGGACGCGGCCCGACGCCGCTCGTGTACACCGCCGAGTGGCTCGCGGACGGCGCGGCGCTGGACGTCCCGGCGCTCCGTGGCAACGCGAGCCGCCTGGCGATCGTCGATCTCGACGCGCGGCGGACGCTCGCCGACACCGCGGCGAGCACGCTGCGGGTCGAGGACGAGACGGGCGCGCCCGTCGACCTCGGCGGCCACGGCGCCGACCTGACGCGTCCGCGTCGCCTCGTGCTGCGCGGCGCCGTCCCGCCCGCCGACCGCGACGCCTTCGTCGTCGTGCGTGTCTTCGACGCCGGCGGCGCGCGCCTCGCCTCGGTGCCGTTCCTCGTGCCCGAGCCCTCCGCCCTCTCCTACGCCGAGGGACGGCTGCCGCCGCCCCCCGTTCTATGAAGCCCGCCCGCACGCCCTGGTGGGTGCCGCTCGCCGGCTTCGGCTGCGCGCTCATCCCGCTGGCGCTCATGGCACGCGCCGCGGCGCTCGCCGCCGGCGCCGGGCGCGTCTTCATGGGCGAGCTGCAGACCGACCAGTACTACTACTTCGCGTGCGCGCGGGCGATGCTCGAGCGCGGCAACGGCGTCGCGTACCCGAACCCCTACGACGCAAGCCCCGCGCCCGTCCTCTACTCGCATCTCTATGCGCTGCTCCTCGCCTGGGTGCCGCGCTTCGTGCCGCTCGGGCCGCTCGGCGTGGACTACGCCGTCCGTCTCGGCGCCGGCGCGCTCCTCGCCATGGGCCTCTGGCGCCTCGTCACGCTGCTGTTCGAGGAGCACGCGCGGCGACGCGCGGTCTTCTGGATCGTGCTGCTCGGCGGCGGCTGCGTCTGGCTCGAGGCCGCGCGGCGAACGCTCGCGTCCGGCGGCGGCGCCGCGTTCACGGCCGAGTTCCGCGCCGCGGACATCGCCGACGGCTGGTGGTTCCAGAACGTCCTCCGCAACTACTTCTACGCCACCGAGACGCTCTACCACGCGCTCGCGCTCTGGCTCCTCTACGCGCTCGCCGCGCGGCGCTCGTGGCTCGCGTGCGCCTGCTTCGCGCTCCTGCTCTACGCCCACCCGTACACGGGCGGGCAGTTCGTCGCGATCGTCGGGGCATGGATCGTCGTGGAGCGCCTCGCCGGCGCGTGGGCGCTGCCCCCGCTGCCACTCGCGTTCCTCGCCGCGAGCGCCGCCGCCTTCGTCTTCTACAACGGCGTCTGGCTCCTCCAGTTCCCCTCGCACGTAGAGGTCGTGGAGCGCTTCCGGACCGTCGGCTACTACAGCGACGCCCTCCCGTACCTCTGGGTCTACGGCCCGTGGCTCGTGCTCGCGCCCGCCGCGCTCTGGTACACCCGGCGCACGTGGGCCCGATCGGCCGCCTGGCGGCTCCTCGTCTGCGAGCTGGCCGTGACGGCCGCGCTCATGCAGAACCACTGGATCCTCGGCACCGAGCGCCCGCTCGAGCCGCTCCACTTCACGCACGGCTGGGAGTTCCTCCCCATGGCGCTCCTGGTGCTCGCGTGGCTGCTGCCCCGGCACGAGAACGCCCTCGTGCTGCGCTCCGCGCCGGTGCTCGCCACCCTCGTCCTGGCCCTGTCGCTCGACAACGTGGGCTTCCTCCCGACCGCGTACGAGGAGGCGCTGCACTTCACCCTCACGGTCCCGGAGCACGAGATGCTGCTCCGCCTCGGCGCCCTCGATCCCCCCGAGACGGTCGTGTCGAGCCGGCCGCTGCTCCAGTTCCTGGTGCCGAGCTTCACCCATCACCGCGTCCTGGTCGGCTACACGATGCTCACCCCGGACTACGCCGCGCGCTCCGCCGAGCTGCACGGCTGGGTCGCCGGAACGAACGGCTTGCTCACCCACCACCCGCAAGTAACCGCCGTCGTGGTCACCGACGACGAGGGCGACCGCCTGGAGCAACGCGGCGAGCTGAGGCACGCGGATTTCGTCCTGGCGACGCCGGGTCTCCGCCTGTACCGCGTACCGACGTCGCCGACCCCGCGCCCGAGCTGACCCCCGCCACCCGCGCACGAGAGCCGCTCAGGCGCGCGGCGCGGCGCCGTTGACGCGGACGTCATCCGCGACCCGCCCGTCCGCCAGCGTGACGATCCGCTCGCCGTACGCCGCCGCGAGATGGTCGTGCGTCACCAGCACGACGGTGAGCCCGACGCGCCGAGCGGCATCCTTCACCAGCTCGAGGATCGCCTCGCCCGTCCGCCGGTCGAGGTTGCCCGTCGGCTCGTCGGCGAGCAGCACGGCGGGCTCGGTGACCAGCGCCCGCGCGACGGCCACGCGCTGCATCTCCCCGCCGGAAAGCTCGTCGGGCTTGTGTGTCCGCCGCGCGGCGAGCCCCACCAGCTCGAGCATGCGCTGGACGCGCGGCCGCACCGCGCGGAGCCGCTGGCCGTCGAGGAGAAGTGGCAGGGCCACGTTTTCCTCCGCCGTGAGGGTAGGCAGCAGGTTGAAGAACTGGAACACGAAGCCGATCCGCCGGCGGCGGAGGATCGTGATGGTGTCGTCATCGAGCGAGGAGAGCGCGCGCCCGTCGATCATGATCTCGCCGCCGCTCGGCGTGTCGAGGCCGCCGATCAGGTGGAGCATGGTGCTCTTCCCCGAGCCGCTCGGCCCCATCACCGACAGGAACTGCCCGCGCGGCACCTCCAGGCTCACGCCGTCGAGCGCCCGGACCTCGCTCCGGCCCTGGTGGTAGACCTTGCTGACGCGGTCGAGACGGATCACGGCGCCCCTTGTAGCCGGACGATGTACGCGAGGCGAGCATTGACGACCGGCCTATGTGCCGGGCGAATACGACGGCCATGACGAGCGCCATACCCGTCCCCGCCATGACGGCGCCCGCCGTCGTCGCCCAGCACGTCCAGAAGGTGTACGGCAGCGGCAGCGCGGCCATCTGGGCCCTGCGGGACGCCTCGCTCACGGTCCACGCGGGGGAGTTCGTGGCGATCATGGGGCCGAGCGGCTCGGGGAAATCGACGCTCCTCCAGCTCCTCGCCGGCCTCGACGTCCCGACCGCCGGCACCATCGTGCTCCACGGCCGGTGCGTGTCGGCGATGAGCGATGACCAGGCAACGGCCTTCCGCCGCCGCCACGTCGGCTTCGTCTACCAGAGCTTCAACCTGTTCGCCGACCTGACGGTCGAGGACAACGTCGCCGTGCCGCTGATGCTCGACGGCAGCCGGCCGGCGGAGATTCGCGTGCGGGTGGCCGACGCGCTCGCCCGGCTGGGGCTCTCCGGCCGTCGAGAGCACACGCCGGGTCGCCTTTCCGGGGGAGAGATGCAGCGGGTCGCCATCGCCCGCGCGCTCGTGTCCGAGCCCGCGGTGATCCTCGCCGACGAGCCGACCGGCAACCTCGACTCGGCGAGCAGCGAGCGCGTGCTGCGCGACCTGCGCCGCGCCGTCGACGAAACGGGGCGGACGGCCATCATGGTGACGCACGATCCCGCAGCCGCGGCCCATGCCGATCGCATCACGCGACTTCGCGACGGCGTCTTCGTGGACGCGTGAGGTCCCGGGCGCGTCTCTTCGTCCGTCTCAGCTTGGCGCACGTGCGCTGTCATCGAGCCCGCTTCGCGGCGACCACGCTCGGCATCGCGCTCGCCGTGGCCTCGCTCACCGGCGTGCTGGCGCTCACCCGCTCGATCGTGAGGACGTTCGAGGACACCGTCACGCGCACCGCGGGCAAGGCCCAGCTCCAGGTGAGCGGCGCCACCGGCGTCGAGCGGGCGCTCGTGGACGTCGTCGCCGCCGTAGCGGGTGTGGAGACGGCCAGCGGGAACGTCCAGCTCAACCTCTACGCGCCCGCGCTCGGCCGCCGGCTCACGATCTTCGGCTTCGAGATCGGACGCGACGACGCGTACCGCGAGGCGCAGGTCGGACGGGGCGCGCTCCAGATCGACGACTCCTTCGAGTTCCTCGCCCGGCTCGACTCGGTGGCGCTCTCGACCTCGATCCTCGCCGAGCGGGGCTGGGGTCCGGGCGACACGCTCGAGGTCCTCGGCCCCCGCGGGCCGCGCACCCTCACCATCCGCGGGGGCGTCCGCCCCGACGGCGCGCTCCGGATTTTCGGGGGTGACGTCGCGGTGATGGACGCCGACGCCGCGCAACGCGCCTTCGGCACGCCGGATCGCTTCGACTGGCTGGACGTCGTCGTGCGGCCCGAGGCGGCGGTCGCCGAGGTGGAGCGCGCCGTCGCGCAGGCAATCGGCGACCGCGCCCACGTCGGCACCCCCGTCGCGCGCGGCCGGCGCATCCAGAGCATGCTCCATCTCATGCGCGTGCTGCTCGCCGGTATGGCCGCCATCGCGGGGCTGGTCGCACTCTTCCTCATCCAGCATGCGGTCGCCATGTCGGTGCGGCAGCGCCAGCGCGACATCGCGCTGCTGAAGGCGCTCGGTCTCTCCCGCACGCTGCTGGTGACCCATCTCCTGGGCGAGTGGGCGGTCGTCGGCGTCGTCGCCTCGGGGCTCGGCGTGCTCGGCGGTGTCGCCTTCTGGGCGGTCGCCACCGGTCCCTGGTCGACCGCCATGGCGACCTTCTTCCCGACGACGGCCGTCCCCGCGCTCGCGCTCGCGCCGGGCGAGCTCGGCGTGGTGCTCGCGGTCGGTATCGTGACCGCCGTGGGAGCGGCGCTCGGTCCGAGCGTCGCCGCGCTCCGGCTTCGCCCGATCGGCACGCTGTGCCCGGCCCCACCGGCGGCGCCGCGCGCCGCCTGCTTTCTTCCCGCGGCCGGCGTGCTCCTCGTCGTGCTGGGAGTCGGCGCGGCGTACGCCACCTACGGCCGCGGCGACACCGGACAGATCCTTGCCATCGGCGCGATGGGCGGCGCGATCTTCGCGGGGGTCACGCTCCTCGTGCCGTCGGTGCTCGGCCTCCTGACGCCCGTCGCCCGGCCGCTCGCCGCGCGCGCATGGGGAGTCCTCGGCGGCTGGAGCTGGCAGCAAGTCCGGCGGCACAGGATGCACGCTGCGACCACGGTCGGCTCGCTCGCCGCGGGCGTCACCTATGCGCTCGCGATCACGGTGACGCTCGGCACGTACCGCCTGGAGTTCCTGGAATGGTTCGACCAGACCTTCCCGAGCGACGTCATCGTCTATGCCGGCTCGAGCTACCGCCTCCTCGGGCCCCTCCTCGACGTCGAGGCCCAGCAGGCGATCGCGGGCGTCGCGGGCGTCGCGCGCGTGCTGCCCCAGCGGGTCCTCGAGACCGAATTCCGCGGTCGACCGATCTTCGTGCAGGGAACGGCCGAGCCTCTGCTCGCGAAGATGCACCCCGGCTTCATCCGCACCGATCCCAACGACGTGGTGGTCAGCGACAGCTTCGCCGAGCGGTTCGGCGTCCAAGTCGGCGACCACTTCACGCTTCCGGCACCGGTACCACTCGCGGTGCGGGTGGCGGGCATCGTCCCGGAGTTCACGCTCGACCTCGGCCTGGTCAAGGTCGCGTGGCCGGCGTTCGTCCAGCACTACCACGACGCCCGCGCGACACTCCTGTTGCTCGACGCCGTGCCCGGCGTCGACCCGCGAGAGTTGAAGGCGCGCGTGGAAGGGACGCTCGCCGGCCGTATCGACGGCAGCGCCATGACGATGGGCGAGATGCGCGACATGATCTATCGGCTCGTCAATCAGACGCTCGCGGCCGTGTCGTGGCTCCAGCTCCTGGCCGGCTTCGTGGCCGTCGTCGCGACCATCCACGCCACCGCCGCGTCGATCATGGACCGCAGCCGCGACCTCTCGACGTGGCGCGCGCTCGGGCTGACTGCGGGCCGCCTCCGGGCGCTCCTCGTCGGCGAGGCCGGCCTGCTGGCGGCGCTCGGTGCCACGCTCGGCGTCGCCTCGGGCAGCTTCGCCGGCTACCTGCTCGTCCACGTGGTGGCGCCCGCCGTCGCAGGCTACCACATGCAGACGCGCTGGCCGTGGAGCACGATGCTCGAGCTGTTCGCCATGGCGACCGCGGCCGGCGTCGTGACGGCCCGACTGGTCGCGACGCGGCGCCTCGGCGCCCGCGACGTCGCCACCCTCGCCGCCCGCCTCTAGCCGACGCGCGCCAGACCGAGCCGCCCCTGCCATCGATGGCGCAGCACGGTGCGGAGCGTCGCCGACTCCGGACGCTCGAGCCTCGGGTCCTCCGCCAGCCAAGCGATCGCCTCGTCGCGCGCGGCGCGGAGCAGCGACGTGTCGCGCAGCAGGTTCGCGACGCGGAAGTCGGGGAGGCCGGCCTGGCGCGTGCCGAGGAAGTCGCCGGGGCCGCGGAGCGCCAGGTCGGCCTCGGCGATGTGGAAGCCGTCGGTGGAGCGCTCGAGGGTGGAGAGGCGGTGCCACGCGTCCGCGCCCGTCCAGTCGGGCGCGACGAGGAAGCAGTGGCTCCGCGCCTGCCCGCGGCCGACGCGGCCGCGGAGCTGGTGCAGCTGGGCCAGGCCGAAGCGCTCGGCGTGCTCGATCACGATCGCGGTCGCGTTGGCGACGTCGATGCCGACCTCGATCACCGTCGTCGACACGAGCACATCGAACTCGCGCGCCTTGAAGCGGCGCATGACGCCGTCCTTCGCGTCGGCTTTCATGCGACCGTGGACGAGGCCAAGGCGGAGACCGGCGAGCGGGCCGGCGGCGAGCTCGTGGACCATCGTCGTCGCGGCGCGGAGGTCCGTCTTCTCCGACTCCTCGACCAGCGGGTAGACGATGTACGCCTGGTGGCCCGCGGCCACCTCGTCGCGGACGCGGACGTAGACGCGGTCGCGCTTCGACTCGCGACACAGCTCCGTCGTGATCGGCGTGCGGCCGGGCGGCAGCTCGTCGAGGGTCGAGACGGCGAGGTCGCCGTAGAGCGTCATGGCGAGCGTGCGCGGGATCGGCGTCGCGCTCATCACCAGCACGTCGATCGCGGCCTGGCGCTGGAGCGCGGCGCGCTGCAGGACGCCGAAGCGGTGCTGCTCGTCGACGACGGCGAGGCCGAGGTCCGCGAACGCGACCCCTTCCTGGATGAGGGCGTGCGTGCCGACCGCGAGCGCGATCCTCCCCGCAGCGAGCCCGGCGAGCGCGGCGCGGCGCGCCTTCCCCTTGACCGCGCCGGTCAGGAGCACCGCCTCGACGCCGAGCGGCTCGACCAGCGGGCGCACCGTCTCGAGGTGCTGCTCGGCGAGCAGCTCCGTCGGCGCCATGAGCGCCGCCTGCGCACCCTCCTCGATGACGGCGAGCGCGGCGAACAGCGCGACCAGCGTCTTGCCGCTGCCGACGTCGCCCTGGAGGAGGCGGCGCATCGGGTGCGGGCGCGCCAGGTCGGCGGCGATCTCGGTCGTGACGCGCTCCTGCGCCGCGGTCGGTCGGAACGGGAGCCGCTTGCGCAGCGCGGGCACGAGGCGACGCGAGGCCGGGAAAGCGCGACCGGGCTCCTCACCCGCCGCGCTCCGGCGGAGCGCGAGGCCGAGCTGGAGGAAGAACAGCTCGTCGAAGATGAGGGAGCGATGGGCGAGCGAGTCCGTCGTCGCGAGGCCCTCGAGGTTCGCCTCGGGCGGCGGCGCGTGCACGTGGCGCAGCGCGCGGCCGACGTCGACCACACGCTGGCGCGCCGCCACCGCGGGCGGGAGCGCGCTCGGCACGCGGTCGGCGTGCTCGGCGACCGCCGCGTGGACGATCCGCCGCATGGCGCCGGGGTGCATCTCCGTCGGCTTGTTGTAGACGGGAACGATCTTCGCCTGCGCCCCGTCCTCGTCGGGCGCGAGCACCTCGATCTCCGGGTGGATCATGCGGCGCGCGCCGCTCGCCTCGACCTTGCCGTGCACGACGAGGCGAAGCCCCGTCGTCAGGCGGCGCTTGAAGTACTGGATCTGGTGGAACCAGACGAGGAGGAGGATGCCGTCGGCGTCGCGCAGCACGACTTCCAGCACCGGTCGCCCGCGCCGGCCGCCGCGCGCCTCGCGCACGTGCGACACCTCGCCGACGGCGGTCGCCTCCTCGCCCGGCTGGAGGGCGCGCAGCGCCTTCAGCGCGCGGCGGTCCTCGTAGCGGAACGGCAGGTGGTAGAGGAGGTCCTCGACCGTCTTCAGCCCGAAGCGCTCGAGGTCGGCGGCGCGCTTCGGGCCGACACCGCGCACCCCGCTCGCCGGGGCGGCGAGCGCCGCCAGCGCCGGACCGACCGGCCCGGACGACGGCCGGTAGTCGGTCCACGTCGTCACCGCATCGCGGAGCGCGGGCAGGAGGGCGTGCGCGCGACGGAGAAGCTGCTCGCGCTCGCGGGCGGGCTCGCCCGCGAGCCGGGCGAGGATGCCGTCGAGCTCGTCCAGCGCCTGCGTCACGCCCGGCGGCCCGGCGTCGCGCGCGCGGCGCACGCGCTCGGCGAGCGCGGGCAGCGGCAGCCGCGTCTGCTCGGCGCGGCGGAAACCGTCCGCGGCGAGGTACTCGAGCGGCGGCGCGAGCGCCTGGAGCAGCTCCGCGAGGGGCGCCGGCGCCGTCACGGCGTGCCGCCGGCGCGGCTCATGTCCGCCGGTGGTGCTCCTGGAGCGACCGCACGCCGAACGGGCCCCGCCGCATGAGCGCGATCCCCTCGGCCGCGGCCGACGCCGCCGAGAGCGTGGTGAAGTACGGCACGCGGCACTCGAGCGCCGCGCGCCGGATGGGGAACGCGTCGCGCACCGAGTCGGCCCCGGCGGGCGTGTTGACGACGAGCGCCACCTCGCCCGCGCGCAGCGAGTCGACGATGTGCGGGCTGCCCTCCGAGATCTTCTTCACGGTTTCGACCGCCACGCCGGCTTCGCGGAGGTGAGCCGCGGTCCCCTTCGTCGCGATCACCGAGAAGCCGGCCTGCGCGAGCTTCCGCGCCACCGGCACGACGGCGTCCCACTCGCCCTCGGGCACGGAGATGAAGGCGCGGCCGCTCGTCGGCAGGAACGTCGAGGCCGCGATCTGCGCCTTGGCGAAGGCGGCGCCGAAGCTCTCGGCGATGCCCATCACCTCGCCCGTCGACTTCATCTCGGGACCGAGCACGGTGTCCACGCCCGGGAACTTGATGAACGGGAAGACCGCTTCCTTGACGCTCACCTGCGTGGGCAGCACCTCGTGCGTGAAGCCCTGTGTCCGGAGCGACTTTCCGACCATGCAGCGGGCGGCGATCTTCGCCAGCGGCACGCCGATCGCCTTCGAGACGAAGGGCACGGTGCGGCTCGCGCGCGGGTTGACTTCGAGCACGTACACCACCCGCTGCTTGACCGCGAACTGCGCGTTCATGAGCCCGACGACATTCAGCTCGCGCGCGAGCGCGATCGTCTGGCGGCGGATCTCGAGCTGCACGTCCACATCGATCGAGTACGGCGGCAGCGAGCACGCGCTGTCGCCGGAGTGCACGCCGGCGCGCTCGATGTGCTCCATGATGCCGCCGATCACGACGTCGGTGCCGTCGCTCACGGCGTCGACGTCCACCTCGATCGCGTCCTCGAGGAACTGATCGATGAGGACGGGACGCGCGGGCGACACCTTGACGGCGACGCGCATGTAGCGGGCGAGCGCGTCGCGGTCGTAGACGATCTCCATGGCGCGCCCGCCGAGGACGTAGGAGGGGCGGACGAGGACGGGGTAGCCGATCGTCTCGGCGACGCGAACCGCTTCGGCGTCGGAGCGCGCGATGCCGTTCGGCGGGCGCTTCAGGTCGAGCGTGGTCAGCACCTCCTCGAAGCGCTCGCGGTCCTCGGCGCGGTCGATCGAGTCGGGCGAGGTGCCGATGATCGGCACGCCGACGCGCTCGAGCGGCACGGCGAGGCCGAGCGGCGTCTGGCCGCCGAACTGGACGATCACCCCGTCCGGTTTTTCCCGCCGGATCACTGCCAGCGTGTCCTCGAAGGTGAGCGGCTCGAAGAAGAGCTTGTCGGAGGTGTCGTAGTCGGTGCTGACGGTCTCGGGGTTGCAGTTGACCATCAGCGTCTCGAAGCCGTCCTCCTTGAGCGCAAGGGTGGCGTGGACGCAGCAGTAGTCGAACTCGATCCCCTGCCCGATGCGGTTCGGCCCGCCGCCCAGGATGACGATCTTCTTCTTCGCGGTGGGCTTGGCCTCGTCGTCGCCCGGCTCGTAGCTGGAGTAGAGGTAGGGCGTGAAGGCCTCGAACTCGGCGCCGCAGGTGTCGACGGTCTTGTAGACGGGCTCCAGGCCGGCGGCTTCGCGCTTGGCCCGGACGGCGTCCTCGGTGGTGTCGAGGAGGCGGGCCAGGCGGACGTCGGCGAAGCCGGCCTGCTTGAGGGCGCGCAGGCGCTCGATCGGGAGCGCGTCGAGCGACGTGCCGGCGAGCGCGCGCTCCTCGGCGACGATCTCCTCGACGTGGCGGAGGAACCACGGGTCGATGGCCGTGAGCCCGGCGATGACGCCGAGGTCGATGCCGCGGCGGAACGCCTCGCCGACGTACCACAGGCGGTCGGCGTTCGGGACGCGGAGCTTCTCGCGGATCTCGTCCTCGCTCGCCCCCGGCCGCGGCTCGAAGCCGTACTGCCCGATCTCGAGCGAGCGCATCGCCTTCTGAAGCGACTCCTTGAACGTCCGCCCGATCGCCATCGCCTCGCCGACGGACTTCATCTGCGGCCCGAGCGTGTCGCTCGCCTGCGGGAACTTCTCGAAGGTGAAGCGCGGGATCTTGGTGACGACGTAGTCGATGGTGGGCTCGAAGCAGGCGGGCGTCTCGCGCGTGATGTCGTTGCGCAGCTCGTCGAGCGTGTAGCCGACGGCGAGCTTGGCGGCGATCTTGGCGATCGGGAAGCCGGTCGCCTTCGACGCCAGCGCCGAGCTGCGCGACACCCGCGGGTTCATCTCGATCACGACCAGGCGTCCCGTCTCCGGATGGACCGCGAACTGGATGTTCGAGCCGCCGGTGTCGACGCCGATC
>JBGQET010000068.1:0-23396 GCA_041496545.1 Binatia bacterium | reverse complement strand
TATACGCTCGTCTTCTCGCGCGTGATGGGGGCGCGGCTGCCCGGCACCGTGGATCGCTACGCCTACAGCATCTATCTCTGCTCGGGGCTCCTGCCCTGGATGGCGTTCCAGGAGCTCGTGCAGCGGTCGACGACGATCTTTCCCGACAACGCCGGCTTGGTGCGCAAGGTGGCGTTCCCGAAGGTCGTCCTCTACGGCTTCGTCACGCTGAGCAGCGCGATCAACTTCGGTCTGGCGGTCGGCGTGTTCGTCCTCGTCCTCGGTCTGAGCGGTCATCTGCTGCCGGCGACGGCCCTCCTCTGGCTGCCGCTCGTGGCGCTCCAGCTCGGATTCGCCCTCGGGCTCGGGATGATCATGTCGGTCCTCCACGTCTTCGTGCGCGACACGGCGCAGCTCGTCTCCGTGCTGCTCCAGGTCTGGTTCTGGATGACGCCCATCGTCTACGTCGACACGATCCTGCCCGCGTGGGCGCAGCGCGCCGAGCTGCTGAATCCGCTCTTCGTCTTCAGCGCCGCCCACCGCTCCGTCGTGCTCTCCGGGACGCTGCCGACTCTCGCCTCCACCGCCGGCCTCGGCGCGCTGACCGTGGTCACCCTGGCCGCCGGCCTCGCCCTCTACCGCAGATTCCGGGCGGACATCCTCGATGAGCTCTGAGTCCGCGCCGAGCCTCGCCGTCCGCGATCTCTGGAAGACGTTCCACTTCTACCGGCATCCGCTGCACCGCTTCGTCCGCTGGGCCACGCGCGGGCGCTGGGGGGCGCCGCGGGACTTCGCCGCGCTCCGCGGCGTCACCTTCGACGTCTCGCGCGGGACCTCCGTCGGCATCATCGGCGTGAACGGCGCGGGGAAGTCGACGTTGCTGAAGATCATCACGGGGACGCTCGAGCCGACGAGCGGGTCGGTGCGCCTCGACGGCCGCGTCGCGAGCCTGCTCGAGCTCGGCACGGGCTTCCATCCGCTGTTCACGGGACGGCAGAACGTCGTCTACAACGCGCGGTTCCTCGGGCTGACGAACGACGAGATCCAGGCGCGCATCCCCGAGATCGAAGCCTTCTCGGAGCTGGGCGAGTTCCTCGACCGCCCGCTGCGGACGTACTCCTCGGGGATGCACGTCCGTCTCGCCTTCTCCGTCGCGGCCAGCGTGAGCCCGGACATCCTGATCATCGACGAGGTGCTGGCCGTCGGCGACGCCTACTTCCAGCAGAAGTGCGTGCGCCGGATCCGCGAGTTCCGGGACCGGGGCGTGACGATCCTCTTCGTCTCGCACGACCCGATCGCCGTGACGACGCTCTGCGATCGCGCGCTCCTGCTGCACGAAGGGGAGATCGCCGACGACGGCGCCCCGGCGTCGGTCCTCATGCACTACAACGCGCTGATCGCCCGCAAGAAGGCCGAGAGCGGCTACTTCAATCTCGAGGCGCGGTCCGAGGGCGCACCGCGACGCCGCTCCGGTTCCCTGGAGGCCGTCATCACCGAGGTCGAGCTGCTCGACGCCGACGGACAGCCGGCGAGGGCGCTGCTCGCCGGCGCGGAAGCGACGATCCGGATCCGGATCTTCTTCCTCGTGCCGCTGTCGGATCCGACCGTCGGGATTCTCATCCGCGATCGGCTCGGCAACGACGTCTACGGCACGAACACCTACTACCAGCGCGTGGCGACCGGCCAGCACCAAGCCGGCGAGAGCGTGGAAGTGCGTTTTCAGCTGGCGCTCGCGCTCGGCGCCGGGGAATACTCGCTGACCGCCGCGGTGCACTCGTTCGGCGAGCACCTGCTCGACTCCTACGACTGGCTGGACGCCGCTTTGATCTTCGCCATCCTGCGGCCCGACGAGCGCGTGGCGATCGGCGTGGCGCAGCTCCGCCCCCGGATCGAGGTGGCGCCGGGTCCCGCGGCGTCCACGGCGGACGTCCTCCGCCGGGCAATCGGTGAGCTGCCGAACGTGGTGTCGATGGGGGAGAACGGCGGGTTCCTGCAGACGGGCTGGTATGCCGTCGAGGACGTCGGCCCGCAGGCGTACCGCTGGACGCGCGAGGAGTCGACGGTGCTCATGTCGCTCGAAGGGTCTCGCCTGTGCATGGAGGTGGGAGTGGACCGGCCGTCGGGATCGCCGCCGGTCGAGGTGCGCGTCCTGTGCCTCGGGCGCGAGCTCGGGCGGTTGCGGGTCGAGGCGGATCCGCCCTGGCGCGAGGTCGAGCTGCCCCTGGCGCCCGATGTCCCACGCGGACCGGCCCACCTCCGCCTCGTCGTGAGCAGCTGCTGGCGTCCCGCGGACACCGGGCACGGCCCGGACACCCGCGCCCTCGGCGTTCGCATCCGACGCATCTGGTCCGCGGCGTGAGGGCTCCGGAGCAGGCGAGGGTTGAGGGGAGGGGTCCGGCGGCGTAGGACAGCCGGAACCGGACGGAGACGCGGGAGGCCGACCGTATGGGCGAGCTTCAGAACATCGACGCCGAGCAGATCGCGGAGCGCATCCGCGAGAGCATCAGAAGGCAGCGGCAGGACCTCTTCTCGGTGAGCCGGCCCCCGGGCCAGGGCGGCCAGCGCCTGGCCGGCGATCTGAGCGCGCTCCAGCTCGCGTACGACGTCTACGGGGTCGATCTCGGCTCCCGGCGCCGGCTGACGGGTGCCGTCGTCCTCTTCCTCAAGAGGGTCGTTCGCCGGTTGCTGGCTCCGGTGCTGGCGCGGCAGGTCCAATACAACGCGAGGAACCTCGCCGTCGTCCGACAGCTGAACGACGAGATCGACGCCCTCTTCGAGCGCGACGACGATCTGCGGGAGCTCCTGGCGAGCGAAGCCAAGACCATCCGCGAGGCGGCGGAGGCTGCGAGCCGCCAGCAGAGCGACCTGCGCCACGAGCTGGACGGTCTGACGCGGGTCGCCGAGGAGCAGACCAAGCAGCTCGGGGCCCTGCGAGGGTACTTCGAGACCGTCACGGCCCGCCAGGGACGCGTGCTCGATGCGACCCGCGAGCACGTCTCCCGCGCCGAGCGGAAGTTCCGCCGCGTCCTTCAGGGCTCTCCCGACGTGGAAACCGCCGCGACGCCTGGGGGCGCTGCGTCGTCCGAGCCCGAATTCGACTACTTCGGGTTCGAGGAACGCTTCCGCGGCAGCGAGGTGGAGATCAAGGAGCGCCAGCGGATATATCTCGACTCCTTCCGCGACCTGGGCCCCGTCCTGGACGTCGGCTGCGGGCGGGGCGAGTTCCTGGAGCTGATGCGCGAGACGAACGTCCAGGCGACGGGCGTCGACGTCGACGCCGATATGGTGCTCGCGTGTCGGGAGAAGGGGCTCGATGTCGTGCGGGGCGACGCCTTCGCTCACCTCGAGACGTTGCCCGACGACTCCCTCGGCGGGATATTCTCCGCGCAGGTGATCGAGCACCTGGAGCCGAGTCGGATCGTGCACCTCCTCGTGCTCGGTCTCCGGAAGCTCCGCCCGGGTGGCGTCATCGTGCTCGAGACGATCAACCCACAGTGCGCCGGCGGTCTGAATGCGTTCTACCTCGATCCGTCGCACGTGAAGCCCGTTCACCCCGACACACTCTCCTTCATGCTGGAATCCTCCCGCTATCGCGACGTCGTAATTCGGTACATCGGGTACGACGCGGCCCGCACGGCGTCGTTCAGCGATCGGGACGAGCAATGGCGGCGCACGTACTGTCCGGACTACGCCGCATTTGCGAGGAAGTAGCGGCTTGTCGTCGAGACCGCGGACGGTGGCGATCTGCACCGCCCAGACGATGTTCGTCCGGGGCGGAGCCGAGCTGCTGGTGGCGGGCCTCGAGCGGGAGCTCCGGGCGCGCGGTCACCGGGTCGAGGTGGTACGGATCCCGTTCAGCTGGTCGCCGTCGAGCGTGCTCCAGAACGCGCTCCTCTGGCGACTCGTCAAGATCGAAGCCGACCAGGTCATCGCGACGAACTTCCCGTCCTATTTCGTGAAGCACCCGAACAAGGTCGTCTGGTTGACCCACCAGCATCGGAAGCTCTACGAGCTGTACGGAACGGAATTCAGCGAGTTCGGGAGCGACGCGGCCGACGACGAGACCCGGAACATCATCCGCGCAGCCGACACGCGTTTCCTCTCGGAGGCGCGGCGGGTCTTCACCATCTCCAGGAACGTGGCGGATCGCCTCGCGCGGTTCAACGGCGTGAGCGCCGAGACGCTCTACCATCCGCCCCCGCTGCACGGCGCGCTCGCCTGTCGCGAGTACGGCGGGTTCATCCTCATGCCGACCAGGCTCGAGCCGCACAAGCGTCCGGCTCTCCTGGTGGAGGCGTTGCGCCGCAGCCGCTCCGAGGTCCCCGCCGTCATCGCAGGGCGCGGACCGCTCGCGGACGAGCTGCGCGGTCGGATCGAGCAGTATCGGCTCGGATCGCGCGTCACGCTCGCCGGCTGGGTCGACGAGAGCGCGCTGCTCGACCTGTACGCGCGGTGCTCGGCCGTGTTTTACGCCCCCTTCGACGAGGACTACGGATACGTCCCCCTCGAAGCGTTCGGCGCCCGCAAGCCGGTGGTCACGACCGCCGACGCCGGGGGCGTGCTCGAGTTCGTCACCGACGGCGAAACCGGCTTCGTGGCCGGCAACGATCCCGCGGATCTCGCCGAGCGGATCGATCGCCTGGCCGATTCCCCGGCGCTGTGCCGGCGCCTGGGAGAGGCGGGTCACGAGATCGTGCGGCGGATGTCCTGGGATGACGTCATCCCGGCGCTCGTGCCCCAATGAAGATCGCGCTCGTCGGGCCGAGCCCCGTCCCCTTCACCTTCGGGGGCGTGGAGGGCCTGCTCGCCAGCCTGCGCGAACAGATCGGCGCGGCCACCGCCCATCAAGTCGAGCTGATCAAGCTTCCGGTGCCCGAGCGTTCGTTCTGGGAGGTCGTCGACGGCTACCGGCGCTTCTGGTCGCTCGATCTCGGCCACTTCGACCTCGTCATCTCGCTCAAGTACCCCGCCTGGATGGTCAGACACCCGCGCCACGTCTGCTACATGACGCACCGCTTGCGCGGCTTGTACGACACGTATCAGCCGCCGGGCGCCCGACAGGTGCTGCCGCGCGGCATTCTCGCGGTCGGCGACCTGCTCGCGTCCATGGCGCGCTGCGAGGGGTCGGACGCCGAGATCGACGAGTTCTTCTCACTCGTCGAGCGGCTGCGCACGGTGCCTCCGGAGCACCTCGAGCACCCGGGCCCTCTCATGCGGCGCATCGTCCACTTCCTGGACGACCAGGCTCTCTCCCCGAAGCGCATCCAGCGCTTCTTCGCGATCTCGCGCGTGGTCGCCGAACGACGCGGCTACTTCCCCCCCGACGTCCCGGTCGGGGTCCTCCCTCCGCCGTCGCGCCTCACCGGCTTCCGCGACACCGGGGCGAAGCATCTCTTCACCACCAGCCGCCTGGACGGTCCGAAGCGGCTCGGCCTGCTCATCCAGGCGATGCGGCTGGCGAAAGCGCGGGTGCCGCTCAAGATCGCCGGCACGGGACCCGAGGAGCCGCGGTTGCGCGCACTGGCGGCGGGGGACGATCGGATCGAGTTCCTCGGCTTCGTCTCGGACGACGCGCTTCTCGAGCTCTACGGCGACGCGCTCGGCGTCCCCTTCGTCCCCTACGAGGAAGACTACGGGCTGGTCACGATCGAGGCGATGATGAGCCGCAAGCCCGTCATCACCTGTGTGGACTCCGGCGGACCGCTCGAGTTCGTGGTCGACGGAGAGACCGGCTTCGTCGCCGGGTCGGACCCGAACGACGTCGCGGACCGGATCGACCGGCTCGCCGGCGACCCCGAACGCGCGGCGAGCATGGGCCGCCGGGGATACGACCGTGTCCAGGGCATCACGTGGGAGACCACGGTGCGTGCCCTGCTGGACGAGAAGACCCGCGCGCGCGGCGCCGGCCGACCGGCGCGCCCGCGCCTCACGGTCGCGGTGCCGTTCCCGGTGTTCCCGCCCATGGGGGGCGGGCAGCAGCGGCTCTTCTCGCTGTTCCGGCACATGACCCGCGCGTTCGACGTGGAGTTCGTGACCCTCACCGCTCCCGGCTCGCCCGTGCGCGAGATGGAGCTCGCGCCCGGCGTGCGCGAGATCCGCGTGCCGAGGAGCGCCCGGCATCACTACGAGGAGTGCCAGCTCGGGCTGGCGCTGCCCGGTCTGCCGATCAGCGACATCGCTACCGCGCTCTTCGTCCAGCACACGCCCGAGTACGTCGATCGCTTGGGACGTTCCGTCGCGGGCGCCGCCGTGATCGTCGCTTCGCACCCGTATTGCCTGCCTGCCATCCGGGCGGTGCAGGGCCGGCAACGTCTGGTCTACGAGGCTCAGGACGTGGAGTACCGCCTGAAGCGGGAGGTCCTCGCGAAGTGGGGCGCGGTCGGGGCCGAGCTGGCGGAGCTGGTCCGCGATCTCGAGGCCGAGGCCTGCCATGCGAGCCGCCTCGTCCTGTGTTGCTCCGACGACGACGCCACCGAGCTTGCCACGCTCTACGGGGTGAGCCCGGCGAGGATCGCGGTCGTGCCGAACGGGGCGGACGTCGAAGCCATCCGCTTCACGTCGCCTGCCGATCGGCAGGCGCTCAAGACGAACCTCGGCCTCGGCGACGCGCCCCTCGCGCTCTTCGTGGGGAGCTGGCATCCCCCCAATCTCGATGCGGCCGAGGCGATCTTCGAGATCGCCCGCGCGTCGCCCGAGGTGAGCTTCCTGCTCGTCGGCAGCCATTGCACGGCGCTGGCGGAGCGGGCGAGACCGCGCAACGTCGCGCTCATGGGCGCGGTCGACGACGACACGTTGGCCTCGCTCCTCGCCTGCGCGGACGTCGCCTTGAATCCAATGCGGATCGGTTCGGGAACCAACCTGAAGATCCTGACGTACCTCGCCGCAGGCGTCCCCGTCGTGACCACCCCGTTCGGGGCGAGAGGGATCGCGCTGGTCGACGGCGAGAGCGCGTCGATCGCGCCGCTGGAGAGGTTTCCGGAGAGAATCGCGGCCCTGACGCGGGGGTCGAGCCTCGCGGAGCACCTGAGCAGCAACGGACGCCGTCTGGTGGAGGAGCGGTACGACTGGCGGGTCATCGCGGCGCGCGCCGTCGACGCCATTCGGTCGATGCCGATCGCGGCGTGGCTCGGCGGCGCGGTGGGGACCATCGTCGAAGCGGTCGCCGCGGGGGTCGTCGAGATGGGCGTCCCAGAAAACTGCGCGCTGGTCGAGGACGCGGCGCGCGCGGTGCAGGAGCTGCTCGGGGCCCCGGCGCCGGCCGCCGTCACGTCGCGAGAAACACGATGACCAGCAGGGCGGCGAGCGTCGCGTAGCTCGCCGGATCGAGCAGCGCGAAGACCACCGGGTCCTCGGACATCGTCCGCCGGCTGGTGAGGAGCCACAGGCGCGAGATCCAGTAGAGGAGGACCGGGAGGCCGGCGAGCAGGACGACCGGGTGGCGGTAGTAGCGGGTGGCCTCCTCGCCGGTCGCGTACATCACGTAGACGAGCGCGCTCGCGGCGGCGCAGCCGAGCCCGAGACCGGTGAGCACGGGCACGTCGCCCGCCACGTAGCCGCGTCCCGCCGTCCACGCGCCGGCGTCCTGCAGCTCGACGACACGCTTCACGAGCGCGAGCGAGAGGAAGACGAAGATCGAGAAGGCGACGAAGTGCTGCGACAGCGGCGCGCCGACCACGACCGCGCCGCCGATGATGCGGGCCGTGTAGAGCGTCGCGAGCGCGATCACGTCGAGGACGGCCAGGCGTTTCAGGCCAAGCGAGTATGCGAGCGTGAGGACGAGGTAGCCAGCGAGCACGGCGGCGAAGCGCGGCGGCAGCAGGGCGGCGAGCAGCGTGGCGCCGCCGGCGAGCGCGGCGGCGAGGGCGAGCGCACGCGGCCGCGGCAGCTCGCCCGCGGCGATCGGCCGCCGGCGCTTGGTCGGGTGGGCGCGGTCGTGCGGCAGGTCGGCGAGGTCGTTCAGCAGGTAGCCGGCCGAGGCGAGCGACGAGAAGGCGAGGAAGGCGAGCGCGAGCCGTCCCGCCACCGCCGGCGTGAGCCGGATGTGGGCCCCGACCGCGGCGACGAACACGAGCAGGTTCTTCGCCCACTGGTGCGGGCGGAGCGCGCGGAGGGCGGCTCGCACCGGGCGTCTATCTCGCATTCGCTCGGAGAGGTCCAGCCACGCGCCCTTGCGCCTCGCGCCGTTTTTCGATTTGAGGGCACCATGCCGCCGTACTCCATCGTCACCGTGCCCGCCGGCGACCGCATCCGGGTCGGGACCGGCGGTCGGCTCGAGGTCCCCGACCGTCCCATCGTCCCGTTCATCGAGGGCGACGGCACCGGGCCGGACATCTGGCGCGCGAGCCAGGCGGTCCTCGACGCGTCGGTCGCGAAGGCCTACGGCGGCAAGCGGAAGATCGCCTGGATGGAGGTCTTCGCGGGCGAGAAGGCCTTCAATCGCTTCAAGGACTGGCTGCCCGAGGAGAGCGTCACCGCCTTCAAGGAGTTCGTCGTCGGCATCAAGGGGCCGCTCACCACCCCGGTCGGCGGCGGCATCCGCTCGCTCAACGTGACGCTCCGCCAGCAGCTCGACCTCTACGTCTGTCTCCGCCCGGTCCGCTGGTTCAAGGGCGTGCCCAGCCCGGTCAAGCGCCCCGAGCAGGTCGACATGGTGATCTTCCGCGAGAACACGGAGGACATCTACGCCGGCATCGAGTGGGCGGCCGAGAGCCCGGAGGCGAAGAAGCTCATCGACTTCCTGCAGCGCGAGATGGGGGTCAAGAATATCCGCTTCCCGGCGACGAGCGGCATCGGCATCAAGCCCGTGTCGCGCGAGGGAACCGAGCGGCTCGCCCGCGCCGCCATCGAGTACGCGCTCCGGCAGGGGCGGCGAAGCCTGACCCTCGTTCACAAGGGCAACATCATGAAGTTCACCGAGGGCGCGTTCCGCGACTGGGGCTACGCGCTCGCCACCCGCGAGTACCGCGCCAAGGTGGTGACCGAGCGTGAGAGCTGGATCCTCGGCAACAAGGAGGCGAAGCCCGGCATCACGGCGGAGGACAACGCGCGCGAGTTCGACCCCGGCTACGACCTCATGACGCCCGACCAGCAGGCCAAGGTGCGGAAGGACGTCGAGGCGGCGCTCGCCCTCTGGCCGACGCACGGCGACGGGAAGTGGAAGAAGATGCTGCTGGTCCGCGACGCCATCGCCGACATCACGCTCCAGCAGGTGCTCACCCGCCCGCGCGAGTTCGACGTCATCGCCACGCTGAACCTCAACGGGGACTACCTCTCCGACGCCCTGGCGGCGCAGGTGGGCGGCATCGGCATCGCGCCCGGCGGCAACATCAACTACGTCACCGGCCACGCCATCTTCGAGGCGACGCACGGCACGGCCCCCAAGTACGCCAACCAGGACAAGGTGAACCCCGGCTCCGTGATCCTGTCGGGCGAGATGATGCTCCGCCACCTCGGCTGGGACGAGGCAGCCGACCTCATCATCAAGGGCGTGGACGGCGCCATCGCCGCCAAGACCGTCACCTACGACTTTCACCGGCTGATGGAGGGCGCGACGCTCGTCTCGTGCTCGGGCTTCGGCCGCGCCATCGTGGAGCACATGTGATGCGGAAGAAGATCGCGCTCGTCGGCGCCGGCATGATCGGCGGCACCCTGGCACACCTCTGCGCGCTGAAGGGCCTCGGCGACGTCGTCCTGCTCGACGTCGTGGAGGGACTCCCGCAGGGCAAGGCGCTCGACCTCGCCGCCGCGGGCCCCGTCGAAGGGTTCGACTGCGCGATCAAGGGCACCAACGACTACGCCGACATCAAGGACGCCGACGTCTGCATCGTGACCGCCGGCGTCGCCCGCAAGCCGGGCATGAGCCGCGACGACCTGATCGGCATCAACGCGAAGATCGTCAAGACGGCTGCCGAGAACATCAAGAGGTACGCGCAGAGCGCGTTCGTCATCGTCGTCTCGAACCCGCTCGACGCGATGGTCACGCTCATGAAGCAGGTGACCGGCTTCCCCAAGCAGCGCGTCGTCGGCATGGCCGGCGTGCTCGACTCCGCGCGCTACCGGACCTTCCTCGCCTGGGAGCTCGGCGTCTCCATGACGAGCGTGCAGGCGATGGTGCTCGGCGGCCACGGCGACGACATGGTCCCGGTGCGGAGCCACACCACGGTGAACGGCATCCCGGTCGCGTCGCTCTTGAAGCCCGAGCGGCTCGAAGCGATCGAGAAGCGCGTGCGCGGGGCGGGGGGCGAGGTGGTGGCCCTCCTGAAGACCGGGTCGGCCTTCTACTCGCCGGCGTCGTCCGCCGTCCAGATGGCGGAGGCGTACCTCCACGACCGGAAGGCCGTGCTCCCGGCGGCGGCGTACCTCGAGGGCGAGTACGGGCTCCGCGGCCTGTACGTCGGCGTGCCGGTCCAGATCGGCGCCGGCGGCGTCGAGCGCGTGCTCGAGATCGCGCTCACCGCGGAGGAGAAGAAGGCGCTCGAGACGTCGGCGGCGCACGTGAAGGAGCTGGTCGAGGCAACGGCGCGGGTGCTGGCGGCGGCCGATAAGCCCGGCTGATCCACGGCGCGAGCGGTTTTCATTTCGCCGCTCGCAGCCCGCAGGCTATCGTTTCCTTGACATGGAGGTCGCTTTGCGAAAGGGAACCGGGCCATCCCGATGACGGCCGGCCGGCGCGACTTCGTCCTCCGTCGCCTGCACTCGCTCTCGGGCATCTTCCCGATCGGGGCCTACCTTGTCGCGCACATCTTCCTCGAGAACAGCTTCATCCTGGGCGGCGGCGAGCGCTTCGACCTCCTCGTGCGCGCGATCGGCACCATCCCGGCGCCCGTGCTGCTCGGCACCGAGGTCGTCTTCCTGTGGGGCCCGATCCTCTTCCACTCGCTTTACGGCTTCTGGCGCGTGCGGGGCGCGGAGCTGGACAACCCGCTTCGCCAGGACTGGATCGGGGCCTACCTCTACACGCTCCAGCGCATCTCCGGCGTGATCGCGTTCTTCTTCATCGGCTACCACGTCTGGAGCACCCGCATCCAATACTACCTGGGCAACGCCGAGATCGACTACGCCTTCATGCACGCCAAGATGACGAACCCGCTCATTCTCGCGGTCTACCTGGTCGGGGTGCTGGCTGCCGTCTTCCACTTCACCAACGGTCTCTGGACGTTCTGCATCACCTGGGGGATCACGGTCGGCCAGCGGGCGCAGCACGCGGCGCGGCGGGCGTCGCTGGCGTTCTTCGTGCTCATGTACGGGACGGCGTTCGCCATCCTGATGGCGTTCCGGGCGTGAGCGCGCCGCGCTTCATCGTCGTCGGGGGCGGGCTCGCCGGCTTGATGACCACCGTCAAGATCGCCGAGGCCGGTCACCACGTCGACCTCTTCTCGGTCGTGCCGGTCCGCCGCTCGCACTCGGTGTGCGCGCAGGGCGGGATCAACGCCGCCGTCAACTGGAAGGGCGAGGGCGACTCCCCCTGGCGCCACTTCGACGACTCCATCTACGGCGGTGACTTCCTCGCCAACCAGCCGCCGGTGAAGGCGATGTGCGAAGCCGGGCCGGGGATCATCTTCCTCCTCGACCGCATGGGGGTCACCTTCAACCGCACGCCCGAGGGTCTCCTCGACTTCCGTCGCTTCGGCGGCACGCTCCACCACCGCACCGCGTTCGCCGGCGCCACCACCGGCCAGCAGCTCATGTACGCGCTCGACGAGCAGGTGCGCCGCCACGAAGCGGCGGGGCTCGTCCGCAAATTCGAGCGCTGGGAGTTCTGCTCGGCCGTGATCGACGAGAGCGGGCGCTGCGGCGGCATCACCGCGCTCGACCTGGAGACGATGGAGGTGCACGCGTTCCCCGCCGTCGCGGTCATGATGGCCACCGGCGGCCCGGGCATCGTGTTCGGGAAGAGCACGAACTCGCAGGTGAACACCGGTAGCGCCGCGGCCGGCGTCTACCAGCAGGGCGTCCACTACGCGAACGGCGAGTTCATCCAGGTCCACCCGACCGCCATCCCCGGCCACGACAAGCTCCGCCTGGTCTCGGAGTCGATCCGCGGCGAGGGCGGGCGCGTCTGGGTGCCGCGCGACGGGAAGCCCTGGTATTTCCTGGAGGAGTGGTACCCCGCCTACGGCAACCTCGTGCCGCGCGACATCGCCACGCGCGCCATCTTCAAGGTCGTCTACGAGCTCGGCCTCGGCGTCGACGGCCAGCCGATGGTCTACCTCGACGTCAGCCACCTCGACCCCGAGATGCTCCAGCGCAAGGTCGAGGGCGTGCTCGAGATCTACGAGAAGTTCATGGGTGAGGACCCGAAGCGCGTGCCCATGAAGATCTTCCCCGGGATGCACTACTCGATGGGCGGGCTCTGGGTCGACTACGACCACATGACGAACGTCCCGGGGCTGTTCGCCGCGGGCGAGGTCGACTACCAGTACCACGGCGCCAACCGCCTGGGCGCCAACTCGCTGCTCTCCTGCCTCTACAGCGGCCAGGTCGCGGGTCCCGCCATGGTGCGCTGGGTGAAGGGCCACACGACGCCCGACGCGGACGGCGCGGCCGCGCGCGAGGCGTCGCGCCAGGCCGAGGCCTACGCGCGGGTCATGCGCCTCGACGGCTCCGAGAACGCCTACGCGCTGGCGCGCGAGATGGGCGAGTGGATGACCGCCAACGTGACCGTCATCCGCGACAACAAGAAGCTCAAGGAGACGGACGACAAGCTGCTCGAGCTGAAGGACCGCTGGGGCCGGATCGGGCTTTCCGACCGCGGGCGCTGGGCGAACCACGAGGTCTCGTTCGTGAAGCAGCTCTGGAACATGATGGAGCTGGCGCGCGTCATCACGCTCGGCGCCCTGGCGCGGAACGAGAGCCGCGGCGCGCACTACAAGCCCGACTTCCCGAACCGCGACGACGCCAACTGGCTGAAGACCACGAAGGCGCGCTGGAGCTCCGACGGCCCGGCGCTCACCTACGAGCCGGTGGACGTCTCCTTGATCCCTCCGCGTCCCCGCAAGTACGACATCACGACCGAGGCGAAGAGGGCCTGAGGGGTGGAGCGCGAGATCGAGATGCGCGTCAAGCGGCAGGATGGCCCCGACGCGACGCCGTACTGGCAGACCTTCCGCATCCCGTGGAAGCCGCGCCACAACGTGCTCTCCGTGCTGATGGAGATCCGCACCAACCCCATGACGGCGGGCGGCGAGCGCGTGCCCGCGCCGGTGTGGGACGCGAGCTGCCTCGAAGAGGTGTGCGGCGCCTGCACCATGGTGGTGAACGGCCACGTCCGCCAGGCGTGCACGGCCCTGGTCGACAAGCTCGAGCAGCCGATCCGGCTCGAGCCGATGAGCAAGTTCCCCGTGGTGCGCGACCTCGTCGTCGACCGCCGGCGCATCTTCGAGGCGTTCAAGAAGGTGAAGGCCTGGATTCCGATCGACGGCACCTACGACCTCGGCCCCGGCCCGCGCATGTCGCCCGCCGAGCAGGAGCTGCGCTACGCCCTCGACCGCTGCATCTCGTGCGGCTGCTGCATGGAGGTCTGCCCGCAGTATCACCGCGACGACGACGCGGAGACGGGCTTCGTCGGCGCCGCCACCATCGGCCAGGCGCTGCTCATGAACCTCCACCCGACGGGCGCCATGAACCGCGACGAGCGCCTCGACATCTTGATGGGACCCGGCGGCATCCAGGACTGCGGCAACGCGCAGAACTGCGTCGAAGCCTGCCCGAAGGAGATCCCGCTGACCCACGCCATCGGCGAGATCGGCCGCCAGACCACGGCGAAGTGGGTGAAGGAGATACTCGGCAGGTGAACATACACGAGCATCAGGGGAAGGAGCTGCTACGCCGTTACGGCGTTGCCGTGCCCGACGGGCAAGCCTGCTTCACCGTCGAGGAAGCGGTTGCCGCCGCGCAGAAGCTCGGCTTCCCGTGCGTCGTGAAGGCGCAGATCCACGCCGGCGGGCGCGGCAAGGCGGGCGGCGTGAAGATCGTGAAGGACGCGGCGGCGGCCGAGGCGGCGGCGCGCGAGCTGCTCGGGAAGACGCTGGTCACGCACCAGACGGGGCCGCAGGGCCGCGTCGTCCGCCGGCTCCTCGTGGAGCAAGGCTGCGCCATCGCCCGCGAGCTGTACCTCGGCATAGTCGTCGACCGTGCGAGCGGCCGCGTCACGGTGATGGCGTCGACGGAGGGCGGGGTGGAGATCGAGGAGGTGGCGGCGAAGACGCCCGAGAAGATCCTCCGCGAGGCGATCGACCCGGCCATCGGCTTCGCGGGCTATCAGGGACGGCGGCTCGCCTTCGGCCTCGGCCTCACGAAGGAGCAGATCGGCCCGGCGGTCGGCTTCATGGCGGCGCTCGCGCGCTGCTTCGTCGAGTCGGACTGCTCGCTGGCGGAGATCAACCCGCTCGTCGTCTTGAAGGACGGAAAGCTCCTGGCCCTCGACGCCAAGATCGGCTTCGACGACAACGCGCTCTTCCGCCACCCCGACATCCGGGAGCTGCGTGACCCGTCGGAGGAAGACCCGCGCGAGACCGAGGCCGCCAAGTACGACCTCTCCTACATCGCGCTCGACGGCAGCATCGGCTGCATGGTGAACGGCGCCGGGCTCGCGATGGCCACCATGGACACCGTGAAAGCGGCGGGCGGCATGCCCGCCAACTTCCTCGACGTCGGTGGCGGCGCCAACGAAGAGAAGGTGAAAGCCGCCTTCCGCATCATCCTCGGCGACCCGCACGTGAAGGCGATCTTCATCAACATCTTCGGCGGCATCCTCCGCTGCGACGTGCTGGCCGAGGGCGTGGTCCAAGCCGCCCGCGAAGTGAAGATCACCGTGCCGCTCGTCGTCCGCATGGAAGGGACGAACGTTGAGCAGGGGAAGAAGATCCTCGCCGACTCGAAGCTCGACATCATCAGCGCGAGCGACATGGCCGACGGCGCCAAGAAGGCGGTCGCCGCGGCGGGGCGGGCGTCATGAGTGTGCTGGTCGGGAAGGCAACCCGCGTCGTCACCCAGGGCATCACCGGCGCGACGGGTCAGCTCCACACCCGCGCCTGCCGCGAGTACGGCACGCAGATGGTCGCGGGCGTGACGCCCGGGCGTGGCGGCACGGACTTCGAGGGCATCCCCGTCTTCGACACGGTCTCCGCCGCGGTGCGCGCGACCGGCGCCGACGCGTCGGTCATCTACGTCCCGCCCGCCGGCGCGGCCGACGCGATCATGGAGGCCGCCGACGCGGGCGTCGCCCTCGTCGTCTGCATCACCGAGGGGGTGCCCGTCCTCGACATGGTGCGCGTGAAGCGCTTCCTCGAGGGAAAGCCCGTGCGCCTCATCGGCCCCAACTGCCCCGGCGTCATCACGCCCGGCGAGTGCAAGATCGGCATCATGCCGGGCTACATCCACAAGCCGGGCAACGTCGGCGTCGTGTCGCGCAGCGGGACGCTCACCTACGAGGCCGTCCACCAGTTGACGCTCCTCGGCATCGGGCAGTCGACGTGCATCGGCATCGGCGGCGACCCGATCATCGGGACGAGCTTCACGGACGCGCTTCGCCTCTTCAACGACGACCCGGGGACGCATGCCGTCATCATGATCGGCGAGATCGGCGGCGCGGCCGAGGAGGAGGCGGCGGCCTTCATCCAGGCGCACGTGAAGAAGCCGGTGGTCGGCTTCATCGCCGGGCAGACGGCGCCCAAGGGCAAGCGCATGGGCCACGCGGGTGCCATCATCGCGGGCGGGAAGGGGACGGCCGCCGAGAAGATGGACGCGCTCCGGCGCGCGGGCGCCGCGCTCGCGCCCGGGCCCGCCGAGCTGGGCAGTACGATGCTACGCGTGCTGCGGGAGAGGAAGCTGATCGGATGACCGAACGCACGCTCTGCATCGTCAAGCCGGACGCCGTGGCGAAGCGTGTCCTCGGCAAGGTCCTCGCCATGATCGAGGACAAGGGTCTCACGCTCGTCGCCGGCCGCGTGGCGCGGCTCGCGCCCGGCGACGCCGAGCGCTTCTACGCCGTGCACAAGGCGCGGCCGTTCTTCGGGGACCTGGTGAAGTTCATGTCGTCGGGGCCGGTCTTCGTCGGCGTGCTCGAGGCCGACGGCGCGATCGCCCGCTGGCGCGACCTGATGGGCCCCACGGACTCGAAGAAGGCGCCCAAGGGAACCATCCGCGGCGAGTTCGGCACCGACGTCGAGAAGAACGCCTGCCACGGCTCCGACGCGCCCGAGACGGCGCGGGCGGAGATCGCGTTCTTCTTCCCGGGGCTCGAGCTGCCGGGCGCGACGGCCGCGGTCTAGCCGACCCGGGCGAGCTTCCGGATGACGTCGCCGGGGCACACGCGGCCCCCGCTGACGACCTTCCCGTTCACGCCCCGCAGGCGCAGCGCGCGACCGACCGTCGAGTTGACGAAGCGGAGCGCGTCCTGGCCGAACCGCGCCGCGAACTTGGCGCAGCCGAGGTGCGGCTGGTCGGTGATCTCGATCACCGCGGAACCCACCGCGAGACGCGAGCTGGGCGGGAGCGCCGCTTGGCTCAGGTCGAGGTCGACGTAGAGCTGGTCGCCGGCGAGCGGCCAGCGCTCGACCTCCCCGGCCACCAGCGCGGCGGCCCGGGCGTTCATGAGGTTCACCTGCATGTCCGGATGCGCCGAGCCGTCCGCGGTGTGCCTGTTCCCGCGAGCTCGCCAGGTGTCCCCGACCAGGCCCTCGGCGGGATCGAGGACCCCTTCCGCGAGCACCTCGCGCTCGTTGATGCTCGGGCGACGCACGACCAGCGCGACGCGACCGACGTCAGGCGGCGACTGGCGAATCTCCTCGAGGCCGGCCTCGAGCGTGGCGCCGGACGGGTGCTCCACGGCGGGATCATGCCGGGCGGCACCGGAGCCGGGCAAGTCACTCGGTGCCACGACCGTCGAAGCGAGTGGAGAGGGGCGAGCATAGAAATAGGGCCGGGGCGTTGATTGTTCGCCTCAGGCGATGAGCCCGCGGAGTCGGTCGAGCGCCGCCTGGCGCGCGGCCACGTCCGCCGTCCGCACCGTCACGTGGCCGAGCTTCCGTCCCGGCCGCGGCGTCTTGCCATAGAGATGAAGGTGCGCTCCCGTCACAGCGAGCACCGCGGCCGGATCGGGCAGCGCCCCGATCACGTTCACCATCGCGGCCTGCCCGACCATCGCCGTCGCACCGAGCGGCAGCCCCACGACGGCGCGCAGATGGTTCTCGAACTGGCTCGTCTCGGCCCCCTCGATCGTCCAGTGTCCGGAATTGTGGACTCGGGGCGCCATCTCGTTGGCGAGCAGCCGGCCGTCCCCCTCGAACAGCTCGACGGCGAGGACACCGACGTAGGCGAGGTCGTCGAGGATCCGGCGCGCGACGTCTTCACCCGCGGCCTGGAGCGCGGCGTCGAGCCGTGGCGCGGGCGCGATGGACACGCGGAGGATTCCGCCGCGGTGCTCGTTCTCCACCAGCGGCCAGAAGCGCGTGTCGCCGTCGCGCCCGCGCACGGCGAGGATCGAGAGCTCGCGCGCGAAGCGGACGAAGCCCTCGAGGATGCAGCGCGCACCGGCCATGCGCTCCCACGCCGGGCCGATGTCGGCGGGTGTCTGCAAGACCTCCTGCCCCTTGCCGTCGTAGCCGAGCCGGCGCGTCTTCAGCACGGCGGGGAGGCCGATGCGGGCGACCGCGCCCTCCAGCTCCGCGCGCGTCGCGACGCCGGCGAAGGGCGGCGTCGCGATCCCGAGCCGCTGGAAGAACGCCTTCTCCGCGAACCGGTCTTGCGCGACCTCGAGCGCCCCGGGCGGGGGCAGGACGGGGACGCGCGCCGCCAGCCAACGCGCCGAGACGACCGGCACGTTCTCGAACTCGTAGGTGACGACGTCGGCGCCGGCCGCGAAGCGGTCGAGCGCCGCGGTGTCGTCGTAGGCGCCCGCGATGCACTCGCCGAGGCCGCCGGCCGGCAGCTCGGGCTGCGGGTCGAAGAAGCGGAAGCGGAGGTCGAGCGGCGTGCCCGCGAGCGCGAGCATGCGCGCGAGCTGCCCGCCGCCGAGGACGCCGACCGTCGCCCGGCTCACCCGCCGACCGGGGCCAGCTCGACGACCGGGATCACCCGCGACGTCCGCTTCTGGTAGTCCGCGTACGTCGGGTACATCGCGAGCAGCTTGGGCCACACCGGTGCGGCCTCCTCCGTGGTCAGCGAGCGCGCGCGGTAGCGCCGCATAGCACCCCCGACCTGGGCACCGACTTCGGGGTGGGCCTTCAGGTTCAGGTACCAGTGCGGCGGCCGGTCGCTGTCGCCGAAGGACGCAACGATGTAGAGGCGCTCGCCCTCGGCGACGTAGAGGAGGGGGATCGAGAGCTCCCGCCCCGTCTTCCGCCCGCGCGTGGTCAAGAGCAGCGTGTTGCGTCCGACGAGGCCGGCGCCGCCCGCCAGGCGATAGACCGCGGCGTGGAGGCGGCTGAAGCCGCGGACCACCGCGGCGAGGATCGGGTTCCACGTCACGCGGCCTCCTTGCGCGCGACCCCGCGCAGCTGAGGACGGATGAAGCAGAAGGGCGGGATAGGCGGCACGGGTGTCGTCGCCTCGACGCGCACGATGGAGAGGCCGGCTTCGCGCAGCAACCGCCCGGTGTCGCGGTTCGGGCGGCAGCCGCCGAAGAGCGCGCGCCAGAGCGGCGTGGCGAGGTCCTGCGCGAGAGCGCCGAGTGCGTGCTCGTAGCGGACGTGCTCGTAGAAGCGCAGCTCGCCGCCGGGGCGGAGCACGCGCACGATCTCGCGCAGCGCCTGCGCCGGGTCCTCGACGGTGCACAGCACCAGCGTCGCGATCACGGTGTCGAAGAAGTCGCCGGCGAAGGGCAGGGTCTCGGCCGTCGCCTGGCGGAGATCGATCGCGCGGCGACTCTCCGAGACGCGCGCGCGCGCCCGCGCGAGCATGTGGGGATCGGGCTCGGTGGCGTACACCTCGGTGGCGGCGTCCGTGTAGTAGGAGAAGTTGGCGCCCGTGCCGCAGCCGATCTCGAGCACGCGCCCGCGCGCCCCGCCGGCGACGTCCTGGCGCACCGGGCGCATGATGGTGCGCTCGGCGGGCGCCGTCATGCGGTCGTAGATGGCGGCGAAGATCGGGTGTCCGTCAGGCATGCGTCGAGATCAGGGCCGGCTCGGGACGATACGGCATCACCACCCACAATACCAGATAGATGATGACGCCATGGCCGCCGGCGAGCGTCGCCAGGATGAACGCGAGCCGGATGACGGTGACCGAGACGCCGAACTCCTCGGCGAGCCCGGCGCAGACGCCGGCGACGCGCTTTCCCTCGCGGACGCGGTACCAGGTGCGCTTGGCGATCGGACGGCCGTCGACCGTGCTGCCGCAGTAGCGACACTTGACGGCCTCGGCGCGGATCTCCTCCGCGCAGTACGGACAGCGCTTGCCGGCGAGCTCAGGCATGGGACTCCTCTCCCTGGACGCGGAGCTGTCGCTCCGCCAGCAGCGGGACCGCGGCGTAGGTGGCGGCGAGGAGCAGCGCCGCGGTCACGGTCCAGCTCGTGACGATGTAGGTGCTCAGCGCCGAGGGCAGCACGGCGCAGAGGAGGCGGTACGCCGTGCGCGCGACGTAGGCGTCGAGCGTGACGACGAGCGGCAGCGGCAGGAGCGCCGCGGCGATCGCGCGCGCGTGCGGCCGCCACTCGGGTCGGCGGTGGCGGGCCAGGACCGGCTTCGCGGCCGTGAGCGTGCGCGCGGAGAGCGACGCCGGCGGCGCCGGCACCACGTCGGCCTCGAGCGCGCGCGCGACGCCGCGCACGATCGGTGCCTGCGCGGCGCAGCGCGCGCAGGCGCGGACGTGTGCGGCGGCCGCTTCGTCGAGGGTCGCGCCGAGCAGCAGGCGCGCCAGGACGTCGTCGCAGATGTCGTCGCGGTCGGTCATGGGGTCTTGGGGCGCGCCAGGGCGATCAGGCGCGCCATCGCGTGGTGGAGCCGGCTCTTCACCGTGCCGCGCGGGCAGCCGAGGATCTCGGCCACCTCCGCCTCGCCGAGGTCATGGTAGTAGCGCAGCACGACGACGCTCCGCTGCGCCTCGGGCAGCGCCGCGATCAAGCGGCGCGCGTCGATCGCCGCCTCGACGGCGTCGGTCGAGTCGGCGCCCGTCGCGACCAGCGGGACGCCCGCCGGATCGACCGGCTCGGGCGGCTGGCGGCGGTGCCAGTCGTGGCAGAGGTTCACCGCGATCTGGAAGAGCCAGGTGGAGAAGCGACGGCGGGCGTCGAAGCGCCCGGCGGCGCGCACCACCCGGAGCCACGTCTCCTGGTAGAGGTCCTCGACGTCCCGGCCGCCCGTCCAGCGAAACAGGAAGGCGTGCAGCGGGCGCTCCCAGCGCGTGACCAGCTCGCGGAACGCCTCGCCGTCGCCCGCGGCGACCGCGCCCATCAGCTCCGCGTCGCTCGGCATCCGCCGGGCGGACGTCTATCACGCGCGCCGTGCTCACGACACGCTCGGCCCCTGGCCGGTGCGGAGATCGCGCACCGCGTCCTTGGCGCGTCCGAGGCCGTGCTCGAGCGCCGACTCCTCGCCGGCGCGGAACGGGATCAGGAGCCAGAGCACGGCGTACGCGAGCACGCCTACGAGATGGAGAAAGCCGAGCGCGACGAAGCCCAGGCGGACCGCCGTCACGGGGAGACCGAGCCGGCGGCCGACCGCGGCTGCGACGCCGGCCATGCGCCGCTCCGGCAGGTCGCGCTGCCAGGGCTCCGGGGTGGCGGTGCCGACGAAGCTCCGGCAGTAGGGGCAACGGAGTGCCTCGGGGGCGATCTCCTCCGCGCAGTAGGGGCATTTCCGGCTGGCGTCCATCGGGATTCTCCTTTCGGCTACCCCGTAGTACGCAGGGGGCGGGCGGGAGGTTCACGGACGTGGCGCTCCGCGCCGGCCGTCGCTAAGATCGCCCGGTGCCGGACATCCAGGACATCGGCCGCGCGGAGATGGAGGCGTGGTGCGCGTCGCAGGGCGAGGCGCGCTGGCGCGCGAGCCAGATCCTCGCCTGGGTCCACCGCAAGCAGGCGGCCGGCTTCGACGCGATGTCGAACCTCTCCCGCGGCCTCCGCGAGAAGCTCGCGGCGACCTTTCGCCTCGAGCGGCTCGAGCCCGCGTTCGTGGCGCGAGCGGCCGACGGCACGCAGAAGCTCCTCTTCCACCTGCCCGCGGCGGCGCGGCTGCGCGCGGCGGCGATCGAGAGCGTGCTCATCCCGCAGGTCGACCGCGCCGAGGGGGCGCGCGACCGGCTGACGCTCTGCATCTCGAGCCAGGCGGGCTGCGCGATGGGCTGCGGCTTCTGCGCGACGGCGCGCCTCGGCCTGGTGCGGAACCTGTCGCCGGCCGAGATCGTCGGCCAAGTGCGCGCCGGCCTGGCGGTCGCCGCGCCGCGGCCGCTCACCAACGTCGTCTTCATGGGGATGGGCGAGCCGCTCCACAACTACGACGCCGTCCGCACCGCGCTCGAGATCCTGACCGCCGAGTGGGGCTACGCCATCTCGCCGCGTCGGATCACCGTGTCGACCGTTGGCCTGGTGCCGATGATCGCGCGGTTGATCGAGGAGACGCGCGTCAACCTCGCCGTCTCGCTGACGGCCACCACCGACGCCCAGCGCGCCCGGCTCATGCCCGTCGACCGCCGCCATTCGCTGGCCGACCTCCTCGCCGCCTGCCGCGCGCTGCCCCTCCCGCGGCGCAAGCGCATCACCTTCGAGTACGTCATGCTGGGCGGCGAGAACGACGCCGAGGCCGACGCCGACCGGCTCGTCCGCCTGCTCCATGGGTTGCGCGCCAAGGTCAACCTGATCCCGTTCAACCCCTTCCCCGACGCCGGTTTCGTGCCGAGCCCGCGCGAGCGCATCCATCGCTTCCAGGCGATCCTGCGTGACCAGGGCGTCAACGCGACCATCCGCGAGAGTCGCGGGCAGGACATCCAGGCGGCGTGCGGCCAGCTCGCCGCCGCCCGTCCAGCCGCCTGACGTGGCGGGCGTCGGCGTCGTCGTCAACCCGCACGCGCGGGGCAACCGCAACGGCGGCGCGGAGCGCGTGCAGCTCCTCTCCGACATCGTCGGCCGCGACGGCCTCGTGCGTGTCACCGAGTCGCTGCCCGCCATCGAGGAGGTGGCGCGCGAGTTCCGCGAGCGCGGCACCGACGTCCTCGCCATCTGCGGCGGCGACGGCAGCTATCACTGCACGCTCACCGGCTTCCGCCGGGTCTACGGCGACGCGCCGCTGCCGAAGCTCCTCCCGCTCCGCGCCGGCACCATCAACTACGTCGCCAACGACACGGGGGGCCGGCGCAGCCGTCCCGAGCACACGCTGGCGCGCGTCGTCCGCGACTACCGGCAGGGCGGGACCTTCGAGACCACCGAGCGCGACCTCATCCGGGTGAACGGCACGGAGTACGGCTTCGTGCTGAGCTTCGGCACCGCCGTCAACTACCTCCGCGCGTACTACGCGCTCGACAAGCAGGGGACCTGGCAGGCGGCGCGACTGCTCACGCGCCTCATCGTCTCGGCCCTCGCCGGCACGCACATCTCGCGCGCGGTCTTCCAGGCCGTCGGCGCCGACGTCGAGTGCGACGGCTTTCCGGTCCCGTTCCGCCAGTTCACGTTCTTCTTCGCCGCCACCGTGGACCAGATCGCGCTCGGCTTCCGCCCCACCTACCTCGGCACGCGCAAGCGCGGCTACATGCACGTGCTCGGCGGTCCCATCCCGGCGCACCGGCTCATCCGGCGCGCCGTCCGCATCTACCGCGGCTTCCCGACCGGCGAGCCCACGCTCTTCGACAACCTCGGCCGCCAGCTCGCGATCCACTTCTTCCGTCCCGAGCAATACATGATCGACGGCGACATCCTGCCCCCGGTCGAGCGGCTCGAGGTCGACGTACCGTGCCGGGTGACGCTGATCCGCGGGTGAGCGCGCGGGCGGAGGACCACCGCGCCGCCGTCCTCGCCGGGTTCCTCGGCTGGACGCTCGACGCGTTCGACTTCTTCCTCGTCGTGTTCGCGCTGTCGGCGATCGCGAAGGAGTTCGGGGTCTCGAACGCCGACGTCGCGCTCTCGATCACCTTGACGCTCGCCTTCCGGCCGGTCGGCGCGTTCGTCTTCGGGCTCCTCGCCGACCGCTACGGGCGGCGCTTGCCGCTCATGCTCGACCTCGTCTTCTACTCCGTGGTCGAGGTGCTCTCGGGGCTCGCGCCGAGCTACCGGAGCTTCCTCGTGCTGCGCGCGCTCTTCGGCATCGGCATGGGCGGGGAGTGGGGGGTCGGGGCGTCGCTCGCGATGGAGAAGGCGCCCGCGCGCCTCCGTGGCGTGCTCTCGGGGCTGCTGCAGGAAGGGTATGCCGTCGGGTATCTGCTCGCCGCGGGGTGCTACTTCCTCGTCTTCCCGCGCTTCGGGTGGCGGCCGATGTTCTTCGTCGGCGGG
>JBGQET010000067.1:0-24606 GCA_041496545.1 Binatia bacterium | reverse complement strand
GGAGTGCCCGAACACCGCCATCTACCAGGGTGGCGTCGAGTGGCAGGCGCCCGACAACGCGATGCACCCCGCCATCTCCAACGACATCTTCTACATCGTGCCCGAGAAGTGCACCGAGTGCGTCGGCTTCCACGACCACGAGGCGTGCGCCGCGGTCTGCCCCGTCGACTGCTGCGTCCCGAACCCCGACATCCCCGAGACGCACGACGTGCTGCTCACCCGCGCCCGCGCGCTGCACCCGGGCGACAGCATCCCCGACGACGCCCCGTCGCGCTTCAAGAAGGAGGACGCGGCGGCTGCCCCGGCGGCGGCCCCCGCCGCCAATGGCCACGACGCCGCCCCGGCACCCGCGGCCGCACCCGCGGCCCCCAAGCCCGCCGCGGCGCCGGCAGCCGCGCGACCCAGCGCGGTGGTGCGCGGGCGGGTCGAGAAGCCGGTCGCGCGGCCGGCGCCGGCGCGCCCGGCGCGCAGCTTCGCCGGCGAGCTGCCCGGCAGCTACGAGCAGTTGCTCGCGGATCTCGGCACGCCCCGCCGGCGCGTGCGCTCGCGCCTGGCGCTCCTGCCGCTTGCGCTCCTCAAGGCCGGGCAGGGGTTCCTCGGCGCGCTGCCCCCGGCCTCCAAGGAGCGCCTCGAAGGCGCGGTGAGCGACCGGCGCTTCTTCAACGCCCAGCTCGCCACCGCCGCCAACCTGTTCCTCAACCTGGTCGTCTATCCGGTCGTCTGCCTGGCGCTCGCCGTCGGCGCCGGGCGCGCGTGGCTCTTCACCCCGACGGTGCACCGCTGGATATTCCTCGGCATCACGTTCGGCGTCGTCGAGGCCGGGTGGCGCTTCCGCGAGAACGTCTTCCGCGGCGTGCCGCTCGCCGACGTCCGGCTCCGCGGCGCGGTGTACGGGTGGGCGCTCCTCCCGCTCGCCTGGCTCGTGCGGACGCTGGTGGGCGCGCGCGGCGCCGAGAGCACCACGTCGTTCGACGGCTACTACGGCGGCCAGGAGCACTTCGACGGCAAGCTCGAGCGCGACCGCCGCTACGGCTCCGTGTACAAGCTCGAGGATCGCGACGACGCCTACCTCCTGCGCGTCGAGTTCCCGCGCGCGCTGCCGCCGTCCTCGCTCGCCGACGAGCTGAAGCTGCCGCCCGAGATGCCGGACTACGACTACGACCTGCGCATGGAGAACGGCAGCTTCGTGGTGCACGCCAAGGTGACCGACCCGCAGGTGCGGAAGCTGACCGCCGTCGCGCCCGCCTTCCCGCCGGAGTTCACCACGCGCGTGCCGCTCCGCGACTCGGTGACCGGCTTCAAGCCGCGCTACCGCGACAAGACGCTCGAGGTCATCCTGCTCAAGGCCGCAGGGTAGAGGTCGATGCCGTCGAGCGCCGTCCTCGGCTGCGGGCGCCACCTGCCGCCGCGGGTCGTGACCAACGAGGAGCTGGCGGCCGACCTCGACCGCACGCCCGCCGCGATCCTCGCCCAGACCGGCGTCGCGCGCCGGCGTTGGGTCGAGCCCGGCCTCGGCCCCTCCGACCTCGCGCGCGACGCTTCGTCCGCCGCGCTCGCCATGGCGGGCCTCGAGCCGGCCGACGTCGACCTGATCGTGTTCGCCACCATGACACCCGACATCGCGTTCCCGGGCTCGGGCTGTCTCCTCCAGGACAAGCTCGGCTTCCGGACGGTGGGCGCGCTCGACACCCGCGCGCAGTGCGCCGGCTTCATCTTCGCGCTCGCGGTCGCCGACCGCTTCGTGCGCGCGGGAACCGCGCGCCACGTGCTCGTCGCCGGGGGCGAGGTCTACTCCACGGCCCTCGACCGCTCGCCGAAGGGCGCCGGCGTCACGCCGTACTTCGGCGACGGCGCGGGCGTCGTGGTGCTCGGCGCCGCGCCCGCGCCCGGCGTCCTCGCCGCCGTCCTCCACAGCGACCCGGAGGGCTACGAGCGCTTCTGGTGCGAGTTCCCGGCAAGCCGCCACTTCCCCTCGCGCATGACCCGGGAGGCGTTCGAGGCGGGCCTCCACTACTACCGCATGGACCCCTCGGCCATGCACCCGCAGGCCGAGCGCGCCCTCGCCGCGGTCGCCCGCGAAGCGCTCGACCGCGCCGGGCTGAACGTGGGCGAGGTCGCTCTCTTCCTCGTCCACTACTTCGACCACCGCGTCGCCCGCCGCGCGGCCGACGCCCTCGGCGCGCCGGCGGACCGGGTCGTCGCGACGGCGGAAGCCGCGGGGCACCTCGGCGCCGCCGGCATCCCCGTGGCGCTCGCCGAGGCGATCGCCGGCGGCCGGGTGGGGAAGGGCGACCTCGTCTGCTGCACGGCCTTCGGCGCCGGCATGTCCTGGGCCGCGGCGGTGCTCCGGTTGTGAGGGAACGGCCATGAGCGAGCTCAACTCCCGCATTCTCGGCCTCGGCCACTACGTGCCCGAGCGGGTCGTGACGAACGACGACCTGGCGGCGTTGATGGACACGAGCGACGAGTGGATCCAGCAGCGGACCGGCATCCGCCAGCGCCACTTCATCGCCCAGGACACCGGCTCCGCGGACCTCGCGCTCCGCGCCGCGACCGCCGCGCTCCACGAAGCCGGCGTCGCCGCCGCCGACCTCGACCTCATCCTCCTCGGCACGCTGTCGCCCGACATCGACTTCCCGGCCAGCGCCTCGCTCCTCCAGCGCTACCTCGGCGTGCGCGGCATGCCGGCGATCGACGTCCACAACCAGTGCTCCGGCTTCGTCTACATGCTCGCCATCGCCGACGCCTTCATCCGCACGGGCGGCGCGCGTCACGTGCTCGTCGTCGGCGCGGAGATCCACTCGACCGGCATCGACCTCTCCACCGCCGGCCGCGAGGTGGCGGTCATCTTCGGCGACGGCGCGGCCGCCCTCGTCCTCGGCCCCGAGCCCGACCGCACCAAGGGCATCCTCTCGACGCACCTCCACAGCGAGGGCAAGTACGCCGAGAAGCTCATGATCGAGGGCCCGTCGAGCCGCGTCATGCCGCGCCTGACGGAGAACATGCTCGACGTCCCGGGGAGCCAGCTCTGGCCGAAGATGGAGGGGCGCTACGTCTTCAAGCACGCGGTGACGCGCGTCCCCGAGGTGATCCAGGAGGCGCTCGCCGCCAACGGCTACACCATCGCCGACCTCGACCTCCTCATCCCGCACCAGGCGAACCTCCGCATCAACCAGTTCGTCGCGGGCGCGCTCGAGCTGCCCGATGAGAAGGTCTTCAACAACATCGAGCGCTACGGCAACACGACCGCCGCGTCGATCCCGCTGGCCCTGCACGAAGCGGTGCTCCAGGGACGGCTCAGGCCCGGCATGCTGGTCTGCCTCGCGGGGCTCGGGTCGGGCTTCACCTGGGCGTCGGCTCTGATACGCTGGTGAGCGGAGTGCAGGCCGCGATGTCCGTCCACCAGGAAGCCCCGCGCGCTTACCTCCGCGACATGCGCCTGGAGGACCTGCCCGAGGTGCTCGAGATCGAGCGGCGCTCCTTCGCACAGCCCTGGTCGCGTCCGTTCTTCGAGAAGGAGCTGGCCACGCCCTTCGCGCACCTGACGGTCGCCGTCGAGGAGAACGGCGCACGGCCGATGGTGGTCGGCTACACCTGCCGCTGGCGGGTCACCGACGAGGTGCACCTGCTGAACGTCGCCATTCACCCCGAGCACCGCGGCGTCGGCCACGGGCGCGAGCTGGTGACCGCGGTCGTCGAGGAGGGCCGCACGGCCGGCGCCCGCGTCGTCTTCCTCGAGGTCCGCGCGGGCAACGTGGTGGCGCGCCGGCTCTACCGCCAACTGGGCTTCCGCGACCTCGGCATCCGCCGCGGCTACTACGGCCCGGGGCAGGACGCGATCGTCATGGAGCTCCGCCTGGGCGGCCGGTGAGCGGCGGCGCCGCCGTCGACACACGCGTCACCGTCGGCGCGGTCGCGCTGCCGAACCCGGTGATCGCCGCCTCCGGCACCTTCGGCTACGGGACGGAGTTCGCGGGCCTGGTCGACCTCGCCGCCGTCGGCGCGATCGGCGTGAAGGGCCTCTCGCTCGCGCCGTCGAGCGGCAAGCCCGCGCCGCGGCTGGTCGAGACGCCGGCCGGCATGCTGAACGCGATCGGCCTCCAGAACATCGGCGTCGAGGCGTTCCTCCACGAGCGGCTGCCGGCGCTCTGCGCGGCGGGCGCCCGGGTCGTCGCCAACTTCTGGGGCGACAGCCCGGAGGAGTTCGCCGAGTGCGCCGCCCGTCTGGACGGCGCCCCCGGCGTCGTCGCCCTCGAGCTCAACGCGTCCAGCCCGAACCGCCCCGAGTGGGGCTCGATCCTCGCCACCGACCCGAAGGCACTCGCCGCCATCGTGCACGCCGTCCGCCCGCGTGTGCGCGGACCGCTCTGGGTGAAGCTCTCCCCCAACGTCGGCGACATTACGCAGGTCGCCCGCGCCGCCGAGTCCGAGGGCGCCGACGCGCTGTGCGCCATCAACACGCTGCGCGGCATGACGATCGACCTCGAAGCTCGCCGCCCCGCGCTGGCGAGCGTCACCGGCGGGCTCTCGGGCCCCGCCGTGAAGCCCGTCGCCCTGCGGATGGTGTGGGAGGTCGCCTGCGCCGTCCGCATTCCGGTCGTCGGCATGGGCGGCATCCGCACCGGCGAGGACGCCCTCGAGTTCCTCTGCGCCGGCGCCACCGCCGTACAGGTCGGCACGGCGACGTTCTACGATCCGCGAAGCCCCGTGCGGATTGCGGAAGAGATGGCCGACTGGTGCGCCCGCCACGGCGTCGGCGCGCTCGCGGACGTGATCGGAACGCTGCGGACGTGAAGCACGCGCCGCCAGCGGCTCGCGCGGGGACCGGGGGCCGCCGCGCGCCGGCACTCGCAGCGACGGCGTGTCTACTGGACCTCGATCTCGATGTAGTCCGTGTCCGAGTCTCCGGCGCTGTCGGACACCGTCAGGTCGGCCCGATACTTTCCCGCCTTCTCGTACGTGTGCTTGGGGTTCGGGTCGCTGGAGTCCGGCGTGCCGTCGCCGAACTTCCACTCGTACTTGAGCGGCGTCTTGCCGCCCTCGGTGTCGGCCTTGAACTCGACCGCGAGCGGCGCCTTCCCCTCCTCGGGCGTGCCATCGGCCCACGCGAGCAGCGGCGCGGCCTCCTCCTCCTCGCCCGCCTGGGCGGGCGCCGTCGTGGTGGGGGTGGCGGCCGCCGCGGGGGGCGGAGCGGTGCTGGGCGTCGCCTGCGTCGGGGTCTGACCGCCCCCTCCGCCGCCGCAACCGGACAGCACGAGCAGGAGCGAGGCGGCGAGCGTGGCGAGGGCGAGCGCTGGACGACGCATGCAGGGTCCTCCGTGGTGAGAGAGTGAGCGAGCGGGCGCGGATTGTCACAGAGGCCCTCCGGGCTGTCAATTCCGGCGCCGCCGCGTTGCTGGCGCTGGCGCTGGCCGGGCCGGCCGCGGCGAGCGTGCCGTCCACCGGCACGCTCCGCGTCCTGGTCGTGCTCGCCCAGTTCCCCGACCGCCCGCTCGCCCAGCCGCGCGCCCACTTCACCGGGGCCCCGGACGCCCTGGTGGATCGCCTGGTGGCGTACTACCGCGAGGTCTCCTCGGGGCGGCTCGTCATCGCGCCCATGGTCGGCGGTCCGGTCGTCACCGTGCCGCGCCCCCGCCCGAGCTACGTGCAGCGCCCCGGGGAGCTGGCACGCGACGCGCTCGACGCCTTCGCGGCGGCCGCGACGGAGCCCGCCGACCGTGCCGCGCTCACGGCGCGCGACGCGCTCCTCGTCTTCTTCGCCGGATCGGGACGTGAGTCGCACACGCAGGCGGGCGACGCGAACGACCCGTGGTCGAACTACACCACCATGGCCGAAGCGGCCTCGGGCGGCGGCCCGCCGCTCCACGAAGCGTGCGTGATCGCCGCCGAGGAGGTCGCGCCCTTCGGCTCCTTCGGCGTCCTCTGCCACGAGTTCGGGCATCTGCTCGGGCTGCCGGAGCTGTACGCCCCCGGTGCTGCGGCGCACGAAGGCGTCGGCATCTGGGACCTGATGGGCCAGGGGACGTGGCTCGGCAAGGGCGAGGGGCCGCCGCACCTCTCGGCGTGGTCGAAGATCCGCCTCGGCTGGGCCGACGTCGAGGAGGTGGGCGAGACGACGCGTGCGCTCGTGCTGCCGGCGGTGGAGACGACGCCGCGGGTGGTGAAGATCCCCGCCGTCCCGAACGTGCCGGAGGAGTACTACCTGCTCGAGAACCGCACCCGGGTCGGCGCCGACGCCAAGCTGCCGGGCGAGGGCGTCCTCGTCTGGCACGTCGACGAGCGCGTGCAGGGCTTCCGCAGCGCGCAGAACGACCCCAGGCACAAACTCCTCCACCTGGTCGAAGCCGACCTGCGCGGCGACCTCGACCGCGGCCACGACGCCGGCGGCAACCGTGGCGACGCCGGGGACCCGTGGCACGGCCCGCCGCGCTGGCGGCTCCGCGCCGCCGCCGTGGCGACGCTCGCCGCCGCGCTCCTCCTCGCCGCCGCCGTGCTCCGCGCCGCCCGCCCCGAGCCGCTCCGCGCCGTGCTCGTCCTCAGCACGACGGCCGCCGTGCTGCTCGCCGTCGCGGTCCCTCTCCGTCGCGCCCCCGTCTGCGGCCCCGGCACGCCCGGCATGACGCCGTACGACGGCGGCCCGGTGCGCGTCGTGCTGCGCCGCTTCTCGCCCGCCGGTCCGGCGATGACGCTCGACGTCCTCGTCGCACCGCCGCCCACGAAGTGACGCCCCCCGGAGCACGTCGTCGCCGCCGTCGAGGGAGGCCGAGCCCGAGAGGGCTCGAACCGGCCGACGGGGTCTGGGGCGCGTGGCGGAGCCGCGCGTGAGCTGGCCGCAGCGCGCGCCCTGCGCGCGCGAGCACCGCACGGGCCCCCATATCCAATTGACTCTCCCGCAACCCCCGTGACACCCTCTCTCTAGGTGCCGAAGCTCATCATCCAGATCCCCTGCTTCAACGAGGAAGAGCACCTCGGCGAGACGCTGGCCGGCTTGCCCGCCGCGGTTCCCGGCTTCGACCGCGTCGAGACGCTGGTCATCGACGACGGCTCGACCGACGGCACGAGCGAGGTCGCGCGCGCGGCCGGCGCGACGTACCTGCTGCGCTTCCCGGTGAACCTCGGTCTGGCGCGCGCCTTCTCGGCCGGGCTCGACGCCGCCCTCAAGCTCGGCGCCGACGTGATCGTCAACACCGACGCCGACAACCAGTACATGGGCGCCGACGTGGTCCGGCTCGTGGCTCCCATCGTGAAGGGCGAGGCCGAGATGGTGATCGGCGACCGTGCGCCGCACCGCCTGGCGCACTTCGGGCCCATGAAGCGGCTGCTCCAGCGCGTCGGGAGCTGGACGGTGCGGCAGCTCTCCGGCACCACCGTCCCCGACGCGACGAGCGGCTTCCGCGCCTTTTCGCGCCGCGCGGCGCTCCGGCTCGTCGTGTTCACCAACTTCACCTACACGCTCGAGACGATCATCCAGGCGGGCAAGAAGAACATCCCCATCGCGCACATTCCGATCCAGACGAACCCGGACCGGCGACCGTCACGCTTGTTCGGCCGCGTCTCGCTCTACGTCCGGCGCTCGGCGACGACGCTCATCCGCATCTACGCGCTGTACGAGCCGCTCAAGGTGTTCTGGACGCTCGGCCTGACGCTCCTCTTCGCCGGCACGGCGATCGGTCTCCGCTTCCTCGTCTACTACGTGGTCGGCGGCGGCGCCGGCCGCGTGCAGAGCCTGATCCTCGCCGCCGTGCTTCTCATCGTCGGCTTCCAGACGGTCCTGATCGGGCTCGTCGCCGACCTGATCGGCTCGAGTCGCTCGCTCCAGGAGGACACGCTCTTCCGGGTGCGGGAGATCGAGCTGCGCCTCGGCGAGGGGCCCGTCGAGGTCATCCGCCTCGCCGCCGCCGACGCGCCGGAGCGCGCGGAGGGGCGCCGCGGACGATGACCGCGTGCCTCTTCGGCACGTACGTCCGCTCGCACAGCGCCAACCGTCTCCTGCGCGCCGCGCTGGCCGGCGCCGGCTTCACCGTCGTCGAGTGCCACGAGCCGCTCTGGGAGGAGACGCCCGCCAAGCCGGCGGCCTACTTCGGCGCCGCGTCGCTCGCCGCCCTGGGCGCGCGCTACGCGGCGGTGGCGACGCGGCTCGCGCGCCGCTGGCGGGCCGTGGTGGCGGAGGCCGGCGGGGCGCCGCCGCTCGTGGTGGCGGGCTTCGGCGGCCAGCTCGACGTGCTCCTCGCGCGCCGCGTCTGCCGGCCGTGCGCGGGCCTGGTGTTCGCGCCGCTGGTGAGCCTGACCGAGACGCTCGTCCTCGACCGCCGCGTGGTGGCGCCCGGCGGCGCGCCGGCGCGCGCGCTCGCCGCCCTCGACCGCGCGACCTTCCGCGCCGCCGACCTCGTCCTCGCCGACACCGCCGCGCACGCCGACTACCTGCGCGGGCTCGGCGCGCCCGCCGACAAGGTCGCCGTCTGGCACCTCGGCGTCGAGCCGGAGTTCCTGGCGCCGGTCGCGCCCGCGCCGGTGCCGCGTCGCGTCCTCTTCTACGGGAGCTTCGTGCCGCTGCACGGCGTGGAGACGATCGTCGCCGCGGCCGAGCGCCTGGCGGGCCGTGCCGCGATCGAGCTGATCGGCCACGGCCCCGAGCGGCCGCGGCTCGAGGCGCGGGCCGTCCGCGCCGGCGTCACGCTGCGCGACCCGGTGCCGCTCGCCGCGCTCCCCGGCGAGCTGGCGCGCGCGGCCGTCGTGCTCGGCGTCTTCGGGGAGGGCGAGAAGGCCGCGATGGTGGTGCCCAACAAGGTCTACCAGGCGGCCGCGGCGGGTCGCCCGCTGGTCACGCGCGACGGCCCGGCGCTCCGCGAGGTGCTCCACCCGGACGAGGACTGCGTCGTCTGCCCGCCCGCCGACCCCGCGGCGCTCGCCGCCGCCGTCGCGGGTCTCCTCGACGACCCGGCGCGCGCCGCACGGCTCGGCGCGGCGGCGCGCGCCGCCGTCGTCACCCGCTTCGCGCCCGAGCGCCAGGCCGAGCGGCTGGCGGCGCTCCTCGCCGAGCGCCTCGACGTGCGGGTCGCGCCGCGGGCCGTGGCGCCGACGAGCCGCACCGCCGCCGTCGTCGTCACCTGGGAGGGCGGCGTTGTGACCGACCGCTGCGTCGGCTCGCTGCTCGCGCAGGACGCCCCGGCCGCCGAGGTCATCGTGGTCGACAACGCGTCGGGCGCCGCCGAGCGCGAGCGGCTCCGCGTCGCATGGGGCGCGCGCCCCGGCGTGCGTCTCCTCCTCCTCGACGACAACCGGCAGTTCGCCGGCGGGCTCAACGCCGGCGCGCGCGCCGCCCTCGCCGCCGGGGCCGAGCGCGTGCTCCTGCTCAACAACGACACGGTGCTCGCGCCGGACGCGCTCCGCCGCCTGGGGGCGGCGCTCGACGCGACGCCCGGCGCCGGCGTCGCGGGCCCCAGCGTGCACGACCTGCGCGCGCCCGCGCGCGTGCTCTCGGCGGGCGAGCGCCACGTCCTGCCGCTCCTCTGCGTGCCGCGCACGCTGCTCCGCCACCGCCGGGCCGCGGCGCGGGCGTACGCCGTGAGCGGCGTCATGGGCTGCGCGCTCCTCGTCACGCGCGCCTGCTTCGAAGCCGTCGGCGGCTGGGCGTCCGACCTCGAGGTGTACTACGAAGACGTCGACTTCTCGCTCGGCGCGCGCGCGCGTGGCTTCGAGCTGGTGATCGAGCCGCGCGCCGTCGTCTGGCATGATGGGTTGCGCGGCTTCGCGGCCGGCCTCACGCCGTGGGCGGCGTTCCTGAAAGCGCGGAACCCCTGGCTCCTGGTGCGACGCCGCGGCGGACCCGGCACCTGGCTCACCTTCCTGCCGACGTACGCCGCCATGGTCGCCACCAGCGCGGCGCTCTACGCGCTGCGCGGGCGCACCGACGTGTCGCGCGCGCTGGGGCGCGGGGCGCTCGCGGGGCTGCGCGTCGCGGCGGGGGCGGCGCCGGTGCCGGTGGGTGCGCCGGAGCGGCCCTCGGCGTGAATATCTGCTACGTGAGTCAGCAGGTGGGTGAGGTGCGGACGGGGGTGGGGACGTACGCGCGTGCGCTCGTGCCCGCGGTCGTGGACGCGGGGCACGAGGCGACGATCGTGGGGCGCGGCGCGGCCCCGGGATGGCCGGGCGTCGCCTTCCACGCCGTACCCCGCGCCGCGGTCGACCCGACGCCCGAGGGCTGGGTCTCCTTCGCGCGCGCGGCGGCGCGTCGGATCCGCGGCCTGGAGGGGCGCTTCGACGTCGTCCACTTCCTCGACGCGCGCGAAGCGCTGTCGATGCGGCGTCCGCCGGCGCCGCTCGTCGGCACGGCGCACGACGCGTACCTGGCCTCGGCGCCCGCGAGCCCGGGCTACTGGCGCGCGCGCTACACGGACTGGCCGCGGCGCTGGCTCTACCACCGCCTCGCCCGCCGCCTCGAGCGGCGCGCACTCCGCCGGCTCGACGCCCTGGTCACGAACTCGGACTGGGTCCGCGACGCGGTGGTGGCGCGCTACGCGCTCCGCGTCGCGCCCTGCCGCACCGTGTACATCGGCCTCGCCGCCGCCGCACCCGTGGCGCCCTCGGCGGCGCTGCGCGCGCCGCACCTCCTCTTCGTGGGCGTCAACTTCCAGCGCAAGGGCTTGCCGACGCTGCTCCGCGCGCTGGCCGCGCTGCGCGCCGACGTGCCGGCCGTCCGGCTCACCGTGGTGGGCGACCACCCCACGCGCGCGGACATGGAAGCCCTGGCGCGGACGCTCGGCGTGGCCGACGCGGTGCGCTTCACGGGCCTCCTCGCGCCCGCGGACGTGGCGGCCTGCTACGCGACGGCGCGCGTCCTCGTCCTGCCCTCGGAGGTGGAGGGCTTCGGCCTCACGCTGCTCGAGGCCATGCAGCGCGGCGTGCCGGTGGTGGCGGGAGCGGAGGGCGGGAGCCGCGAGCTGGTGCGCGACGGGGTGAACGGCGTCCTCGTCCTGCCGGGCGACGTCGCGACGCTCGCCGCCCGGCTGCGTGCGCTCCTGACCGACGACGGGCTCTGCGCGCGGCTCGCCGCCGCCGGGCGGGAGACGGCGGCGGCGTTCACACCCGCGCGGATGGCGGCCGAGACCCTGGCCGTGTACGGCGAGCTGCTGGAGCGACGGGCGTGCCGCGCGTGACGGCGGTGGTGGTGCACTGGCGCTCGCCCGAGGACACGCTCGCCTGCGTGGCGAGCCTGGCGGGCGAAGGGGTGGACGCGGTGGTGGTCGACAACGGCGGCAGCCACCCGCTCGGGGCGCGGCTCCCGGCTGGCGTCCGCCTGCTCGAGAGCGCGGAGAACCGCGGCTACGCCGGCGGCGCGAACCTCGGCTTCCGCGCCGCGCTCGACGCCGGGGCCGAGGTCGTCTGCCTGCTGAACGACGACGCCCGCGTGCGCCCGGGTGCCGTGGCCGCCGCGCTCGCCGTACTCGACGCCGACCCGCGCGTCGCGGTGGTCGGCGCCAAGGTGCTGGCGCGCGAGGACGCGGCGCGGCTCTGGCTCGCGTGGGGTCGCGTCACGTGGGGCCAGGACCTGGTCGCGCTCTGCGGCGCGGGCGCGCCCGACGGCCCCGCCTTCGCGGCCGAGCGCGACGTCGACTGGGTGGCCGGCTGCGCCCTCTGGCTGCGCGCCACGGCGCTCCGCGCCGTCGGGCTCTTCGACGAGACGTTCTTCGCCTACCACGAGGAGGTGGACTGGTGCGCGCGGGCGCGCACCGCGGGCTGGCGCGTCGTGTACGCGCCCTCGGTCGTGGTGACGCACACCGGCCGCGGCTCCGACGGCGGCCCGGACGCCGTCCGCATCCGGAAGTACTTCACCGCCCGGAACGCGGTGCTCTACGCGCGAAAGCACGGCCGCGCCGCCGAGCGCGCGCGGCTGGCGGCCGCGCTCGCCGTGGGGCTACCGCTCCAGCTCCTCTGGAACCTGCCGCGCGGGCGCGCGGGCGAGGTGCTCCTGAAGCTGCGCGGCGTGCGCGACGCGCTCACCGGACGGCGGCCGCCGTTCGAGGCGCTGGGGCTCCGATGAGATGGTTCCGGCGCCTGCTCGGCCCGCTCGTGGCCGGCTTCGCCGTGGCGGCGTACGCCGCGGCGTTCCGCGACTACGGCATCTTCGACCTCGCCGACGAGGGGACGCTCCTCGCGCAAGCGTGGCGGGTCGCCTCCGGCCAGGTGCCCTACGTCGACTTCGCGACCGGCTACGGGCCGCTCTACTTCCTGGTCCAGGGCGGGCTGGTGGCGATGGGCGGGCTCGCCGCGGTCCGCTGGGCGCTGGTGGCGACGCACGGGCTCGCGGCGGCGCTCCTCTTCGCGCTCGCGCGCCGGGTGGTGGGCGCGCGCCTGGCGGTGCTCGCCGTGCTCCTCCACGTCGCCTTCTTCCTGCCCATCGCGCCCGCCAAGGGCGCGCCGTTCAACGTGCCGTACCCGGCCTGGTACGCGGGGATCGGCGGCCTCGCCCTGCCGCTCCTCCTTGCCGACCCGGCGCAGCGCGCGCCGCACTGGGATGCCTTCTTCGCCGGCATGCTGGCGGCGGTCGTCTTCACGGTGAAGCTCAACAGCGGCGCTTTCCTGCTGGCGGGCGGCGTGGCGGCGATCGTGCTCCGCGGTCCGGTCGGGCGCGCGGGGCCGATCGGCCGGCTGGCGCTCCTGGTCATTGCCCTCGGCTCTGGCGTGCTCCTCGGCCCGACCGGCCTCGGGGTCGAGTTCTGGGTGCTGGTGCCGCCGCTCGCCGCGATCGCGTGGCTGGGCGGGATGCGCGGCGCGCCCGACCGGGAGAGCGTGCCGCGGCTCCTCGTCCTGGTCCTCGGCTTCGTGCTGGTGGCGGGCGCGCTCTTCGCCGCGCCGTACGTCGTGCTCGGCCGCGAGCGGTTCACGCGCGAGGTGCTGCTGATCGGCGCCGGCATCGGGCGTATCTACGCGCGCCCGTTCCCGTGGCCCGCCGTCGTGGGGGCAGCGTTCGGCTTCGCGGGCTTCCTCGTCTCGCGCCGGCGCCTGGCGCCGGTCCTGGTGCTGGCGGGGCTCGGGATCGCGATCCCCGGCTTCGGCGGCGCGCTCGGCGCCGAGCACCCGGCGGCGGCGCTGCGCGCCGGCGTGGAGCAGGCGACGATCGTGCTCGTGCCGCTGGTGATCTGGGGCGCGCTCGCCGTGCTGCGCCGCCCGGGCGCGCGCTCGCTCGTGGCGCCGGTCGCGGTCGCCGTGACGGGCACGCTCCAGCTCTACCCGCGGCCCGACTTCCTCCACCTGATGCCGGTCGCGCCGCTGCTGCTGCCGCTCGCGCTGCGCGTCGGGCAGGAGGCGCTCGCGCTCGTCCCGGGTCGGCGCGCGCTCGCCCAGAGCGTCTTCGTCGGCGGGCTCGGTCTGCTCGCCGTGGTGCGGCTCGCGCCCACCGCCGCCGTGCTGCGCGACGTCGCCGCCGGCCGCACCGTCGCGGTCGAGGTCGGGGGCGAGCGCTTGCGGGTCGAGCCGGTGGGCGCCGACACGCTGCGCGCGCTCGCCACGGTCGTCGACGCGGTCCGGAGGGCCACCTCGCCCGACGACCAGGTGATCACCTTCCCGGCGTGCGCCATCGTGACGTTCTTCGCCCGCCGCGTGCCGGCGGGGCCGCACGACTACTTCTTCCCCGGCCGCCCCGACCGCGGCCAGGCCGCCGTCCTGGCGCTCCAGCTCGGTGCCGAGCGCCCGCCCGTCGCGGTCACGTGCAACGCCGCCGGCACCGACCTGGAGAACGCCTTCGAGTACTACCCCGAGCTGGTCGGCCTGCTCGCCGCCCGCTACCGCGTGCGCCTGGAGCGCCCGCCCTTCACCGTCTACGAGGCTCTGGGGCGGTCGGCGCTCGCAACGTACGTCCGGTAGACCAGCGCGCGTCCAAGACGCAACGGCGCAGCCTCGCGAACGCGCCGCGGCAATAGCGAGCGGCTGCCGCGCTGGCCCGCGACCCGGGCGTCGGTTATGAATCGACGGCCGTGCCCCGGACCGTCGTCGTCATCCCGACCTACAACGAGCGCGAGAACGTCGGCCAAGTGGTTCCTGCCGTGCTCGCGGCGACCGACTGCCACGTCGTCGTCGTGGACGACGAGTCGCCCGACGGCACGGCGGCGGCGGTGGCGGCGATGGCGGCCACCGACCCGCGCGTCCACCTGGTGAAGCACCGCCCCCGCCTCGGCATCGGGCCCGCCTACAAGGACGGCTTCCGCGCCGCGCTCGACCTGGGCGCCGAGTTCGTCGTGCAGATGGACGCCGACCTCTCGCACCCGCCCGGCATGCTGCCGCGCATGCTCGAGATGGCCGCCGACGCCGACCTCGTGCTCGGCTCGCGCTACCTGGCCGGCATCACGGTGGTGAACTGGCCGATCGAGCGGCTGCTCATCAGCTACTTCGGCAACGCCTACGTGCGCGCCGTGCTCGGCATGCCCGTGCGCGACGCGACCGGCGGCTTCAAGGTCTGGCGGCGGAGCGCGCTGGAGGCGATCCGGCCCGAGCAGGTGCGCTCGAACGGCTACGCGTTCCAGATCGAGACCACCTATCGCTCCTGGGCGCAGGGGCTCCGCATCCGCGAGGTGCCGATCATCTTCGCGGACCGCACGGTCGGCGACTCCAAGATGTCGAAGCGGGTCGGGTTCGAAGCGCTCTGGATCGTGTGGTGGCTCCGGCTCGCGCGTCTCATGGGACGGTTGTGAGCGAGCGCACGCTGCTGCGCTTCACGCTCGCCTGGACCGCGGTCGTGCTCGTGTTCTGGTTCGGGCTCTTCGTGCCGAACATGCAAGCGGGCATCCGCCGGCCGCTCGAGGACATGGACCTCTACGGCTACTTCCTGCCCAAGATGTGGTACGGCAACGAGGAGGTCCTCGCCGGACGGCTGCCGGCGTGGAACCCGTGGGAGTACGCCGGGCTCCCGTTCCTCGCCGCGGCGCAGCCCGCGGCGCTCTACCCGCTCAAGATCCTCGTCTTCGCGCTCGTGCCGGGGTTCGCGCTGCACGCCTTCATGGTCCTGCACTACGTGCTCGCCGGCGTCTTCTGCTTCGTCGCGCTCACGGGGCTCGGCCTCGGCTGGGCGGGCGCCGTGCTCGGCACCGTCACGTGGATATTCAGCGCCGTCAACATGGACTCGCACTACCACGTGGTGCGCCTCGCGTGTCTCACCTGGGTGCCGCTCGTCTTCCTCTCCTTCGTGCGGACGCTCGAGCGCCCCGGGCGGCGTCCCGCGACCGCGCTCGGCGTGGTGGCGGCGCTCTGCATCCTCGCCGGCTACCCCGAGTACATGCTCGACGCGGCGGTCACCCTCGCGCTCTTCTGGCCGCTCGCCGCGTGGACGGGCGCGCTGGGGACGCCGCGGCCGCCGCTTGCGCGCACCGTCGGGTGGCTCGCCGTCGCGGCGCTCCTCGCGGGCGCGCTCGCGGCGCCGCTCGTCCTGCCGCTCGCCGAGATGGTCGCGCAGAGCTCGCGCGTCATCGCCGCGCCGCCGATGCTCGACCCGCTGGCCTTCTGGGGCTGGAGCTTCCTCTCGAACGCGCACGCGCTCCGCATCGTGCTCGGCGCGATCGCCAACATGTTCCACATGGCGCCCTTCGCGTGGATGCTGGCGATCGTCGGTATGCTGCTCGGCCGCGGGCGCTTCCGGCTGCCGTTCGCCGCGGCGTTCTTCCTGGCCGTCGGCTCGGCGACGGTCCTCGGCCGCGCGATCCGTTCGATCCCGGGCTTCGGGCTCTTCCGCCCCACCTACGCCTGGATCTCGCTCGCCTACTTCCCGGCGGCGTACCTGGCGGGGAGCGGCCTCGAGGCCGTGCTCGCGGGTCGGCTCGTCGCGGTGGGGACGCGAGCGCGGCTGGCGCTCGGCGTCGCCGTCGCGGCGGTCGTCGCCTCGGCGGCGTTCCTGGCGCCGCGCTCGTGGATCGGGCTCGGCGTCGCGGCCGCGCTGCTCGGCGCGGCGTGGGCGCGGCCCGCGTGGCGGACGCCCGCGCTGCTCGCGATGGTCGCCGCCGTGGTGCTCGCCATCTGGGCGTGGATCCCGCCCGCGATCGCGTCGCCCGAGGTGCACCGGTACACGCGGAAGGAGACGCCGTACCCACGGACGCCGCCGGTCCGGACGAACCTCGTGTCCGAGGTGCGCGCGCGCTGCGGGCCCGAGCCCATGCGCGTGCTGGCGCCGCTCCACGCCTGGGACGGCGCCGCCGTGCTCGAGCGCGTCGAGATGCTGCAGGGCTATCCCGAGTCGCTCGCGCCGCGCCGCATGCTGCGTCTCCTCCGCGCGAGCTGGCTCGACGCGGAGCACGGGCCGCTGCTCGAGCCGAACCGCATCGGGGCGGCGGCCCGCGTGCTCGACGCGCTGAACGTCGGCTGCGTGCTCCTCCCCGTCGGGCAGCGCATCGACGCCGCGGCGCTCGGCCTCGAGCCCGCCGGCCCCATCGGCGTCGAGACGGCCTACCGCCGGCCGAGCGCGCTGCCGCGCGCGTTCCTCGTGAGCGAGGTCACCGCGGTGGGCGACGAGGAGGCGGCTTGGCGATGGATCCAGCGGCCCGAGTTCGCGCCGGGACGCGAAGCGGTGATCGAGGCGCCGGAGCGTCCCGTCGCGCCGTCCGGCGCCGCCGGCAGCGTGCGGCTCGAGGACTGGGCGCCCGACGCGCTCCGGCTCCGCGTCGCGGCGCCGGCGCCCACGCTGCTCGTCGTCTCGCAGGCCTGGTACCCGGGCTGGGAGGCGCTGGTGGACGGCCGGCGGGTGCCGTTGTATCGGGCCGACTACGTGCTGATGGCGCTCGCCGTGCCGGCGGGGGACCACGCGGTCACGGTCCGCTACCGCCCCGCCTCGGTGCGCGCCGGGCTCGTGCTGGGCGTGCTCGGCACGGTTGCCCTGCTCGGCTTCACGGTCGTCGGGCGGAGGGCCGCGTGAGCCGCAGGCTCCTGGTGATGAACGAGCGCGACCCCCGCCACCCGCAGGCGGGCGGTGCCGAAGTGCACTTCCAGGAGATCTTCGGTCGGCTCGCCGCCGCCGGCGACGACGTCACGCTCCTCGCCTCGGGCTTCCCCGGCGCGCCGGCGGAGGAGACGGTGGACGGCATCCGCGTGCGGCGGCTCGGCAACCGCTACACCTACTACGCGCACGTGCCGCCCGCGTACCGCCGCCTGCGGCCCTTCGACTGCGTGGTGGAGGATCTGAACAAGTTCCCGTTCTTCGCGCGCCTGTGGGTGCGCGAGCCGCTGGTCGTGGTGGTGCACCATCTCTTCGGGCGGACGGCGTTCCGCCAGGTGGCGGCGCCGGTGGCGGCGGCGACCGTCGCCGCGGAGTGGCTGGTGCCCCGTCTCTACCGCGGCGTGCCGGTGATCGCCGTCTCGCCCAGCACGCGCGACGAGCTGGTCGCGGGCGGGCTCGCGCCCGGCGACGTGCGCGTCATCCCCAACGGCGTCGATCATGTGCGTTACCGTCCTGGTCTCGGCGCGCGCGCCGCCGTGCCCACCGTGCTCGCGCTCGGCCGCATCGAGCCGTACAAGCGCACGGAGCTGCTGGTGGACGCGGTCGCGACGCTCCCCGGCGTGCACCTGGTGGTAGCCGGCAGCGGCACGGGAGAAGCGGCGGTGCGCGCGCGCGTCGCCGCGTGCGGGGTCGCGGACCGCGTCGAGCTGCGCGGCTTCGTCGCAGAGGACGAGAAGGTGCGGCTCCTCCAGACGGCGCACGTCGTCGCCTCGGCGTCGGAGAAGGAGGGCTGGGGGCTCACCGTGCTGGAAGCGGCGGCGTGCGGCACGCCGGCCGTCGCGACCAACGCGCCCGGGCTCCGCGACGCCGTCCGCGACGGCGAGACGGGGCTGCTCGTGCCGCCGGGCGACCCGCGGGCCCTCGCCCTGGCCCTCGAGCGCGTGCTGGGCGACGTCGCGCTCCGCGAGCGGCTCGGCGCGGCCGCCGTGCGCTGGGCGGCGCGCTTTCACTGGGAGGCGATCGCGGCCGAGGTGTCGGCCGTGCTGGACGCGGCGCGGGGCGTCGCGCCGGCGGCGGCGCGCGCGGTCGAGGGCGCATGAGGTGGGGCGCGCCGCTCGCCGTCGCCGCCGTGGCGGCGGCGTACTTCGCGGGGCTCGTCGGCTACGGCATCAACCTCGAGGACGAGGGGCTCCTCCTCGCGCAGATCGGCCGCACGCTCCACGGCCAGCAGCCCTACGTCGATTTCCACACCGGGTACACGCCGGGCGTCTTCTACCTGAACGCGGCGCTCATGCGCTTCGGCGGCGGCTCCGTGCTGCCGATCCGCTGGGGGCTCGTGCTGGTGAACGCGGCGGCCACGGGGGTCCTCTTCGCGCTCGCGCGCCGGCGCGCGGGGGCGGCGCTCGCCGCCGCCGCGGCGCTCGGCTGGGCGGCCTTCCTGCCGTGCTTCGTGGGCGACTTCGCGTCGTTCAACATCCCGTACCCGGCGTGGTACGCGGGGCTCTTCTGGCTGCTCGCGCAGGCGGCCTACGACCGCCACCTGCGCGGCGGCGGCGCCGGCGCGCTCGTCGCCGCCGGGCTCGCGGCCGGCCTCGCCTTCAGCTTCAAGCCGAACGTTGGCGTGCTCGCCGCGCTGGCGGCCGGCATGGGCCTCGCCTTCGCCGCCGCCGGCGACGGCGACCCCGACCGCCGCCTGGCGCGCGTGCTGCTCGCGCTCGCCGGCGTCGTCCTCCTCGTGCTCCTCTCCTTCAACGTGGTGAGCCTCGAGTTCCCCTTCATCATCGTCGCGCCGCTGGTCCTCGTCCTCGGCCGACTCTGGTGGGCGCGCGTGCCGACGCCGCGCGCGCGGCGTCTCGTGCCCGCGCTCGGGCTCTTCGCCGCGGGCGGGCTCGCGACCACGCTCCCGTGGGTGAGCTGGTTGCTCGCCCGCCTGGGCGTCGCGCGCTTCCTCCGCGAGGTGCTGCTCGTCGGCTCGGACGCCGAGCGCATCTACGCCACGCCGTACCCGCTGCCGTTCGGCTTCCCCGGGGGCTGGGCCCTGGTCGCCGCGCTCGCGCTCGCCGCGGCGGCGCTGGTGGGTCTCGCGGCCGAGCGCGGCCACCTCCACCTGCCGCGCGTCACCGCGCTCGCCGTGGCGGCGGCGGTCTTCTTCGGCGGGCTCTGGTGGGAAGGCGCGCGCATGCCCGAAGGGGTGGCGTGGGCGATCGTGGGGCAGGTGCAGCAGATGGGGTTCTTCGTGGCGCCGCCGCTCTCCTGGGGGGCGGCCGCCGTGGTGCTGGCGCGCGTGCGGGCGCCGGGCCGGGCGGCGGCGGACGCGGGGACGCTCGGTATGGTGCTCTTCGCGCTGCTCAGCTACGTGCAGCTCTACCCGCGCGTCGACTCGATGCACCTCATCGTCGCGCTGCCCTCGATGCTGGTGCTGGGCGCGGCCGCGACGCGCCGGGCGGTCGAGGCGTGGGGCGCCGTGCTGGACGTCCGGCCCGCAAGGCTCGGCGCGGGCGTCGTCGCCGTGGCGGCGGTGAGCGCGCTCCTCGCCGCGGTGCCGAACTACACCGGCCTCGTCGGCGTCGCCGGCGGGCGGCTCGCCGCCCGCCCGCAGGTCGGCCTCGCGGTCCCCGGCGCGCCCGTCCACGTCGAGAGCGCGCGGTCGGACGACGTGCGCGCCCTGAACGCCGTGATCGCGTATCTCGGCGCCCGGCTCCCGGCTCGGGCGTCGCTCTTCGGCTTCCCCGCGCTCGGGCTCGTCGGCTGGGCGCTCGACCGCCCGAACCCCGGCCCGCACGACTACTTCTTCCCCGGCCGTCCCGACCACCGCGCCGAGGCGGAGGTGGTGCGCGCGCTGGCGGCGGCGCGGCCGCCCTACGTCGTCACCATGAACCGGCGCCTCGGCTTCTTCTTCGAGTCGCCGGCGTACTACTTCCTCCTGCGCCGCCACGTGCGGCAGCACTACACGCTCGCCGCCCGCTACGGGCGCTACGACGTGCTCCGCCGCCGCCGCCGCGCCGGGCCGTCGCCGCTCATCATGGAGTTCCGCGAGCCGACGCTCGACCCGCACACGTTCGCCGCCGAGCTCGCCGACCGCGACCGCGAGCACCGTCGCGCCGTCGCCCTCGGCTTCCTGGCGCGCGCCGAGGGCCCGAGCGGGCTCGCCGACGTGGTGCGCGCGCTCGGCGTCGACCCGCCCACCGAGCTGCTCCTCGTGCGTACGCTCGGCGAGGTGGCGGACGGGCGCGCGATTCCCTTCCTCATGGAGGAGTTCACCTCCGCCGAGAAGCGCGTCAGCGACGAAGCCGCGAGCGCGCTCACGCTGCTCGCCATCCGCGCCGGCGCCGAGCGCTATCACTTCGCGCGTCGGGGCGAGCGCTCCCCCGCCGCGGGCTGGCGCGACGTACCGCTCCCCAAGGACGTGCTGCGCGGGTGGCTCGCCGAGCGGAAGCCCCGGCGGAAGGTCGGCGTGTTCGCGGCGCGCGCCCTCGCGGTCGCGGGCGATCGGGAGGCGGCGCCGATCCTCGACGAGGTGATCCGCACCGAGGTCGGCCTGGTCCGCCGCGAGTACGGTGCGCACCTCCGCATCGCCGCCGCCGAGGCGCTGGTGCGGCTCGGCCGGCCGGCCGCGCTGTGCACGCTCGTCGACCACCTCTCGCTCCAGATCCATGAAGCGCAGGACACGATGCCGAGCGTCATCATCGACGAAGCGCGCCGCAACCCGGAGGCGGCGGCGTCGTGTCTGGCGCACGGGCTCGAGAGCCCGAGCCCGCTCGAGCGCGAGACGAGCGCCTGGATCGCGGGCGCGGTGCCGCTCGCCGCCGTCGCCCCGGCGTTGCGGCAGGCGGCCGCGGACGCGACCCCCGCGGTGCGCATCGCCGCCGTGTGGGCGCTCGGGCGCCTGCGCGACCCGGGCGCGCGCCCGGTGCTCGCGCGTCTCGCCGGCGACGACGACCCGGAGCTGCGCGCCTTCGCCGCCGAGGCGCTGGCGCGGCTGGGGGCGGGGGGCGCGTCGTCGTGAGCGCGCCCGCGATGACCGGCGAGCGCCTGCCGGGCACGGAAGCCGAGTTCGCTGTCGACCTGGCGCGGCACCTGGCCGCGTATCGCTTCGCACGCGCGCGCGCCGCGGGGCGCACCGTGCTCGACGCCGGCTGCGGCGCGGGCTACGGCACGGCGCTGCTCGCCGAGGTGGCGGTGTCGGTGGTCGGGATCGACCGCGCCGAAGCGGTGGCCCTGGCGCGCGCGGCGCACGCGGCGCCGAACCTCGAGTACCGTCCCTTCGACCTGGAACGCCTGGCGGCCCTCGGCGAGCGCTTCGACCTCGTCGTGTCCTTCCAGGTGATCGAGCACCTCCCGGATCCCGTCGGCTTCCTCGGCGCGCTCGACGCCTGCCGCGCGCCGGGTGGGACGCTCGTGGTCACCACGCCGAACCGCCTCATGACGGTGTCGGAGAACCCCTACCACCTGCGCGAGTGGACGGCGCCCGAGTTGCTGGCGCTCGCCACGCCGGTGGTGCGCGGCGTCCGCGTGCTCGGCGTCCACGGCTCGCCCGCGGTGCTGGCGTGGGAGCGCGCGCGCGGCGAAGCGGTGCGCCGCTGGCTGCGCTGGGACCCGCTCGGGCTCCGCCGGCTGCTGCCCGCGGCGCTCGTCCAGTGGGCCTTCCCGCGCCTCGCTCGCCTGGTGCGCCGCCGCGTGCAGACGGAAGCGGCGGGGCCGGCGATCGGCGCCGACGACTTCAGCGTCGGCGCGGCCGACCTCGAGCGCGCGCTCGACCTGCTGCTCCTCGCGGGGCCGGCCGCGGGGCCGGCTGAATGACCGCCGCGCCCGCCGTGGTCGCGCCGCCGCCGCGGCCGTGCCCGCTCTGCGACGCGACCGCCGCCCGCGCGCTCCACGTGCGCGCCGAGCGCCGGATCGTGCGCTGCCCGTGCGGCCTCGTGTTCGTCGACCCGCTGCCCTCGGTCGAGGAGGCGGAGCGGCGCGAGACGGCGGCCATCCGGGGCGAGATCCAGGAGGAGACGCGCGCCATGTTCGCGGCCTACGGCCGCGGCTACCGCGCCGACGATCCCGTCGTGCGCGCCTTCGTGCGCCACCTCGCCACGCTCGCGCCGCTGGCGCCCGGGCGCCGGCTCCTCGACGTCGGCGTCGGCACCGGGCTCTTCCTCCACCTGGCGCGCGAAGCGGGCTGGGAGGCGAGCGGCGTGGATCTCTCGCCCGAGGCGGCGGCGCGCGCCACGGCGGAGTTCGGCGCGCCGGTCACGGTGGGGGAGTTCACCAGCGCGCCGCTCGCCGGTCCCTACGACGCGATCACCATGGGCGACGTCCTCGAGCACAGCCGCGACCCGCGGGCGTTCCTCGCCCGCGCGCGCCAGCTCCTCGTCCCCGGCGGCGTCCTCTACGTCGCGGTGCCGAACCACCGGAGCCTCGCCTTCATGACGGTGGACCTGCTGGGCAGGATCCCCGGCGGCGGCGGCTTCGCGGACCGCCTCTACGTGCCCTACCACTACCAGTACTTCAACCAGCCGACGCTCGCGCGCGCGCTGGGCGAGAGCGGCTTCGCCGTCGAGCGGCTCGAGCGCGAGAACCCGCACCTCGCCCGCTACCGGATGCATCCGGTGGTGCGGGTCGGCCTCGCCGCCATCCTCGCCGCCAGCCGCGCCGTGCGCCTCGAGGCGCGGCTCGTGGTGTTCGCCCGGCGGCGCTGAATGCGGGCCGTCCTCCTCGCCGCGTGCGCCTACGCGGCCCTCGCGGTCTGGCTCTCGTGGCCGCTCGCACGCACGCTCGGGACGGGGGTCGTCGACCCGGTGGCGCTCGGCGGCGGCCCGTGGGCCCGCGCCGACCTCGACCTGGTCGTCTGGATCCTCGCCTGGGACGCGCACGCGCTGGTCACCCGGCCGCTGCACGTCTTCGACGCCAACATCTTCCACCCGGCGCGGAACGCGCTCGCCTCCTCGGAGCACCTCCTCGGTCTCGCGCCCGTCGCGGCCCCGATGTTCCTCGCCAGCGGGAACCCGGTGCTCGCCTACAACGTGACCGTGCTGGTCACGGTGGTGGTGGCGGCGCTCGCGGCCTTCGCCGCGGTGCGCGCCTGGACGCGCGATCCCTGGGCCGCGCTCTTCGCCGGGGCGGTGTTCGGCTTCGCGCCCATGGTGGTGGTCGAGTGGACCCGGCTGCACAACACGGCCGTTCATCTCTTCCCGCTCGTCCTGCTCTTCGCCTGGCGCGCGGCGGGCGACCCCCGGCCTCGCGTCGTGGGCGCGCTGGTAGTCGTGACCGCGCTCCAGCTCCTGGCCGGCGTGTACGTCGCCTTCGAGCTGCTCGCCGCGCTCGTCGCCATTGCACCCTTCGTGTGGTGGGAGGCGCGCCGGCACGGCCGGAGCGGGCTCGCGCCGGCGGCGGGGATCGCCGCCGCGATGGTGCCGCTCGCCGCCGTTGCCGTTCCCTACGCGCGCGCGCTCCGCGCCGGCGTCGTGCCCGACGCCGGCGCGGTGGCGGTCTTCAGCCGACCCGATCTGATCCCCGGACTCCTCCTCCGCAGCGTGCCGTGGCCGGTAGCCGGGCTCGCCGTGCTCGGTGTCGCGACGCTGCGGGTGCCCGCGCGCTTGCGCTTGGGGTTGGTGGCGGTCGCGGTGCTGGGCGGTCTCGTCGCCGTCGGCCCGGCGCTGCCGGGGTTCTACGCGCTCGCCGCGCGCTGGCTGCCCGGCTTCGCCGCGGTGCGCGCGCCGCTGCGTTTCCTGGTCGTGCCGCTCTGCGCGCTCGCGCTCCTGGCGGGCTTCGGGGCGGCGGCCGCGGCGGCGGCGCTCCGTCCGCGTCTGGGGACCGCCACGGTCGCCGGCGCGCTCGTCGCGGCGGCGGTCGCGGTGGCGGCGGCGCGCGGGCCGCGTGTCCCGCTGCCGATCGCGCCCGTGACGCTCGACGGCGGGGAGCGCTGGCTCGCGGCGCACGCCGACGGGGGGGCGGTGCTTCAGCTTCCCGCGGTCGGCTCGGCGATGGACGCCGGCGCGCTGCTCGCCACGACCCACGCCATGGTCGCGTCCACGCGGCACTGGCTGCCGCTCGTGAACGGCTACTCCGGCCACGCGCCGGCGAGCGACCGGCTCCTCATGACGCTCGCCCAGCGGCTGCCCGACGAAGCGGCGCTCCGCACGCTCTGCGCGCTCACCGGGCTGCGCTGGATCGTGCTCCGCGCCGACCTCGAGCCAGCGCTCCTCGCGGGGTGGGGGTCGGCGCCGGTGGCACGCGTCGGGAACGACGCGATCTACCGCGTCGAGCGTCCGTGCGGCGAGTCGGTCGAGTGGCTGCGCGCCCAGCTCGCGGGTCGCGACGACGGTCGCACGCTCGGCGGCGTGCCGCGCGCCCCACTCCCGCCGCGCGGCGAGCGCGGGCGCGTGCGCGGCACGCTCCCGCGCCTCGTCATCTCGGGTTTCCACGGCTGGTTCTGGGTCGATGTCCAGAACCGGAGTCGGCTCACGTGGCCGGGCGTGAGCGCGCTCCCCGCCGGCACCATCGCCCTCCAGGCGCGCTGGCGCGACGCGCGCACCGGCGCCGTCGTCCTCCAGGGCGAGCGGGTGCCGCTGGCGGCCGACATGGCGCCGGGCGCCGTGCTGCACGCCCAGGTGGAGACGATGATGCCGCCGCCCGGCCGCTACCTGCTCGAGGTCGGCCTGGTGCAGGAAGGGCGCGCCTGGTTCGCCGACCGGCCGGGCGGC
>JBGQET010000066.1:0-25055 GCA_041496545.1 Binatia bacterium | reverse complement strand
CGAGGCGCGGGCGGATTCGATGCCCGCGGCGCTGGTCGAGGCGTTCCGGCTGGAGCTGGTGCACACGTTCTTCGAGCCGCGGCTCTCGAGCGAAGCGTTCGCCGACTACCTGTGGTCCGGCGAGGGGCTGCACCTCGTCGCGCTGAAGCGGATCATGGACGACCCGAACGCGACCTTCTTCGGCGCGGAGCCCGCCAGGGCCAAGACGGCGCGCGCGGCGGCGGTGGCGGAGGCCGCCCGCCGGGCGATCTCCCGTCTCCAGGACACGCTCGGCTCCGACTGGAGCGCCTGGTCCTGGGGACGCGTCCACACCGTCACCTTCGAGCACCCGTTCGCACGCGAGGGGAACCCGGGCGCGGGCGTGCTCGGCCGGCTGCTGAACGTCGGGCCGTTCCCTGCGCCGGGCAGCCCGTTCACGGTGGACGCCGGATTCTGGGTGGCGCCCGTCCCGTTCCGCGTCTGGATGGCGCCGATGTACCGCCAGATCGTCGACCTGGGGGACTTCCGTCGCTCGCGCTGGACGCCGGGCCCGCCGGGACTCGCGGAGCAGCGTCTGTCGGCGCACTACGCCGACCTCGCCAGACCCTGGCTCGAAGGACGCTACCGTCCGATGCTGTGGGCCCGCGCCGACGTCGAAGCGGACGCCGAGGCGACGCTGACCCTGGTGCCGCGTCGCGAGTAGAGCCGGGACGTGCACCGCCGGCCGCTCCTCGCTCTCCTCGCCACGCACGTCGAGCGCTGGCCCGAGGACCGCGAGCGGGCGGCGACCATCGTCGACTTCGTGGCCGCGCATCCCGACTGCCTGCTGCGCACCTGCCGGCCGGGTCACGTGACCGGCTCGGCGTGGATCCTCTCGCCCGACCGCCGCCACGTCCTCCTGACGCACCACAGAAAGCTCGGCCGCTGGCTCCAGCTCGGCGGCCACGCCGACGGTGAACCCGACCTGCGCGAGGTCGCGCTCCGCGAAGCGCGCGAGGAGTCGGGCCTGGGCGACTTCACGGCGCTTCCCGGCGACGACGGCCGGCTCCCCTTCGACCTCGACGTCCACCTGATCCCGGCGCGCGAGGGCGAGCCGGCGCACCTCCACCACGACGTCCGCTTCCTGCTGATCGCCCCGGACGACGCCGTGCGGCCGAGCGACGAGTCGCACGAGCTGCGCTGGGTCGCGCGCGAGCGTCTGGCGGACTTGGTGAGCGAGGAGAGCCTGCTCCGCATGGAGCGGCGCACGCGCGCGCTGCTCGGGCTGGCGCGCTAGGCTAGGCCGCGGCCACGATCGCCGCCACCAGGCCGAGCACGCAGGCGATCTGCAGGGTGAGGAAGACGAGGCGCAGGTTCCACTTGAGGCCCGCGCCGGGCGAGACGTGCGCGATCGAGTGCGCCAGGCGCGCCGCCACGTAGACGACCGCGAGGAGATCGACGGTCGGGCTCCGCACGCCGGCCGCCGCGGCCGCCAGCACGACGGCCACGAACAGCGGCAGGTTCTCGAGCGCGTTCAGGTGCGCGCGGTAGAGGCGCCACACGAGCCGGCGGTCGTCCGGGATGCCGAACTCCCGCACGCTGCCGCCCGCGGCGAGGTGGCGGAAGCGAGCGACGGTGAGCGCGACCAGCAGGCCCACCGTCCAGACGACGAGTCCGAGCAGGCACCAGAGCGGCGGCGTGAGACCGGCATGCGGCATGGACGATCCTCCTCGCCATCCGCTCTACCGGGCGGTGCACACCCACGCGAGCGCGCGCGCGGGCGCTCCGCGCGTCGCTCGCGAGGCCGTCCTCCGCCTTGTGTCGTCTCGCACCGCCCGCCTATAGTGCGCGTCCATGCAGCCGGCGACGCGCCCGGGTCGCGAGCACGCCGACGGCACGGCGGACCGAAGATAGGACCCTCAAACGGGGTATGCGCCACGAGCTGGTGGCGGAATAGCGATGATGGAAGCAGCGCGGACACCTGCGCCAAGCCGTGTCGTGCCCATGCACCGGCATGCGCCGGCAGCGCGCATCCTCGTCGCGGTCCTCGTCACGGTCCTGGCGGCCGGCATCGAGCTGTTGGGGTCGTGGAGAGGTCACAGCCTATTTCTGGTGGCCGACGCGCTCCACCTCTTGGCGCATCTGGGAATCTTCGGCGTGCTGCTCTTGCCACCGGCGCTGTCGCATGAGCGGTGGGAGGACGCGAGTGCGATCGCCGTCCTGACCCTCGTCGCGGCGATTGCCGTGGCCGTGACGGTGTTTTCGCTTCAGGCTCTCGTCGTCGATGGCGGCGCCCCTCCGGAACCAGCCGTGATGCTGCTCTCACTCTTCGGTCTGACGGCGAACGGCGTCGCGGCGTGGATGCTCACCGCCCCGGCGCGCCGGTGGTGGTCCTTCCGCGCCGCGCTCGCGCACGAGCTTTCGGACGGAGCACTCACACTCGTCGGGCTCGTCGGTGCGGGAGCCATCGCGGTGTTCGGCTGGAGGTGGGTCGATCCGGTGCTCTCGCTCGGCATCGGCGCTTGGCTCGCGTGGTGGGCGTTCCGCCTCCTCGCGCGCCGAGCACGGCGCGGACGGCGGATATGGGCCGAGGAGCCCATGCGTCAGGGCACCGGCTAGGGCGAACGGCGTCGCGCTTTTCATTGAGCTGGTCGCGCCACAGACTGGAGCGCATACAGGAGCGGCGAAAGCGCCGAGCGTTCGCGTACCTCCTGGCAGCGCTCGTCCTCGGCGTCGCCGGCTGCGGGCGCGACGAGCCCGGCGCGGCACAGGCGGCATCGCAGGCGGAGACGCCGGCCGTCTGGCCGCCGCGGCTGGGCGAGCCGTATCCCGACCTGCACCTCGTCGACCAGACGGGTCGGGTGACGGCGCTCTCGTCCTTCAAGGGTCGCGTGATCCTGGTCGAGATGATCGGCATGACATGCCCTGCCTGCCAGGGTTTCTCGGGCGCGAAGCGCCTGGGCACGTTCGGCGGCGTGACGTCCGACGGCGGGCTCCCGGCCATCGACGATCTGATCCCGCAGTACGCGCGCGGCGTCGGCTTCCCGAGCGAGGATCTGATCTTCGTCCAGCCCACCCACCGCGGACGACGCGCGCGCGTGGGCGGCGCACTTCCATCGCGAGGCGGCGAAGCATCAGTACGTGCTCGCCGGCGGCCCGGCGCTCCGCAACCAGGCGAGCTACGTCATGGTGCCGGGCTTCCAGCTCGTCGACCGGAAGTTCGTGCTGCGCTGGGACGCGACGGGGCACAACCCGCGCCACGATCTCTATCGCGAGCTGCTCCCCGAGATCCCGAAGCTCCTGCGGGAGGGTTGAGATGCGGTCCTGGACGCTCGCGGCGCTGGTGCTCCTCGCCTGCCCGGCGGCCGCGACGCCGAGGCGTAAATCCGCGAGCAGCGGGACTGGTTACTTGTGGTAGCAAAAACCTCCGCACCACGTCCTCCGGATACACGCACAGGTCGTAGCCCGCCTTGTAGATCGGCAGATGCTCCGATGCTCCCAACAGGATCGTCTCCAGCTCCCGGGGTTTGGTGGACGGGTGCCGCGCAGCGGCTCAACTCAGGTGTCTACCCGGCTGGGGCAAGACCAACGTCGATCAGAGCCCCCTACGGACATCATCGGCGGCTTTCCCGATCACGGCCGCACAGCCTGAAGAGAGCTTCGGCTTCTTCCCCTTGGCAGCCTTTCTCGCCGCCCTTGCGCCCAGCTTGAGGGTGCTCTTCGCCTGCTTCAGTAGCCGCTTCGCCTTCTTCGGCGGCGCGCTGCTCGCCAGCTCGATCACGTGCACGGCCTGGTCGAGCTTCTTGGTGATGCTCGGCGGGATCGTGTCGCCAGCACAGTCAGGACTGCGCAGGGCGCGATCGATGGCACAGCGCGCGCTCGTGCACGGCAGCGTGGTCGTCGTGCTCGTGGAGGAGGTGGTGGTGGTGGTGATCACACCGTTATGGATGCCGGTCGCGTACGTGGATAGGGCCGACTTGCTGAGGTACGGTGCGCCGTTCGCCGTGGGGTTCCCGCTCACGGTGACCGGCGCGCCCGTGACCGACGTGACGGCGGGGTAGGTCAGGTATACCGTCGTCCCGGATACTTTGGCGATGATGGTCTTGAAGGCGGCGCCGGCCACGCCCGCTCCGGCGATCGTCACCTCTTTGCCGGAAGCGAAGCCCGTCGCGTCGGCAACGGTCAGCGGATTGATGGTCGACCCGTCGCTGCTGCCCGCCGTGATGGATCCGGTGGTCGTGATGTCCGCCTCTGACACGCCGCCGCCGTGGCACTGGCCGCAGGCGTTGTCGAGGTCAATCCACATCGCATTCGCATACGTGCCGTCCGCCGCGTAGTGAGACAGGTTCACGTTCTTGGCCGCAGCAGCGGCACTCGCACCGTTCACGGGATAGGCATACGTGTAGTCACCGTACATCGTGTACGTCGCGTCGGTGCTGATCCGCCAGATGTGCTTGATGCCAGGAGGCTGATGGCAGATCCTGCAGGCGCTTGACGGATCGCTGGCCGCGTTCTCCAGCGGGGTGCCCGCTCCCCCCAGGTGGGTGATGCGCGAGAGGTCAACCTGCGGACTGACTGTAGCCGCGGTATTGGAATGACAGTCCGTGCACGCCACGACGACGCTTTGACTCATGCCCGCGACGTTCTCATTGAGCGGCTTGTGCACGTCGTGGCAGGTCACACAGGATCCGGCCACGGTGTCGGATACTCCTACCAAGTCGATCTTAGCCGCCTGGGCGAACTTGCTCGTGTACAGCGAGCTGGTGAGCCCATCCAGGTTCATGGTGCCCGGGGTGCATTCGGTCGGGGCGCCCGGGGTGTAGGGCGTGATGCTGGGGCCATACCCGTTGATCGCGTACGGCGGGCAGCCCATCGAACCAAACGTGGTGCCGGTGAACTTCGCGTGCGGGCTGTTCAGGAACTCGTTCCCGTCCGGATGGTGCGCGAACCCGTCCGGCTGCTGTTGCTTATTGGTAAAGGGCGTCGCCGCGAAGGTATTGGCCGTGTAGCCGTTCTGGTTGGCGTTTACCCTCGGGGCCGTGTCGCTCTCCATTCTGTGGCAGTTCATGCAGAGGGCCACGATGTCCCCGCCTCTCTCGGTCGTGGGGAATGACGGATGGTTACCGTCCGTGACGATGTGGCACCTGGAACACTCGATGCCCCACTGGTCCCAGGACGACACGTCGGTGGCGGAATCCCCCGCTGTGGAGGGCCTGAGAAGCAGGGTGCTGCTGCCGACTGCCGGCAGGGTCTTGAAATCTACGGCCGGAAAATCACTCTGAGGATGCTTGCCCGAGATGTCGTCGGCCGTGTGATTGGCCGTCCAGCCCGTGGTATGGCAGCGACCGCACTTGTACTGCTGGCTGCCGCGTTGGATCATGGCCGGACCGCCCTCGAGACCCGCGCCACCGTAAATCCAGTATAGGGGCTGCGTGGTTGGCGTAACCCACGTGTAGGGTTTGCCGGTATCGAGGGCAGCCGCGGCGCAAGTCGTCGCGTCTGGATAGTTCAAAGGATACCCGGCATTGCCATTCCCCATGATGGGGGACTCGCAGGTCGGGCACGCGGCTAAATCTGGAACATCATCCGAACTGATCGCGCCGGTCCCGTCCTTGGCACAGTACCCCGTCGAGACCGAGCTGAGCGCTGCGCCACTGCCAGTCGTCCAGCCCACCGGCATGCGGGGATAGTCTTCCTGAATCCAGAGCGAGAGGAAGGACCCATCGGCGCCGAGTGAAGCTTCCACTGGGTCGCCCAGGTAGGGATGCGTGGCATCAACGCCGGGCATTCCCCATTTCAGCCCGTCGGCCGGCCGGGACATGTTCTTGTGGCCGCCCCAGAGGTAGCTCGACTTGTCGGAAGCAATGCCGCCAGCCTGATGGCACCGCAGGCAGTTGTTGAAATCGGTCAGGTGCCCATCGATCGCCGGCAGAGCCCATCCGCTCTGACTCGTGTCGTCATGCGTCGCGCCGTCGGGGTTGAAGACTGCCGCTCCAGCGTTGGTCGAGCAGATGAGCGGCACCGCCACCATCAGCAGTAGCCTCATGAACACCAGTCTCACGCCTAATGTCATGCCCTGTCCCCTTTACGGCGTCGTGCCCCACGTGGTCTTGGCCCGGCCGGGTAGATACCTGAGTCAAGTCGCTGCGCGGCGATCCCAGTAGGGGCCCTCCTCTCGTCGACCGGACTCAGCATGCCGATGGCCGAGTACCGGGGCTGGCGATTGCACACGGCTTCGAGCCAGCGCACCGTCGCCGTGCGGGCGCGGGCGCGCGTCGGCCAGGATTCCCACTCGATCAGCTCGAGCTTGTAGGTGGCGAAGAACGACTCGGCCAGCTCACTGTCCCAGCACACGCCGGTTTTTCCCCATCGACTGCTGTACCCCGCCTCACAGAGCGCGCAGAACCAGAACTCGCCTATCCCTGCATGTGCGGGGCCACCCGAAGTGGCGGGAATGCTGCGCGGCCCATGTCGCAGCGCCGGGAATGCCGAAGGGACTTCCTTCGCGATCCCCGGAATGCGCCCCGAGCCCGATCCACAACTATTGCCAATACCTCCCCGACTTCCAGTAGCGTTCAGAGCTTCCCGTACACCCGCTCGCGGAAGGTGCGGGCGCGCGCGAGGTCGCCCAGGCGCTCGCACGCGTCGGCGGCCTTCACCAGGACCGGGCGCGCCGGCGTCCCCTCGGCGAGCGTCGTGTACTGGCGGAGGGCGCGGCGGTAGTCGGCGGCGGCGAAGAAGACGTCGCCGGCCAGCTCTTGCAGCTCGGGATCGTCGGCATGGAGGGCGGCGTAGGACTCGACCGCTTCGGTGCCGACCGCCGCGCCGCCGTGGGCGACGACGTCGAGGAGCATGCGGTATCCGACCAGGAGCGGGTCCTCCGCGGGCGCCAGCTCCTCGGCTGCGGCCGCGGCTCGGTCGCGCGCCATCCATATCTTTGCCTTCAGGACCAGGAGGCGGTTGTCATCGCGCAGGCGGGCGGCCGCGCCGCCGGCGAGATCGAACGCGCGCGGCCAGTCTCGCTCCCGGGCGGCGATGAGGATCAGGTTGAGGGTGGGCTCGGCGAGTGCCGGCGCGGCCTCGCTCGCTTCGGCGAAATCGCGGCGTGCGGCCGCGTACTGGCCTGCCCCGAGGAGCACGACGCCGTGCGTGTTGAGGCAGAGCGCGCGCTCCATGCCCGGACGCGCCTTCTCGAGCGCGTCGTTGAGCAGCTTGAGCGCGCGGTCTGGATCGTGGGCGAGGTGCGCGCGCAGGCCGGCGACGTATGGCTCGTTGACCTCCTTCCGCTCTGACGCACCGCGGATGGGGAGGAAGCCCGGGAGCGCGTCCAGCTCGGTGCGCAGGAGGTCGATCTCGCGGTCGACCAGGCTCCGGCGCGGCCCCGGCGCGGCGCTCGCGCCCGGCTTGCGCGCGAAGATATCGTTCCGGCCGATGTTGAGCGAGTCGATGTAGTAGCGGACGCTCGAGCGGTCGCGCAGGTCGCCTATGAAAGAGAAGATGCCGACGCCGCTCCCCGGCGAGCCGGGTGCGTTCGGCTGGTGCCGGAGGCTCACGAACGGCGGCTCATCGGCGATCCCGACGCTGATGTCGCACGTGCCGCGGCCGACGTCGTAGACGACGTCGAACCGATACCACTGGAAGGGCTCGAAGCGCGGTACGAGCACCTGGGGAATCCAGTCAGAGACGTGTTGGATCATGCCGTCGCGGAAGATGAGCCAGAGCGCGATCCCTTGCGGCTCGACGTTGAACCACACGGACCCGGCGAGGGCCACGTTCAGCTCCTGATCGCGCTGCGTCGGCATCAGGTAGAACTGGACGAAGAGCTTGCCGTCGTCGACTTGCGGGAAGAAGCCCTGGAGCTCGGGAAAGGCGCCGTTCCCGGGCACGTCCTCGATGACGACGCTCTCGTACGGCGTGAAGTAGAAGTCTTCCGACAGATCGACGCGGCCTTTCGCGTGCTCGAAGACGATGAAGGTGTCGGGCCCGGTCTCCACCCGGCCGTCGTCGAAGGAGTAGGAGACGAGGTCGCCGCGCTCCGCGACGACCGCGAAGGCGAGGCTCGCGTAGAGCGTGACGGCGGCGGCGATCAAGCGCGACACGAACGCTCCAGTCGGCGAAGCCACCGGCGGGTCTCAAGACAGGCGACGTGGCGCCGTTTCACTCGACCGGGTATGACGTGGGCTCGACGGACCGGCGAACCATCGTGCCCCTACGTCTCTACGCCAACTCCGTGAGCCCCTTCGTGCGGAAGGTCCGCATCACGCTCTACGAGAAGGGCGTCGACTTCGAGACGGTGGAGATCGAGCGCGGATCCCAGCGGGACGACCTCCTTCGGATCAACCCCCGCGGGGAGGTCCCGGCTCTCGAGGACGATGCAACCATCGTCACGGGCTCCGCGTCGATCTGCGACTACCTGGAGGACAAGTTTCCCCGGCCGCCGTTGCTTCCCTCCAGCCCGCAGGAGCGAGCTCGATGCCGGTCGCTCGAGCACATCGCGGACTCTCACACGGACGCTCTGCAGTTTCTCCTCTTTCTCCTCGCGGTCAGGAGACCGGACCTGCGCGAAGACCACCCGGACGCGCTACCCGCGCTCTCGCGTCAGGTCGCAAGGCACTATCTCCTTCTCGATCGCGCGCTCGCGGGACGGGACTACTTCCTCCACAATCTGTCCCGAGCGGACGTCGCCCTCGTCCCGCACCTCACGAGTCTCGAGTACCTGGCCCAACCGGTGCCGGATGGCTGCGCCAGGTTGAGAAGCTGGCTCGTGCGCATCACATTGCGTCCGAGCGTTCGGCGCGACGCGGAGCAGGCGCTCGCTGCACTCGAGAAGACCGCTGCGAATCCCGACCCGTTCTTTCGAAGCGACCGCATTCATTGGAGAGGCGAAAGAGTCGAATGGGCCGTCCGGCTCGGCCTCGGAGCCTGGTTGGTCCGGGAAGTCGAGGCCGGGCGCGCGTACTTCTCGCCTCCGCCGGATGACCCACCGGCCACCGTCCGATGAGCGAAAAGTCGGCGGCGCGGCAGCTCGATGGATTCATCGAGAAGTACACGCCCGAAGTCGCGGCCCTGGCCCGCGCGGCGGTCGCGAAGATGCGAGTCCGCCTGCCCGGTGCGTTCCTCCTGGTCTACGACAACTACAACGCCCTGGCCGTCGCCTTCGCGCCGACCGACCGCACGGCCAACGTCGTCTTGTCCGTCACGTTGTACCCACGCTGGGTCAGCCTCTTCTTCAGGGGCGGAGCGCATCTGCCGGACCCGCAGAAGCTGCTGAAAGGGAGCGGCTCGACCGTGCGTCACATCCTGCTGGAGGACGCGAAGGACCTCGACAAGCCGGCGGTGCGAGCGCTGATCGACCATGCCGTCGCGGGCTCGGCCAAACCCATGGATCGCAAGGGCGCGGGCCGCACCGTCATCAAGCTCATGGCGGCAAGGAAGCGCCCGCGACGCCCCGGGAAGGACAGACCATGACGGCGAAGGACGCCCGGCGCTACGCCGAGCGCCAGATGGCGAGGGCGAACCACACCAGGCACGTGAACTGGATCAGGAAGAAGGTGAAGCGGACGTTGATCGCCAGCGCTTTGCCCGAGGAGAGGTGCACGAGCGATTGGCCGATACGCGCCATGAGATAGACGCGCGCGAGCGTGTCGAGGATCGCCGCCCGGAGCCCGATGACGGTCGCGATCAGGACGACGCTCGCGAAGAGCGGCAGGTTCTCGAGGCAGTTCAGGTGCGCGCGGTTGAGCCGCCAGTACGCGTCGCTTCCGTGCGGCACGCCGGCCGTGAAGTCGGTCGCGCGGGCGCGACCCGCCAGCACCTGCGAGCTGCGCGCCACGGCGAGCGCGGTGAGCAGCACCAGCGTCCAGGCGACGAAGCCGAGGAGGCACCAGAGCGGCGTGGTCATGGCGCCGCTCTACAGCGTCCCGCCCGCCGACGCCAACCGCCGTGCCCGGCGCGCTGGCGTCAAGGTGAGGTGCGTGGTCTACGAACGAGGATGGCGCTCTCGGCGGAAGGGACGATCGTCGTCGCCCGCACGCCGCGCGAGGTCCTGGAGCTGGTGCTCGACCTCGACCGCTACCGGCTCGCCGACCGGAAGTTCGGCCGCATCGTGTCGCTCGAGCGGCGGGGCAACCGGGGCGTCGTCCGCTACAGCGGGCGGCTGCGCGGGCTGCCGACGCCGGTCGACACCCAGGAGATCGAGCTGGTGCCCTGGTCGCGGCTCACGTTCCGCAGCGTGCCGTCGCGCTGGCCGGGCTCGATCGCCGCCTTCGAGGGCCTCTTCACCTGCGAGGAGACGGCGCAGGGAACGTCCGTCCTCCACCGCGAGTCGTTCACCTTCGCGCGCCCGCTCGCGCCGCTCGCCGAGGCGTTCCTCGGGCGCTGGTTCGCGGAGGAGATGCGCCGCGAGCTCGCCCGCCTGGCGGAGATGCTCAGGTGAGCGTCTAGCCCGGCTCGCCCACCACGTCGACGATCACGTCCTCCGGGAAGCCGCGCGCGGCGAGGAGCCGCCACGCGCGGCGCGGGTCACGCTCGTGGCGGAGCGCGCGGCGGGCCCAGGCGGCCTCCGACTCCCCCTCGCGCGAGGCCTCGACCGCGGCGACGACGAGGCCGTCCGGCAGCCCGCGCGCCGCGAGGTCCGCCTCGATCTTCGAGCTGCCCGCGCCGCGCGCGCGCATCGAGCGCGCCCGCTCGTGGGCGTACGCGGCGTCGCCGGCGTAGCCGAGCTCGCGGCAGCGCACGACAGTGGCCGCGGCGGTCGCCGGCTGGTAGCCCTTGGCGACCAGACGTCGCTCGAGCTCGGCCTCGGTCAGCGGCGTGCGCGCGAGCCAGCGCGCCGCCACGTCGAGCGGCGTGGGCGCGGGACGGGGACGACCGCTAGAAGCGGTCGACCTTGATCGGCTCCTCCGCCGCGTCCTTCTCCTCCAGGTCGAAGTCGTCCCAGCGACTGTCGCTCGCCGACGAGATGCCGCGCGCCTTGAGCGCGAAGTCGTCGGGGTTGGTGGACTGGGCGAGCGCCTCCTCGAAGGTGATGAGGTTCTCCCGCCAGAGCGCCATCAGCGACTGGTCGAAGGTCTGCATGCCGTAGCTGGTGAAGCCGCGGGCGATGGCGTCGCGGATCTCGCGCGTGCGCTCCGGGATCTGGATGCACTCGCGCACGAGGCCGGTGGACACCATGACCTCGACGGCGGGCACCATGCCGGTGCCGTCGGCCCGGGGCACGAGGCGCTGGCTGATGACGCCCTTGACGATGCTCGCCAGGATGAGCCGCGCTTGCGTGCGACCGTGCTCCGGGAACGCCGAGATGACGCGCGTCACGGTCTCCGTCGCGTCGAGGGTGTGGAGGGTGGACATGACGAGGTGGCCGGTCTCGGCGGCGAGGATGGCGGTCTCGATGGTCTCGAGGTCGCGCATCTCGCCGACCAGGATGACGTCGGGGTCCTGGCGCAGCGCGCCCTTCAGGCCCGCGGCGAAGGTCGTGCAGTCGATGCCGATCTCGCGCTGGGTGATGATCGAGCGCTCGTCGGTGTGGAGGTACTCGATGGGGTCCTCGACCGTGATCACGTGCCGGCTCGCGGTGCGGTTCACGTGGTCGATCATGGCGGCGAGCGTCGTGGACTTGCCGCTGCCCGTGGTGCCGGTGACCAGCACGAGCCCGCGGCGCTCGTCGGCGATGCGCTCGACGACGGGCGGGAGGTTGAGCTCCCGGATCTCGCGCACGCGCGGCGGGATGAGCCGCAGCGCGGCCTGGATCTCGCCGCGCTGGTGGAAGACGTTGACGCGGAAGCGCCCCAGCTGGGGATGACCGTAGCCCATGTCCACCTGGAGCGCGCTGGCGAGCCGCTCGCGGTGGAAGTCGGTGAGCAGCTCGACCATGAGGGCGTTCATCGCCGTGCGGTCGAGGGCGGATGCGCCGTCGAGCGGGGCGAGGGTGCCGCTCACGCGAAGGATCGGCGGAGAGCCGACCTTCAGGTGGATGTCGGAAGCCTGGTGCTCGACGCCTGCCTGCAGAATCGCATGAAGGTCCACGTGCTCCTTATTCCTTTCCGCCCCTCCCCTTCCTGCCCTCTGCACTCCCCCCGTTGCCGGCTTCGGCCGCTGCGGTCGGTACCGTTTCGGCCTTCAGCCCGAACTTCTCGCGCACCTTCGCTTCGACCGTCGCCGCGACCTCCGGGTGATCGCGGAGGAAGTCGCGCGCGTTCTCGCGGCCCTGGCCGATGCGCTCGCCGTCGAACGCGTACCAGGCGCCGCTCTTCTCCAGGATGCCCTGCTCGGAGCCGATGTCGATCAGCTCGCCTTCCTTCGAGATGCCGGTGCCGTAGAGGATGTCGAACTCCGCTTCGCGGAACGGCGGCGCGACCTTGTTCTTCACGACCTTCACCTTGGTGCGGCTGCCGATCACCTCGTCGCCGTGCTTGATGGCGCCGAGGCGGCGGATGTCGAGGCGCACCGAGGCGTAGAACTTGAGCGCGTTGCCGCCGGTCGTCGTCTCCGGGTTGCCGAACATGACGCCGATCCTCATCCGGATCTGGTTGATGAAGACGACGATGGTCTTCGACTTGGAGATGGTGCCGGTGAGCTTGCGGAGCGCCTGCGACATGAGGCGGGCCTGGAGGCCCATCTGCGGGTCCCCCATCTCGCCCTCGATCTCGGCGCGCGGCACGAGCGCGGCGACGGAGTCGATGACGAGGACGTCGATCGCGCCCGAGCGGACCAGCGTGTCGGCGATCTCGAGCGCCTGCTCGCCGTGGTCGGGCTGGGAGACGAGGAGGTCCTCGATCTTGGCGCCGAGCTTGCGCGCGTAGTTGACGTCGAGCGCGTGCTCGGCGTCGAGGAAGGCGCAGATGCCGCCGCGCTTCTGGGCTTCGGCGATGAGCTGGAGGGCGAGCGTGGTCTTGCCCGACGACTCCGGCCCGTAGATCTCGATCACGCGACCGCGCGGGATGCCGCCGATCCCGAGGGCGATGTCGAGCCCGAGCGAGCCGGTCGGCAGGGCCGGGATGTCGCGGCCGAGAGCGTCCTCGCCCAGCCTCATGATCGACCCCTTGCCGAACTGCTTCTCGATCTGGCTGACGGCGAGGTCGATCGCCCGCTCGCGGTTCACGTCGATGCCCATGTCATGCCCTCCCCCCGCACGTGCTGCGCCCCCGGCCTACGAGTGGTCAGTAGGGGTTCACTGTAGCGTGGCGGGCGACCAGTCTCCAGCGTGCGGGATACCTTTTTTCAGGTGCCTTGTGGGTGTCCGTGCTTCCCGGACGCGGGCGGTTTGAACCCCGGCCGTGCGATGTCTAGGCTGCTCGTCATGGTCCCGCTTGCCGCGTCTCGGGACGACCCCAGGCTGGAGCCGCCTGACGACGTCTTTTCGAACGCGTGGCGGCACGCGTTCCAGCTCGTCTTCCACCGTCCCACGGTACTCGCTGCGGCGATTCCTCTCCTCCTCTGCGGCGCGGTTCTCCTGGGGCGCGATGGCAGTCCTCCCGGCCGCCCGGTGGTCCTGCTGTGGCTGGCCACGACGCTGCCGATCACCGTCGGACTGGCGGTGTGGTTCGTCCTCCATCCGCGAGGCTCGTGGCGCGAGGCCATGGAATCGGTTGCGCGTCGGTATCCCATTCTCGCTGTCGCTGCGGCCGTAGAATTCGTCCCGGACTTCTTCCTGGACATCGGTTCATCGCGGTCGCCTCTGCGACCGCTTCTCGTCATCCTGAAAGTCTACCTCGACGTTCGGCTGACCTTCCTCGTGCCGGCGGTCGTGATCGAGCGGGAAGGTCCTGCCACAGCGGTGCGGAGGGCATGGGACGTGACCCGGGGACGCTTCGGAAACGTGTTTCTGTTCAGGACCTCTCTCGTTGTTGCGTGGCTGGCGCTCTGCGCAGCAACGTGGTGGCTCGTGGGCAGTCGCGGTGTCCTCGTCGCGATGAGCGCCGGGGTGGTCTTCATCGAGATCGCCTTGACGAGCGCCTATCTCCGTCTCGCGAGGCCTGATCTCGTCCCTCAGATCGAAGCGAGGGGAACGCTCGCGACCGTCGCGTAGACGGCACCCGTCGGCCTGAGCTTGCTCTGGTAGAGGACCACCTCCGTCGCCGTCCACGCACCGAGCGCCGCCGCGCCGGCGGACTCGAGCGCGCGCGCCAGGCCGCCGAGCCCGCGCGGCGAGCGCACGCGCCCGAGGGTCAGATGGGCGTGGAACGGCCGCGCCTCGGGCGGGTAGCCGAGCGGCGCGAGCGCGGCGCCGACGGCGGCCGCGAGCCGCGCGACCCGCTCGACGTCGCCGCCGACGCCGGCCCACACGACGCGCGGGCGCCGCGCGCCGGGGAAGCCGCCGAGGCCGCGTACTTCGAGCGCGAGCGGCCCGATGCCGGCGCACGACCCCGCCAGCGCCGCCGCGACCTCCGGCACGCGCTCGTCGGGGACGGCGCCGAGGAACTGGAGCGTTATGTGGAGCTGCGACGGATCGGTCCAGCGCACGTCGGCGCGTCCCGCCGCCGTGCGGAGGCGCGCTTGCGCCTCCGCGACCGCCGCCCGCACCGCGGCGGACACGTCGACGGCGACGAAGCAGCGCACCTACGGGTGCGGCACGAGCTGGCCGCGGATCTCGCCGTTCGGGAAGTCGGGCAGGGATTGGACGTTCGCGTAGAGCATGCCTTTCTTGAACGCCTTCACCTGGTCCTTGGCGAGCGGGCCGACGCAGCCGTTCTTCACCCGCCCGCTCTGCGGGATCGCGAAGATGACGTCGGCGTTCTGCGCCGGCACGGCGGGGCCGTGGAAGTGCGCCGCCAGGGCCCTACCAGCCGAGGAGGTAGGCGAAGATGAGCGGCGCGACGATGGTGGCGTCCGACTCGATGACGAACTTCGGGGTGTCGACGCCGAGCTTGCCCCAGGTGATCTTCTCGTTGGGCACCGCGCCGGAGTACCCGCCGTAGCTCGTGACCGCGTCGCTGATCTGGCAGAAGTAGCCCCAGAGCGGGGCTTCTTCGCGCTTCAGGTCCTGGTGCAGCATGGGGACGACACAAATGGAGAAGTCGCCGGCGATGCCGCCACCGATCTGGAAGAACCCGATCGACGCTTCCTTGGACCGGCTCTCGTACCACCCGGCCAGCTCGACCATGTACTCGATGCCACTACGGACCGTGTGCACGTGTCGGATCTGCCCGGTGATGCAGTGGGCGGCGAACATGTTGCCGAGCGTCGAATCCTCCCAGCCGGGGACGAAGATCGGCAGGTCCCTCTCGGCGGCCGCCATCATCCAGCTGTCGCGCGGATCGATCTGGTACTGCGACGCGAGCTTGCCGCTCAGCAGGAGGCGATAGAGGTACTGGTGCGGGAGGTAGCGCTCGCCCTGGGTGTCGGCGGCGCTCCACAGCTCGAGCACGGCGCGCTCGATGCGGCGCATCGCTTCTTCTTCCGGGATGCAGGTGTCGGTGACGCGGTTGAGATGACGCTCGAGCAGGGCTTGCTCGTCGCGCGGGGTCAGGTCGCGATAGTGGGGGATGCGGACGTAGTGCTCGCGCGCCACCAGGTTGAAGACGTCCTCCTCGAGGTTGGCGCCCGTGCAGCAGATCGCGTGCACCTTGTCCCGGCGGATCATCTCGGCGAGCGACAAGCCGAGCTCGGCCGTGCTCATCGCCCCCGCCAGGGTCATGAACATCCGTCCGCCACCCTCGAGATGCCGCTCGTAGGCCGCGGCAGCGTCCTTCACCACGGCCGCGTTGAAGTGGCGGTAGTGACGCTCGATGAATTCCCCGACCGGACCCCGAGGCATGATGACTTTCCTGTCCTTGGAGGCCATGCCTGTATCCTCCCCCCTCGCCACTACACCGCCTTGGACAGGCGGGCGAGATGCAGCGCTCGACCGATAGACGGTGAACGCGCGCCTGTCAATGAAAACGCGCCGAATCGTGGAGCGGAAAGCTCTCCACGACCCGGCGCGACGGAGAGGGGACGGGACGCTACTTGGTGGCGGGAGCGGTCGGCTGCTCGGTCTTGGCGGCCGGGGCGGCCGCCTTGTGGTTCCGGCGGTGATGCGTGACCGGCTTCTTCGCCGACGCCACGGTCGCGGCCTTCGGGGTCTCGACCTGAGCGGCAGGTGCCGTGGCCTTCGCCGGGGCGGACTCCACGGCGAGGGCCGCACGCGCGACGAGGCTCACGGCGAGCAGGGACGCTACGATCGGCTTCATGGTGGAAATCACCTCCTGTTGCGTGTGCCGTACACAGCGCGGCGCGACAGGTTACGCGCCCGACGGCCCGCGCGGCCGGAAGAGCGCCGACTCCGTCACGGGCAGGCCGAGCGCGTGCCGGCGGAGCCAGTCGAGGGCGACCTGCGAGGCGAGCAGCTTCACCCAGTCGCGGGTGCCCCAGAGCTGATAGCGCCGGCTGACCGTGCCAGCCTCCGAGGCGAGCCCTATGCAGACCGTGCCGACCGGCTTCTCGGGCGTGCCGCCGTGAGGCCCGGCGACGCCGGTGGTCGACACCGCGAGCGCGGCCCCGAGCGCGCGGCGGGCGCCCTCGGCCATCTCGCCGGCCGTCGCCTCGCTGACCGCGCCGTGCGTCGCGAGCGTCTGGGCACGGACGCCGAGGAGCGCCTCCTTGGCCGCGTTCGCATAGGCGACGACGCCGCCCCGGACCCACGCCGAGCTGCCCGGGACGTTGGTCAGCCGGTGCGCGACGAGTCCCGCGGTGCAGGACTCGGCGGTGGCAACCGTCAGCCCGCGCTCGCCGAGCAGGCGGCCGACGATTTCCTCCATGGTGACCGCGCCTTCGCCGTAGACGTAGCCGCCGATGCGCTCGCGGATGCGCGCCGCGAGCGCTTCGAGGCGCGCCGCGGCCACAGCCGCGCCACCGTGCACGACGACCCGCACCGACACCTCGGGGAAGCTCGCCCGGAACGACACCCGCCCTTCGTCGGGCCCGACCGCGCCCGCCACCAGCTCGTCGAGCCTCGACTCCGAGAGCCCGAAGGTCTGGAAGGTGCGCGCCAGGTAGACGTCGCCGCCCCGGAGCCCGCGGAGCCACGGCAGCACCGTGTCCTCGACCATCGGCTTCATCTCGCGCGGCACGCCGGGCAGCACGACGACGTGCTTCCCGCCGCGCTCGACCCGATAACCGGGGGCGGTGCCGAGCGGGTTCGGGACGACGACCGCCCCCGCCGGCATCAGCGCCTGCTTCAAGTTGTTGAGCGGCATCTCGCGGCCGAGCGCGGCGAAGAAGCCGCGGATGCGCTCGGCCGACGCCGCGTCCTCGACGAGCCCCGTGCCGAGCACCTCGGCTAGCACCTCCGTCGTCAGGTCGTCGGCGGTGGGGCCGATGCCGCCGGTCGAGATCACGACGTCGGCGACCTCGAGGGCCTGGCGCCACGCCCAGGCGAGCCGCTCGGGCCGGTCGCCGACGGTGAGCACGGCGGCCAGGTCCACCCCCATCTCGAAGAGCTTGTCGGCGATCCAGCTCGAGTTGGTGTCGACGATGCGCCCGGTGGTGAGCTCGTCGCCCGTGGAGAGGATCGCCGCGCGCTCGATCATAGGAAATGCAGCACGAGCCGCGTTCCGAGGCCCGCGTAGACGCCCGCGACGAGGTCGTCGCCCACGACGCCGAGGCCGCCCCGGACGCGTGCGTCGAAGACCGACGCGGGGAACGGCTTCCACACGTCGAAGACCCGGAAGAGGACGAAGGCCACGCCGGCGGCGAGCCAGGTGGGCGGCAGGAACGCGCCGGAGAGCACCATGCCGGCGACCTCGTCGATCACGATGGTGGAATGGTCGTGGCCCCCGATCGCACGCTCGGCCTCCCCCGCGGCCCAGACGGCCACCACGACGAGCGCCACGACGAGCGCCGCGTAGCCGGGCGCCGAGCCGTCGCGCAGCGCCGCGAGCGAGGGCAGGAACGGCAGCGCGACGAGCGAGCCGGCGGTCCCGGACGCCACCGGGGCGTAGCCGACGGGACCGACCGTGGCGATCACGAGCGCGAATCTCCGCACCAGCGATCCGTAGTGGCTCGCGCGCAAGGCGTCAAGCTTTCGCGTGTAGACCCGGCGTGCTAACCACGAAGGGGCATGAGCACGCTCGCGCGCGAGCGCGACGTCGCGGTCGAGGCCGCGCGCGAAGCCGGCGCCATCATCCGCCGCTACTACGAGAGCGGCGTCGCGGTGCGCGAGAAGGGCCCCGACAGCCCCGTCACCAAGGCCGACCTCGAAGCCGACGCCGCCATCCACCGTCTGGTCGCCGCCGCGTTCCCCGACGACGGCTGGCTCTCGGAAGAGACGGCAGACTCGAAGGACCGCCTCGGCCGCCGGCGCGTCTGGGTGGTCGACCCGCTCGACGGCACCAAGGAGTTCATCGCCCACATCCCGGAGTTCTGCGTCTGCATCGCGCTCACCGAGGGCGGCCGGCCGATCGTCGCCGTCGAGTACAACCCCGCGGCCGACCGGTTCTACGTCGCCGTCCGCGGCCAGGGTACGACGGTGAACGGCGCCCCGGCGCGCGTCAGCACCACGACGCGCGTGCCCGAGGCCGTCGTGCTCGCGAGCCGCAGCGAGGACAAGCGCGGCGAGTGGGACGCCTTCAAGCCGCGCTGCCGCGTGACGCTCACCGGCAGCGTCGCCTTCAAGCTCGCCGAGCTGTCGACGGGCCAGGGCGACGCCACCTTCACGCTCACGCCGAAGAACGAGTGGGACATCTGCGCCGGCACGCTCTTGGTCGAGGAGGCCGGCGGCCGGGTGACGGACCTCGACGGGAAGCCGCTCGTCTTCAACCAGCCCTCCCCGCTCCGGCCCGGGATGATCGCCTCCAACGGCGTGCTGCACGCGGGGCTCTTGGCGCTGATCCGCGACGTCGCGCCGCCGCGCTGACGCTCAGGGCAGCGTCGCCCGTCCGAGCAGCGCGGCCGCCCGGGCGGGGAAGTCCGTCATGATGGCGTCGACGCCGAGCCCGAGGAGCCGGCCCATCTCACCTTCGTCGTTGATCGTCCAGACGTGGACCTCGAGGCCGAGGCCGTGCGCGGCGGCCACGAGTTCCGGCGTGACGATGGCGACGTCGCCGAACGCCGGCGGCACCTGGAGCGCGACGCCGGGCGGACGGTAGCCGGCGAGGTTCCCGTCCCGCAGCCGGTAGACGAAGTCGGCCACCTCGGCGGACGAGAAGCTCGTCAGCACGTCCGGCGCCGCGGCGCGGATGCGGGCCATGATGTGCGCGTGCTCGGCGGCGAGGAGGGTGCGCTCGCGGGCGCCGGCGCGGTCGAGCACGGCGAGGACCGCGGCCTCGATCGGCGGCGCGTCCTGCTTGATCTCGATGTTGAGCGGGACGCCGGGGCAGGCCTCGAGCAGCGCGGCGAGGGTGGGCACGCGAACGCCGCGACCGCGAAACGGCCGGCTGCCGTCGGGCGCGGTGAACCGGGAGCCGGCGTCCAGGCCCTGCAACGCGACGAGCGTGAGCGCGCGGATCGGCCCCGTGCCGTCCGTCGTCCGGTCGAGGGTGTCGTCGTGCAGCACGACGACGTGACCGTCGGCCGTCGCGTGGACGTCGAGCTCGAGCCGGTCGGCACCGGCGGCGAGCCCCGCGCGGAACGCCTCCAGCGTGTTCTCGGGCGCGACCCCGGACGCGCCCCGGTGCGCGAACAGGCGGGGACGCGGGCCGTCGAGGTACCGCGTCCGCTACTCCCCGCGCAGGTCGGCGTCGGACAGCGACACGGTGAGCGGCCGCATGGTCTCGGGGAGGAGCGCGAGCTGCCGCGTCACGACCGACTGCACGCGCTCGAACTGCCGCCGCTCCAGGTCCGGAATCCGGGGGCCGAGGCTCGCCGTCACGGCGAGCGGGTCGACGTACTCGCCGTCGCGGTGGAGCGCGAAGTGGAGGTGCGGGCCGGTGGCGAGCCCGCTCGCGCCGACGTAGCCGATCACCTGCCCGCGCTCGACCGAGGCGCCGGCCTTGATGCCCGAGGCGATGCGGGCGAGGTGGCCGTACGTGGAGGCGAGAGCGTCGGCGTGGTCGATGCGGACGCAGCGGCCGAGCTGCTTCACCCACCCCTCGAAGCTGATGACGCCGCTCGCCACGGCGCGCACGGGCGTCCCCGAGGGCGCGGCGAAGTCGACGCCCAGGTGGGGGCGGTTGCGGTGGAGGATCGGGTGGAGGCGGAGGAGCGAGAACTCGGAGCTGATCTCGGTGAACTCGACCGGGTAGCGCAGGAGGTCCCGGGAGAGGGGGTCGCCACTCGGGCGGTAGTAGCCGCCGTGTCCGTCGGGGTCCTCGAAGAAGACGGCCGTGATCGGCCGCCCGGAGGTGATGATCTCGGCCCCGAGCACCTTGCCGGCTTCGGGGTGGATATCACCCGTCTGCCAGATGTTCTCGTAGAGGATGCGGAACTCGTCGCCCGCCCGCAGGTCGGTCGCGACGTCGAGCTCCCAGCCGAAGATCTCGGCCAGCTCGGAGACGACGTTGCCCGGCACCCCGGCGTCGGTCGCGTCCTCCCGCAACCCGCGCTCGATCCGGCCGGCGGCGCCCTTCACCTCGGTGAAGTACGGCAGCGCGGCGCGGCGCGCCGAGATGCCGTTGGGCGTGCGCTCGAGGACCAGGAGGGCATGGTCGTCGATCTCGTACTTGACGGTGTCGAGGGTGTGCGTGGCGCGGTCGAAGCGGAGGGTGAGGCCCTGGCGGGGGTGCAGCCGGCGGAGGTCGTAGACCGAGCCGGCGAGGATGAGCCAGGGGCGCGCGTCGGCCGGGTCGACGCCGCGCGCCGCGAGCACGCTCTCGAGCGTGTCACCGCGCTTCAGGTGAACGTGCTCCTCGCGGTCGGTGGTCTCGCCGGGGTGGCGCGGGGGAGGCTCGGCCCGGGCCACCGGGGGGTGCGGGCGCGCGGCGCGAAGACGCGGATGCGGGCGGCGCCGGCGGGCCGCGCCCATGGGCTTCGGTTGTACGAGCGATACGGCGCAGAGCAGGGCGATCGCCCTGCACACAGTCACCCCGCCCCCGCGACCTCTCGGCACGCCTCCGATTCTCCGATCCGCCACGCGGGATGTCGAGCGCGGCTGCTACTTCCGTTGGAGTCCGCGCACGGTGCCAAACACCATCTCGGATGTCAATGCCATGAACGAGATTGCGCCCCTCGGACCCGGGTGTTAACCCCCTTCCTGAAATGCGCATCGCGGCCCTCGACGTGGGCGAGGCGCGGATCGGCGTGGCGGTCAGCGACGAGCTCGGCATCACCGCGCAGGGCGTCGGCGTCGTCCGTCGGGTCGGGGGGCGGCGCGACCTCGAAGCGCTCGCCGGCCTGCTCGCCCCCTACGCGCTCGCCCGCCTCGTCGTCGGTCTGCCGATCGCCATGAGCGGCGTCGAGGGGACGGCGGCCGCCAAGGTCCGCCAGTTCGCCGCCAAGGCGGGCGAGCACCTCGGCTTGCCGGTCGAGTTCTGGGATGAGCGCCTGACGACGGTCGCCGCCGAGCGGGTCCTGATCGAGGCCGACGTCAGCCGGCGGCGGCGGCGCGAGGTGGTGGACAAGGTGGCGGCGACGCTGATCCTCCAGGGGTACCTCGCCAGCCGCTCGTGATGTCCGCCCGCCGCGTCCTCGTCGCGGCGGCCGCGCTGGCCGGCGTCACCCTGGCCGGCGGGGCCGCCCTGCTCCTCCTGCTCCGGCAACCCGGGCCGCCGCGCGACGCGCCGGTCACGATCACCGTCGAGGAGGGCGAGCGCTTCGCCGACATCGCCGCCGACCTCGAGCGCCAGGGGGTGCTGCGGTACGCGCTCCCGCTCCGGCTCTGGGCCCGTCTCAGCCGGCAGGACCGGGGCGTCCACTGGGGCGAGTACCTGATCACGACGCCGCTCTCGCCGCTCGAGCTGCTCGCCCGCGTGACCGGGCCGCCGGACCCGCTCCACCCGCTCACCGTCCCCGAGGGCCGGACGCTGCGCGACGTCGTCGGGCTCCTCGCGGCGGGCGGGTTCGGCACCGACGAGAGCTTCCTCTGCCTGCTCGGCGACCCGAGCTTCCTCGCCTCCGAGGACCTGCCGCCGGCCGGCGCCGAGGGCTACCTCTTCCCCGACACCTACGCCTTCCCGCTCGCGACACCGCAGGATCGGATCCTGCGCGCGATGATCCACCGCTTCCGCGACGTGACCGGTCCCATCTTCGTCGTCCGCGCCGCGGCGGTCGGCCTGACGGAGCACCAGGCGGTGACCCTCGCCTCGCTGGTCGAGGAGGAGACGGGACGCCCCGAGGAGCGCCGTCTGGTCGCCGCGGTCTTCCTGAACCGCCTGCGACGCGGCATGCCGCTGCAGTCGGATCCGACCGTGCTCTACGGCCGCGAGGGCACCGACCGCTCGCTCACGCGCGCCGACCTCCTCCGCCCCACGCCCTACAATACGTACACCATCGCGGGCCTGCCGCCCGCGCCCATCGCCAACCCCGGCCGCGCTTCGCTCGATGCCGCCGTCGATCCCGCGCCGGTCGACTACCTCTACTTCGTCGCGCGCGGCGACGGCAGCCACGAGTTCACGACCACGCTCGCCGACCACAACGCGGCGGTCGCCCGCTTCCGGCGCGCCCAGAAGTAGGGCGGCTCAGCCCGGCGGCGAGCCGCCGTGCGACTGCCGCCGGAACTGCTGGAGGATCGACGACGCCTTGACCCGCATCTCGCCGGTGCGTGCGTTGGCGGCCGCGTTGATCAGGAACTCCTCGCCGTGGTCGCCCGCCACGCTGCGCAGCATGCTCGCGGCGCTCGCCTCGTCCATGTTGTTCATCGCGTTGAACATCGCGCCGCGCATCTCCGGGTCACCCTCGATGGTCTGCACGCCGAGGCGCACCGCCTCGGCGCGCACCGCGGGATCGGTCGAGTGGAAGCTCGCGTTCATGAGGTCGAAGAACGAGGCGTTGCTCTGGCCGAGGTGCTGCGCGAGCGTCTGGGTGAGCGGGATGGGCGCGTGGCGCTGGAGGAGGCCGGCCAGCTCGAGACTGGAGACCTGCGAAGCCGCCGACTGCGGCAGGGTGGTCCCCGTCACGGCGCCCGGCGGCGGCGTCGGCGAGGCGAGCCCGGGTGTCTGCGGTCCGCCGAGGAGCTTCACGCCGCGGAGCTTCCCCCCGTCGCCGTAGACGAGGGCGAAGTTCTGGCTGCCGAGCAGACGATGGAGCGCCTCGGGCAGCGGTACCTCGTCGAAGGTGACGCTCACGTCGCGGTCGTCCTTCACCCCACCGCGGATCCGCGCGCCGGCTTGCCGGCCGATCTCGTCCACGACCTCGCCCAGGCGCACCTTGGAGAGGTGGACCGTGAGCGCGTCCTTCTCGTAGCGTATGACCCGCTCGGGCGGCTCCTCGGCGGCGCGAGCCACGGGCCCGAGCACGAGCGCGCCGGCCAGCAGCGCACGGGTGAATCGGCGGCGCATGCCCCGGAGCTTACCCACCACCTTCCGCGCTCGCAACCCGCCACGCGTCACGACTCCTCCGTCGCGCGCGCCTGGCGCGCGTACAGCACGCGGAGGTGCTGCAGCGTGTCGGCGTCGGCCGGCGTCTTGTCGTCGCGCACGCGGACGATCCGCGCGAAGCGGAGTGCCACACCCGCACGGTACGTCGGGCTCCGCTGCAGGTCGGCGAAGCGCACCTCGACCACGACGCGCGGCTCGACGTGCACGGTCGGCCCCTGCTCGCCGACCGCCAGCGCGGTGAGCCGCTCGGTCATGGCGCGGAACTCGGCGTCGGTGAGCCCCTTGAACGTCTTGCCGACCGCCTCGAAGCGCCCCGTCTCCTCGTCGCGCGCCGCGAGGTGGTAGTTGCTGAGCCAGCCGTGGCGGCGTCCGTAGCCGCGGTCGGCGGCGACGATGACGAGGTCGACGGTGGTGGCGCGCTTCACCTTCAACCAGCCGCGCCCACGGACACCCGGGCTGTACGGCGTCTCGAGCCCCTTCACCATGACGCCCTCGAAGCCGTCGGCGAGCGCGCGGGCGTAGAAGCCCTCCGCCGCGCTCGCGTCCTCCGGCACGACGCGGCCGACGGTCGCCACGCCGCCGCGCGCCTGCTCGAGCGCCGCCCACCGCTCGCCGTACGGACGGTCGATGAGCGGCTCGTCGCCGACCTGGAGGACGTCGAACAGATGAAGCCGGACGGGCACCTCCTCGACGAGGCGCGCGACGTCCTTCCGCCGCCGGAAGCGGCGCATCAGCTCCTGGAAGGGCAGCGGTCTTCCCGCGGCGTCGACCGGCAGCACCTCGCCCTCGAGAATCGCCGCGGACGCGGCGAGCCCGTGCGTGACATGCGCGACCACGTCGGGGAGGCTCGCCGTCAGATCCTGGAGACGTCGCGAGTAGAGGCGGCACTCGCCCTCGCGGCGATGGATCTGGACGCGCGCGCCGTCGAGCTTCTCCTCGACCGCGGCGCGCCCGTGGAACAGGGCCAGCGCCTGGGTGGCGGTCTCGGCCGTCTGCGCGAGCATCGGGCGCAGCGGGCGAAAGTAGACGAGGCGGCTCTCCGGCGGCGGACCGCCGCGCGCGGCGAGGACGCGCGCCGCCACGGTCGCGAGATCCCCCTCCAGCAAGTGCAAGCGCCCGACCGCGGCGCGGTCGCCGCCCGCGAAGGTCGCCAGCGCGTCGAGGACGACGCCCTCGGCGGCGCCGGTCCGCATCTCGCGGATCAGGTTCTTCACGACGTACTTCGCCTCGACGGGCGTGAGCGCGACGAGCAGCGCCGCGAGGAGCCGCTCCTTCTCGGCCCGCGACCCGCCGCCGCGCGCGGCACCGAGCGCGCGGATCCGCTCCTCGACCTCGGTGACCGAGAGCGCCGGCGGCTCCGGCGCCCCCGCGCCGTGCGACGCGAGCAGGCGCTCCGCCGCCTCGCCGAAGTCGACGGCGTCGTCCCACACCCCTGCCGGCATGCGGTCGCGGCCGACCAGCCGCAGGAGCACGCGCGACACGGTGGCGCCGCTGACGGCCGTCTCACCCCGGCCCGCTTGGCCGAGGAGCAGCCGGACCGCGGGCGCGACCTCGTCGGGCTCGCAAGCGGCGAGGAGGTCGGCCACCCGGCGGGCCAGCTCGAGGCGGCTCCGCGTGCGCCCGAGCGCTTCGCACACCGCGGCGAGCTCGCGGAACGTCGTCACCCCCGGCAGAAGATGGAAGGCGCGCGATCGCGTCAAGCCGCTGACT
>JBGQET010000065.1:0-25131 GCA_041496545.1 Binatia bacterium | reverse complement strand
TCAAAGCGGAGGGGGGGAGATTCGAACTCCCGAGGGCTTTAGGCCCTGGCGGTTTTCAAGACCGCTGCCTTAAACCAGGCTCGGCCACCCCTCCACGGGAGCCGTAGTGCTTGCGCGTAGCAGGTCGCGGACGGATTGCAACTACGACGTCGAACGGTGGCGGTTCGCGGCCGGCCTGTGATAGCTGAAGCGAATATGGATCGGCCGCCCCCCGACCGATCGCTCGAGCGGCGGCTCCAGGAACTGGCAACCGTCAACGAGCTGATCAAGACGCTCACCTCGACGCTCGAGCTGCCCGAGATCCTGCGCATCGTCCTCCACCGCATCAAGACGCTCACCCGCGCCGAGGCGCTCTCCCTCCTGCTCTACGACCGCGAGCGCGACGAGCTGGTCTTCGCGGCCACCGAGATGCTGCAGGAGAACACCGTGGCGCGCATGCGCGTGCCGCCCGGCCAGGGCATCGCGAGCTGGGTCGCCCAGACGGGGAAGAGCGCGCTCGTGAACGACGTCGCCAACGACCCACGCTTCTACCCCGGCATCGACCGCGTCTCGCACTTCAAGACGCAAAGCCTGCTCGCCGTGCCGCTCGCGCACGAGGGCCGCGTGCTCGGCGTCCTCGAGCTCGCCAACCGCTACGAGGGCGGCGTCTTCGGCGAGGACGACCTCGCCAAGCTGGAGCAGATCGCGGCCGAGATCGGCGCCCAGATCGACCCGCGCACGCTGCCGCACGACGCCGCCGCGATGCGCGCGCTGCTCGCGCGGGTCACCGCCGTCGTGCCGAGTGAAGCCGCTTCTCTCCTCCTCTATGACGAGCGCGGCCGGGAGCTGGTCTTCAACGCCTCCCGGACGCTCACCTCAGGCGTGATCGACGGGCTGCGCTTCCGCTGCGATCAGGGCATCGCGGGCTGGGTGGCGCGCCATCGCCAGGCCGTGCGTCTCGACGACGCCACCCAGGACCCGCGCTACTGGCCCGGCGTCGAGGAGCGCACGCACTTCACGCCCCACGCCATGCTCTGCGTGCCGATGCTCAGCAAGGGCCGGCTCCTCGGCGTCATCCAGGTCATCAACAAGTTCGACCGCACCAGCTTCGACGAGGAGGAGCTTCGCCTGGCGCAGACGCTCGCCGACCACGCCGCGATCGCGATCGAGAACGCCGAGCTCTACCAGCAGGCCTACCTCGCCTCGATCACCGACGACCTGACGGGGCTGCGCAACACGCGCTACTTCAACCGCGCCCTGCCCGACATCCTCCGCCGCGGCGGTCCGGTCGCGCTCATGATGCTCGACCTCGACAGCTTCAAGGAGGTCGTCGACACGCACGGGCACCTCGCCGGCAGCCGGACGATCAGCCACATCGGAAAGATCATCGGCCGGCTGGTCCGCCCCGGCGACGTCGCGGCGCGCTTCGGCGGCGACGAGTTCGTCGCCATCCTGCCCGGGGCCGACGGCCCCGCCGCGCTCCGCGTCGCCGAGGCGATCCGGGCCGCGGTCCAGGCCGCGACCTACCTCGACGAGGAGGACGGCGTCGACATCTCGGGCGTCACGGCGAGCATCGGCGTCGCGGTCTACCCCGATCACGCCGGCGACGCCGAGGGTCTCTTCCGCGCCGCCGACAACGCCATGTACTCCGTCAAGCGCGCCCGCAAGAACGCGGTCGCCCTCGCCCGCCCCACCGACACCGTGGCCGCCTGAGCGCCCCGCACGGCGCTCGCGCTCTCACGTTCTCCGCCTCCTCTGCCGAAAGACAGACGAGGAGATCTCCGATGAGACACGTGGCGCGAGGATGGTGGACGGGAGCCCTGCTGGCCGGCGCGATGGGTTGTGGGTCGGCGGCGTGGGCGCAGTCGATGGTGGACCTGACGGCGGCGATGGGGACGCAGTCGGCGGCGACCGCGACCGGCGGCATGTCGCCGGTGCAGACGCTCGGCACCGTGCGCCGCAACCTGAACGCGGCGAACGCCGCTCACCAGGGCGCCTGGGCCGAGGGCGGCGACGGCGGCATGCACGGCGGCGGCGGCAAGGACGCCTGGTCGCACGGCCGCAGCGCCGCGAGCCCGCGCAAGGGGTGGGCGACGTGCGCTTCGCAGGGACGCGCGCGCACCGGCGCGAGCACCTGGGCCCGCGCCGGCGACACTACCATCCGCCGGCGCTAGGCGCCGGGCTTGCCGTCCTTCGACGCCAGCTCCTCGTCGATCACTTCCTTGAACTTCTCGAAGGGCTGCGCGCCCGAGATCATGCGGCCGTTGATGAAGAAGGCGGGCGTGCCGGTGACGCCCACCTTGCTGCCGTCCTCGATGTCCTTGTCGATCACCGCCTTGAACGGCTTGTCGGCGAGGCACTTCGCGAACTTCGCCTCGTCGAGCCCGACGTCCTTGGCGTAGCCCTTCAGGTTGTCCTCGCTGAGCGCACCCTGATTGCCGAACAGCTTGGCGTGGTACTCCCAGAACTTGCCCTGGTCGTTGGCGCAGCTCGCCGCCTCTGAGGCGGGGCGTGCGTTGGGGTGCATCGGTAGCGGGAAGTCACGGAAGACGAGCCGCACCTTGTCGCCGTAGGCCTTCATCACCTTGTCGACCGACTCCTCGGCCTTTTTGCAGAACGGGCACTGGTAGTCGGAGAACTCGACGATGGTGACGGGCGCCTTGGCGCCGGCGCCCCGCTCGGGCCGGCCAGCCGTCTCGATCTTCACCAGCGGGGGGCGCAGCGCGATCGTCGTCTTGTGCTTGGCCTTGAGCTCGGCGATGAAGGCGCTCCTTCGCTCCTCGGTCTTCTGCTGCTGGAGGTACTGGACGATCCGCGGTTTGACCTGCTCGAGCGTCTGCCCGCCGAGCTGCGCCTTGTTCTCGTCGTAGACCTTCTGGATATCGGCGTCGCTCGGGATGCCGAGCTTCTCGTCGACCTCTTTCTTCGTGAGGTCGTCGGGCGAGACGCCGCGCGCGGTCGCCTCCTGCTTCAAGAGCTCGTCGGAGATCATCTCGTCGAGCCCGTCCTTCAGCGCCTCGTAGCGCTCGTTCTCGATCTCGATCATCTTCGGCCGGACCTTCTCCTCGAGCTCCGCACGCTTGATCGTGCGCGAGCCGACGGTGGCGACCGGAGCATCCGGGGCGTCGGCGGCGAGGGCCAGCGGCGCGACCCCGAGGGTGGCGGCGAGGGCGATCGCCGTGATGGACGTTCTACGCATGACTTCCTCCTTCAGGACCCGAGAAACTATGGGGAGGCCGTCGGAAGGTCAAGCGACGGCCCGGGAGCGCCCGCGGGCCGCTCCCGCGACGTCCGCCTTTGCAAACCCGGGGCTCGCGTGCTACCCGCCGCAGCCGCATGCGGGTCGGCCCGTCACTCAGCGTCGTCGCCCTGGCCGCCGCCCTCGCCGGCTGCGGCGCGACCGTCTCGGACATCAACGGCCGCCCCGCCAAGTACTACCAGCACAAGGTCGACTTCGTCGCCCAGATCGTGCGCATGCAGCGGCTGCCCTCGGAGACGGTCCTCGAGGTAGCCGACGCGCACGGCTCGCGCATCCTGGTCCGCTCGACGGAGCCCGTCGAAGCCGCGATCGGCGACTGGATCCGGGTCCGGGGCCTCCTCGTCCCCGAGGCCCGCGTCGCCGACACCGTCGCCTACGACGTGGTGATGGCCGAGCGCACCCAGCACGCGCGCGCGCCGCGGCTCCGCAACCTGTTCTGAGCACCTGACGGGCGGTTCAGCGCGGCGCGCCGGCCGCGATGACGTCGGCGCCGACCCAGGGGCGCAGCACCTCGGGCAGCGCGACGCTGCCGTCGGCGCGCTGGTAGGTCTCGAGGACGGCGATCATGACGCGCGGAAGCGCCAGGCCCGACCCGTTCAGCGTGTGGACCAGCTCCGGCCTGGCGCCGGGCCCGGGCCGGAAGCGGATGTTCGCGCGCCGGGCCTGGAAGTCGCGGAAGTTGGAGCACGAGCTGACCTCGAGCCACTCCTGGCAGCCCGGCGCCCACACCTCGACGTCGAACTTCATCGCTGCGGTGAAGGAGAGGTCGCCGGTACACATCTGGACGACGCGGTGCTGGAGCCCGAGGCGGCGGCAGACGTCCTCCGCGTCGCCGAGGAGCTTCGTCAGCTCCGCGTCGGAGGTCTCGGGGCGCACGAACTTCACCATCTCGACCTTGTCGAACTGGTGCCCGCGCTTGATGCCGCGCACGTCGCGACCCGCCGACATCTTCTCGCGCCGGAAACACGGCGTGTACGCGACGTGGTGGATCGGCAGCGCGGCGCCGTCGAGGACCTCGTCGCGGTAGAGGTTCGTGACCGGCACCTCGGCCGTGGGCACGAACCACAAGTCCTCCTCGGCGTCGCGGTACATGGTGTCGGCGAACTTCGGGAGCTGCCCCGTGCCGACCGCGCACTCGCCCTTCACCATCGCCGGCGGATAGACCTCGGTGTAGCCGTGCTCGCGGACGTGGAGGTCGAGCATCCAGGAGACGAGCGCACGCTGCAGGCGCGCGCCGGCGCCGCGCAGCACGTAGAAACGCGAGCCGGAGATCTTCACGCCGCGCTCGAAGTCGATGATGCCGAGCTGCGTCCCCAGGTCCCAGTGCGGGAGGGGCTGGAAGTCGAAGCGGGGGGGCGTGCCCTCGGTGCGCACGACGACGTTGGCCGACTCGTCGGGGCCGACCGGCACGTCGGGGTGCGGCAGGTTCGGCACCTCGAGCATGCGGCGGCGGAACTCCTCCTCGGCCGCCGCGACCGCGGCCTCGGCGGCCGCGATCTGCTCGCCGACGGCGCGCTGCTTCACGATCGCGCGCTCGCGCGTCGCGGCGTCCTTCAGGTCGCGGATGGCCTTCGAAGCGGCGGTGCGCTCGGCGCGGAGCCGCTCGACGGCCCCGATCGCCTCGCGCCGGCGCTCGTCGGCGGCGAGGAGCGCGTCCACCTCCGCCGCCGGGAAGCCGACCTTCGCCAGCTCCGCCTTCACGCGCTCGGGCTCCGTGCGCACGAGCCGGATGTCGATCACGCGCCCACCTCGAAGGCACCGCGCACGTGCTCGACGCCGGGGGGCTCGGCGTCGAAGCGGACGCCGATCACGTCGAAGCGCGCGTCGCGGTCGTGCCAGCCGCGCAGGGAGAGGAAGTGGCGGGCCACCCGGGTCACCCGCGCCTGCTTGCGGTGGTCGACCGACTCGAGCGGCGTGCCGGCGCCGACGCCGCGGCGGCTCCGCACCTCGACGAAGACGAGCACCGGGCCGTCGAGGGCGACCAGGTCGATCTCGCCGGCGCGGCAGCGGTAGTTGCGGGCCACGATGGTGTAGCGGTGCGTGCGGAGGAAGGCCTCGGCCACCGCCTCGCCCCGCCGCCCCAGCTCCCGCCGCGCATCCACGGCGCGCGAGCTTACCGGCGGCCCCCCGGCCTCGCAAGGCGGCGGGCGCTCAAGTTTCACGGGCGTCCTGGCGATACCCAGGCGATGGCATCCGCCCCATCCCTCGGCCCCGATGGGCCGCTCCCGGGTGGCGTCCGGGAGATGGCCGAGACCGAGGTCGCCACCGCCGCCGCCGCCCCGAGCCACGCCGAGCTCGGGCGCGCGTACCGGGAGACGATGGCGGATCTGTTCCTGTCGCGGGTGCGGGGCGTCCTCACCTTCTTCATCCTGGTCTCCCTAGTGACGCTTCCCGCCGAAGCGGTGCTGCGCCCCGAGCGGATGCTGACCGCCATGATCCTGCTCTGCGGCTGCACGCTCACCTCGGCGTTCGGCCTGGTCGCCCTGGGCCGCATCACGTGGCGGCGATACGCCAAGACCTTCTTCACGCTCGTCGTGACGGTCCTCGTCGAGATCATGACGTACGACGCGGTCGTGTGGGGAACGGCGGCCGATGTGGCGATGGTGCTCGCCTGCTTCTCCACCGCCGTCGCCGTGCTCCTCCCCTGGGACTGGCGGTGTCAGCTCGCGACCAGTGGCGCGTTCTTCGTGATGTTCGCCGTCGTCCAGCCGTTCCTCGGCATGACCGCCCCGGAGCCGGGCGTGGTGATGTTCGTCGGCCTCACCTCGGCGTTCACCGTGGTCGGCGTCGGGCACGTCGACCGATACCGGCGGCAGGCCTTCGTACGCCGCGCGCTCCTCCAGCACGCCTCCGCCGAGAAGGAGGAGGAAGCCCGGATCGCGACCGCGCTCTTCCAGCTCGCCCGGACCCTCGACGAGTACCTGGGTGAGGACGACCTCGTCCGGCGCGTGGGCGGCATCGCCGCCAACGTGCTCGGATGCGGCGAAAGCCGCATCGTCCTTGCGAAGGGCGAAAACGACCGCGCCAAGCCGCCGCTCCCCGACCTGAAGCCGGGCTTCCTCCTGGAGGTCCCGGCGGGACGGCCGGGCGACGGGGCCACGCTGTACGTCCCGCTCTGCCGCCAACAGGTCCTTCTCGGCGGGCTCGCCTTCACGGCGCATCCCGCAGGGGCGTTCACCCGCACCCAGTATCGCCTGGCGTTCGGGATCGCGCATACCGCCGCCGTCGCGCTCGAGAACCATCGCCTCATCGCCGCCCTCAGGACCGCGAACCGCGTCAAGTCGGACTTCCTCTCCACGATGTCGCACGAGCTGCGCACGCCGCTTCACATCATCGACGGCTGCGCGGACATGCTCGCCTCGGGTGCGTACGGATCGCAGCTGCCGGAAGCACTCGAAACGATCGCGCGCATCCAGCGGAACGTCCGCCACCAGCTCGACCTGATCGACGCGACCGTCGATCTCAACCAGCTCGAGGCCGGCCGCGACGTCATCGAATACAAGTCCGTCGACCTCGACGCGCTGTTCGCCGACATCCGCCGGACCGCCGGCGCCGTCGGCAACGGCGTCGTCGCGCTCCGCTGGTGCAACCGCCTCGCCGGCGCGGCGCTCCGGAGCGATCCGGCCAAGCTACGCACGATCCTCACCCACCTGGTGCAGAACGCGCTCACGTTCACCCCGGCCGGCGAGGTGGAAGTGACGGCGTCCGAGGCCGACGGGCAGCTCGTCCTCACCGTGCGCGACACCGGCATCGGCATCGCGCCGGCCGACGTGCCGCTCATCTTCGAGATGTTCCGCCAGCTCGGCCCCTCGGAGACGCGCGACTTCGGCGGCACCGGCCTCGGGCTCTACATCGTGAAGCGCGTGGTCGAGCGGCTCGGCGGCACGATCCGCGTCGACAGCACGCCCGGCGCAGGTTCCACGTTCACCATCCGCATCCCGCTCGTACCGGCCACCTCCCCGAATCCGCGTCCGGGTGAGACGGTGCGGACGTGAGGTCTTCCACCGCGCACTACGGCTGAGTGACCGGCGGCAGCGTCCGCACCCGGCCGACGGCGGCCCAGAAGCCGTCGCCCGCCACATCGGCGACGAGCACCAGGTCCGGCGCGAGCGCGAGCAGCCGTCCCACGTCCTCGCGCGTGTCGGGCGTGGAGGACGCGCGCGTTGCGGACGGAGAGACCGTGCGGTAGGAACCCGGCGATGGCGATCACGCGCGAGGAGGTGCGGCGGGTGGCGCAGCTCGCGCGCCTCCGCCTCGAGCCCGCCGAGGAGGAGCGTCTGGTGGCCGACCTGACGCACATCCTCGACGCCTTCCAGCGCCTCCAGGCGCTGGACACGCGCGGCGTCGAGCCGATGGCCCACGTCGAGGACTTCGGCGCGCAGCTGCGCGAGGACGCCGCCACCAACCCGCCCGCCGCCGAGGAGCTGCTCGCCAACGCCCCGGCGCGCGACGGGCGGCTGTTCCGCGTCCCCCGCATCATCGAATGAGCATTCTCCACGACCTGTCCGCGTGCGAGGCGTCGCCACGCGTCAACCCATGAGCGCCCTCCACGAGCTTTCCGCGCGTGAGGCCGCAGCGCGCGTCCGCCGCCGCGACGTCTCCGCCGTGGACCTGACCCGCGCGGCGCTGGCGCGTATCGCCGCCGTCGAGCCGCGCGTCCACGCCTTCCTGACCCTCGACGAGACGGGCGCCCTCGCCGCGGCGGAGGCCGTCGACCGCCGCGTCGCGGCGGGCGAGGACCCGGGGCCGCTCGGCGGCGTGCCGGTGGCGGTCAAGGACGTCATCTGCACGGCCGGCCTCCGCACGACGGCCGGCTCGCGCATCCTCGAGCACTTCGTCCCCGCGTACGACGCCACCGTGACGGCGCGGCTCCGCGCCGCCGGCGCCGTCATCGTCGGCAAGGCGAACTGCGACGAGTTCGCGATGGGGTCGTCGAACGAGAACTCCGCCTACGGACCCGTTCGCAACCCCTGGGACGGCGCGCGCGTGCCGGGCGGCTCGTCGGGGGGCTCGGCGGCGGCCGTCGCTGCGGGCGAGGTCCACGCCTCGCTCGGCACCGACACCGGCGGCTCGATCCGCCTGCCGGCGGGGTTCTGCGGCATCGCCGGCATGAAACCGACCTACGGGCGCGTGTCGCGCTACGGCGTCATCGCGTACGCGTCGTCGCTCGATCAGGTCGGGCCGCTCGCACGCGAGGTCGGCGACCTGGCGCTCGTCCTCGAGGCAATCGCCGGGCACGACCCGCGCGACTCTACCGCCTCACCACGTCCCGTGCCGTCGTACGCCGCCGCGCTCGACGGCAGCGTGCGCGGGCTCACGCTCGGCCTGCCGCGCGAGTACTTCGTCGAGGGGATGCAGCCGGAGGTCGAGGCCGGCGTGAAGGCGGCGGTGAAGGCGCTCGAGGGCATGGGCGCCGCCGTCGAGCCGGTGTCGCTGCCGCACACCGAGTACGCGATCGCCACCTACTATCTGATCGCCACCGCCGAAGCCTCCTCCAACCTCGCCCGCTACGACGGCGTGCGCTACGGGCTCCGCGTCCCCGAGCGCGCGCTCGGCGACATGTACGAGGCGACGCGCGCCCAGGGCTTCGGCGCCGAGGTGAAGCGCCGCATCATGCTCGGCACCTACGCGCTGTCGGCGGGCTACTACGACGCCTACTATCTGAAGGCGCAGCAGGTCCGGACGCTCATCCGCCAGGACTTTACGCGCGCCCTCGAGCGCTGCGACGCCCTCGTCACGCCCGTCGCACCCACGACGGCCTTCCGCATCGGCGAGAAGACCGACGACCCGCTCACCATGTACCTGTCCGACATCTTCACCATCTCGGTCAACCTGGCGGGACTCCCGGGGCTCGTCGTCCCCTGCGGCGCCGACGCCGCGGGCCTGCCGATCGGCCTCCAAATCGTCGGCCGTCCCTTCGACGAGGCGACGCTCCTCCGCATCGGCCACGCCTACGAGCAGACGACGGATTGGCACCGCCGGAGGGCGCTCCCGTGAGCGCCCCGATGGAGACCGTCATCGGCCTCGAGGTCCACGCCGAGCTGCTGACGCAGTCGAAGATCTTCTGCGCCTGCTCGGCCGCCTTCGGCGGGCCGCCCGACACCAACGTCTGCCCCGTCTGCCTCGGCATGCCGGGCGTGCTGCCGGTGCTGAACAAGCGCGTCGTCGAGTTTGCAATCCTCGCCGGCCTCGCCACGCACTGCGAGATCGCGCAGCGCTCGCGCTTCGCGCGCAAGAACTACTTCTACCCCGACCTCCCGAAGGGCTACCAGATCACCATGTACGAAGCGCCCATCTGCACCAAGGGCTGGCTCGACGTCCTGGTCGACGGCGCGTCGCGCCGCATCGGATTGACGCGCATCCACATGGAGGAGGACACCGGCAAGAACATCCACGACGCCGGCGCCGATACGAGCCTCGTCGACTTCAACCGCTCCTGCGTCCCGCTGCTCGAGATCGTGAGCGAGCCCGACATGCGCACCGTCGCCGAGGCGGGCGCGTACCTCCGTTCGCTGCGCTCCATCCTCCAGTACCTCGAGATCTGCGACGGCAACATGGAGGAAGGGAGCTTCCGCTGCGACGCCAACGTGTCGGTGCGGCCCGCGGGACAGGCGGCGTTCGGCACCAAGGTCGAGATCAAGAACATGAACTCCTTCCGCTCGGTCGAGAAAGCGATCGCCTACGAGGTCGCGCGCCAGACCGAGGTCCTCGCCGGGGGCGGCACGCTGGTGCAGGAGACGCGGCTCTGGGACGCCGACCGCGAGGAGACGCGGTCGATGCGGAGCAAGGAGCACGCCCACGACTACCGCTACTTCCCCGAGCCCGACCTGCTGCCGCTCGTCGTCGAGCGCGCCTGGGTCGACGCCGTACGCGCCCGCATGCCCGAGCTGCCGAGCGCGCGGCGCGAGCGCTTCGAGCGCCAGTACCAGCTCTCCCCCTACGACGCCGACGTGCTGACGCAGCGGAAGGACGTCGCCGGCTACTTCGAGGCCGGCGTCGCCGAGGGCGCGGCGCCGAAGGAGATGGCCAACTGGGTCATGACGGAGCTCCTCCGCATCGTCCGCGAGGAGAAGCTCGACCGCGCGCTCGTGATCCGCGACTGGCCGCTCACGCCGCTCCAGCTCGCGCGCCTCTCGAAGCTGGTCGACGCCGGCACCATCAACCGCAACACGGCAAAGGGCCTGCTGCCGCGGCTCCGCGGCACCGGCCAGGACCCCGAGGCGCTGGTCGCCGCCGAGGGCCTGGCGCAGGTGAGCGACCGTGGCGCGCTCGCGGCGACGGTGGACGAGGTGATCGCCAAGAACCCGAAGCAGGTCGAGCAGGTGAAGGGCGGCAAGGCGCAGGTGATGGGCTTCCTCGTCGGCCAGGTGATGAAGGCGACCGGCGGCAAGGCGAACCCGCAGCTCGCACAGGAGCTGCTGCGGGCGAAGCTCGGGGCGTAGGCGCGTGCGGCTCGCGGGCTGGCCGATCGTCGGCGTGACGGCCGTCGTGGTGCTGGCGGTCGTCGGCACGGGCGTCGCCGTCATCGGTCCAGGCGAGGCCGCGGCGCGCTTCGCGCTCCGCGCCACGGCGCGCACGTCGGTCCTCCTCTTCCTCGCCGCTTTCACCGCCTCGTCGCTCCACCGCCGCTGGCCGGGGCCCGTCACGCGCTGGCTGGTGCTGAACCGCCGCTACCTCGGCGTCTCCTTCGCCGTGTCGCACGCCGTGCACGCCCTCGCCATCGCATCCCTGGTGCGGACGTCGCCGGACTTCACGGTGAACCCGGTGACCGCGGTCGCCGGCGGCTTCGGCTACGTCGTCCTCGCCGCCATGACCGCCACCTCGTTCGACCGCACCGCGGCGTGGCTCGGGCCGCGGCGGTGGAGCCGGCTGCACACCTTCGGGGTCTACTACCTCTGGCTCGTGTTCTTCGCGACCTACGCACCGCAGGCGGTGGCCGTGCCGGCGCATGCGCCGTTCACGCTGCTCCTCCTCGCCGCGCTCGGGCTCCGGCTGTGGGCCCGTCGGCCGCGGCCTGCGGTCGCCGTCGGCTGAGCGCCGCGGCAGCGCCCGCGGCCCGACGGATCAGCGCGCGGCCCAGAGCAGGATGCGCTTGAACGCGAAGAAGTACGGGCGCGCGTCGTCGAGGCGCGGCAGCAGCCGGGCCCGGTAGCGCGCGACCAGCTCGTCGTAGAGCCGCGGCGGCAGGCGCTCGCGGTGCGTGGTGAAGAGCGTTCCCTTCACCCACTCGACGACGTCCGCCGGCTCCCCGAGCCAGTGGCCGTAGACCTGGAGGCGGACGTGCTGGGCACGGAAGCCGAGCCGCGCGAGGAGCGCGGCGTACTCCTCGGGCGCGAGCACGGGGCGGGTGGACGGCAGGTCGGCGCCGAGGGCGTCGCGGAACGGCGCCTCCGCCGCCACCTCGGCCGCGACCACGTGCGAGGGGTGGTCGTGGTTGGCCGGCATCTGCACGGCGAGCTGGCCGTCGGCGCGGAGCGCGTCCGCCAGGCGGCGGAAGAGCGCCGGGTGGTCCGGCACCCAGTGGAGCGCGGCGTTCGAGAAGACGAGGTCCCAAGCGTCGCGCTCGACGAACGTGCCGGCGTCGCCGACCACGAAGCGCAGCCCGGCGTCGGCGAACTCGGCGCTCCGCGCCAGCATCGCGGAGGAGCGGTCGACGCCGAGCGTCTCGGCCGCTTGCAGCTCGCGATGCAGGCGTCGGGTCAGCTCGCCCGTGCCGCAGCCGAGGTCGACGATCCGCAACCCGGGCCGGGGACGCACGAGCGCCAGCAGGTCGAGGAACGGCCGCGTGCGCTCGGCGTGGAAACGGCCGTACTGCTCGGGGTCCCAGGCGTCGGCGGCCACGCGCGAGGTGGCTATCACCCCGAGGCACGGGCACGCCACCGCGAGCCGCGGAGCAGCCAGGCCGACACGCCGACCGCGAGCCAGGCGGCGGCGCCGCCCACGAAGGGCGGCCAGCCGGTGCCGACCAGCCACGCCGGACGGGACGCCAGCGCGAAGAAGAGCCGGCCGACGCGGAAGAGCGCGACCCACGCGGCGTGGATGCCGATCGGGGTCCAGAGGCTCCCCGTCCGCCGGCGCGCCGCGGCGAGCAGGATCCCGAGGAGGCCGAGGCCCACGAGCGGCGGCCACGCGGCCGGCGCGGCGAGCGGGACGAACAGCGCCTCGAGCCGCGCCACGCCCGCCCACGCCCCACCCCGCCCCGAGACGCCGCCCGTCCGCACGACGTGGACCGCGGCGTAGACGACCGTCGTCACCGCCACGCCGAGCACAGCGCCGCCGTCGCGCGTCACGCGGCGGAGCAGCACGCCGCGGAAGAGCGTCTCCTCGCCGGCGGCGACGGCGAGCGCCGCCGCGAGCCCGAGCGCCGCCTTCCGGACCGTCTTCGCGGCCGCGAAGCGGAGCGTCGCGACGACCCCGCCGCCGAGCGCGCAGAGCGCCAGGCCGACGGCGAGTCCCGCCGCGCCGAGCGCGAGGCCCCGTCCGAGGGCGCGGCCCCAGCCGGCGCGCGCGAGCCCCAGCTCGGCGGGCCGTCCGAGGTCGAGCGGCCGCCAGGCGAGCAGGAGCGCGACGACGAGGAGCCCCTCGAAGACGCGGTCGAAGACGCGCGCGAACGTGAACGGGTGCCCGACCACGCGCGCCGCCGCCGACGCCGCCCACGGGCTCACCGCCGCGGCGGCGAGCAGGACGCCGAGCACGAGGGCCGCGAGGCCGAGGGTGCGCACCGCTCAGGTGGTGTAGGCGGCGTTGAAGTGGACGTAGGCGGTCGAGAGGTCCGAGGCGAGGATGCGCGCCCTGCCGCGACCGAGATGCAGGTCGAGCCCGACCGCGACCTCGCGCCCGCGCATACGTCGCGCCGCCCGCCGGAGCGCGCCCGCCACCGGACGCCCCCGGCGCGACACCGCCACGCCGCCGACGGTGACGTCCACTCGGTCGGCGTCGAGCGGCACGCCGGCCTTGCCGGCCGCCATGACGAAGCGACCCCAGTTGGGGTCGCCGCCGTTGAAGGCGGTCTTGCAGAGCGGCGAGTCGCCGATCGCGCGCGCGACGCGCTCCGCGTCGGCGTCGCTCCGCGCGCCGCGCACCGTGACCTCGACCAGTCGCACGGCCCCTTCGCCGTCCAGCACGACCAAGCGGGCGATCTCCTCGAGGAGCTCCGTCAACGCACGCACCAGCCGGCGCGCGTCGGCCGAGCCGGGGCGCACGGGCCGGTTCTGCGCCGCGCCGCTGGCGAGGAGGAGCAGCGTGTCGTTGGTGCTGGTGTCGCCGTCGACCGTGATCGCGTTCAGCGTCGGGCCGACGGCGGCGCGCAGTGCCCGCGCGGCGACGGACCGGGTCAGCGCGGCGTCGGTCACGACGAACACGAGGAGCGTCGCCATGCGCGGCGCGATCATGCCGCCGCCCTTGCCGAGAACGGCGAGCGTGACGGGACGCCCGCCGAGCCGCAGCCGGCGGACGGCGGTCTTGGGGAACGCGTCGGTGGTGGTGATGGCGTGCGCCACGTCGGCGAATCCGTGCGGCGAGAGGGCCTCGGCGGCGGCGCGCACGCCGGCCAGCAGCTTCGAGCGCGGCACCTGCACCCCGATCCGCCCCGTCGCGCACGCGAGCACGCGCGCGGCCGGCACGCCGAGCAGGCGCGCCGCGAGCGCGGTCGACACCTCCACCGTGCGCAGCCCCTCCCTGCCCGTGCAGGCGTTGGCGTTGCCCGCGTGCACCAGGACGGCCGACGCCCGCCCCGCGCGGATCCGCCGCCGCGACACCACCACCGGCGCCGCCGGCGCCCGGTTCACGGTGAACACGCCGGCTGCGACCGCGGGCGCGTCCGCGACGATGAGCGCGACGTCGGGGCCGCGCCGCTTCATGCCCGTGCGGACGCCCGCGAAGCGGAAGCCGGGCACCGACACTCGATGGGCGCGACGACGGAGCTTCACGCGACCCGGCTCACGCGCGCCCGTGGCACTTCTTGTACTTCTTCCCGCTGCCGCACGGACACGGGTCGTTGCGGCCGACCTTGTCCCCGTCGCGCTTCACGGTCTCGGCCTTCTGGGGCTCGGCCTCGCCGCCGTGCGAGAGCGTGACGCGCGCCGCCTGGCGCTGGCGGCGCTGCATCGCCTCCAGCTCGGCGGGGAGCCCCTCCGCCTCCTCCGCGCCGGCACCGACCACCATCGGGCGCACGCCGGCGGCCTCGGTGCGGATCTGGACGCTCATCAGCTTCTCGACGACGTCGGCCTCCATGCGCCGGATCATGTCCTCGAACATGTCGTACCCCTCCTTCTGGTAGGCCTGGAGGGGGTTCACCTGCCCGTAGCCGCGCAGCCCGATGCCCTCCTTCAGGTGGTCCATGCCGAGGAGGTGGTCCTTCCAGAGGACGTCGAGGGTCTGGAGCATGATGAGCTTCTCGAGGTGGCGCACGATCGGCGCACCGAACAGGCGCTCGCGCTCCCCGTACGCGTGCCGCACGCGCTCGACGAGCATGTCCTGGAGCGCCTCGACGCGGAGCCGTCCGCGCTCGCCCTCGGGCACCTGGAGGCGGAAGTTGAACTGCGCGAACACCGCGTCGTCGAGCGCTTTCCAGTCCCACTCCTCGGAGGCGACCTCCGGCTCGACGCGGCCGGCGACGAGATCCTCGGCGATGCCGGTCGCGAGCTCGAGCACGTCCGCCCGGAGATCGTCGCGCCCGAGGAGATCGCGCCGGCGGGTGTAGACGACCTCGCGCTGCTTGTTGAGCACGTCGTCGTACTCGAGGAGGTGCTTGCGGATGTCGAAGTTGTGCGCTTCGACCTTCTCCTGGGCGCTGCGGATCGAGCGCGTGATCCAGCGATGCTCGATCGGCATGCCCTCCTCCATGCCGAGGCGCTCCATGAGCCCCTGCATGCGGTCGGCGCCGAAGATGCGCAGCAGGTCGTCCTCCAGGGAGAGGTAGAACCGGGAAGACCCCGGGTCGCCCTGGCGTCCGCCGCGGCCGCGGAGCTGGTTGTCGATCCGGCGCGCTTCGTGCCGCTCCGTGCCGAGGATGTGGAGCCCGCCCGCCGCGACCACCAGCTCGCGCTCGGCGGCGCACGTGTCCTTGTACTTCTCGACGTTCTCGCGGAAGCGCGACTCGTACTCCTCCGGCGCCTTCTGGAGCTGCTCGCGGATATCCTCCACGGTGGCGACGTACTTCGCGCGGTCTTCCTCGTAGCGACGCTCGGCGGCGTGGAGCGCCTCCTCGTAGGGCCCGCGCTTCTCCTCGTGGAGCCGCTCGGCCTCGACGTAGGCGTCCTCGGCCGTGCGGTACGTGCCGCGCAGGTCCATCAGCTCGCCGTTGCCCGCGACCCCGGCCTTCACCAGGAGCGCCAGCTCCATGACCGAGAGTCCGCGCTCGTACTGCGAGCGCCGCTCGTCCAGCTCGCGCGCGGCCTCGTCCGTCCGCACCCCGCCGTCCTCCCACACCGCCAGCAGCTCCCCGTAGCGCGAGCGGAGGTCCTCCAGGGACGAGCGCTCGGTCGCCACGTCGGCGCCCCCGCCGGCGGAGAGGAGGGTCGTCTCGATCTCCTCCTTGACGCGGCGGTAGCGGGGCGGAATCGGGTCGTGGTCGCGCACGGCGGGGATCAGCTCGACGGAGCTGATCTCCTCGTAGCGAGCGCGCACGGCGCGGTACGGCGACAGCTCGAGGAGCTTGCGGTGGACGTCGGTCAGGTCGCGGAGCGAATCCGTGCGCCGTTCCTCGAGGGCGGCGAGCGCGTGCTCGTGCTGGTCGCTCGCGTGCTGGATGTCTTCGTCGTAGCGCTCGCGGAGCGCGCGGAGCGCGTCCTCGTAGCGCTCCGACGGCTGCCCGTCGCCCTTCCCGCCCTTGGCGCTGCCGGCCTTCCGGAACCACTCGTTCTCCATCTCGGCACGGGCGAGGAACTCGGGGTTGCCGCCGAGCAGGATGTCGGTGCCGCGACCGGCCATGTTGGTGGCGATCGTGACCTGCTGGTGACGGCCGGCCTGGGCGATGATGTTGGCCTCGGCTTCGTGGTTGATGGCGTTCAGCACGTTGTGGCGGACGCCCGCTTTCTTGAGCAGCTTCGAGACGCGCTCGGACTTCTCGACCGACGTCGTGCCGACCAGCACCGGCTGGCCCTTCTCGTGGCAGTCCTTGATCTCCTCGACGACGGCGGCGAACTTCTCGCGCTCGCTCTTGTACACGACGTCCGCGTAGTCCACGCGACGCATCGGCTTGTTGGGGGGCATGACGACGACGTCGAGCTTGTAGATCTTCTTGAACTCGACGGCCTCCGTGTCGGCCGTGCCCGTCATGCCGGCGAGCTTCCCGTACATGCGGAAGTAGTTCTGGATGGTGATGGTGGCGAGCGTCTGGTTCTCGCGCTCGATGCGGACGCCTTCCTTCGCCTCGACCGCCTGGTGAAGCCCGTCGGACCACCGTCGCCCCGGCATGAGCCGGCCGGTGAACTCGTCGACGATGATGACCTCGCCGTCCTTCACCACGTAGTCGACGTCGCGCTTGAAGAGGGTGTGGCCCTTCAACGCCTGTGTCACGTGGTGGAGCATGTCGATCTGGCTCGGGTCGTAGAGGTTGGAGACGCCGAGGAGGCGTTCGCACTTGGAGATGCCCTCCTCGGTGAGGGTCGCGGAGCGGTGCTTCTCGTCGATGGTGTAGTCGGCCTCCTTCTTGAGCCGCGGGATGATGCGGTCGACGACGTAGTACTTGTCGGTGGACTCCTCGGCGGGGCCGGAGATGATGAGCGGGGTGCGGGCCTCGTCGATCAGGATGTTGTCCACCTCGTCGACGATCGCGTAGTTGAGCTCGCGCTGGGCGTACTCGTCGAGCGAGAACTTCATGTTGTCGCGGAGGTAGTCGAAGCCGAACTCGTTGTTGGTGCCGTACGTGATGTCGGCGCGGTACGCCGCCCGCCGCTCGATCTCGCGCAGGTGGAGCAGGCGGTAGTCCTTGGAGATGAAGGTGAGGTCGAACTGGAAGCTCAGGTCGTGGATGATCGAAGCGACCGAGAGGCCGAGGTAGTGGTAGATGGGCCCCATCCACTGGACGTCGCGGCGGGCCAGGTAGTCGTTCACGGTCACCAGGTGCGCGCCCTTGCCGCGGAGCGCGTTCAGGTAGAGCGACAGCGTCGCGACGAGGGTCTTGCCCTCGCCCGTCTTCATCTCCGCGATGCGGCCCTGGTGGAGGACGATGCCGCCGAGGCACTGGACGTCGAAGTGGCGGAGCCCGATCGTCCGCCGCGACGCCTCGCGCACCAGCGCGAAGGCCTCCGGAAGGACGTCGTCGAGCGACTCCTTGTCGTCGGCGAGGCGCGCCCGCAGCTCGGCCGTCTTCTCGGGAAACGCCTCGGCCGGCAGCTTCTCGACCTCCGCCTCGAGCCCGTTGATGTCGCGGACGATGGGCCACAAGCCCTTGAGCGTGCGCTCGTTGGCGCTCCCGAAGACGCGGGTCAGCAAATTCGCCATGGAGAACGCGCCATTGTGTGGTCCCGACGCCGGCAGGTCAAGCGAAGCTCAGCGCTCGACGCGCACCGCGGACTCGACCCGTGCGCCCAGGAAGCGCTGCCCGATGCGGATGAAGCGGTCGGGGACGTCGGTCACGAAGAAGCTCGTCTGCCCGCCGCCGTCGGCGCGGGCGAGGCCGCGCTCGGCGAGCAGCGCCGCGACGGCGCGCGCCGTCTCGTCCGCCGAGTCGACGAGCGTCACGCCAGGGCCCATCACCTCGGCGATGATGGGCTTCAAGAGCGGGTAGTGCGTGCAGCCGAGGACCAGCGTGTCGATGCCGCTCGTGCGGAGGCTCGCGAGGTACGTCTCGGCGACCCCGCGCGCGATCGGCCCCTCCGTCCAGCCCTCTTCGGCGAGGGGGACGAGCAGGGGGCACGCACGGGTGTAGAGCTGGAGCGACGGGCGGAGCGCGCGCAGCGCGCGCGTGTACGCGCCGGAGGTGATCGTCGCCTCGGTGCCGACGACACCCACCTTGCCGCTCCGCGTCCGCTCGAGCGCCGCCCGCGCGCCGGGCTCGATGACGCCGACGAGCGGCACCGGAAAGCGCGCGGCGAGCGCGTCGAGCGCGACGGCGGAGGCGGTGTTGCACGCCACCACCACCATCTTCACGCCCCGCTCGACGAGGAACTCGACGTTCTCGATGCTGTACCGGGTGACGGTCTCCGCCGACTTCGTCCCGTACGGATAGCGGCCGGTGTCCCCGAGGTAGATGAGGTCCTCGTACGGCAGCGCGCCGAGCATCGCGTGCAGGACCGTGAGGCCTCCGACCCCGGAGTCGAAGATGCCGATGGCCGCGTCCGCCCGAGACATCGCAGCGCGCTTATGACGCACGCGCGTGCGGCCCACAAGCGCCGTCGCGCGGGTCTCACAGCCAGGCGGTGACGACCCGCCAGAGCGCGTCGCGTCCGTCCCCGGTCCGCGCCGAGAAGCCGACGAGCGGGACGCCGGCTCCGAGCCGGGTCGCGAGGGACGCGAGCGCCGCCCGCGCCTCGGCGCGCGACAGCTTGTCGAGCTTGGTCGCCACCACCGCCGCGGGGCGGCGGGCGTGCGCGAGGAAGGCGAGCACGTCGTCCTCCTCCGCTTCGAGCCCGCGCCGCGCGTCCACCACCAACAGGACCCCGCGCAGCGTCGGCCGCTCGCGCAGGTACGTCTCCACCAGCGGGCCCCACGCGCGCCGCTCCGCCTCCGATCCCACCGCGAAGCCGTAGCCCGGCAGGTCGACGAAGCCGAAGCGCTCGTTCACCAGGAAGAAGTTCAGCTGCCGCGTCCGTCCCGGCGTGCGGCTCGTCCGGGCGAGGCCGCGCCGCCCGAGCAACGCGTTCAGGAGCGACGACTTGCCGACGTTCGAGCGACCGGCGAGCGCGACCTCGGGCGGTCCCGGCGGCGGCTCGCTCCCGGGCGTGGCGGCGGCGCCGATGAAGCGCGCGCCGGTGACCCTCAACCGGCCTGGCGCTTCTCGCCCGCCGGCGCGAGCCCGAGGGCGCGGTTCACGGCGCGGACGGTGGTCAGGTACTGCTCGCGGAGCGCGCCCTTCTGCAGCGAGTCGACGAGCTGCGACTTGTCCTTGCTCGTCTGCGTGAACTTGAGGATCGTGCTCTTGCCGTCGGGCCCCGGCTCGAACTTGTAGTCGGAGGTGACGTCGGCGAGCTTGAAGTCGATCGTCTTCGCGGTCATGCGATGCTCGTCGGGGTAGAGCGTGTACTCGCTGCGGATCTTCTGCACCTTGAAGCCGGGCGGCAGGATGTCGAGCTTGCCGATGAGGTCGATGACCTTCGTGTTGCCGTCCTCCTGCACGATCTCCGACTTGAGCACGTTCTCCGGCGCGAGCTGCTGGGACCGCTCGGGATGGCTGTATATCTCGTAGACCTTGTCGAGCGGCGCGTCGAACTTGCTCACGAACGCGAGGTGCCAGGTGTCGCCCGTCTTGGTGATGCTCTCGGAGACGATCTCCTTGGCGGGACCCGTCGCCGCCTGCTGGATGCGGTAGTACGCGTACCCGAGGTAGGCGGCGAGGGCGATGACCACGGCCGCCACCACGGCGAGGATCGTCTTCATATGGCCGGCCTCTTACCCGAAGCCGCCGCGCCGAGACAAGCCCGCCGGCGGGGGCCCCGCCGGGGCCTTCGGCCCGAAGCGGACCCGGATCACCGTACCGATGATGCGCAGTGTGTCCCGACCCTTCCGGAAGTGGCTCACCCGCTCGGCAATCGGCGGATACCAGACCCGGACGGGAACGCCGACCAGCGGCACGCCGCGGCGCGCGGCGAGGAGCAGCACCTCCGTCTCGAAGTCGTAGCGGCTGCCGCGCGTGCCGAGCGCGAGCGTCGCCGCCACGGGGTAGACGCGAAAGCCCGACTGGGTGTCCGGCAGCGCCCGCCCCGCGATCACCCGGAGCAAGCGGTCGGCGATCCAGTTCCCGAAGCGGTTGAGACGCGCGATCGTCTGCCCGGCCGTCTGCCGCACGCCGACGACGATCGCCGCCGGCGTCGCGTCCGAGGCGGTGAGGAGGACGGGGATCTCGTCGGCGAGGTGCTGGCCGTCGGCGTCCAGCGTGAGCGCGCGCGCCACGCCCCGCGCGCCGAGCGCGCGAAGCCCCGTGTCGAGCGCGGCGCCCTTGCCGAGGTTCATGGGGTGGCGAATCACCTCCGCGCCGGCGGCCGCGGCCGCGGCGGCCGTCGCGTCCCCCGAGCCGTCGTCGACGACGAGCACGTGCGCGAAGTGCGCCCGCGCGCCGGCGACGACCTTGCCGACGGTGTCGGCCGCACGGTACGCGGGCACGAGCGCCGCGACGTCGGTCCGCACCTAGACCGCTTCGCGCCGCGCCGGCTCGATGCGCGTCGCGAGCCAGCTCGCGACGCCGACACGCACGTAGGTGGCGACGCGGCCGAGGTAGCGCGGCTCGCCGGCAAGCGTGCGCGCCAGGCCCCACAGCACGTCGGGCCGCGTGTAGAAGGCGCGGTAGGCGCGGCGGAAGGCGCGCTCGAGCGTCTCGGCGGTGAGCCCGCGCGGCACGAACACCCAGTTCATGGCGTTCATCCGCTCCCAGTCCTCGTCGAAGGCGCCGTGCGTGCCCACCGTCGGGTACGACGGCGTGCCGGGATAGGGCGTGAACTTCGTCACCTGCGCGAGGTCGAGGGGCGCGGTGCGGAGGAAGCGGATCGTCTCCTCGAGGCTCGCGGCGTCCTCGGTCGGGTGGGCCATCATGAGGAGGCCCTTCACCCGGATGCCGGCGGCGCGCGTCAGGCGAAGCGTCTCGAGCATGCGCGGGATCTTCACCTCGTGCTTCACGACGTCGAGCACGCGCTGCGAGCCGGACTCGATGCCGTAGGCGATCTGCCAGCACCCGGCGCGCCGCATGAGGCGCAGCGTGGGGAGGTCGAGCAGGTTCGGGTGGCTGTTGCAGCTCCACGTGAAGCGGAAGCCCTCGGCGAGGAAGCGCTCGCACAGCTCGACGACACGTCTCCTGTTCACCGTGAAGAGGTCGTCGTAGAAGAGCACGTGGCGCACGCCCATGGCCTCCAGCCGCCGGCACATGGCGACCACGTAGTCGACGCCGTGGAAGCGCCCGCGCCGCCCGGAGGTGGAGCGGTCGCAGAAGGTGCACGAGAAGGGACAGCCCCGAGACGTGACGAGGCTGGCCACGGGCGTCGCCCGGTAGTTGAAGACGTTCGGCTGGAAGCGGAGCGGGAACTCGGGCACCAGGTCCCAGGCGGGCTGGGGGAGCCGGTCGAGATCGTCGCCGTCGAGGTACTCGGCGCGCGGGTTGGCGCGCGCGGTCTCGCCGTCGCGCCAGACGAGGCCGCGGACGTCGCGCGGGTCGGCGCCGCCGGCGAGACGCGCGATCAGGTCCATGTACGACCGCTCGCCCTCGCCGACGACGCCGTAGTCGAAGCCCGGGAACGCGGCGAGCGTCCGCTCCGGCACCGCGCTCACGTGCGGCCCGCCGACCGTCACGACGGCGCGCGGCACGAGCGCCTTCACCCGCGCCGCGATGCGCGCCGCGTTGTGGATCGAGATGGTGGTGGCCGAGAAGCCGACGTGGTCGGGCGCGAGCGCGGCGACCGCGCGCGCGACCTGCTCGACGGGCGTCCCCGTGCGCTTGCCGTCGACGACGTGCACCCGGTGCCCCGCCGCGCGCGCCACCGCCGCCAGCACGAGCGTGCCGACGCCCGGCATCTCCTCCTCACCTTCCCGGATGCGGTCCATGCCGCGGTCCCAGCAGACGTACGGCGGCTCCACGAAGACGACGGTCCGGGTCGGCACCGGCGCCCTATACACCGGCGGCGTGTCGCGTGAAAGGCGGGGGACGCGCCGGGCTCGTGGTCGCGCTCGCGCTCGGCGGGCTCGTGCGCTGGACGCCGCCCGCGCGCGTCGCCGACCTGCGTCCGCGCCCCGACGCGCTCGAGTACGAGGAGGCGGCGCGCAACCTCGCGCACGGCGAGGGCTACTGCCTGCGCATCGCGGGCGGGAAGTATCTGCCCCGCTACCCGATCGGGTTCTCGCTGCTGCTCGTCCCTGCGGTCGCGCTCGCCGACCGGCCCGGCGCCGGCGTGCGCGTGGTGTGGGTGAGCGCGCTCGCCGCCGTGGCCGCGGCCTGGTGGCTCGGCCGCGCCGCCGGCGACGGCGTGAGCGGGACGGCGGCCGCGCTGCTCACGGCCCTGGCGCCGCTCCACGTGCGCTGGTCGCGCGCCGTGATGAGCGACGTGCCGGCGTCCGCCGCGGTGGCGCTGCTCGCGGTCTGGGTCGTCTCCGCGCGCGCGCGTCGGGCGCGCGCCGTCGAATGGGCGGTGCTCGGCGCCGCCGCCGGCCTCGCCGCGGCGCTCCGGCCGGCGCTCCTCGCGACGCTCGTCCCCATCGCGGCGCTGCTCGCCGTGGCGCGCGACGGCGCCGCGCTCGTCGCGCTCGCCGGCGGCGCGGCGCTCGCCGTCGCGGCGTGCGCCTCGCCCCTCTTCAGCGGGTACCAATACTGGGAGCCCGGCGCCTACTTCGCGTGGCGCTGGCTTTTGGGCCCGCCCGCCGGGGGCGGCACGGCGCCGAACCTCCTCGTCTACGGCCGCGCGCTCGCGGGCGCGGGCGAGCTGTGGCCCTGGCCGGTCGCGCTGCTCGTGGCCGGCGGCGCGCTCGACGCGCTCCGCCGGCCCGGCCCACCGCGCACGCTCGCCGTCCTCGGGCTGGGCACGCTCGCCGCGCTCGTCGCGCTCCACCTCGCGTTCATGTGGCAGGCGACGCGCTTCCTCGTGCCCGCGCTGCCGCTCGCGCTGACGCTCGGCGGCCTGCCGTTCCGCGCGGAGGCGCCGCGCGCCGTGCGGGCCGCGGCCGCGGCGCTCGCGCTCGCCGCGCTCGTGGTGGTGGCGCGGACGCCGAACGCGTTCGCGCCCGCCGCCCCCGACACGCAGGAGCCCGCCGCACTCGCCGCGCTCGCCGACGCCGTCGAGCCCGACGCCACCGTCATGCTGCACACCAACCCGTTCTTCTTCGAGCGCTTCCTCCGCCACGGCGCCGACCGTCGCTGGGTGCCTCTCGGCCTCGACGAGCACCGCCTCCCCATCGCAGTCCTCGGGCTCCGCCCCTACGCCCTCGACGGGCGGCCCTCCGGCTGGGTGCGCGACGCGATCGACATGCCGTTGCGGCCGGCGGCGGCGGAGCAGGCGACCCGGGCGCTCCTCGCCGACGGCCGGCCGCTCTACCTCTCGACGCTGCGCCGCTTCGAGGTGCCGTTCGCCCCGGCGCTCGAGCGGCTGCTCGCCAAGCGCTTCGCGGTCGAGCGGCGCGGCCCGGATCTCCTCCGCATCCGCGCGCGCGACTGAACGCTACGCCGCCGCGACCGCGCCGAGCGCGTCCGCCAGCGCCTCGATCTCGGCGCCGAGCGGGCGGTCTTCCAGGAGCGGCGGCACCAGCGCGCGGACGGCGGCGTGCACCGCGCGCGTGCCGGGCGCGAGATCCCCGGCGCCGAGCAGGTCGGCGGCTTCCGCCGCCGCGACCAGCTCGATGGCGACGACGCGGCGGGCGTTCTCCAGGAGCCGGCGCGCGTGGCGCACGGCGACGCTGCCCATGCCGACCACGTCCTGGTTGTTGGCGTTGGTGGGCACCGAGCCGAGACTGGTCGGGTGCGCGAGGACGGCGTTGTCGGCGATCGTCGAGCTGGCACAGTACTGGAGGCCCATGAGGCCGCTGCGCACGCCGACCTCGTCGCGGATGAGGAACGGCGGCAGGCCGCCGTTGGTGGCCGGATCGAGCAAGCGCGCCAGGCGTCGCTCGGAGAAGAGCGCGACCTCGGCGAGGGCCACCTTCAGGTGGTCCACCGCCATCGCCACCGGCTGGCCGTGGAAGTTGCCGGCGTGCAGCACGACGTCGTCCTCGGGGAAGAACGTGGGGTTGTCGGTGACCGCGTTCACTTCGGTGGTGACCACGTCGCGCACGTGGGCGAGCGTGGCGCGCACCGCGCCCAGCACCTGCGGCACGCAGCGCAGCGTGTAGGCGTCCTGCACGGGCGCGACGCGGCCGTGCAACGCGCCGCTCCGCGCCGGCGCGTCGCGCAGCCGGCCGCTGCCCTCGAGGAGCGCGCGGAGGCGCGCCGCCGACGCCGCCTGCCCGGGGTGCGGGCGCACGGCGTGGACGCGGGCGTCGAGGCCCTCCGGGTTGCCGCCGAAGACGTCGATGACGAGCGCCGCCGCGGCTTCCGCGGCGGCGACCAGCTCCTCGGCGCCGAGGACCAGGAGCGCGGCCTGCGCCGTCTCGCACGAGGTGCCGTTCATCAGCGCCAGCGCCTCGCGCCCCTCGGGCTCGAGCGGCGCGATGCGGGCGGCGGCGAGCGCGCGGGCGGCGGGCACGCGGTCGCCGCCCCACTCGACCTCGCCCTCGCCGAGCAGCGCGCGCGCGACGTGCGCCAGCTCGACCAGGTCGCCGCTCGCACCCACGGATCCCACCTCGGGAATCACCGGGTGCACGCCCGCGTTGAGACACGCGACGAGCGTGTCGACGACCACGGCCCGGACGGCGGAGCGACCGCAGGCGAGCGAGAAGGCACGCAGCGCCATCGTCGCGCGCACCACCGTGCGCGGGTGCGGGGCGCCCATGCCGGCGGCGTGGCTGCGGACGAGGTTCCGCTGGAAGCGCGCGGCGTCGGCGGGCGCGACGGGGCGGTCGCAGAGCGGGCCGCAGCCGGTGTTGAGCCCGTAGACGGTGCGGCCCGCGCGCGCCAGCGCCAGGAGCTGGCGATGGCTCGCCGCCAGGCGCGCGGGCACCTTGGATCCGAGCGCGACCGCCGCGCCCTCGGCGATGCGGCCGACGTCCTCGAGCGCGAGCGGCGTTGGCGGCGCGAGCAGGACGGACGGCGCCGACGTCTCGGTGAGCCGGTACACGACGCGACGCTTAGCCGATGCCTCCCGGGCGCGCAAACCTCTCTCCCT
>JBGQET010000064.1:0-25190 GCA_041496545.1 Binatia bacterium | reverse complement strand
CGTCCGCTACCGCGTCACCGGCACGACGCCCTGGCGGACGGGGCTGCCGCTCTTCCGCGTCCACCCCGCCGAGGTGACGGGCCGCAGCGTGCCGGCGCAGTTCGCCGGCAGCCTCTTCGACCTGGCGCCCGGCACCACGTACGACATCGAGCTGCACGCGACCGACCCCGACGGCCCCGTCGATCAGACGCTCACCACCAGGGGCACGACGCGGTCCGTGCCGGGCGACCCGGCGGCGCCGTCGCCGAAGAGCGTGTCGGACGCGGCCGGGCTCCAGGCGGCGCTCGACGCGGCGCAGGCGGGGGACGTGATCACGCTCGCGGACGGCACCTACGCGGGCCAGTTCGTCATCACGGCGAGCGGCACCGCCGCGAACCCCATCGTCATCCGCGGCGCGAGCGAGGAGGGCACGATCCTCGACGGCGGCGGCTGCTCGTCCTGCAACGTGCTCGAGAGCTACGGGAGCTTCGTCCACCTCGAGCGGCTGACGCTCCAGCACGCCAACCGCGGGCTCCGCTTCCAGGGCGTCGGGGCGGACGGGAACGTCGTGCGCCGGGTCCACATCCGCGACGTGCGGCTCGGCATCGGCTCCAACCCGGATCAGCAGAACTCCTACCTCTGCGACAACGTCGTCGAGGGCCGGCTCGCCTGGCCGCTCGTCTACGCCGACGACAACGGCAAGCACTCCGACGACGACGGCATCCACGTCGAGGGCAACGGGCACGTGGTCTGCCACAACCAGGTGTCGGGCTTCGGCGACGCGCTCAAGGTCGAGGAGGACGGCGCGCGCGCCGACGACTTCTACGGCAACGAGGTGCTCTGGTCGTACGACAACGGGATCGAGCTCGACACCAGCGAGGGCAACACCCGCTGCTTCCGGAACCGCTTCACGAACACGTACGCGACGATCAGCTTCCAGCCGATCTTCGGCGGCCCCGCGTACGCGCTCCGCAACGTGGTCGTGAACGTCGCCAACGAGCAGTTGAAGTTCCACGCCAACACGCCCGACCAGCCGAGCGGCATGCTCGTCTTCCACAATACCTTCGTCAGCCCCGCGCTGGCGCTCAACCTCCAGACCTCGGACGCGAGCCATCACTTCCTGGTGGAGAACAACCTCTTCGTCGGACCCTCGCCGCCCGGGCCGCGCGTCGTCGACTGGACCGGGCCGATCGACGACGGGCACTTCGACTCCGACGGCTGGTTTCCGGGCGGGCGGTTCGACTTCAACGCCGCCGGCGACTGGCCGAGCTTCGCCGCCATGCAGGCGGCGGGCGTCTTCGAGACGCACGGCACGCTGCTGGTGCCGCCGATCTTCGCGAGCGGTCTCGTCGCCCCGCCTACTTATAAGGTGACGCTCGCGCCGCCGGACGTGACGCTCGCGAGCGCGTCGAACGCGATCGACCGCGGCGTCGTCCTCCCCAACGTCAACGACGGCTTCACGGGCGCCGCCCCCGACCTGGGCGCGTACGAGGTCGGCTGTCCGATCCCGCTCTACGGCGTTCGGCCCGACGGCATCGACGAGACCAACGAGCCGTTCAGCTGCGGCGGGCCTACCGTCACCTCCACCAGCTCCACGACCACCACCACGCTGCCGTACGTCGCGATCGAGACGACGGCGCTCACGCTCCGCGACAGCGCCGTGAGCCCCGTCGGCCGGAAGGTCTCCTTCACGTCGCGGACCGGTAAGGACCCGCTCGGGAACCGCGTCGTGCCGCCGGCGGCGGCGGGCCCGGGCGACCCCACGCTCGGCGGCGGCGCGCTCACGGTCTACGACGCCGCGGGGACGGGCGAGCAGACGACGGTGCCGCTGCCCAGCGCCGGCTGGTCGTTGCTCGGCAGCCCGAGCCGCCCGGCCGGCTACCGGTTCCGTTCGAGCGGTCCGATCACGAGCGTCGTCGTCAAGACCGACCAGATCGCGGTCGCCGGCGGCAAGGCGGGCTGGACGTACTCCCTCGCCGCCCCGCCGCAGGGACGCGTCGCGCTCCGCCTCGCCCTCGGCAGCGCCCGGCCGTGGTGCGCCGCCGCGCCCGCCAAACCTCCGGCTTCGCTGAACGACACCGCGACGCGGTTCGTCGCCCAGCCGAAGTCGCCGCCGCCGGCGACGTGCCCGGCGCTACCCTGAGAACGGGTCCGGCCGCCACATCCGCCACGCGAGCACGCACGGGACGATCGTGTAGGGGATGTTCACGACGGTCACCATCGCCAGGTTCGCCCGGTGCCCCTCGCTCACGAACTCCGTCAGGAAGTAGACCAGCGTCGAGTAGATGACCGCGCCCGAGAAGAGGAGCGCGGGCACGCGGATCCACGTGCGACGCCGCACGAACGCGTAGATCAGGACGAGGTACATCGGCCCGTAGACCCACTCGTCGATCCCGGTCATGACCCGCATGTACGCCGGCTGCTCCAGGAAGAGCGGGTCCCAGCTCCTGGCGTAGAAGTACCAGGCGCGGCCGAGCGGACCGGTGGCCCGCGCCAGGTCGACGCCGAAGGTGATGTACGGCTCCATGCAGATCGACGTGAAGGCGAAGAGGCCGAAGCAGGCGATCAGCGCCCGGTCGAGACGACGAAGCACGGCGTCTCATTGACACAGTCGACACCCCCGCGCGATCACACCCCCGCATGACCATCGACCGCGACACCTACTTCCGCCTCTACGCCGCCGAGCCCTCCTACTACTCCGCCAAGGTCCGCCCGGCCTTCCGCTACAAGCGCGTCCCCCACGTCGAGATCCTCCCCACGCGCGACGTCTACAAGCACGTCATCCAGGCGCGCACGGGCCTCGGCATGATCCCCGTCGTGGTCACGCCCGAGGACGAGACGTGGCAGGACTCGAGCGAGATCCTCGACGCCCTCGAGGCCCGCTTCCCGGACCCGCCGCTCCTCCCGACGACATCCGTCCAGCGCGTCGTCGCGCACTTGATCGAGCTCTACGCCGACGAGTTCCTCATCATGCCGGGGCTCCACTACCGCTGGAGCTTCCCCGAGAGTGAGAAGAAAGCGCGCGCCGACTTCGCCGCCTTCATGGGTGACCGGGCGCGCACCGACCGCTTCGCCGACTCGATCATGAACTTCACGCGCATGGTCGGCGTCACGCCGGAGACCGCGCCCGCGATCGAAGCGCACACGAGGGACCTGCTCGCCCTCCTGGAAAAGCACTTCGAGAGCCACCAGTTCCTCCTCGGCGACCGACCGTCGCTCGCCGACTACGGGCTCATCGGCCCGCTCTACCCGCACCTCTACTACGACGCCGTCCCCGGCCGGCTGCTGCGCGAGACGGCGCCCAGGACGTGCCACTGGATCGAGCGCGTGAACCACCCCGACCCGGACGCCAGGGGCGAGTGGCTGCCCGGCGACGAGATCAGTCCCGTGATCGTCGAGTTTCTCCACCTGATCGGCGACGACGCCGTGCCCGTCGTCCTCGACATCGTCAACGCCTTCGACGCGGGCACGTACGAGCGGGACGCTGAGCTTCCCCGCATCACCGGCATGCACGCGAGCCAGCTGCGCGGCGTCGCCTTCGAACGGGTGACGACGCCCTACACGCTCTGGATGGTGCAGCGCGTGCTCGACGTCTACGCGGAGCTCGCGGACCGACGCCGAGTCGACGCGGCGCTCAACGGCAGTGGCTGCGACACGCTCCTCGCCCACCGGCCGCGCCACCGCGTCGCGCGCCGGCCGTTCAAGCTCTACCTCGAGCGCTGAGCGGCGATCCTTGGCGTCGCGGGGGCGCGGCGCCTCGGGGCGCACCACCAGCTATCGGGCCGTCAGAGGCGCTTGCCGCACGAATTCGGCACCACGAAGACTCACCACCGCTCCTTCACCGTTCGACGTCAGGCTGCCGCCCGACACGACGAGGCCAGCGCGGGTCGTGAACATGGTCTCGTGGAGGGTGCTGCCGCTCGGGGCGGTGGCCAGCGCGAAGACCGGGTAGGCGGTGCCACCCGCGAAGGACGTGGAGATGTAGTCGCCGACCATGACGCCCTGGTTGGTGCTGGCAAGCCACCCGAGCGACATGGGCCCGGCGAGCTGCGTGGGAGCGCTCCAGCTAGCGCCTCCGTTGCTCGAGGAGATGAATCCCACCGAGAGCTGACAGGACGCGGCCGAGCAGGTGGCGTCGGGATAGTAGTAGTACGTGAGGCCCAGGTGCGCCGAGGCGCCCGCGGTGGTCTTGTCCACGGCGAGGCCCGGGATGAAGTGGTCCACCGTGCTCGTCGTCGGATCGATCGGGACGCGGCTGACCGGGGACCACGTCGTTCCGTTGGACGAGGTGCTGAAGACGATGTCGTTGGACGCACAGCCGGTGCGGAACCGGCAGTCGTGCCACACCACGTACACCAGCCCGGCGCCGTCGATCTCGGCGGAAGGCAACGGACTGGATCGCAGGTTCCCGGCCACATCATGCGCCACGATGGTTGCGATCGTGACCGGGCCGGCGTAGTTCACACCGCCGTCGGTCGACGTGACGGCCTGCACGTTCGACTCGTTGCCATTGTCCAGCGGGACGATGACGGTGCCATTCGGCTGCACGACCGGCTGGCCGCCGAGCGCACTCATGGCCGCCACGGTGGCTCCGGTCCATGTGAGGCCGCCGTCCGTGGAGGTCGCCATGCGAAGCTGGTCGCCGGCGCTCACGTCGTCGTATTCGGTGTAGCAATTGCCGTAGAACAGGCTCGAGGCGGTGGTGTCGCAGACGGTCCAGCTCTTGTCCAGGTCGCTGGCCGTCGCGACGGTTACCGGGTTCGCCCACGTGAGGCCGCCGTCGTCCGAACGGCTCACCACGACCGCCGGCGCGCGGGTGCTCCCCCCGCTCTCGAGAATCGGCAGCGAGGCGATGAGCCACGCGTTGTGACGCACGTCGTACGCGACCGACGGGTCACTCACCCGGTCGTACGGTCCGGCACCTTGAAACTTCGTGATCCCGGGCAGGAAGCCCTTCGACCAGCTGGCGCCTCCGTCGGTGGACGTCGCCCAGCCGATGTCGGAGGCTCCTCCGTCGAAGAAGCGGCCGATCTGGAAGGTCGCCACGATCGTCGAGCCGAACACGAAGGTGTCCGGTTCGACCTCGGTCCGGTGCTGGCTGGTAGAGTTCGCGAACGAATCGGTGCTCAGCTGCCGCAGGCGGGCATCACATTGAGCTTCCGCGCTACTCGTCGCGATGACGAGAGCGATGACGGAAGCGAGCCCCGCGCAGATCTGTCTGAGCGTCGTGTGTTGCAGCATCGAAGTCCGCGCCCGCGATGGTTCCGGGGTAGCATCGTATCGCGCGCGGACTCAAGTGGGGGGTCGCAGCCGTGGCATGCGGCCACCGCGGGGAGACAAAAAGGACTCATCGAGACGGGGCTGCTCTGTGCGCCCGGCGTTCAACCCTCCAGGATAGCGCGACGCCTGCGCGCCGTCCCGGGCGCCTCAGTGCACCTGGCCCGAGTCGGGCGACACCATCAGCCCCGACTCATCCACCGCGTCGAAGTCCGAGCCCTTGATCTGCCCGAGCTCGTGCAGGTCGCTGTCGTCCCAGCGCGGATCCGGCGCGCCGGAGATGAACCACGCGCTGCCGTTGTCGGCGACGAACATACCGTACTTCTCGAGCGCGGTCAGGATGACCCGATTCGAGGCGGAGAACCCCGACAGGTCGACGTCGGCGCGCAGCCGGAGCCGGAGCCCCATCGGCGGCAGCGTCGGGTCGGACGACAAGCCCGCCTGGTGCCGCGCCGGCCAGAGGTACGCGCGCTGCGTCCGCGGCACGGTGAAGCGGAGCGCGTGCGTGATGACGCCGCTCTGCACCTCCTCGTACCGCACGAGGCCGGGGAGGATCGGCAGCCCGGCGGCGTCGGCCGACGTGAAGGTCTGCGGGCGCAGCGCGTTCGAGCCGAGGTCCCAGAACGCGCCGGAGCCGGCCGTCCAGCGCTTCGGCTTCTTCGCCGGCCTCGGCTTGGCGGCGAACAGCTCGTAGAGCCCGCACGACCCCGCATCGACGACCAGCACGTGGCGGTCGCCCTTGCTCCGCGGTCCGCCCTCGATCGGGGCGCCGGGCGGGATCGGGTAGGGGCCGGGGTCGCTCTCGTCGGCGTACTTGAAGGAGACGGGGACACGCGCCTGTCCCGCGGGCGCGACGGTGTACGGGATGCCGTTCGGCTGCTTCCGATACACCGTGCCGAAGTCGGGATGGAGCCCGGTGCCGGCGCCGATGCTCGCCACGTACGTCGCGGACGACGGATGCAACGGCAGCGCCGAGACGTCGACGTTCCACACGTTGTCGGACGGGAAGAGCGCGCACGGAATCGCGGGCGACGCGCCCGCGAGCCCGGCGCCCGACAGCCACACGACCACGACCCACACGAGCCACATGCCTCCGGGGTAGCATCGTGTCCCGCGCGGACTCAAGCGGGACGCCGCAACTGCCGCAGCAGGCTCCGCCTCGGCTCACTGGCACGTGGCCGCGGCCTCGGCCATCTCCTGGGGGAGCTCGCCCCTACCGATGCGCGCCTCGAGGGCGTGGAACTCGTCGAGGCTGACGCGACGCTCGAGCTGGCCGAGCGCGCAGCGGCAGGTTCGCTCGTCGGCGCGACGCGTGCACGAGCGGAGGAAGTTCTGCACGACGTCGGGCGGGTAGGTGTCGGCCGGCTCCCGGTGGCAGCCGGCGAGGAGGAGGACGACGACGAGCAACGCGCGCACGACGACGCTCACGTAGCGCGCCTTGCCGGAAAGACGCCAGGGGCGTTGACCGCGAGGCGACCACGGGACTAGTCACTGCGCCATGGCGACGTCACCGTCCCCGGCCCACATCCTGGAGGTCGGCAGGGGCTTCATGGGCACCCGGGTGCTCCTCTCCGCGACGGAGCTCGACCTCTTCACGACCCTCGGCAGCCGCGCCATGACGGGCGAAGAGCTGCGCGCGGTCCTCGACCTCCACCCGCGCGCGATCCCGGACTTCCTCGACGCCCTCGTCGCGCTCCGCGTGCTCGATCGCGACGGGGACGGACCGGCCGCGCGCTATCGCAACACCGAGGAGACGCGCGTCTTCCTCGATCGCACCAGCCCGGCGTTCGTCGGCGGCATGCTCGCGATGTACGACACGCGCCTCTACCGCTTCTGGGGCGACCTCACCGAGGCGCTCCGCACCGGTCGGCCGCAGAACGAGACCAAGCACACCGGCGCGCCGATGTTCGAGGAGCTCTACCGCGATCCGAAGCGGCTCGAGCAGTTCATGGAGGCGATGGTCGGCGTCTCGTCGGCGAACTTCCGGGCCTTCGCGGAGAAGTTCGACTTCTCCCGCTCCCGGACGCTCTGCGACGTCGGCGGAGCGACGGGGCAGCTCTCGATGATCGTCGCGCGGCGCCACCCCCACATGAAGTGCCTGACGCTCGACCTTCCCGTCGTCACGCCGATCGCGGAGCGGAAGATCGCCGCCGCCGGGCTCGCCGAGCGCGTCGCCGCCCGCTCGCTCGACGCCTTCGCCGAGCCGATACCTGCGGCCGACGTCGTGACGATGGGCATGATCCTGCACGACTGGAACCTGGAGAAGAAGATGCACCTCATCCGCGCCGCCTACGACGCGCTCCCCGCCGGCGGCGCGTTCGTCGTGGTCGAGAACCTGATCGACGACGCCCGCCGCGAGAACGCGGCCGGCCTCCTGATGTCGCTCAACATGCTGATCGAGTTCGGCGACGCCTTCGACTACACCGGCGCCGACTTCGACGGGTGGTGCCGGAGCGTCGGCTTCAAGAAGACCGAGGTGATCCCGCTCGGGGGGCCGGCGAGCGCCGGCGTCGCCTACAAGTAGGCCGTCAGCCGTCCTGCCCGTCGCGCCGGACGGTGACCGTGATGCCCTTGGCGGGAAGCCAGGCGAACAGGGCCTCGACCGCGGCGAGGCCGGCGGCGGCCGTCTTCTCCGGGAGGATGATCTCGAGCAGCGCGCCCGGGCCGGCGCGCCGCGCGTCGTGCGCGATCGTCTCGGCCATGTAGGGCGTGAGCCACGTGACGTGCTCCATGACGCGGCCGCGGTCGCCGGCCGGGACGACGCGCGCGCGGACGAGCGAGGGTAGATGATGAAGGTCCGAGGTCATGCGTCAGCTCAGCGCCTGTGAGCAATATCCCGGCCAGTGCGATCGGGACGGTGGCGGGTAGTCTTCGGCGGATGCTGCCCGCTGAACGTGCAGGTGGTGCCGGAGAAACCGGCAGTCGTCGAGCTTCATCGCGGCCGGAACCAGTGCAGCCCCACCGCGTCCGACGCCTTCACGAACGCGACCTCGACCTCCATGCCGATGCGCAGCTCCGACGGCGCCACCTCGCGCACCGCGGACACGAGGCGCACGCCCTCCTCCAGCTCGACGACGACGACCGCGTACGGCACCTCGTCCGCCCAGCCGGGCACGAGCGCCTGGTGCGTCACCGTCCAGGTGTAGACGCGCGCGCGTCCCGAGGCGCGCTCCCAGGCCCACGCGTCCGAGCCGCAGCGCGCGCACATGACGCGCGGCGGGTGGCGCCACGTACCGCACGCCGAGCAGCGTTGCACGCGCAGCTCGCCGCGGGCGCACCAGGCGTAGAACTCCGCGTTCAGCCCCTCCGGGTTCGGCGTCAGACGGACCGTGAAGCTCATCGTCGCAGCACCACCAGGCTGCCGTCGCCGAAGTCGCCCCAGCCGGTGACGAGGCCCAGGCGCGCGTCTTTCACCTGCGCCGCGCCCGCCTCGCCGCGGAGCTGCCGCGTCGCCTCGACGACGTGGTTCATGCCCCACATGTGCCCCTGCGAGAGGAGCCCGCCGTGGGTGTTCAACGGGTAGCTGCCGCCCAGCTCGATCCGCCCCCCGGCGACGAAGCCGGGTGACTCGCCCGGGCCGCAGAGGCCGAGCGCTTCGAGCTGGAGCAGCACGACGTACGTGAAGCAGTCGTAGACCTCGAGGAAGTCCGCGTCCGCCGCGCGCACGCCGGCCATCGCGAGCGCGCGCGGCGCCGCCGACGCGAGGCCGATGCGCAGCATGTCCGGCCGGTTCGGGATGTCGTCGGCGGGGTAGGGCTGGCCCGCCGCCGCGCCCATGATGACGACCGGCGGGTGTGCCAAGTTGCGCGCGCGCTCGACGCTCGTCACCACCACCGCCGCGGCGCAGTCGGTCTCGAGCGAGCAGTCGTAGAGGCGGAAGGGCTCCGACACCCAGCGCGCGGCGAGGTACTCCGCCATGCCGAGCGGCTTCCCGCGCATCAGCGCCTTCGCGTTCGACTGCGCGTGCTTGCGGCACGCGACCGCCACCGCGCCCGTCGCCTCGTCCGGCACGCCGTACGTCTTCTTGTGGCGGGTGCAGATCCAGCCGTACATCTGCACCGGGAGCATCGCGCCGTACGGCATGTAGAAGTCCATGACGGTGTCGGCGAGCGACGTCATCGGGAGCCCGTGCTTCGGCCGGCGCGCGCCGGGCTTGGGGCGGAAGGCCGAGTAGCCGTTCCAGCCGACGACCACGAGCACGGTCGTCGCGACGCCCGCGGCGACGGCCATCGCGGCGCTCTCGAGCGCGGCCACGGGCGACGCGCCGCCCATGTGGACGGTCACGGCCCAGCGCAGGTCCTCGATGCCGAGGTTGGCGGCCAGCTCCTCCGCCGTCGTGAAGCCCGACGGCGGGATCAGGCCGTCGACGTCCGCCATCGCGAGCCCGGCGTCGGCCACCGCGGCGCGCGACACGTCGAGCATCATCTCGACAGGGAGCTTGTCGGCACCCCGGACGTAGTCCGTCTCGGCGATGCCGACGATCGCGGCGCGCTCGGCGAAGCTCACGATGGCCGCGGACTCTACTCGCGCGCCGGCGAGCCGGTCAACGGCGGCTCGAGCGCGGCGGCTCGAGCGCCGAAGCCGTAGGCTTGCGACGTCGGCGCGGCGCTCCTACAGTGCGGCGCCATGGAGATCCGCCCCGGCGTGTCGGCCGTCATCCTGACCGCCGCGGGCGTCCTCCTCCAGCGCCGCGACGACAACGGGCTCTGGGGGCTCCCCGGCGGCGCGGTTGAGCCGGGCGAGTCCGTGCGCGCCGCCGTCGTCCGCGAGGTCCGGGAAGAGACGTGTCTGGAGGTCGAGCCGATCCGCCTGATCGGCGTCTATTCCGCCCCCGAGCACCATCAGATCGTCACCTACCCGGACGGCAACGTCATCCACTACGTCAGCTCCGCGTTCGAGTGTCGCATCGTCGGCGGCGCGCTCGCGTGCGGGCCCGAATCGCTCGCGCTCGAGTGGTTCTCCCCCGACGCGCTCCCCGCCGACCTGCTGCCCATGTCCCGCATCCGCATCCGCGATGCGCTCGCGCGCCAGCTCGGTGCGTTCGTTCGCTGACGCCGCGCTCGCGGCGCTCTTGCTCGCCGCACCCGCGCTCGCCGCGCCGCCCCGCTTCTACGTCATGGGCGACGGCGCGCTCGCGCTCACCAACGCGCATACCGACGCGCGCGCGAGCGTCCGCTACCGAAAGCCCGACGACACCTACGACCCGGCCGCGCTCACGACACTGCGGCGCGCCTTCCGCTCGCAGGGCGACGAGAGCGAAGGCCGGCTGTCGCTCCGGCTGGTCGAAGTTTTGAGCCACCTCCAGAAGCTGGCGGGCGGGAAGCCGCTCGTCATCACGTCGGGCTACCGGAGCCCCGCGTACAACGAGGTCATCCGCGACCAGGGCGCGCGCGCCGCCGCCGGCTCGCTCCACACCGACGGGCTCGCCGCCGACGTCGCCTTCCCGCGCCCGGCGTTGAAGGGCCTCTGGCTGAAGCTCCGCGCGCTCGACTGCTGCGGCGCGGGCTACTACCGTGCCGACGGCTTCCTCCACGTCGACGTCGGCCGGCCGCGTTTCTGGGAGCCGGCCACCTCGCGCGTCGAGGAGAACCTCTCCGCGGGCAACGCGCGCCTCTTCGCGCGCACGGAGTACGACCGCTATCTCGTCGGTGAGCCGATCGAGGTTGCGCTGCACGCGATGACGGTCCCGCCGGTGCGCGTGAAGCGCGACGCCCGGATCGGGACGACGCGCGTCGAGCTGGCCGGTGACGGCGACTGCCTGGAGGTCCCGGCCTCCGGCGCCACGGTCCGCGTCGTCGTCGCGCCGCTCGTCGAGCGCGCCACGCTTGCCCTCGACACCTGCGAACCGCGCCCGGAGCGCACCCCCACGAGCGTGGAGACGAACCCGTTCGACGTCGTCCGCCCGCGCCCGGGGAAGTGATCTTGTCGTAGAATCTCCGCGGGGTATTCTGCCCCCCGTGCCCCGCTGGACCGCCCTCCTCGCGGTCGTGCTCGCCGCCTGCGGCGGGTCGGCCGACCCCTCCAAGACCGAGCCGCCCCCGGTGCCCGTCAGCGTGACGCGCGTCGAGCAGCGTGACGTGCCGCTCGACGTGCGCGCGATCGGCAACGTCGAGGCGTTCTCCACGGTGTCCGTGAAGTCGCAGGTCGAGGGCCAGCTCGCCGAGGTCCGCTTCAAGGAGGGCGACGAGGTCAAGGTCGGCGACCTCCTCTTCGTCATCGACCCGGCGCCTTTCCAGGCGGCGCTCGACCAGGCGCAGGCGAACCTCGCCCGCGCGACGGCCGAAGCGAAGAACGCCGAGGTGCAGGCGAGACGCTTCGCGGCGCTCGCCAAGAGCGGCATCGTGTCGAACGACGAGTACGAGCGCGTCGCCACGCAAGCGGCGTCGATGGGCGCGGCCGTGGACGCGGCCAGGGCGGCGGTCGAGAACGTGAAGCTCCGGCTCGACTTCTGCTACATGCGCTCGCCGATCGAGGGGCGCGTGGGGCGGCTCCTCGTGCACCAGGGCAACGTCGTCAAGGAGAAGGAGACGACGCTCGCCGTCGTCAACCAGTTGAAGCCCATCTACGTGACCTTCGCCGTGCCGGAGCAGGAGCTGCCGGAGATCCGCCGCCACCAGGCCGACCACCCGCTCACGGTGACGGTCACGCTCGCCGACGCCGCCACGCCGCCCGTCCAGGGCACGCTCAGCTTCATCGACAACGCGGTCGACATGACGACGGGCACCGTCATCCTGAAGGGGGTCTTCCCGAACGCGGACGAGGTGCTCTGGCCGGGGCAGTTCGTGAACGCGGCGCTCACGCTGGACGTCGAGCGGAACGCCGCCGTCGTCCCCGCGGCGGCGGTGCAGACCGGGCAGGAGGGGCCGTACGTCTTCGTCGTCAAGCCCGACGAGACCGTCGAGTACCGGCCGATCAAGGTCGCGCGCTCGGCGGGGCCGCTCGCCGTCGTCGAGTCGGGCCTGGCGGCGGGCGAGACGATCGTCACCGAGGGCTTCGTGCGTCTCGCGCCCGGCGTGAAGGTGACCGTCCGTCAGCCCGAGCCGGGCGGCGTGCGGACCGGTGCGGCCCAATGAACATCGCGGGTCCCTTCATCCGCCGGCCGATCGCGACCACGCTCGTCATGCTGGCCGTGCTCATCTTCGGCGCGGGCGCCTACCGCCTGCTGCCGGTGAGCGACCTCCCGAACGTCGACTTCCCGACCCTCCTCGTCCTCGCCAGCAACCCGGGCGCGAGCCCGGAGACGATGGCGTCGGCCGTCGCCACGCCGCTCGAGCGCCAGTTCTCCACCATCGCCGGGCTCACCTCGATGAACTCGGCGAACGCGCTCGGCTCGACGCAGATCACGCTCCAGTTCGACCTCTCGCGCAACATCGACGCCGCGGCGCAGGACGTGCAGGCGGCGATCACGCAGGCGGCGCCCTTCCTGCCGCCCGGCATGCCCACGCCCCCGACCTACCGCAAGGTCAACCCCGCCGACCAGCCGATCCTCTACCTCGGCCTCACCTCGAGGATGCTGCCGCTCTGGACCGTCGACGACTACGCCGAGACGCTGCTCGCGCAGCGCATCTCGATGGTGAGCGGGGTGGCGCAGGTGCAGGTGTTCGGCGCGCAGAAGTTCGCCGTCCGCGCCCAGCTCGATCCACACGCCCTCGCCAGCCGCGGCATCGGCATCGACGAGGTGGCGCAGGCGATCCGCAACGCGAACGTGAACCTCCCCACCGGCACGCTCTACGGCCACGAGCGCGCCTTCACGGTGCAGGCGACGGGGCAGTTGACCGACGCGGCCGCGTACCGGCCCGTCATCGTCGCCTACCGCAACGGCGCCCCGGTGCGGCTCGAGCAGCTCGGCCGCGTCATCGACAGCGTCGAGGACGACAAGACCGCGTCCTGGTACATGGACCACGCGACCGACGAGCGCGCCATCGTCCTCGCCGTCCAGCGCCAGCCGGGGACGAACACGGTGGAGGTCGCGGGGGCGGTGAAGCGGCTCCTCCCGCTCCTCGGCAAGGAGATCCCGCCCTCGGTGCAGCTCCGCGTGCTGTTCGACCGCTCGGACTCGATCCTCGAGTCGGTGAACGACGTCAAGTTCACGATGGTGATCGCCTTCGTGCTCGTGGTGCTGGTGATCTTCGTCTTCCTGCGGAACGTCTCGGCGACGGTGATCCCGAGCCTCGCGCTGCCGCTCTCGATCATCGGGACCTTCGCGGCGATGCACCCGCTCGGCTTCAGCCTCGACAACCTCTCGCTCCTCGCCTTGACCCTGTCCATCGGCTTCGTGGTCGACGACGCGATCGTCATCCTCGAGAACATCGTGCGGCACATGGAGATGGGCGAGCCGCCCTTCGAGGCCGCGCTCGCCGGCTCGGCGGAGATCGGTTTCACGATCCTCTCGATGACGCTCTCGCTGGCCGCGGTCTTCATCCCGGTGCTCTTCATGCCGGGTATCCTCGGCCGGCTCTTCCACGAGTTCGCGGTCACGATCTGCACGGCGATCCTGATCTCGGGCTTCGTGTCGCTCACGCTGACGCCGATGCTCTGCGCGCGCTTCCTCCGCCCGCCGTCGGCCGAGCGGCACGGGCGCTTCTACGAAGCGACCGAGCGCGTCTTCGACCGCATGCTCGCGCTCTACCGCCGGAGCCTCGAGTGGGTGCTCCGCCACCGTCCCGCGACGATGGGCGTCTCGCTCGCGATCCTCGTGCTGACCGGCGTCCTCTTCGTGCTGGTGCCGAAGGGCTTCATCCCCGACACCGACGTCTCCGCGATCTTCGCCGTCACCGAAGCGGCGCAGGGCGTGTCGTTCGAGGCGATGACCTCGTACCACCGCGCGGTCGCCGACATCGTGCGCCAGGACCCGAGCGTGCAGCAGCTGTTCGCGACCGTGGTGAGCAGCAGCTCGGGCGGGGGCATGACGGCGAACCAGGGCCGGATCTTCATCCACCTGACGCCGCGCGCGACGCGGCCGTCGATCGCGGAGGTGATCGCGAGGCTCCGCCCGAAGGTCTCGAGCGTGCCCGGCATCCGCGTCTTCATGCAGCAGATGCCGACCATCCGCATCGGCGGCCAGCTCACCAAGAGCCTCTACCAGTTCACGCTCCAGAGCCCGAACACGAACGAGCTCTACCGCGGCGCGCAGGAGTTCGAGGCGAAGATGCGCGGCATCCCGGGCCTGGTCGACGTCACGAGCGACCTCCAGCTCCAGGCGCCGCAGGCGAGCGTCACCATCGACCGCGACAAGGCCTCCGCCGTCGGCGTCACCGCCGAGCAGATCGAGAGCGCGCTCTACGACGCCTACGGGAGCCGCTGGGTGTCGACGATCTACGCCCCCAACAACCAGTACCGGGTGATCGTCGAGCTCGAGCCGCGCTACCAGCGCGACCCCGCGGCGCTCTCCATGCTCTACGTTCGCTCCTCGAAGGGCGAGCTGGTGCCGCTCTCCGCCGTGGCGAGCATCGCGGAGACCGTCGGCCCGCTCACCGTGACCCACGCCGGGCAGCTTCCCGCTGTCACGCTCTCCTTCAACCTCCGCCCTGGGACGTCGCTCGGCGACGCGACGAGCCGCATCGAGACCCTCGCGCGCCGGGAGCTGCCGGCCACCATGACGACGACCTTCCAGGGCACGGCGCAGGCGTTCGAGTCGTCGCTCCGCGGGCTCTGGCTGCTCCTCGCCGCCGCGATCCTCGTCATCTACATCGTGCTCGGCGTGCTCTACGAGAGCTTCGTCCACCCGGTGACGATCCTCTCGGGCCTGCCGTCCGCCGGCTTCGGCGCGCTGGTGACGCTCCTCCTCTTCCGCGCCGAGCTCGACATCTACGCTTTCATCGGCGTCATCATGCTGATCGGCATCGTGAAGAAGAACGCCATCATGCAGATCGACTTCGCCCTCGAAGCGCAGCGCACCCAGGGCAAGCCGCCGCTGGAGGCGATCACCGAGGGCTGCCTCATCCGCTTCCGCCCCATCATGATGACGACCATGGCGGCGCTCCTCGGCACGCTCCCGATCGCGCTCGCCGCCGGCGCCGGCGCCGAAGCCCGCCGCCCGCTCGGGGTGGCGGTGGTCGGCGGCCTCCTCTTCTCGCAGCTCATCACGCTCTACCTGACGCCCGTCTACTACATGTACCTGGAGGCCGCGGTGGCGGCCTTCCGCCGCGTCCGCACACGACGCGTTTCCCGCGCCGCCGGTGCCGTCGTCCCCTTCGAGCGCGCCGAGCCGGAGCGCCGCCACTCCCGCCCGAGCTGACGGCCGGCTACGCGACGACGAGCAGCGCCCAGGTCACGCTTCAGCGCGCGGCGCGGGCCGGCTCGGCCTCCGCGAGCGGGAGCTTGCCCTCGGCCCAGCGCGCGCGCAGCACCTTCTTGTCGAACTTGCCGACGCTGGTCTTCGGCACCTCGTCGATGAAGCTCCAGCGCTCGGGCACCCACCAGCGCGCCACGCGCGCGGCGAGGAAGTCACGCAGTGCCTCCACCGTCGCCGACGCGCCGGGCCGCCGCACGACGCAGGCGAGCGGGCGCTCCTGCCACTTGTCGTCGGCGACGCCGATCACCGCCGCTTCGAGGACGTCGGGGTGGGCCATCAGCGCGTTCTCCAGCTCGACCGACGAGATCCATTCGCCGCCCGACTTGATGACGTCCTTGGCGCGGTCGGTGATCTGGACGAAGCCGTGCGCGTCGACGGTGCCCACGTCGCCGGTGCGGAGCCAGCCGTCGTGGAATTTCTCGCGCGCCGGGTCCTTGTAGTAGGCGCCCGTGATCCACGGGCCGCGCACCTCGATCTCGCCCGCGGTCTTCCCGTCCCACGGCAGCACGGCGCCCGCGTCGTCGACGATGCGGAGCTCGACGCCGGCGACGACGCGCCCGGTGCGCGCCCGCCAGGCGATGTCGTCCTCGGGGGGCGTCCCCTTCGGTGGGTGCGCGACGGCGGCGAGCGGGCTCGTCTCCGTCATGCCCCAGGCCTGGACGATGCGTACGCCGTGGTCGCGCTCGAACTTCTCGATCAGGGCGCGTGGCACCGCGGAGCCGCCGCACACCACGACGCGGAGCGAGGACAGGTCGACGGGGTGCGTCTCCAGGTGGCGGTGGACCTCGCTCCAGATGGTCGGCACGGCGGCCGACACGGTCGGGCGCTCCTCGGCGAGCATGCGGCAGATGGGCTCGGCCTGGAGGAAGCGGCCGGGCATCACGAGGTCGGCGCCGGACATCCAGCCCGAGTACGGCATCCCCCAGGCGTTGGCGTGGAACATCGGCACGATGAGGAGGATCTTGTCGCGCTCGCTGAGCGCCCACACGCCGCCGGCGCAGGTGCCGAGCGTGTGCAGGAACGTGGAGCGGTGGCTGTAGACGACCCCCTTGGGGTTGCCCGTCGTGCCGCTCGTGTAGCACATGGCCGCCGCCGCCCGCTCGTCGAGGTCCGGCCACGTGAACTCGGGGCGCTCGGCGGCGAGCAGCTCCTCGTAGCGCAGCACGCGCGGGCCGAGCGCCGCCGCGTCGCCGCTGCCGATCACGACGAAGTGCTCGACCGTCGAGAGCTCCTTCGCCACCTTGGCGAGGACGGGCACGAGCGAGTCGTCGACCAGCACGACGCGATCCTCGGCGTGATTGGCGACGTAGACGAGCTGCTCGGGGAAGAGCCGGATGTTGAGGGTGTGGAGCACGGCGCCCATGCAGGGCACGGCGAAGTAGGCCTCGAGGTGCTCCTGCGAGTTCCAGCAGAAGGTCGCTACCCGATGGCCCGCGTGGACACCGAGTCGTCGCAGCGCGGCGGCGAGCCGGGCGGCGCGCGCGCCGACCTCCGCGAAGGTGGCGCGCCGCGGGCCGCGCTCCTCCCAGGTCACGACCTGGCTGCCGCCGTAGATGGTTCGCCCGTGCTCGAAGAGCGCGGTGACGAGGAGGGGACGGTCCTGCATGGTGCTCGCGAGCGTCGCCATGGTCGCCAGCGAGTTACGGGCAGGCGCCCGGTGCCGCCGCGGCCTTCGCCAGGAAGTGCTTGCCCGCGGTGAACGAGACGCTGCCGCCGAAGCTCGCGCAGTACTCCCGCCCGCCGATGGTCACCACGACGCTCACGGGGTCCGGGTTGGTGGCGAGCGAGAAGCCGAGGAGCGCGCCCGCGCCCGTCGCCTTGACGAACTTCCCCGCCCGCACCTGCACCCTCGTGAAGGGGCCGTGGACGCGCTTCGAGTCGCGGTAGTTGTAGCCGAAGTCCTTGCCCACGGGGCCGATGTAGGTCCAGCCGGTCGTCAAAGGATAGGTGGTGTCGAAGGTAGCGCTCGAGACGCGGACCGAGCCGCCGTTCTGCACCGGGTCGTCGGCGCTGTTGTTGCCGCCGCCGAGGCCGATCGCGTCGAGCGCGGTGAGCGAGAGGTGGCGGCGGCTCGGCTTGGCCGGGTCGTCGCGGAGGTCGAGCCGGGTGCCGGCGATCGGCTGCCCGCCGCCGGCCGCGACCGGCGCCACGCGGTGCACCTCGCCGCTGCCGATTGCCACGTAGTAGAGCGCCCCGTCGGGCCCGAAGATCACGTCGACGGGCGCGTCGGCGCTGGTGACGAAGTCGTCGGGCGCGGACGCGAGACCGTCGCGCGCGGCGTTCGGCACCGCGTGGTAGACGTTGCTCGCGGAGTAGTCGGCGAAGAAGTAGTCGCCGTCGAGGCCGCCGAAGCCCGCGGGCGCGAAGGCGCCGCCGATGACCGTCTCGCCGAGCGCTCCGCTGCCGCTGTGCGGGTAGGAGAGGATCGGATCGACGTCGCCCGCCTGCTCGCAGCCGTTCGGCTTCGTGCCCTCGCAGTGCGGCCAGGCGTAGTCGTCGCCCGCGGTGACGATGTCGATCTCCTCGATGGTGAGGTCGCCGACGTCGCCGACCCAGAGGGCGCCGGTCATCGGGTCGAAGCCGAAGCGGAAGGGGTTCCGGAAGCCGTAGGCGAAGATCTCCCCACGCTTGCCCGCCTGGCCGACGAACGGGTTGCCCGCCGCGGGCGAGCCGTCGAGCTCGAGGCGGAGCACCTTGCCGTTCAACGAGCCGAGGTCCTGCGCGTAGGGATTGGTGGACGATCCCGGGCCGCCCTGGTTGTCGCCGAGACCCGTGTCGCCGACGCCCACGTAGAGCTTGCCGTCGGGCCCGATGCGGAGCCCGCCGCCGTCGTGGTTGCCGCCGTCGGTGCGGATGTCGGAGAGCAGCTCGGTGAGCGAGCCCGCCGAGCCGCCGCTCACGGTGACGCGCACCACCTGGTTGAAGCGCCCGGTGGACGAGCCGCAGCCGCTCGGCCCGGCCTTGGTCCGGTAGAGGTAGACGAAACCGTTCGACGTGAAGGCGGGGTCGACCGCGATGCCGAGGAGGCCCATCTCCGAGCCGGTGCAGACGGGGATGCTGATCAGCGTGTCGGTCGTGGTGCCGGAGTCGAGGACGCTCAGTCGCCCGCCCTTCTCGGTCACCAGCAGGCGGCCGTCGGGGAGGAAGGCGATCCCGGTCGGCTCCGAGAGGCCGGTGACGATCGCGTCGTCGCCGAAGCCGGGAGACGGGGTGCCCGCGCGGGCGAGCGACGCCCAGAGCACGACGAGCACGGGAAGCCAGCGTCCACGAGGTTGGAAGCGCGCCATGCGTGCTCTGTATCCCAGCTCGCGCGTCGCGCGCTAGACTGTCCGACGCCTTGCGCATCCGCGACGCAGACACGGCTGAATGGGTCGGCACCGCGCGCACGCTCTTCCTCGAGTACGCGCGCTCGCTCGACTTCGCGCTCTGCTTCCAGGACTTCGACCGCGAGCTGGCGGAGCTGCCCGGCCGCTACGCGCCGCCCTCGGGCCGGCTACTCCTGGCGCTCGACGGTGATGAGGTCGCGGGTTGCGTCGCGCTCCGGGGGCTCGACGCCGCAACCTGCGAGATGAAGCGCCTCTGGGTCCGCCCCGCGTGGCGTGGACGCGGCGTCGGCCGCCGGCTCGCCGAGGCGGTCGTCGCGGCCGCCCGGGAGATCGGCTACGCGCGCGTGCGGCTCGACACGGTGCCGTCGATGACGGCGGCGATCGCGCTCTACGGGCACCTCGACTTCGTGGAGATCGCGCCGTACACGGAGAACCCGGTGCCCGGTGCTACGTTCATGGAGCTCCGACTCGACCTCCTCCAGACGAGTCCTTTTCGGGACGACCCTGGAACAGCTCGCGCCAGCGCCGCTCCGACACCTGCGCGGGCGCCGTCGAGGTCATGAAGTCGACGAGGACGTCGACGAACCGCGGCGGGGCCTCGCAGTGCGGATAGTGTCCCACGCCCTCGAAGATCTCGAGCCGGCTGCCGGGGATGGCCTGGTGGGCGGCGATGGCGTGGCGCACCGGGATGAACGGGTCGTGGGTGCCCCAGACGATGAGCGTGGGTATCTGCGCGGCCAGGTACAACCGGTCTGCGGCGCTCACCGTCTGTCCGCCCAGGTCGATGACGGCGCGCAGAGTGCGGAAGAACGCCCAGCGCGCATCTGCGTCGGCCAACGAGGCGTAGCTCCGCCACATCTCCTGGCCGGCTGGCGCTGCCCGAACCCCGACACGGTGGAACCATGCGGCCACCCGGTTCCCCGCCGCTCGCAACGCCGGCGTGCAGGCGAGCGAGAGGACCTGCTCGGCACCGGTCGCGGTCAGCGCGCGAAGTAGGAAATTCACCTCCCGGCCCAGCCCACCGCTGCTCACGAGCACCAGGCGTTCGCAGCGCTCGGGGAACTGGTAGGCCAGCTGCATGACGATGCCGCCTCCGAGCGATTGGCCGACGAACGTCGCGCGGTCGTGGCCGAGGGCGTTCAGCAGGTCACGCAGCATGCCGGCGTGGGCGCCGAGCGAGTACTCGCCGCGAGGCTTGGCCGACTCGCCGTGCCCGAGCAGATCGGGGGCGACGACCGTGAACCGTTTGGTCAGCTCCGGCATGACGTGGTTCCAGGTCGCGGAGCAACCGGCCATGCCGTGGACGAGCAGCACCACTGGCCCGTCGCCGGCCGTGTGGTAGGCCACGTCGTGGCCGTTGATCGCCACCCGCTGCAGCCGCATGGGGGTTCCTCGCATGCAGGACTACGCGATCGCGCGCGCGATTGCGAAGGCCGCGGCCGCGGCGGCCCCACCGATCAGCATCGTCTGGACGGCACCGCGGAACGGCGCCGTCCCCGTGAAGTGTCCCTTGACCCAGCCGAAGAGCCCGAGCGCCACGAGCGTGACGATCACCGATACGGTGAATGCAGCGGGGATGCCAGCGAGCGCCATGTAGGGGGCGAGCGGGATGAAGCCCCCGGCGGCGTAGGCGCCCCCGATGGTGAGCGCGCTCGTGAGGGCCCGGCGTGGATCCGGCTTCTCGAGTCCGAGCTCGAAGCGCATCATGAAGTCGACCCATGCTTCGGGCCGCTCCCGGAGCGCCTCGACGATCGGTGCGCTCTCGTGAGGTGTGAGCCCGAACGAGCGGAGGATGTGGGTGACCTCGGTCGCCTCGGCGGTGGGCTTGGCGCCCGTCTCGGCGATCTCGCGCTTGCGTTCGCTGGCATAGTGCTCAGCGTCGCTGCGTGCCGCCAGGTATCCGCCCAGGCCCATCGCGATCGTCCCGGCCGCGATCTCCGCCAGGCCCGCGACCATGATGACCCTCGTGCTGCTCACGGCGCCTGAGAGCCCGGCGGCCAGAGCGAACGGCACCGTGAGCCCGTCCGACATCCCGATCACTACGTCCCGGACGCTGTCGCCGGCGGTGAAGTGCCGTTCGATGTGCGGCGTCTGCGGCATGAAGGTCCTCCTCCAGGATGTCACCCGGGACCCGCCCAAGTGCAGCCCTGAGCAACCGTGCCATCACAGGCCTGCGCCTCACGTCTCGTCGAGCCCGAGCCAGAGCCGCGGTATAGTCGACCGTCGGCGAGCGCGGCCATGGTCGCCTTCCGCTCGTGCATGCTCTCGACGACGTGCATCTCGCTGAGCCCGGGGTGCGCCAGCTCCTTCGTCGCGAGCGGTCGCGGGATGACGCCGATCGCCTCGCCGCCGCCGGCGAGCACGGCGTCGGCGACGACGCCCATGAGGCCGACCTGGCCGCCGCCGTAGACCAGCCCGATGCGCCGGCGGACCAGCTCGGCGGCGAGCGCGCGTGCGGCCTCGGCGTAGGCGGGACGCGCGCCGACCGCGGAGCCGCAGAAGACGCAGATGCGCTTCACGAACCTCACGGCGGCGACGCGCGTAGCTCGCGCACCACGTCGGCGGGGCTCCGGTGCTCGCCGTCGACGGCGTAGTCGAGCCGGCGCATGTCGTCCGCGGTGAGCGTGCCGCCGAGGCCCTCGAGCGCGCGCCAGAGCACGGGCCAGCGCTCGAGCGCCGCCTGGCGGACGACGGGGGCGGCCTCGTAGGGCGGGAAGTAGTGCTTGTCGTCGGCGAGCACGCGCAGCCCGAGGTGGCGGATCTGCCCGTCGGTCGCGTTGCCGGCGACCACGTCGACGCCGCGCTCGACCAGCGCGCGGTAGATGAGGCCGAGGTCCATGGTGCGGACGTCCTTGAAGGCGAGGCCGTACATCCGCCCGAGCCCCGGGTAGCCGTCGGGGCGCTGCGCGAACTCGTAGCCGAAGCCCGCCACCCAGCCGCGCGCCGCCGGGACGGCGTCGGAGATCGTCGCGATCCCCTTCGTGCCGGCGTCGTCGCGGACGACGAGCGCGAAGGTGTTGTCGAAGCCGAGGCGGGCGGTCCACACGAGCCCGTCCTTCGCGTACGCCGCCTGCACGCGCGCGAGGACGGTCGCGGGGTCGCCCGGCGGCTGCTTCAGGATGGCGGTCAGCGCCGTGCCCGTGTACTCGACGTACACGTCGATCTGCCCCGCGCGGAGCGCGGCGTCGCAGACGAAGGTGCCGCCCAGGTCGAGTCGCCGCTCGGCGCGGAGCCCGGCCGCTTCGACCGTCTGCGCAAGCAGCTCGCCCACGATGCGCTGCTCGGTGAAGTTCTTCGAGCCGACGACGACCCGCTCGCCGCCGCCGCACGCGGCGACGAGGAGCGAGAGCACGAGGAGCGCTCTCATAGCCGCGGTCTCAGCCGGCGCTCCACCGCCGCGAGCCCGGCGTCCGCTGCGATCGCGAGGAGCGCCGCCGGCAGCGCGCCCGCGAGGATGGTCGCGTTGTCCACCATCGCGACGCCGCGGAAGATGAAGACGCCGAGCCCGCCCGCGCCGATCGCCGCCGCGATGGTCGTCACGCCGATGCCGATCACGGTGGCCGTGCGGACGCCGGCCAGGATGACGCTCGCCGCGAGCGGTAGCTCGACGCGGAGGAGGAGCTGGCCGTCGGTCATGCCCATGCCGCGCCCCGCCTCGCGGATGGCGGGGTCGACGCCGGCGATGCCGGTCACGGTGTTGCGGAGGATCGGGAGCAGCGCGTAGACGGTCAACGCGACGAGCGCCGTCCGCGTGCCGATGCCGCCGATCCACGGCACGGGGATCAGGAAGCCGAAGAGCGCGAGGCTGGGGATCGTCTGCAGCACGCCGGCGGCGCCGAGGACGAGGCGGCTCCACCCTGGCCGGCGCGTGAGCGCCACGCCGAGCGGCACGCCGAGCGCGGTCGCGATGCCGATCGAGACGCCGACCAGGAAGAGGTGGCGCGCCGTCTCGCGGAGGATCTCGTTGGAGAGCTCCGCGCTCACGCCGCCCCCGCCTCGAGGAACGCCCGCACCTCCGGGTCGGTGCTGGCGCGCAGCTCCGCGGGCGTGCCGGTCGCGACGAGGCGGCCGCCGGCGAGGAGCGCCAGGCGATCGGCGACACGCGTCGCCTCGCGGAGATCGTGGGTGACGAAGACGGCGGTCTTCCCGAGCCGGCGCTGGAGGGCGCGGAACTCCTGCTGCAGCTCGAAGCGCGTCACCGGGTCGAGCGCGCCGAACGGCTCGTCGAGGAGAAGGAGCGGCGGGTCGGCGGCGAGCGCGCGCGCCACGCCGACCCGCTGGCGTTGCCCGCCCGAGAGCTGGTGCGGCCAGCGCGCGGCGTACTCGGCGGCGGGCAACCCGACCAGCTCGAGCAGCTCGCCGACGCGCGCCCGGGTGCGCGCCGGCTCCCAGCCTTCCAGCTCGGGCACCATGCCGACGTTTCGCGCCACAGAGAGATGAGGGAAGAGCCCGACCTCCTGGATGACCCAGCCCGTCCGGCGGCGGAGGCGGATCGGGTCCCACTCCCGGGTCGCGCGGCCGTCCACGCGCACCTCGCCGTCGGTCGGCAGGAGGAGGGCGTTCACGAGCTTCAACGCCGTCGTCTTCCCGGAGCCGCTGCGTCCGATCAGCGCCAGCGTCTCGCCTTCCGCGACCGCGAGCGAGAGCCCGGCGAGGAGCGCGCGGCCGTCGGGCAGCCGGAGCCCCGCGCCGGCGAACTCGACGAAGGCCGTCACGCGCGCGCCGGCGCGCGCATGGCGTAGACGCGTGTCAACCGCACCTCGATCGAGACGACGCGCCGGGGCCGGCCGCTCCGTCCCGGGCGCGCGTCGCGGAGGCTGTCGGGGACCTCGCGGGCGCGCCCGTAGAGGATCGCGGCCGCGCCGTCGGCATGCCAGGTGGTGAAGGAGACGCGCGGGTTCCGGACGAGGTCGCGGCGGCGGAGGGTGTCGTCGTAGACGACGCAGCGGAGGGTCGGGCCGTCCAGCTCGGCGTGCACGGGCGCGGTGTGGGGCTGGCCGGCGGGGCCGACGGTGGTCATCGCGACGAGCCGCACGCTCTGCCAGAACTCGAGCAGCTCGGCGGCGGTCATCTGGCGCTCGGGGTAGGCGACGGAGTCGGCGACCGACGGGCCGGCCGTCCGCGTGCTGCGATCGATGAGCGCCTGGAGCGCCGCGAGGTCGACCATCGCGCGGAGCTTAGACGAGGGGGAGGCCGAATCCCACCCCGCGCGCGTCGAGCACGAGTCGGGCGGGGCGCGGCGGCGGCGCGTGGCCGACGCCGATCGGCGCGACGTCGTTGGGGCCCTCGGGCGCGAGCAGCGCGGCGAGCGCGTGGAGCTGCGCGCGTCCGACGCCGACTTCCCACATGCCGCCGAGGTAGACGGCGACGCCCGCCGCGCGGCAGGCGTCCGCCGCCGCGAGCGTCTCGAGCACGCCGCCCATGCGCGCCGGCTTCAGGTTCACCGCGGCGGGTCGCTGGGCGAGACGCGCGACGTCGGCCGCCGACGCGACGGCGGCGTCGGCGGCGAGCCGGCTCCGCACGCCGTCCGACCACGGCCGGTCGCCCGGACGCGGGTCCTCGAGCAGCGCGTCGGGGAGGAAGCGGTGCGCGCGCTCGTGCTCCGCCACGGCGCCCGTGCCCTTCCAGTCGAGGACGGCGATCGCGCGCGTCGCGGCGAGGGTGCGCCAGACGTCGTCGTCCCACGCGCCGTCGACGTCGAGCTTCAGCTCGAGGCCGGGTGCGGCGGCGAGCAGGCGGTGCGCCTCGGCGCCCGGGTCGGCGCGGTGGTCGAACGACACGACGTAGCGCACCGGCCGCGGCGCTGTGCCGGCGAGCCGGAGCAGGTTCGTCCCCGCCTGGCGGAGCGCCAGGTCGACCGCCGCCGCCTCGAGCGCGGCGCGGTCGTACGACTCGGCGGCGCGGCGCGCCAGCTCCGCGGCCCACGCGCCGAGCGTCCAGCGCCCGCGCGGTGCGAGCCCCGGTACGTCGTGCCAGAAGCGCGCCTGGACGGCGTCCGTCCAGCCGACGTGCTCGCCGCGCCCGCGCTCCCCGCCGCCGCCGAGCGTGACGGTGGAGCTGGGTCGGAGCGCCCCGGGGTAGGCGGGGACCTCAACCGACGCCGGCTCGCACGACGCCTCGTCGACGACGAGGGAGAGGGCGGCGAGCGCGTCGCGGAGGGCGTCCGCCATCCCGGCCTCGCTAGCGCACCGCGCGGCGGGCGACAACGTCCGCCGCGGGCTGGTAGTGGGTCAGTTTCCGCCCCTGCGGCATGGGCGGTGCTGTTCGCCGTGACTCGCAGGAGTTGCCGTTCAATCTGCAAGCGGTCCGCAGGG
>JBGQET010000063.1:0-25800 GCA_041496545.1 Binatia bacterium | reverse complement strand
GGCCCGCGCGCGCGCCGTCGAAGGCATCGCCGCGCACCTCGAGCGCGGCGACTTCGCGCCCGTCGTCGACTCCTACTTCCCGCTCTCGCGCATCCAGGACGCGCACCGCCGGCTCGAGTCGAACCGGCAGATCGGGAAGGTAGTGGTGACGCCCACGGAGGGTTGAAGGCGGCGCGGCCTAGCCGAATCGCGCGCGCTTGCGCGTGCGCGCGCGCCGCGCCGGAAGGCGACGCTTCGCGGGCGGCTTGGCGAGCTTCTGGACCAGCGCCACCAGCCGCTCGAAGGCGGCCGCGATCATGATCGCGTCCGTCGGGACGACCTGGAGGACCGGCCGGGGGTTTCGCTTGCGGGGCCGCGTCGCACGCTTCGCCATCCACTCACGGGTACCGTTGCGGGCCCGGGTCCACAAGCTAGGAGCGCATGGAGTCGACGCATATTCTCATCCACTGCTCGGCATATATGCCGCGTCGGACGACTCGGTCGCGCTAGCCGCGCGCGACGCGGCCGAGGCGGCTGAGCACGGCGCCCAGCTCGCCGCTGTCGACCGGGACGCCGTCGCGGAAGGCGACGACCTCGCGCGCCAGCACGGGCATGCGGGGCCCCGGGAGGAGGATGCCCACCAGGTTGAGCGGGTCGGCGGCGGCGACGATCACCGTCTCCGGCGCCTCGGGGAGGCGGCGGACGGCCCGCAGGGCCTCGACCGCCTCCGGCAGCGCGAACTGCTCGCCGACCAGGCCGGCGACGAAGCGGCCGCCCCGCACCTCGCCCCGGTCCTCGAGCGTGCGCAATGCGCGGAGGAGCACCCGCCACGGGGGCAGCGTCTCGCGCGCGAGCAGCTCGCGCACCACGACGCCCCAGCGGCGCAGCACGAGCCGCGCGAAGCGGAGCACGTCCGGCTCGGCCGCCGGCTCGACGCCGGCGCGCAGCAGCGACCAGCGGCCCGCCGGCACGAGGCGCGCCTTCCCGCCGCGCACCGCGTGCAGCCGGCGGCCGCGACGCTCGTGCTCGGGGCGCAGCAGCGCGCGCAGCCCCGCGACGCCGTCACCGGTCACGAGGCCGTGCGCGACGAGCGTCCAGAGCGCCTCCTCGGCGGCGGCGAGGAGGAGGCCCGTCGTGCGCGCGACGTCGGCGAGGAACGAAGCCCCGTGGCGCTCGAGGTGGGCGAGGACGGCGCGCGCGCCGCTCGGCAGGTCGTCGGCTGCCTGGCCGGAGGTCTGCCCGAGCAGCCACGGCAGGTCCTCGCGCAGGACGAAGGCGAGCGGCGCGGCGCGGTTCGGCGTCCTCGCCCGTCGCGGCCCCGGCTCGTCGGGGTCGACCGGGGGCGCCACGCGAAGCCGTCCCCAGGCGACGGCGCCGGCGAGGCAGAGCCCCTCCAGGTCGGCCGGATCGTAGCGCGCGACGCGCGCGGGCAGCACCTGCGTCTCCCACGCGCGCGCCGGCAGCTCGAGGCCTTCGAGCTGCGCGACCACCTCGTGGACGCCGTCGCGGCCGTGGAGCTGGAGCCCGGGGTGGAGGTGCTGCCAGCGGAAGAGGAAGCGCATCAGGTCGGCGGCCGACACCGGCTCGATCTCGCGCCGGAGCCGGCCGAGCGTCAGGCGGTGGATGCGCGCCAGCAGCCGGCGCTCGCACCACTCCTCGTCCGTCGTCTCCTGCGTGTAGTGGCCGCGGAGCGCCGTGCCCGAACGCTCGAGGCCCGCGAGGCCGACGTCCACCGCGCCGCCCGGGAGACCGAGGCGTGCGGCGAGGGCCGCCGCGGTGGTGGGGCCGAGCGCGGCGAGCCAGCCGCCGACGATCGCCTCCAGCGCTTCTTCACGCAGCGGCGCGGGGCCGCGGCTCGGCAGCACCGGCGGCGGCGGCTCGCAGGCGAGCGCGGGCAGCGCCGCACGCACCAGTGCTGTACGCTCGGCCGGGACCAGCGCGTGCACCCCTTCCGCGCGGCCCCAGGTGGCGCGCCGCGCCGCGACCAGCTCCGCCGCCCAGCTCTCCCAGCCCGCACGCGCGACCTCCGCGGCGGGCACGAAGCCGAGCGTCAGTGCGGCGTCGTGCAGCTCGTCGGGGTCGCGGACGTCGGGCCAGGCCTGCGCGCGCACCTCCGCGATCGCCGCCGGGTCGAGCGCGCCCAGGCCGGACGCCAGGTCCGGGTCCGTCTGGCGGAGCGACACCGCGCGCGCCCGGCGCTCCTCGAGCGGCGCGTCGTCTAGGTACGTGTAGGGGTTCGAGTTCAGGATCTCGTGCGACATCGGCGACGGCGCCGCGGTCTCGACCGCGCGCGTGGCGATCTCGCCGCACGCGACGGCGCCCAGCACGGCGCGGAGCCCGTCCACGTCCATCGCCTCGTGGAGGCAGTTGTCGAGCGTCTCCTGCACGAGCGGGTGGTCGGGCGGGACGATGGGCCCCGTCCGGTTGTCGGCGCACGCCGCTTGCGCGGGGAAAACGGCGGCCAGGAGGTCGTCGGCGCGCATGCGCTGGAGCGGCATGGGCACGCGGCGGCCGCCCTCGTGGCGCAGCAGCGCGAGCGAGCGCGTCGCGTTCCAGCGCCAGCGGTTGGTGAACATCGGCGAGGCGAGCACGGCCTGGACGAGGTCGTCCTCGAGCCCCGCGGGACGCACCATGCCGAAGACGGCGTCGAGCGGGAAGCTGTGCTGCTCGCCGAGCGAGACGACGATGCCGTCGTCGGTCGCGGCGGCCTGGAGCTCGAAGTCGAAGGTGACGCAGAAGCGCTTGCGCAGCGCGAGCCCCCAGGCGCGGTTGATGCGCCCGCCGAAGGGCGCGTGGAGGACGAGCTGCATGCCCCCCGCTTCGTCGAAGAAGCGCTCGGCGACGACGCAGCGCTGGCTCGGCACGGCGCCCAGCACGGCCTCCGTCGTGCGCACGTAGGCGGCGAGCTGCGCGGCGGCGTCGGGGGAGAGCCCGCACGCCGCCGCGACGTCGCGCCCGGCGGCGAGGTCGGTGCGCAGCGCGCCCACGGCCGCCGACAGCTCCGGCGTCCGCGCCGGCGCCTCGCCGAGCCAGAAGGGGATGGTGGGCGACGCGCCGTGCGCGTCCTCGACCCGGACCCGTCCCGACTCGACCCGGCGGATCCGCCACGACCGGTTGCCGAGGGTGAAGATGTCGCCCGCCATGCTCTCGACGGCGAAGTCCTCGTTGACCGTGCCGACCCGCTGCCCCGCCGGCTCCTCGACCACCTCGTAGTCGGCGGTGTCGGGGATGGCGCCGCCGCTCGTGATGGCGGCGAGACGCGCGCCGCGCCGGGCGCGCAGCCGGCCGTGGACGCGGTCGAGGTGGAGCAGCGCGCCGCGCCGCCCGCGGCGCGTGGCGACGCCTTCGGCGAGCACGTCGACGACGGCGTCGAAGTCCTCGCGCCGGAGCGTCGCGAAGGAGTGGGCGCGCCGCACCAGGTCCCACAGCGCTTCGACCGCGATCTCCCCCGTCGCCACCGTGGCGACGGCCTGCTGCGCCAGGATGTCGAGCGGATTCCGCGGGATCGTGACGCGGTCGAGCTCGCCCGCGCGGACGGCGCGCACCGCGGCGGCGGCCTGCAGCACGTCGTCGCGCGTCAGCGGGAAGAGGATGCCCTTCGGCACCGCGCCGCGCGCGTGACCCGAGCGGCCGACCCGCTGGATGAGCGTCGCGAGCGCGCGCGGGGCGCCGACGTGGCAGACGAGGTCCACCTCGCCCACGTCGATGCCCAGCTCGAGCGAGGCGGTGGCGACCACCACCGGCACCGCCCCCGACTTGAGTTTCTCCTCCGCTTCGAGCCGGGCGCGCCGGGCCATGCTGCCGTGGTGGGCGGCGACGCGCCCGGCGCCCAGGCGCTCCTCGAGCTGGTGCGCGACCCGCTCGACCAGGCGACGCGTGTTGACGAACACGATCGTCGTGCGGTGCGCGCGCACGTGCGCGGCGATGCGGTCGTAGATCTCGCCCCACAGCTCGTGGGTGGCGATCGGGCCGAGCTCCTGGTCGGCGATCTCGATCCCCAGCTCGACGTCGCGCCGGTGGCCGACGTCGACGATCGTCGGCGCCGGCCGGGCCGCGCCGACCAGCAGCCGGCCGATCTCCTCGATGGGCCGCTGGGTGGCGGACAGCCCGATGCGCTGGAGCGGCCGGCCGGCGAGCGCGTCGAGGCGCTCGAGCGAGAGCGCCAGGTGCGCGCCCCGCTTGTCGGCGGCGACGGCGTGGATCTCGTCCACGATCACGGTCCGCGCGCCGGCGAGGAAGCGGCGGCTGCCCTCCGCCGTGAGCAGGATGTAGAGCGACTCGGGCGTGGTGATCAGGAGGTGGGGCGGGCGGCGGAGCATCGCCCGGCGCTCGGCGGCCGGGGTGTCGCCGGTGCGGACCAGCACGCGGATCTCCGGGAACGGCGTGTCCGCGCCGGCGGCGAGCGCGCCCATCTCGGCGAGCGGTCGGGCCAGGTTCTTCTGCACGTCGTTGCCGAGCGCCTTGAGCGGCGAGACGTAGACGACGTCCGTCTGCTCCGCGAGCCCGCCCGCCATCGCGTCGCGGACCAGGCGATCGACGGACCACAGGAAGGCGGCGAGCGTCTTGCCCGAGCCGGTGGGCGCCGCGACGAGCGTGTCGGCGCCGCCCGCGATCGCCGGCCAGCCCGCGTCCTGCGCCGGCGTCGGCGTGCCGAATCGCTCGACGAACCACCGCGCGACGACGGGAGAGAACACGACCACACGGTCCTACCATCCGGCGCGGGCCGCGCCAACGCCGAGCGTTTCCCTCCCCCGGCACGCCTGGTATGAGGTCGCGTGCCCGCCGCGCGTCTCGTTCGTGCATCGCTCCGCGCGCTCTGGTGGCTCGCGACCCTCGCCACGCTCGGCCTGGTCGCGTACTCGCTCGTGCACAGCGTCACCTGGTACCTGGCCGTCGACCAGTACGGCTACCTCACGTTCGCGCACGACCTGATGCACGGCCGCATCTTCCACCACTCGCCGCCGCTCGACGCCCTCGGGCCGACCTTCACCACCAAGGCCGACGTGCTCGTGCAGAGCTACGTCTACGACCGCGGCAAGGTCTATTGCCGCTACGCGCCGGGCTTCGCGATGGTGCTCGCGGCGTGGATCCGCGTCCTCGGCGACGACGCCGCGCACTCGCTCGCACCGGTCGTGTTCCTGCTGCTCCTCGCCCTCGTGATCGCGTTCGTGTGGCGCGTCACGCACTCGGCGTGGCGCGGCACGGCGGCGGCCCTCCTCGTGATCCTCTGCCCCACCACGATCATGCTCTGGGCGATCACGCTCGTGCGCGACCTGCCGACCCATCTCGCCGGGCTCCTCGGGCTCTATCTCCTGCTGCCCGCCGGCGCGCAGCGTCTCGTGCCGGGGCGCGCCGCGGCCGCGGGGTTGGCGCTCGGCTTCGCGGGCTCGATCCGCCCCGACGCGATGACCTACCTCGTCCCCGCCGGGTTGCTCGCCTTCGGGCGATGGTGGCACGAGGGTCGCGGCGCAAGCCGGCTGGCGAAGGCGGCCGTCGGCGGCGCCCTCGGGGTCCTGGTCGGCCTCGCGCCCTTCTTCACCTACAACTGGATCGCGACCGGGAGCCCGTTCCGTCCCACGCAGGGCATGGAGATCGAGCAGTTCTTCCCCCCCTCGCCGGCGCCTCCCGCCGTGAGCGGCGCCGAGCGCGTCGGCTTCCCGTCGGGCTTGTGGCACGGCGGCACGCTCGAAGCCGTGCAAGGTGGAGGCCTCAGGCTCACCAACTTTCGACACACGCTGCCCGCCATCTTGAGCTTGCTGCGCGGCACCTACGGCGACGCGCTGCTGGGGCTCGCCGTCTGGGGCGCGCTGCTCGCCGCGCTCCGGCACCGCTTCCTCTTCCTCGCCGCCGTCCCCTACGTCGCGGTCGCGGTCGTCTTCTTCAGCTTCTGGTTGCGACCCGACTGGCGCTACCTCGCCGGCGTCGCGGTCGTCGTCCCCATGCTCATGGTGGAAGGCGCGCTGGGCGCGGCGGACCTCGCGCGACGCCTCGCCCGGAGCGGGAGGACGGAGGTGGCGCGGCTGGTCGCGCTCACCGTCGCGGGCGGCGTCCTCGTCGGCGCGGCGCTCGCGTCCGTGCCGCGCCTGGGCGTCTCGATGCCGAAGGTGGTCGTCGTGGTGGCGGCGGCCGCGGCGGCGACGGCGCTCGGCGCCGCGCTGTGGCCGCGGCGCCGCGTCGACCGCTGGACGGCCCCGGCGCTCGTGCTGGCGTTGCTCGGCATCTTCGTCTGGCGCGCGATGATGCCCCAGCCGCCGGCCCGCTTTCAGCGCGCGCAGATGCTCCGCTCGCGAGCCGCCTTCGCCACCGCGGTCGAGCCGAACGCGGTCGTCATCACCACCGAGGACGTCGGCCGCCCGGCCGAGAACATCGACTACTACAGCGGGCGCGCGTACGGACTCTACTTCACGGATCTCCGGCGCTGGGGCCTCACGCCCGCCGCGGCGGCCGCGCTGCTCGCCAAGGCCGGCTTGAAGCCCTACCTCCTCATCCCGTTCAAGCAGCCCGACCGCGACGAGCTGCTCGCCGACCTCCGTCAGTCCTTCGACGTCGAGCAGGTCGCCGACATCCCGCCCGCCGAGGCGATCGACTACTTCGTCGCCGCGGCCTTCTACCCCAACGGGATCCGCATGCTGCTCTTCCGGCTCCGCCCGCACGGTTCCTGAGGGAACGCCGCCGTACCGAGAACTATGTAGGGTCTCGGGCTCGATTCGACCTGTTCGCGCTCGGATCGGCGCGGCTATGTTCGGGGCATGAAGGCGGGAAGCGCATCCTCCTCGTCTATCCCAAGTTCCCGCCCGCGTACTGGGGTCTCCAGTACAGCCTGCCGCTCGCGGGCAAGTCCGCGCTCATGTCCCCGCTCGGCCTCATCACCATCGCCGCGCTGACGCCGCCCGCCTACGAGTTCCGGCTCGTCGACCTCAACTGCACCGACCTCGGCGACGACGAGATCGCGTGGGCCGACAGGATACCGCGGCGTCGTTGGCAACAAGAAGGCAGTGAAGCGGCTGCTGCCCGAGCTGCGCGCCTGGAACCAGGCCCACGGGAGCCCCTTCATCTACGTCACGGAGGCCTCGGTCGACCTCGCGGACGACGCCCAGCTGCTGGCCGACCTGGTCGGCTGCAACTTCCAGTGGGTCTTCCTCGGCATCGAGACGCCGTCGGTGGAGAGCCTGCGCGAGACCCTGAAATACCAGAACACGAAGCGGCCGCTGGTGGAGAGCGTGCACCGCATCCAGCGCGCCGGGCTCCTCGTCTACGGCGGGTTCATCGTCGGCTTCGACGCCGACCGTGAGGACATCTTCGATCGGCAGATCGAGTTCATCCGCGCGGCCGCCATCCCGAACGCCCTCATCGGCGTGCTGGTGGCGTTTCCCGGCACCCCGCTCTACAAGCGGATGCAGCAGACGGGCCGCCTGCGGACCAGCGACGTCTGGCACGGCGCCGAGACCGGGTACACCAACATCGTCACCGTCCTGCCGCGCCGGACGCTGCTGGCCGGCTATCGGCGCCTGCTCGCGACCACCTACACGCCGCACGAGTACTTCGCCCGCGCCTTCGACGCGCTCGCGCGCTTCCCGAAGCCCGGCTCGGCGGCGGAGCGCCTGCGGCGGATCGGATGGCTGGCGTCGCTCTTCCTCGACGTCGCCGTGCGCGGCCGCACCCGGCGCGACCGCGGCTCGCTGCTGACGCGCGTCCGCGTGCTGCGGAAGATCATCGGCGAGCTGCCGGCCGCCTACCGCCGCGAAGCGCTCTCGTTCCTGTGGGCCGTCCTGCGGCGCTGCCCCGATCAGCTGGCGCGCGCCCTGCCCACCATCTTCATGGGCATCCACTACTACCGCTTCACCTTCGAGCACGTGATCCCCGACCTCGACCAGCGCCTCGCGGAGATGGAAGACGAGCCGGACCGCGTGGCGTCGGTCGCCTGAGCGACGCCCCCCCAGCGGGCTCAGCGGACGTAGCCCAGCGCGCGCAGTGAAGCGGCCGTCGCGGGGCGGGGCGGGGCGGCGGCGGTGACGGTGCGGGAGCCGAGGGTCTTCTCGAGCTCGGCGTGCAGGTCGCGGAGCGGGGTCACGAGCGGACCGACGGCGGCCAGGTCGCGCAACTCGACCGGGTCGGCGACGAGGTCGTACGCCTCCTCCTTCCCGGTGTCCCAGCGCACGTACTTCCGATCCGGGGTGCGGAGCCCGACCCGCTCCTCCGCGAACAGCATGTTCTCGACCAGGGCCACGCGCGGCGCGCTCTCCTCGCCGCGTACGAGCGGCATCATGGTGAAGCCGTCGGCGGCGGGCGCGGGCGGGAGGCCGAGCAGGTCGAGGATGGTGGGCGCGACGTCGGTCATGCGGACGACGGGCTCGACCACCTTCCCCGCCGGCAGGTGGCCGGGCCAGCGCATGAGGAGCGGGACGTGGACCAGCTCCTCGTAGACCGTGTGGCCGTGCTCGACCCCGCCGTGCTCCCAGAACTCCTCGCCGTGGTCGCTCACCACCACGACGAGCGTCCGCTCCCCGAGGCCGAGGCGGTCGAGGGTGTCGAGGACCCGGCCGACGGCCGCGTCGACGCTCGCCACCTCGTCGCGATAGAGGCCGCGGACCGCGTCCTTCTCCGGCTCGGTGAGCCGCAGCTCGCCGCTGCGCAGCCGCGCCGCGTCGGTCGAGGTGAGGGTGAGGTCGGCGACGGGCGCGGCCTGCGCGCCGAGCAGGCTGTCGCCGCGGAAGCTCTTGTGCCGCGTGACGCCGGCGCGGCTGTAGGGCGGGTGCGGGTCGATGTAGTGGAGCCAGAGGAAGAAGGGGCCGCTCGTCCCCGTGCGCTCGAGCCAGCGCGTGGCACGCGCGCTGACCGTGTCACCGCGGTCGCCGATCACCGCCGCCGGGGCGATCCATTCGAGCAGTCGGGTGGCCGTCGTGTCGCGCGAGGCGACGAAGTACTCGGACTCGATGGTGAGGTTCTCGTAGCCGTCGAAGCCCTGCCCGAAGCCGTAGCGGAGCGCGAGGTACGGGTTGGTGACCACCGCGTGCGTCCGGTAGCCGTCCGCGTGGAGTGCCGTGGCGAGCGTCCAGGCGTCGGGCGGCAGCGCCGAGCGCCCGAGCGGGTCCCGCCGGTTCGTGAGCTGGCCCGCCCCGTGATGCCGCGGATAGCGGGCGGTCATGAGCGAGCCGACGGCGGGCAGCGTCCAGGGCGCCGAGGTGATCGCTTCACGACAGCGGACGCCGGCGGCGGCGAGACGGTCGAGGGACGGCGTCAGGCCCCAGGTGCCGCCGTAGCTGCCAAGGTGATCCGCGCGCAGCGTGTCGATGGAGATGACGAGGACGTTCGGGCCGCCGGCGTGAGGGGCGCCGACCGCCGGCGCTTCCGCCGTCCACTTCCAGTCGGTGGCGACGAAGTGCGCCACCGGCACGAAGCCGAGGGCGCCGAGCGCGAGCGCGACCTGCGCCGCCCGCCGCAGCGGCCGCGCCGTCCGCGCCGCGTACCAGGCTGCGCCGGCGCCGACTGCCGCCGCCGCGCCCGCCGTGAGGGCGAGCGCCACGCCCCAGAGGAGCGCGACGCCGAGCGGTCCCGGCGTGCCGCCGACCTCGTCCAGGCGACCGACGAGCGTCACCACGAACGGCGCCGCGATGGAGAGCCCGCCCGCGAAGGTGACCAGCGTCGCGTAGAGCGGGAAGGAGCGCGCCGTGCCGGAGCCCGGCACGAGCAGCCCCCGCAGCACGGCGACGGGCAGCACGACGAGCGCGCCCAGCGTCATGCACATGAGGAACGGCACGGTGAGATAGTCGAAGAAGTACTGGCCCGGCTGCACGAAGGCGTTGGCCGCGACGCCGAGCAGCGACTCGCGGGCGCCGAAGAGGAAGCCGCCCACCAGGCCGGCTGCCAGCGCGACCCCGACCTCTTCGCGGCAGCGGCGGCGGACCGGGTTCACGGGTGCGCGCTCCAGCCGGCGGCGCGCGAGGGCGCCCCGGGCGGCCGGCCGAGCGGGGCGCGGCCGAATCCGGTCTGCCAGGCGTACGCGAGGATGCGCGGAAAGTACGCCGCGGCGGGGGGCGGCTCGAGCCCCGCGGCGCGCGCGTTGGTGGTGTCGAAGCGCGGGTTGCCGAGCGCGTAGGGCATGTAGAACTCCGCCTGGGTCACGAGCGCCGGCGCGAACCGCCGCAGCACGGGGCGGAGCGCGCGCGCCACCCGCCCGAAGCCGCCCCCGGGGTCGACGTGCCCGACGCGCGGGAACCGGAAGTGATCGCAGATGAGGGCCACGAGCTGCTCGGCGGTCGGGGCCGCGGTCCCGCCGGCGAGATGATAGCACCGCCCGGCGGCGTCCGGGTCGTCCCAGAGGGTCGCCACGGCGCCGGCCACCCAGTCGACCGGCACGATGTCCAACGAGCACGCGCGCCGGAACGGCACGGGCAGGTGGGCCGTCACCCTCGGCCAGCGGAGGTAGAACGGCACGAAGAGCTGCATCGGCCAGTAGAGCGCCTTGTAGCTGGCCGTCGCGCCCGTCCCCGAGTCGCCCACCACGATCGACGGGCGGTAGATCGCGACCGGCAGCTCGGCGGCGGCCGCGCGGCAGAGGGCCTCGGCTTCGCACTTGCTCCGCTCGTAGGTGTTGCGGAAGCCCTGCCCGACATCGAGCTCGTCCTCGCGTGCGAGGTCGCGCCGGTCGCCCGCGACGTACGCGGTGCTGACGTAGTCGAGGCGTCCGGACTTGCCGCTCGCGCGCAGCGCGCGGCAGAGCTCGAGGGCGTGCGCGGTGCCGCCGACGTTGCGCCGGCGGGCCTCGGGGAGCGAGTGGTTGAAGCTCGTCGCCGCGGCGACGTGGATGACGCGGTCGATCCCCGCCACCAGCGCGGCGTGCGTGTCGGCGGAGAGGCCGAGGCGCGGCTCGGTCATGTCGCCGCGGAGCGCGGTCACGCGATCGGCGTCGCCGGCGGCGAGTCCCTCGATCAGCCGGTGGCGCCGGCGCTCCAGCGCGAGGTCGGTGCCGGCGCGCATGAGCGCGACGAGCCGAAGCCGCTCGTCGCGCGCCAGCAGGGTGCGGAGGATCTCGCGTCCGAGGAAGCCGGTCGCCCCGGTGATGAGCGCCCTCATGCCGCTCCGGACGCCTCGCTCACCAGCCCCGCGATCGCGGCCCGGGCCGGGACGGACGCCGCCAGGTCGCGAACACGAAGCCGGCGACCAGCAGCACGGCGAGGACGACGAAGAGGGCCGCGTGGCCTCCGGCCGGAGCCTCCGCGCCGCGCGCCGCGTTCCGCGACGTCGCCGCCGGCGCCGACGGCTTGGCGACGGCCGGCCGCGAAGCGTCGGGCTCGCTGTGCACGCCGGCGGCGGCGGGCGCCGCGTAGCTGACCGCGACCGCGCGACGCAGCGGCGCGCTCTCCGCCATCTGCGGCGCTTCGTCGACGTGGCGGAGCGCGGCGCGCGCCATCGCCTTGCCGTTGCCGTCGAGCAGCTCGGCCACGCGTGCCTCGGGTGCGTTCAGCGGCCCGCGCCGATAGCGCTCGAAGTTGGCGCGCAGCATCGCTCGCTGATCGAGGTTCAGGAGCGCGACGCTCACCGGCGGGCCCTGCACCTTGCCGTCGCCCGCGAGCGCGCGCAGCGCCGCCTCGCCGTGCTCGCGGTCGCCCCCGCGCACGCGCGACCAGGCGGCGGCGTACTGGAGATCGTCGGTGAGCTCGCGCGAGGAGTTCTTGGCGAGGGCGGCATCGAGCGCCTCCGCCGCCGCGTGGTAGTCGCCCCGCCAGTAACGCGCGTAGCCGCCCGCCAGCCGGGCGACGTCGCGCAGGTTGGCCGCCGCCGACTCGTCCGCCGCGACCTGGTCGAAGACCTGCACGCCGACGTCCTTGCCGTCGCTGGCGTCGATGAGGGCGACCAGGAGCCGGGCCATGCCGCTCGTGCCGCCGCCCGCCTCGGCGATGTCGGCGAAGTACGGGCGTGCGGCGTCGACGTCGCCGGCCATCAGCGCGTTCCACCCCAGGCCGAGCCGCGCCCAGCTCTCCCACGGCTCGCCCGACTCGCGGTCGAGCACCTCGTTGAAGAGGCGCTCCGCCTGCCGGCGCTGCCCCGAGCGCAGCCGCGCGTCACCCATGGCGAGGAGGACGACCGGCGGGACGCCGTCGGTGCCGCTGTGCTCCAGCAGACGGAGCCCCCGGCGGTTCTTCAAGGGGTTCTGCGCGTACGCGGTCAGCGCCTCCTCGGCGGTCGGGACGTGGCGCCCGGTTCCGTCGGCGAGGGCGGCGCGCGGGCCGGCGAGGCCGAGCGCGAGCGCGAGCAAGCCGGCGATCGCCCCCTTGACCCCGCCGACCGGGACCGCGGCCGGCCTGGCGGCGAGGCGTCGAACCAGCAGCACGAGGAGCACGACGGAGCCCGCTGCCAGCACCAGCTCCGGGATCTCGAACATGATGCCGGGCGAGCGCGGCTCGGCGCGGAGCGTCTCGAGGGCGAGCTTGCTCGCCGCGGCGAGCGTGCAGCTCACGACGAACATCAAGCCGGGCGCCGTGCGCCGGCGGAGCATCCACAGCATCACGACGAAGATACACAACCCGCCGGCGGCGAAGTAGAGGGGCAGCGGGTGCGCCGGCAGCGACTCCGCCGCCGAGAGCTGGATCAGGTTGTCGCGCAACTGGGCGTTGTACGCCTCGCTGCCGGGCGGGAAGGTCATGCAGACGGGGAGGGCCCAGCGACCGCACGCGGTCCCCATGCAGCAGCCGTTCGAGAAGCACGCCATGCGGCCGATCGCGACCATCGCGGGCCCGCCCAGCGCGAGGGCGTCGCCGACGTGTCGCCACGGCGCGCGCAGCGCCAGGCACCAGAGGATCGGGAGCAGCCCGCCGAAGAAGATGCCGAGCGGAATGCGGACGCCCGGCTCGAAGATCTCGAGCGGCGAGAAAGCGAAGCTGTACGCCAGCGGGAAGTGCTCGAGCCGATACTGGAGCTTGGCGCCGTACAGGAGCCCGAGGATGGCGAGCACGCCGGCCGTGAACGTCGTCCACGAGAGCGCGCGCCGTGACCAGAGCACGAGCAGGTAGGCGATCGAGCCGGCGACGATCCCGCCCACCCAGAGCGCGATGTACATCATCATCATGACGGCTCCTCCATCCCGGGCTTCGGGTCCGCCAGCCGGAAGACGTCGGTGACGGCCACGCCGAACGCGCCCGCGAGCACGAGCGCGTCGCCGACCCGCGGTCGGGCGCGACGGTTCTTGATGCGGTTCACCCGCATCCGGGGGAGGCCGGCGCGGGCGGCGAGCTGGCCGTCGGACCAGCCGCGCTCCGCGAGCAACCGCGACAGGCTGTTGTGGACCGGCGTCCGCTGCCTAGACACGGCCGGGAGTGTAGGGGCGCCCGCGCGACAGAATCAAGGTGAAAGCCGCCGCGCGCTGCCCTGCAAGCGATAAATAGATGGTTGTGCATAGGTCGACACTACGCCCCGCAAGGCGCCCGACGTGTGTGAGGCCCGACCACCGGCGGCAAGCCATGACCCTCTGGCGACCACGCATCCCGCAACACGACCCCACGCGCAAGCGGCCCACCCGATCGGAGATCGAGCTAGCGCCGCGTCGGGAGACGCGTCACCGTCGCCGGCGCCGACGTCTCCGCCCCCGCCACCTCGTCCACGATGCGCCCGTCGCGCAGCGTGAGAAGGCGGTCGCCGTAGGCGGCGGCGCGGAGGTCGTGCGTGACGAGGAGGACCGAGCGGCCGTCGCGCTCGCTCGCGGCGCGCAGCAGCTCGAGGATCTCCTCGCTGCGGATGGTGTCGAGGTTGCCGGTCGGCTCGTCGGCGAGGATGAGACGGGCGTCGGTGGCGAGCGCGCGGGCCACGGCCACGCGCTGCATCTCGCCGCCGGAGAGCTCGCTCGGGTAGTGACCGCTCCGCTCCCCGAGGCCGACCGCGTCGAGCGCCCGCGCGACGCGCTCGGCGATCTCGGCGCGGCGGCGACCGTCGGCCCGCAGCGGCACCGCGACGTTCTGCGCCGCGGTCAGCGTCGGCAGCAGGTTGAAGAACTGGAAGACGAAGGCGACCGTACGGCGCCGGAGCCGCGCGCGCTCCCCGTCGCCGAGCGCCGCCACGCGCCGGCCCTCGAGCAGCACCTCGCCCGTGTCGGGCGCGTCGAGGCCGGCGACGAGGTTGAGGAGCGTGGTCTTGCCGGAGCCGCTCGGGCCCGTGACGGCGACGAACTCGCCGGGCTGGACGTCGAGCGAGACGTCGCGCAGCGCCCAGACCAGGCGGCCACCCGCGCCGTAGCGCTTGGCGACCGTCCGCAGGCTGGCCACCGCTTCGTTCGCCGTCATTCGCTCGCTCCCTCCCCCTCCGCCACCGGCGCCAGCGCGAGCCGCGCCGGCAGGATCCCGGCGCCGGCCGCGAGCACGAGCACCGCGACGGCGAGCCCGAGCGAGGTCCCCACCGGGAAGCGATACAGGAAGTGCCAGCCGTTCACCATCGGAGCCGCGTGCCGCACGAGGACCACCGAGGCGACCACGCCCGCGCCGAGCCCCACCGTCGCGCCGACCAGCCCGAGGAGCGTCCCCTCGGCGAGGACCGCGCCCGCGAGCTGGCCGGCCGGCACGCCGAGGGCGTGGAGGGCGCGCAGCTCGGCGCGGCGATCGAGCACCGAGGTGAGGAGGAAGTTCACCACGCCGACGAACGAGATCAGGAGCGCGATCGTGATCAGCGAGTACGTGAGGGCGAACGCGTCGTCGACCAGCCGGGCGGCGGCGGCGCGGGCTTCGGCGAAGGTCGCGGCGTTGAGGCCGTGGCTCGCGCCGAAGCGGCGGTGGATCTCCGCGCGCACCCGCTCGATGTCGGCGCCGGGCTCGGTCCACACCCGGATCCGACTCACCACCCGGTCTCGCCACACCTCGCGGAACATGGCGCGGCTCATGGCGATGCTGCCGAGGTCGCCGCTCAGGTCGAAGTCCGAGAAGACGCCGAGCACGGGTAGGCGCCGCTGCCCCGACGGCGTCGGCAGCGCCAGCACGGCGCCCGGGGCGAGCCGCGTCTTGTGGGCCAGGTTCTCGCTCACCACCACGCCGTCGCCGCGCCAGAACGCCTCGGCGACCGCGCTCCAGTCGCCGTCGCGGAGCGGGAGCCCCTCGGGCGCCGCGTCGAGCGCCTGGATGACCGCGGGGCGTCCCTCGTACGTCGCCTCGAGCAAGCGGATGCCCTGCGTCGCGCGCACGCCGGGCACGGCGGCGATCTCCTGCACGGTCTCCTCGGCGATCGGCGGATAGGTGAGGACGCTCAGCACGTCCCCGCTGGTCACCAGCAGGTCGCTCCGGTAGTGCGCGTCGAGCCAGCCGAGCCACGAGCCCTTGAAGCTCGCGATGAGCGAGGCGTCGGCGACGATCCAGCCGAGCCCCATCACGATCGCCGCGACCACCGCCACGGGGCGCGCGGGGTCGCGCGCGAGCGTGCTGCCCGCGAGCAGGAGCCGGAGCCCGCGCCGGCGCTCGGCCAGCGCGGTGACCGCGCGCCCCACGAGGAGCGTCGCGCCGGGGGAGAGGAAGCCGAAGCCGCCGAGCACGAGCGAGACGACCGCGAACAGCCAAACCACGAGCGCCCCGAAGGGCAGCGAGCGGGGTGCCAGGACGAGGAGCACCGCGCTCGCCACGAAGCCGGGCACCGCCCAGCGGACGGCGCGCGCGACGCGCCGGCGCTCGAGCCCCGCCCCGGGCGCCAAGCGGAGAAAGCCGGCGACCGGCTGCGACACGACGGACCACGCGGGGCCGAGCGTCGCGGCGAAGGTGGTGCCGAGCCCGACCAGCGCGGCGAGGAGCACAGCCGACACCGACACCGCCACGTCCTCGCGCGGGACGTGGAGCCACGCCGTCGCCACGCTGCCGAAGGTAGGCACCGAGAGCCGGGCAATCACGAGGCCGAAGCCGAGGCCCAGCACGGCCGCGACCGTGCCCATGACGAGCGCCTCGGTGCCGAGCCAGCGGAGGATGCCCGCCCGGCCGATGCCGAGCGCGCCGAGCAGCGCGATCTCGCGGCGACGCTGCACGAGCGAGACCGTGATCGTGTGATAGATGATGAGGAAGCCGACGATCGCCGCCACCAGCCCCGCGACGCCGAACGCCACGCGCAGCGAGAAGAGCAGCTCCTTGGCGCGATCGCCGTGCACCGCGGAGCGCTCCACGCGGGCGCGCGCGCCGATCCTGGCCTCGAGCGCGTCTCGCACGGCGTCGACGTCGTTGCCGGTGCGCAGCCGGACGTCCACGAGGTCGACCTTGCCTTCCTTGGCGAGCAGGCGCTGTGCGGCGGGCAGGCTCATGACACCGACCCCGCCGCCGTAGAGCGCGGCCGGCCCGACGGCGTCGACCAGACCCCGCACCACGAGGCGCCGGCGCCCGCGCGGCGTCACGACCTCGAGCGTGCTCCCGACGCCGAGCCCGCGGGCGGCGGCGAAGACCCGGCCGAGCGCGACGGCGTCGTCGGCGCGCGCGAAGCCGGCCTCGTCCGGCAGGTGGACGGCGGCGCGCGGGATCTGCATCTCGTGCTCCGCGTCGCCCAGGACGTCGAGGCCGAAGATCGCGAGCCGGTCGTCGGTCGCGGCGAGCGGCACGAAGCCCGCGACCAGCGGCGCCGCCACCGCCACCTCCGGCACCGCGGCGATGGTCGCGACCAGCTCCTCCGGCACGCCGGCGCCGGCGTTCGTCACCACCAGCTCGGCGCGCCCCGCCGTCATCTCGATCGTGCGGCGGAAGGAGCCGAACACGGCGTCGGTGACGCTCGTCGTCGCCACCACCGCCGCCACGCCGAGCACAATGCCGAGGAGCGTGAGCGCCGTGCGCGCCGCGTGACTCCTGAAGTACGGCAGCGAGACGTCGCGGAGGAGCCACATCGTCGAACCTCCGCCGCTAGCGACGCCGGCGCTCGACGCCCTCCGCCGGGACGGCGGTGGCGCGCACTCTCTCGCGACACACGGCGAGCCACTTGAGGTGCGCCTCGGTGTGGAGGACCGCGGCCTCGATGCCGATCTGGCGTACGGGCATCGCGTGCCCGAAGGGCGAAGCGCGACGCTTCTGATCGACCAGGCGCGCCAGGTGGCGCTGGTAGACCTGCTCCTGGTCGGCCAGGCGCTCGAGCAGCTCGGCGCGCCGCTCCGGCTCGAGGAGGAGGAGCCGGATGAGGGTCTCGTCGCGCACCGGGCGCGGGCGCGTCGGCGGCCGTCGCGACCAGCGCTCGAGCGCGCGCAGCCCCTTCGTGGTCAGCTCGTAGAGCCGGCGGCCGGGGTGGTCGGCGTCGTCGTTGCCCTGGGCGGTCACCATTCCCGTGCGCTCGAGCGAACGGAGCGTCTGGTACACCTGTCCGATGTTCAGGTGCCAGAGCGCGCCGACGCGCTCGTCGAAGCGCCGTTTCAGGTGATAGCCGTAGTCGGGCCGCTCGCGCAGCAAGCCGAGGAGCGCGTAGCGGACCATCACGCCGCTCCGCGGTCGGCGAGGAGGAACAGGCTCTCGATCGGCGTCCGGAGCGCTTCGCTGATGCGCAACGCGTACTGGAGCGGCGGGTCGGTCGCGGGTTGCACGAGCCGGCGGACGACCGCGTAGGGGATGTCGGTCGCTTCGGCGAGCTGTACGTGCGTCCACTGACGCTGCGCCAGGATCGAGGCCAGCCTGTTCTCGACGCGCGTCACGCCTTCGACCTTACGTTCCGCCCTGCCCGAGGGCAAGGAGATTGTCCCCGCGCGTCGCCGCCGATCCGCTGGATGGAAGTGTGTAGATAGACCTATGCCCGAGCATACGGCGCCGGCGCGCGGTTGACTGCCGGGACACCGGGCAATAGAAGCAGGCCTTTTCGGGGAGGACCATCATGATTCCGACGATCAGACGCCTCGCGTACCCGCTCGTGCTCGGCGCGCTCGTGCTCGCCCTGGTGGCCGGCTGCGGCGGCGGCGGACCGGGCGGCGGCCCGGCCGCGAGCGACGAGTCCGTGTCGCAGAAGGTGATCGACTATTTCCAGAAGACCGTCACCACGCCCGGGCTCGCCTTCAAGGTGACCAAGCTGGAGCCCGCCGAGGTGCCCGGCTGGCGCAAGGGCAACCTCGAGGTTGCGCTCGGGCAGCAGACGCAGAACGTCGCGTTCTACATCAGCAGCGACGGCCGCTACCTCTTCCGCGGGGACGCCGTCGACCTGTCCGTGGACCCGCTGAAGCAGGTGATGGCCAAGATCAAGCTCGACGACCAGCCCGCGCGCGGCCCGAAGGACGCCAAGGTGACGATGGTCGAGTACTCCGACTTCCAGTGCCCCTTCTGCAGCAAGGTCTACGACACGGTCGAGAAGCAGGTCATGAAGGACTACGGCGACAAGGTCCGCTTCGTCTTCAAGAACTTCCCCCTGAGCAGCATCCACCCGTGGGCCGAGGACGGCGCGGTCGCCTCGGAGTGCGCGTTCCAGCAGAGCAACGACGGCTTCTGGGCGCTGTACAACGGCCTCTTCTCCAAGCAGAGCGAGATCAACAAGGACAACCTGAAGGAGAAGGCGAGCGGCATCGCCAAGGACGCCGGCCTCGACCTCGGCAAGTTCCAGGAATGCTTCGACGGCAAGAAGTCGCTCGACGCCGTCAAGGCGGACGAGGGCGAGGCCACTGCGCTGGGCGTCAACTCCACGCCCACCTTCTTCATCAACGGGCGCAAGCTGAGCGGGGCGGGGAGCTACGAGCAGTTCAAGGCGCTCATCGACCAGGAGCTCGGCGCGAAGGGCTGACACGAGGTCGATGCCCTCGAGTCCCACCCGCCACCGCGTCGCGCTCGCGATCGCGCTCCTGGGCGTCGCGGTCGCCGCCGAGACGCTGGTCGTGTCGCTCCGGCTCGGCGCCGACGCCCGCTACACCAGCTTCTGCAACGTCGGGACGGTGGTCAACTGCGACGTCGTCCTCACCAGCCACTACGGGAAGTTCCTCGGGCTGCCGGTCGCGGGCTGGGGCGTCGGCGCGTTCACGCTCGGCGCCGTGCTCGCGCTGCCCGGCGCGCTCGGCGCGGGCGGCGCCGGCTTCGCGGATCTTTTGCTCCTCGGGCTCGTGTCCGCCAGCCTGGGCTACGCGGCCGTCCTCGGCGCCGCGATGGCGACGCTCGGTCACCTCTGCCTCCTCTGCGCCAGCCTCGATGTCGTGATCCTCGCCTGGTGCGTGGCGGTGCTGCCGCTCGTCGCGCGCTTCGCGCCCACGCCCGCCGGCGGGTGGTGGCGCGGGCGGGTGGCGGCGCGCGCCGTCATGGCGGCGGGGCTCGCGCTCGCCGTCGCGGGCGGCACGCTCGCCGCCGTCCAGGCCCCCGAGCCGGCGACGACGGTCGCCGAGGTGCAAGCCCGGGATCCCAAGTTCTACCAGTGGTACACCGCGCTGCCCGTCCACTCCGCCGCGGCGCTGGACACGACCGGTTACCGCAAGGGTCCGGCCGACGCGCCGGTCTGCATCGTCGAGTTCTCGGACTTCCAGTGCCCGCACTGCGCGCAGGCGTTCCGCGACCTGCGCGCGCTGGTCCACGCGCGCCCCGACGTGCGCGTGGTGTACCGGAACTTCCCGCTCGACCCATCCTGCAACCGGCTGATCGAGGCCCCGATGCACGAGAACGCTTGTCTCGCCGCGTGCGCCGCCGAGTGCGCCGGGCAGCAGGGCAAGTTCTGGGACTACCACGACATGCTGTTCGAGAATCAAGAGCACCTCGAGCGCGGGAGCCTCTTCCGTTACGCGCGCGAGATGGGGATCGACCTCGCGGCCTTCCGGACCTGCATCGACGACCCGGCGACGCGCGCGCGGATCGGCGACGACGTGGCGACGGGGATCAGCCTCGGCATCAACCAGACGCCGACGCTCTACATCAACGGCCGCGTCGTCCCGGGGCTGCGGGAGCCGATCCACTACGAGTACGCGGTCATCATCGAGCACCACGCCCGGGACAGCCACGAGACGCGCGGCGCGAGCTGAGGCGGGAAGGAGAGGGACGATGGAGCTGAGCGAAGACCTGAAGTACCGCCTGGCCTACCTGACGCTGCGCCTGGCGTTCGACCGCAAGCTCTCGAGTGGTGATGCGGGGAAGTGCCCCGGCATGCTCGAGTTCCTCGACGTGCTCGCCGGCACGACGATGGCCGGCGACGCGGGCGGCAAGCGCTACGCTTCGCAGCGGGAGAAGATCGAGAGCTTCGTCGACGCCGAGTTCGGCGACGAGATGCTCGCGCTGGTGAACCGGGCGGTCGGAGAGATTGTCTAGCGCGAGGCACGGCGCGATCGTCCGCTGGCTCGCGGTCGTGGCGTGGGCCGTGGTGATCTCGATCTTCTCCACCGAGTGGTTCACCGGCGAGCGCACCGCGGCCGTCATCCTGCCGCTGCTGGCCCTGCTCTTCCCGTCCCTCAGCCCGGCCGAGCTGGCGAGGCTCCACGAGCACATCCGCAAGGCCGCCCACTTCACGGAGTACCTCGTCCTGAGCATCCTCATCTATCGCGCGCTCACCGGCTCCCACCGCTGGAGCGTCCGCGCCGCCGTCACCGCGGTCCTGCTCGCCGCCGTCTACTCCGGCGGCGACGAGCTCCATCAGTGGTTCGTCCCCGGCCGCACCGCCGCCGCCACCGACTGCCTGATCGACGTGTCGGGCGCCGCCGCCGGGCAGGGCCTGCTCGCCGCCTGGGCTCGCGCGCGCGCGTAACGCGCTAGCGGAAGAGCGACTTCAGCCGGGTCAGCCGGTCGAGGTCGCGCGCGACGCCGTCGAGCACCGCCTGCAGCTCGCGCACCCCCGCGGCGACGCGCTCCACCTCGCCGTCGGGGATCGCGTCGAGCACGCCCTTCAAGCGCCGGTAGAGCCCCAGCACGCCGTCGACGCCCGACACGCCGTCGACCGCGAGGCGCCCGTCCAGCTCGCTCGCGAACTGGGCGAGGGCCTCCAGGTGGGGCAGGACCTGCTCCATCCCCTGACCGTCGCGCGCGAACCTCTCCAGCGCGAGCCACATCATCGTCGTGCAACAGCAAGCCGTGTGCCAGGGGGCGCGGAGTCGCCCGCCGGTCGCGCGGGGTGGCGCGCGTCACCCCGTCGTCGTCGCGACGTGCAAAATTGACTCGCGCGTCGCCGCTGCGATATGCCTCCCCGACCATGAGAGCGACACCCGTGATCGCGATCGCCGCGCTGCTCGTCCTGGGCGGGTGCGGCGGCAAGGAAGAGACCCAGCCCGCCCCGGCCCCCGCACCTGCTGCCGCCGCGCCCGCGGGCGAGGTCGTCGCCACCTACAAGGGTCGCACGCTCGACGCGCACCGCATCACCGAGGAGCTGGAGCGTCTTCCCGCCCCGTCGCGCGCCTACCTGGCCGCGCCGGACCGCAAGCGCCAGTTCGTCGAGAACATGGTGATGAACGACCTCCTCTTCGACGAGGGGAAGCAAGCCGGATACGACCGCGACGGAGACGTCGAGCGGCAGGTCAACGAGCTGCGCAAGCGCCTCGTCGTGCAGCGCGTGATGCGCCAGTACCAGACGCCGCCCGAGATCAGCGAGGATGAGGCACGCCAGTACTGGGAGCAGAACCCGGATCTCTACTCGACGACGCAGATCCGCGTCTCCCACATCCTGACCAAGGACGAAGAGCCGGCGAAGCAGATCACCGCGGAGCTGAAGGCGCACCCCGAGAAGTTCGCCGACCTGGCGCGCGAGAAGTCGATCGACACGACCAGCGCGGCAAAGGGCGGCGACCTGGGCATGTTCGGTCAGGGCCGCATGGTCCCCGAGTTCGAGCGCGCCGCCTTCGCGCTCAAGCAGGGTCAGGTCAGCGACGCGGTGAAGACGCAGTACGGCTGGCACGTCATCATGGTCACGGAGCGAAAAGAGGGCGAGCGGAAGCCCTTCGACCAAGTGAAGGAGCAGATCAAGGCGACGCTCCGCAACAAGGCGCTGCAGGAGAAGATGCAGGGGCACTACGACGACCTGAAGCGCCAGGCGGACTTGAAGATCGACGAAGCGGCGCTCGCGCGCGTGAACCCGGCGCCGGCGTCGAGCCCGCCCAACTCGCCGCTCGCGCCGGGGCACTAGCCGAGCGCCACCCACGCGCCCCCGTCGCGCGCCACCACGCGCCCGACGTCGGCCGCGCGCACCCCGGCGTCGGCGAGCGCGTCGAGGAGCCGCGGCACGTCGGCCGCCGGGAGCGCGACCAGAAGCCCGCCCGAGGTCTGCGGGTCCCACGCCGCTTCGACCGCGTCGGCGGCGAGGCCGGCGGCGACCTCGACCTTGTCCGCCAGCCAGTCACGGTTGCGGTGGCAGCCACCCGTCAGATGCCCCGCCGCGGCGAGCCGCCCCACGCCGGGGAGGAGCGGGAGGCGCGCCGCGGCGAAGACGAGCCGGACGTCGCTCCCGTACGCCATCTCGTAGCCGTGCCCGAGGAGGCCGAAGCCGGTGACGTCGGTGCAGGCGTGGACGTCGAAGCCGCCGAGCGCCGTCGCCGCCGCGGCGTTGAGCGCGCTCATGCTCGCGATCGCCGCCGCGTGCTCCGCCCGCTCGCCGGCGCCGTGCTTGATCGCGGTGGCCACGATCCCCGTCCCGAGCGACTTGGTGAGCACGAGGCCGTCGCCGGGCCGCGCGCCGACGTTGCGCAGGATCCGGTCGGGATGGATGACGCCGGTCACCGCCATGCCGAACTTGATCTCCTCGTCGACCACGGTGTGCCCGCCGAGGACGACGACGCCCGCCTCCTCCGCCTTCGCGAACCCGCCCCGCAGGATCTCGCCCAGCACCTCCATCGGCACGCCCTCCTGCGGGAAGCACGCGATGTTGAGCGCGGTGCGCGGCACGCCTCCCATGGCGTAGACGTCGGAGAGCGCGTTGGCGGCGGCGATGGCGCCGAAGGTGAAGGCGTCGTCGACGATGGGCGAGAAGAAGTCGACCGTCTGCACGAGCGCCAGGTCGGGCGCCAGACGGAACACCCCCGCGTCGTCGGACGTCGCCGTCCCGACCAGGAGATCCGCGTGCGCCGACTGCGGCAGCCCGCGGAGTATACGCGCCAGGTCCGCCGGACCGAGCTTGCCGGCTCAACCCGCGGCGCGCGCGCGGTCGGTCAACCGGAAGAGCTCGGGCCGCGTGCGCGAACCGCTCGTGCCGTCGGGCATGCCGCGAGGCTAGCGGCGGGGCGCCGGGGTGTCCAGGGCGTCCGTGTCCAGGGCGTCCGTTGACGGCGCGGGCCGCGGTGCCATAGGCGTTGACGGATGAACGGGCAGCGCCACACCTCGGACTCCTCGATCCTCGACCGGCGCACGCTCGCGCGCGACCACCGCCGGCTCGGCGCGCTCCTCCGTCCGGGCATGCACGTGCTCGACGTGGGCTGCGGCACTGGCGCGATCACCGCCGACGTCGCTCGTGCCGTCGGGCCGACGGGCCGCGTCGTCGGCCTGGACCGGGACCCGGCGCTCCTCGCCCGCGCGCGGGCCCGGGGCGCGGACGTGCCGTGGCTCAGCTTCGAGGAGGGCGACGTGCTCGCGCGCGAGTCCGGCCCGCGCTTCGACGTCGTCACGGCGGCGCGCCTGCTCCAGTGGATCGAGCGGCCGGACCTCGCCCTCGCCCGCATGGCGGCGGCCACGCGCCCCGGCGGCCAGGTGGTCGTGCTCGACTACGACCACACGGCGATCGCGTGGGACCCCGAGCCCGCGGGCCCCATCACCCGCTTCTACGCGGCCTTCCTCGCCTGGCGCGCGGCCCACGGCTGGGACAACGCGATCGCCGTGCACCTGTCGAAGCTCTTCGCGGACGCCGGCCTCGAGGAGGTCGCGTCGCACGTGGAGGACGAGGTGGCCGAGCGCGGCGCGCCCGGCTTCGAGGACGCGCTCGACATCTGGCGCCGCGTCCTCGACGAGATCGGCGGGCTCGTCGTCGAGGAGGGCTTTCTCGAGTCGGCCGCCCACGCGGCCGCACGCACGGCCTGGGGGGCGTGGGCGGCAGGCAGCGCGCGCCGCCAGCACATGGTCCTCCGCGCGGTCGTCGGCCGCGTCCCGGCGCTTCGCTAGCGCCGGAGCTTTCGGACGTCGCCGACGCGCACCGTCACGCCCGTCCGGTCGCACCAGTCGAGGAACGCGATCGCGAACTTCCGGCTGGCGCCGATCAGGTCGCGGAACGTCGCCGCCGTGATCTCGCCGTGCGCCTGGCAGTGGGCGCGGATGCGGGCCTTCGCCTCCTCGGCGGCGGGCCGGGCGAAGTAGAGGTCGGGAGCGATGCGCGCGACCTTCCCCTCGGTCTCGAGGACCGCGAGCAGGTCGACGAGGCGCTTCCACGCCACGCCCGTAGCCTCTTCGAGCTGGCGGAGGTCGGGCGGCGTGAAGCGCCCCTCGGCGAGGAGCTGCTCGACGCGCGCGCCGAGCGTCCGAGCCTCCGCGCCGAGGGCGACGCGGTGGCCGGGCGCGCGGACGATGCTGTCATCGCGGGCGAGGCGCTTCGCCGCCACCAGCCGGTCGATCGCCCAGCGAAAGACCTTGGGCGGGACGTCCCACGGGAGCTGCGTGCGAAGGCTCTCCATCTCGACGCCCGGCGCGAGCGGCTCGGCCTGGTGGAAGGCCGCGACGCGCTCGCCGACCGTGGCCTCGAGGCGGGCCCACTGGTCGCGCGTCGTGTAGGCGTCGTCGAGGATCGGCACGACGTCCGCCACGTCCGCGAGCGCGGCGGCGACCTCGTCCTCGCCCAGGTTGAGAGCCTGCGCGACGGTGGCGCGGTCGCTCGCGAAGTCGGGCGTCAGGCGAAGGAAGGCGAGCGCCGCTTGCGAGGCGTCGGCGCCGCGGAGCATCTCCAGACGCACGGGCAGCTCGGTCTCCGCGCGGCGGTGGCGGTCGGCGAACGGGTTCACGACCTGGCCGCCACCGAGCGTACGGCGCGCCGTCTCGTCGCGGAGGATGAAGCGGTCGCCGCGCAGCGCGAGGACCGGCTCGCGGAGCGCGAGCTGCGCCCAGCCGCGCGCGCGCGGCGCGATCTCGTCCGGGCCGCCCAGCACGACGAGCTTCGCCATCACCTCCGCGGTGCCGAGATGGAAGCGGACGCGCGCGTGGCTCGGCACCGCGCGCTTCGCCGCCGGCCGGACCTCGACCCAGGCGTCGAGCCGCTGCGTGAGCCGCGTCAGGCGCTCGTGGCAGACGACGTGGCCGCGCCCGAGGGCGCTCCGCTCGACGCCGGCCAGGTTCATCGCCACGCGCTGCCCGTGCTCGGCGCGCGGCACCGGGACGCCGTGCACCTCGAGGCTCCGCACGCGCGCCGTCTCGCCGCCGGGCAGCACGCGGACCGTGTCGCCTTCGCACACGCTGCCCGCGACCGCCGTTCCCGTCACCACCGTGCCGTGCCCGCGCATGACGAAGGCGCGGTCCACCGGGAGCCGGAACCAGCCCGGGGGCGGCGCGCCCCGGGGCACGGCGAGCTGGGCCGCGATCTCGGCGCGCAGCGCGTCGAGCCCCGCCCCGGTCGCCGTCGAGACGGGCACGATCGGCGCGCCCTCCAGCGTCGTGTCCACCGCCAGGATCTCGATCTCCTCACGCACCGCCGCGACGCGCGCCGCATCCACCAGGTCGGTCTTGGTGAGGACGAAGATGCCGCGCCGCACGCCGAGGAGGTGGAGGATGTCCAGGTGCTCCTCGGTCTGCGGCATGACGCCGTCGTCGGCCGCGACCGTGAAGAGGACGAGGTCGATGCCGTGCGCGCCGGCGAGCATGTTGCGGATGAAGCGCTCGTGGCCGGGCACGTCGACGATGCCGGCACGCTCGCCGCCCGGCGCGTCGAGGTAGGCGAAGCCGAGGTCGATCGAGATGCCGCGCTCCTTCTCCTCCTTGAGACGGTCCGTGTCCTGCCCGGTGAGCGCGCGGACGAGCGACGTCTTGCCGTGGTCGATGTGCCCCGCGGTGC
>JBGQET010000062.1:0-26042 GCA_041496545.1 Binatia bacterium | reverse complement strand
GTCGTCGCCGAGCGCCGTCAGCGCCGGGTAGTGATGCCACGGCAGGTCGCGCGCGAAGTCGGCGACGAACTCGCGCTCGAACACGACCTTCCCCGTCGCCGGCTTGTCGTCGACGCCCCCTCGTCGGCCGGCTCGAACTCGATGCGGATCGCTTGCGCACCTCCTGCTCGGCGTAGGGGACGCCGTTCAGGAAGACGCGCGCCTGGCCGGGCACGGCCTCGACCTGGTCCGCCTTCAGGTCGCCGGTGAACGGCGTGAACTTGAACTCGACGTTGAGCACCGCCCCCAGCACGAGAGACGGCCACAGGGGTAGCGACGCCAGCAGGACCCTTCGCATGCGGACCTCCGGCGCCTTCGGTCCGACGCGGCGGCGGCTGCTGTCAACCGCCGCGATCACGCGTGCCCCGCCTCGTTGACACTTCCCCCAGCGCATCCTACAAGGCGCAACTTGGCGGAGGAGGACCGGCGCAGTCCCGACCAGGCTGCGACGCGGCAGCGGGAGCTCGATGCCCAGGTGGAGGAGCTCACGCAACGCATCGCGGACGTCATCAACGGCGCCGGAGACGAGAATCGACAGGACCTGCGCGAGTATGCCCTGGGGCTTCTCAAGGAACAGACGGAGCAGTCGGACGCGCCGTCGGCGCCGTCCAGCCTGACCAGTGCACAGCCGTTCAGCCCGCTCCCCTTTGCGATCCTGCTCTTCCTGGTCTCGCTTCCCCTCGTGCTCCTCTTCCCGCCGCTCGGCGGCGGCTTGCTGGTGGCCGCGCTCCTCATGGGTGCCTGGGGGCTCGCGGCCATCCTGCTGCGTCGCTCGTAGCGGTGCGGGAAAACCCTTCTCGGGAAAGCCCTTCTAATGTTGTGGGTCAACGCTTTTCATTTGGTCCGGGGCGCGGAGCGGGGCACCGTAGGGTAGGGAGAGTGCGCACCCATGGCTAAGGCCGAGGCCCAGAAGGAAGATCCGGCGGCGATCGCGGCGCGCCGGGTGGTCGAGCAGCGGCTCGAGCGCGAGAAGCGCCTGCGCGAGCAGGCGGCGCGCGGGGGGCTGTGGTCTCGACGGGACGTCTTCGGGCGGCTCGGGTGGAGCATCTTCGCGGGGTTCTCCGGCATCTCGCTCCTGGCCGCGCTCCGCTCCGCGTTCCCGCGCGTCCTCTTCCAGCCGCCGTCCAGCTTCAAGGCCGGGCTGCCGACGGACTTCGCCATCGGCGAGGTGAGCGAGAAGTTCAAGAAGGACCAGCGCGTCTGGATCATCCGCACCGAGGAGGGGCTCTACGCGCTGTTCGCCAAGTGCACCCACCTCGGCTGCACGCCGCGCTGGCTGACGGCCGAGAACAAGTTCAAGTGCCCCTGCCACGGCAGCGGCTTCTACAAGACCGGGGTCAACTTCGAGGGTCCGGCGCCGCGACCGCTCGAGCGGCTGCGCATCACGCGGGCGGAGGACGGCCAGATCCTGATCGACAAGGGCGTGAAGTACCTCTTCGAGAAGGGCGAGTGGAACAAGCCCGGCTCGTTCCTGAAGGTGTGAAACGATGGCGATGCCCGAGTCCAAGTGGGAAGAGACGAAGCGCCAGATCACCGAGTCGCAGGTCTGGCAGTCGATCTTCCGGCACGGCTACGACGACACCCCGCGCAACCGGATCCTCATGGTGTCCGGCAACGTGTGGCTGCACCTCCACCCGTCGAAGGTGCGCCGCCACGCGACGCGGCTCCGCTTCACCTGGTGCATGGGGGGCATCACCTTCCTCATGTTCCTCGTCACCGTGGTCACCGGCGTCTACCTGATGTTCTACTACCGGCCGACGGCGGAGTACGCCTACGCCGACATGAAGTACCTCGAGTTCGACATGCCGTTCGGGATGCTCATGCGGAACATGCACCGCTGGGCGGCGCACGCCATGGTGATCGCGGTCTGGCTCCACATGTTCCGCGTCTTCATGACCGGCTCGTACAAGCCGCCGCGCGAGTTCAACTGGATCGTCGGCGTGATCCTGCTCGTGCTGACGCTGCTCCTCTCCTTCACCGGCTACCTGCTGCCCTGGGACCAGCTCTCGATCTGGGCGGTGACCGTGGGCTCCAACATGGGCCGCGCCACGCCCGTCCTCGGCCACGAGGGACCGGGGCACGAGCTGATCCCGGGGCTCAACAACGTCTACGACGCCCGCGCCTTCCTCTTCGGCGGGGGCGAGATCGGCCCGCACACGCTGCTCCGTTTCTACATCCTCCACTGCATCTTCATCCCGCTGGTCGCGAGCCTCTTCATGGCCGTCCACTTCTGGCGCATCCGGCGCGACGGCTTCTCAGGGCCGGCCCTGTAGCGATGCCGAGCGAGCTCTACGGCAGCGTCGCCGCGCTCATCGTAATCGTGCTGACGTTCGTCTTCCCGCGCGCCCGCGTGCTGACCATCCCGTTCTTCTTCGTGTTCGTCATCATCCTGCTCTTCTGGTCGGCGCGCCGGTCGGCCGAGCGGGAAGAGTGAGGGAAGCGACCATGGCGACTCCCGAGACCAAGACGGCGCTCAAGGCCGTGCCGCCGGCTGCCGGCAGCAAGCGGGTCGAGGTGCCGATCAAGAAGGCGACCGGCCCGGGCGACGACAAGATCCACACCTGGCCGCACCTGGTGCGCAACGAGTTCCTGATCTCGTGCGCGGTGATCCTGCTGCTGATCGTGTGGTCGCTGCTGGTCGACGCGCCGCTCGAGGAGCCCGCCAACCCGACGCGCACGCCGAACCCGTCCAAGGCGCCGTGGTACTTCCTCGGCCTCCAGGAGATGCTCGTCTTCTTCGACCCGTGGCACGCCGGCGTCGTGCTGCCGACGTTCATCATCCTCGGCCTGATGGTGATTCCCTACATCGACATCAACCCCAAGGGGAACGGCTACTACTGCTGGAAGGACCGCAAGTGGGAGATCCTGACGTTCATCGTCGGCTTCCACATCCTCTGGGTGTCGCTCATCATCATCGGCACCTTCGTGCGCGGCCCGGGCTGGAACTGGTTCTGGTTCTGGGAGAAGTGGGACCCGCACAAGGTCGAGGCGCTCACCAACGTCGACCTGCCGTTCCTCCTCGGCGTGCGCAGCGAATGGGTCGCGACGATCGTCGGCGCGCTCTTCGTGGTCGGCTTCTTCGTGGTGGGCTTCCTGGGCTTCTACTGGTTCTGCAAGCGGGTGAAGGGCCCGGATTTCGACTCGTTCATGCAACGCTGGGGGTGGCCGCGCTTCTATCTGACCGGCTTCCTCTTCTTGAACATGGCGGCGGTGGTGCTGAAGATGCTCGGCCGCCACCTGCTGAACCTCAAGTACATCATGGTGCTGAAGACCCCGTACTTCAGCATCAACATCTGATGACGAGGCGCCGTGTTCCTCTTCGCCAAGGTCCTCCAGGCGGTCGGCTTCGCGCACGTCGGCATCGGGCTCTGGATGGGCGTGGCGCGCGGCGACATGTGGACGGAGCTGTACATGGCGCTCTCCGGGCTCGCGTTCTTCGCGGTGGGACGGCTGCTCGAACGACGCGCGTGAATTGAGGCGGATGGCGGGGCGACGCAAGACGGCGGTGGACGAGGAGTCGCGCTCCTACGCGGTGCTGTGGCTGGTCACGGCGGGCTTCCTGTTCGCGGGCGCGCTCTGGGCGCTCTACGACGACAACATCGCGCGCCGGCCGTGGAAGGAATGGCAGGCCGGTTTCAACCGGCTCGAGATCAAGTGTCTCGAGGACGCCATCGGGGCCGAGCAGCAACGCCTCGACGCCGACCCCGAGTACCAGGCCGCGGCCAAGGCGCTGGCCGACGCCCGGCAGAGCGTCACCTCGGCTGAGAACGCGCAGAAGATCGCCGACCTCCAGCGCCAGCTCGTCCGTGCCCAGCACGAGGACCAGACGAAGGACATGAACCTCCGCTTCGTGAAGAGCGGGCTCGAGGAGCTGCGCTTCAAGTACGACGACGCCGTTCACCACGGCGATCAGGCCGAAGCCGACCGCATCCTCGCCGTCATCAACCAGAACGAGCAGCTCCGCGTCGAGCGCTTCAATATCTACTCCGACTCGCAAGCCCATATCGAGGACATCCAGAACCAGATCAAGGCGATCCAGGGCACGGTGAAGACCGGCGAGGAGGCGCTCGCCAAGCTCACCACGGCGCGTGACGACCTCCAGCAGAAGCTCGAGGGCGTCTCGCTCGGCTACCTCCCGGGTCCCAAGGCGACGCTCCCCTTCTTCGGCTTCGGCTGGCAGCCCAAGATCCCCAAGATCCAGCAGATCGTCCTCGAGGAGTTCGACCGCAACAACTTCGACAAGCCGATCGCGCGCGTCGACCGCTGCACGAGCTGCCACTCCGGCATCAACAAGGCCGGCTTCGACGACCAGCCGAATCCGTGGAAGACCCACCCCCACCGCGACGAGATCCTCGCCAAGCACCCACCCGACAAGTTCGGCTGCACGCCGTGTCACGGCGGGCAGGGGCCGGCGGTCAACAGCCCGGAGGTCGCGCACGGGAACTTCGTCGACCAGCACGGCCACCTCGAGAACGTCGAGTTCATCGAGCACCCGCTCAACCGAGGCGAGAAGATGGAGGCCAACTGCATCAAGTGCCACGCCGGTGTCGAGCACCTGGCCGGCGCGGAGGCGATCGCACGAGGCGAGCACCTGTTCGTGGAGCTCGGCTGCCACGGCTGCCATCTCACCGAGAGCTACGAGGATCTCGCGAAGGAGCATGGCGTGTCCGCCATCGGCCCGTCGCTCCGCCGCATCGGGGCCAAGGTCGACCACGGCTGGCTCGTCCGCTGGGTGACGAACCCGCACGAGTTCCGGCCGCGGACGCGCATGCCGAACTTCATGTTCGAGCCCGAGCAGGCGGTGCAGATCGCGGCCTTCCTCCTCTCCGACACGAAGGCGCCCAGCGACGAGTGGCTCGCCGTGCACCCCGCGCCCGCCGTCGCGGGCGGCGGCGACCTCGCCGTCAAGGGCCGCCAGGTGATGGACTCGGTCGGCTGCCGCGCTTGTCACGCGCTCGCCGCCGACGAGGTCGCGGGCCAGCTCGGCGCCAACAAGGACATCGCGCCCAACCTCTCCAAGATCGCCGAGAAGACGAGCCCGCAATGGATCTACCACTGGGTGAAGAACCCGCGCGGGTACTCCGCCATCGCGCGCATGCCGAACCTCCGCCTCTCCGACGACGAAGCCCGCGCGGTGACGGCCTACCTCACGACGCTCGGCGCGAAGCAGCCCGCGCCGTCCGACCTCGAGGGCCGCCTCGCCGACCCGGCGAACGTCGGCGCCGGCGAGAAGCTGGTGCGCAAGTACGGCTGCGCCGCCTGCCACGACATCCCGGGCATGGAGAACGAGTCGCGCATCGGCGTCGAGCTCTCACAGTTCGGTTCGAAGACCAAGGAGGAGCTCTTCTTCGGCGACCGCGTCGACGTCCCCGAGACCTGGGACGACTGGACCTACAACAAGCTACTCACGCCGCGCACCTACGCCACCAAGTGGATCGAGCAGCTCATGCCCCAGTTCGACCTCGCCGACGAGGACATCAAGTCGCTGCGCGGCTTCCTCACCAGCCGCACCGACAGCAAGGTGCCGCGGAAGTACGTCTACCAGCCACCGGGCGACGACCGCATCGTCGCCGGACAGCGGCTGGTCGCGCGCTACAACTGCACCGGCTGCCACGTCGTCGAGGGCGCGGGCGGCGACATTCGCCGTCTCTACCAGGAGGCGCCGACGATGGCGCCGCCGATCCTGAACGGCGAGGGCGACAAGGTGCAGGCGGACTGGCTCTTCAACTTCGTCAAGAACCCGGGCCTGATCCAGATCCGCCCCTGGCTCAAGCTCCGCATGCCCACCTTCGGCCTCGACGACGAGGAGGCGACCGGCATCGTCGGCTACTTCCAGTCGCTCGACCGCGTGCAGGTGCCCTACGTCCACCTCGAGAAGGCGGCGTTCAGCAAGGAGAACCTCGAGGCCGGCAGGGTCATGACCTCGAAGGACTACTTCGACTGCTTCAACTGTCACCAGCGCGGCGCCCAGAAGCCGCAGGGACCGCCCGACGGCTGGGCGCCCGACCTGGCGATGGCCCACACGCGGCTCAACCCCGAGTGGATCGTCAAGTGGATTCACGACCCGCAGAAGCTGATGCCCGGCACGAAGATGCCGTCGTTCTACCCCGGCGGCCCGCCCGACGTGCTGGGCGGCGACGACGAAGCGCAGATCCGTGCGCTCCGGGACTTCATCCTGTCGCTCGGTCTTCCCGATACCACGTCACCCCAGCAGGCGGCCGGGGTTCTGGGTGCGGCGCCCGGCGCCGGCCAGTGACGCTCGGACCAACAAGGAGGTCACGATGAGAAGGAGTGTGTTCGCGTGCGCGGCGGCCCTGGCGGCGATGCTCGGCTTCGCGGGCCGGGCCCCGGCCTACGAGGCGATGGCGGTCACCGACGGCGGCACGCTGTCCGGCACGGTGAAGGCCGAGGGCGTCGCGGCGCCCGCCAAGATCGAGGTCACGAAGGACCCCGAGGTGTGCGGCAAGGACAAGGCAGCGCCCGATCTCGTCGTCGGCACGGGCGGCGCGCTCGCCAACGCCGTCGTCGTCGTGAAGGCGACGAAGGGCAAGAAGCTCGAGGTGCCGGCGCAGAACCCGGTCTTCGACCAGAAAACGTGCGAGTTCCATCCCCACGTCCTCCTCTTCCCCGCCGGCAGCACCATCGACGTCCTCAACAGCGACGGCATCCTCCACAACATCCACACCACCAGCACCGCGAACCCGGCCACCAACCAGGCGCAGCCGAAGTTCAAGCCGAAGATCCAGATCAAGGTCGACAAGCCGGAATTCCCGATCGCGGTGAAGTGCGACGTGCACGGCTGGATGAGCGGCTACTGGGTCGCCGCCGAGCACCCGTACTACGCCGTCACCGACGCGAGCGGCGCCTTCAAGATCGCCGACCTCCCGGCCGGCGACTACGAGGTCGAGATCTGGCACGAGAAGCTCGGCAAGAAGACCGACAAGGTGTCGATCAAGGCGAAGGAGGAGACGAAGGTCTCCTGGTCGCTCGGCAAGTAGAGCCGATCTTCACGTCTGGACGATGCAACCTCCCGGCCCGCCGCGCTTCGGCGGGCCGGGGTTTTTTTCTCGCCATGCTTCTCCGCGCGCTCGGGGCGCACGGCGCTTCGCTCACCGGAACCGTCCGCCTCGAGGGCGCCGCGCCGCCGCCGCACGCGCCGACCGCCGTGACCGTCGATCCCGCCGTGTGCGGCGCTTCGGTGCCCGACGAGTCGCTCATGGTGGGCGGCGGTGGGGGCGTGCGCGACGCCGTCGTCGTGCTCCGCGGCGTGACCGCGCCGCCGCCCGCGCCGGTGGGCGAGGCGCTCATCGACAACCGCGGCTGCCGCTTCGTGCCGCGCGTGCAGGTCGTGCGCCGCGGGCAGACGGTGCGGGTGCGGAACTCGGATCCCGTCCTCCACAACGCGCACCCCGTCGTCGTCGCCGAGCCCGAGGTCTCGGTCGCGAACCTGGCGCTCGCGCGCGAGGGGCTCATGATGGACCTGACGCGGCGTCTCGCCTTGGCGCTCCCGCCGAGCGGCGAGGCGGTGGTGCGGCTGCGCTGCGACGTGCACCCGTGGATGACGGGCTGGCTGGTGGTCGTCGACCACCCCTGGGCGGCGGTCACCGACGCGGAGGGCCGCTTCACGCTGCGCGATGTCCCGCCGGGCGACTACACGCTCGCCGTGTGGCACGAGCGGCTCGGACGCGTCGAGCAGACGACCGCCGTCGCGACCGACGCCGCGGCAGAGGTCACGATCGCGTTTCCGGCGACGCGCTAGGGTGCCGGCGGGGCGCCGAGGGTGCGCGCGGGGAGGGGAATCCGGCGCAGGCGGTGGATGAGGAGCGCGAGCCGCACCAGCCCACCCAGGCTGGCGCCGTCCGCCAGCGGCCCCAGGTTCCAGATCACGACGTGGCGGAGCCCGGCGTCGACCAGCCCGCGTACCTCCGCGACCACCTCGTCGACGCTGCCGGCCACCAGGCCGTCGGCGAGCAGCTCGTGCGTCACCAGGCGGCACGCCTCCGCGATCTGCTCGCGCGTGACCTCCTCGGGCACGAAGTCCGGGAAGCCCTCGAACTCCGGACCGAGCGGGTGGCGCAGCCCGTGCCGCGCCCAGAGCGCGCCGGGCATCAGCATCGACATGGCACCGGCGACCGGCCGGGCGGCGAGCCCGGCGATGGCGCTCGGGCGGTCCTTGCCGAGGACGAGCTGGATCTCCAGGGCGGGCTCGAAGTGGTCGAGGCTGCGGCCCGCCTCGGCGGCGGCCGCCGCGATCCGTCCCAGGCGCTCGCGGTACTCGGTCGGCGTCATCTTGATCGTCGGCAGCCAGCCGTCGGCGAAGCGGCCGGTGAGCCCGAGCATGCGCGGGGCGTGCGCCGCGAGCCACACGGCGGGCGGCTTGCCGTTGTAGAGCGGCGTGGTGAACAGGGCCCGCTTGAGCCGCCACACCGAGCCGTCGAAGTCGACCGGCTCGCCCCGACTCTCCCAGAGCCGGCGTATGATGACGAGCGCCTCCTCGAGGCGGCCGACGCGACGCTTGAATGGAATGCCGTACGGTTCGGTGTTCTCGCGCTCCCCGTTGCCGAGGCCCAGGATGGCGCGACCGCGGGTCAGGTGGTCGAGGGTGACGAACGCCTGCGCCAGCGTCGCGGGGTGGCGGCGGAACGGCTCGGTCACGCCCGTACCGATGCGGACGCGGCGGTAGCGGGCCGCCATCATGCCCATCATGACGAAGGGGTCGAAGAAGGCGTCGGGGGAGGGGACGATCTTCGCCGCGGGCGTCGACTCCGGGTTCCACACCGAGCGCGGGACGAAGCTCATATAGTGGTCGGGCACGAAGAGCGAGTCGACGCGCATGAGGGTCCGGGAGATCCGATAGTTCGCGCGTTCGAGGCTCATGGGCGCGGTGCAGTTTCCCGAGACTCCGACGCTGAGCGTGCTCATCGCGGTTTCCTCCATTCGCCGCCGATCCGGTCGACGACGATGCGTGCCGTCTGGTCCCCGGCGGCGGCGCGCAGCCGGGCGATCGCGTCGCCGAGCGGCTCGCGTCCGAGACGGAAGGTGTCCCAGTGGACCGGCACCAGAACGCGCGCGCCCGAGTCGAGGAACATCTGCCACACCTGCTCGGGGTTGGCGTGATTGCGGATCCACGGGTCGTAGGCGCCGTTGCCGAGGATGGCGACGTCGAGCGGCGGCCCGCCGTCGCGGTAGCGGCGGAAGTCGCGCGTGAAGGCGGTGTCGCTCGCGAACAGCACCCGCGCGTCGCCCTTCGAGAAGAGGTAGCCGTTGTAGCCACGCGCCGCGCGCTCCCACGGCCACCGCTTGCCCCAGTGGACGACGGGCACGGCTTCGATCTCCACCCCGTCCGCCGTCACGCGCTCGCCCCAGCCGAGCTCGACGTAGCGCCGGAAGCCGAGGCCGGCGAGGAACTCGCCGCAGCCCGGCGGGCCGACGAGCGTCGCGTCCTTGGGCAGCGCCTCGAGGCTCGGCAGGTCGAGGCTGTCGAAGTGGGCGTGGGTGACGACGACGGCGGCCAGCGGCGGCAGGCGCTCGAGCGCGATCGCCGGGCGGACGAGGCGGCGGGGGCCGATCGTCACGCCTGCCACGCGCGGGCCGACGCGGTCGAAGAACGTCGGGTCGGTCAGCACGAAGCTGCCCGACAGGCCGACCAGCACGGACGCGTGCCCGACCCAGCCGACGGCGAGCGCGTCGTCGCGCCAGCGCGCCGGCTCGAGCTCCGCGGGCGGCGGCGCGAGGGCCGCGCTCGCGCAGCCGGCGGCGGAGACGACGAGCAGGCAGGCGAGGAGGGCGGCGCGCACGGCGGCCCCTCTCATTGCCGACGCCGCCGGCCGCTGCAAGAGGCCGCGGCGCTGTGCTAACGTCCGCCGCCATGCGACTCGCAGGACGCATCGTGGTCATCACCGGCGCCGGCTCCGGCATCGGTCGTGCGGGCGCGCTCGCCTTCGCCCGGGAAGGCGCGCGCGTCGTGGTGAGCGACGTCGACCCGGCGCGCGGCGAGGAGACGGTCGCGCTGGTGGCCGCGGCCGGCGGCGAGGCAATCTTCCTTGGCGCCGACGCCGGCCGTCCCGCCGACGCCCGGGCGCTGGTCGAGGAGACGGTCCGCCGCCTGGGGGGCCTCGACGTGCTCTACAACAACGCCGGCGTGGCGCCCGTCGGCCGCGACGGCTTCACGCCCGACGTCGCCGAGGACGACTGGGACTGGGTCGTCCGCACCAACCTCACCAGCGTCTTCCTCTGCTGCAAGTACGCGATCCCCGCCATGGCGCACCGCCCGGGCGCGGCGATCGTCAACACGGCGTCGTCGATGGCGATCCTGCCGCTCGGCATGATGGACGCCTATGCCGCCTCGAAGGCGGCCGTCGCGGGGCTCACGCGCTCGATGGCGCCCGGCTGCGCCCGCCTCGGCATCCGCGTGAACGCGCTCGCCCCCGGCTACGTCGACACGCCGATGAACGCGCTCATCTTCGGCACCCCGCGCTTGCGCGAGGCGTTCGCCAAGGAGCACGCGACCGGCCTCCAGCCGCCCGAGGACGTGTCGGCCGTCGCCGTCTTCCTCGCCTCCGACGAAGCCGCGGGCCTGACCGGCGCCGTGATCACCTGCGACCGCGGCTGGACCGCCTTCAAGCGCCCCGCCGCCCTCGCGCCGGACACCGACTGACTAGCGCCCGCAGCGGCCGCCGCGCTTGCCGAGCTTGCACGCGACCGGCGCGTTCCCGCTGTCCGCGCCCACCTGCACGGTGACGGTGAACGGCGGGCGCAGCGTCCGGAAGCCCGCGTTCGTCAGATCCACCGGCGCCGACAGCGCGCCGACCGTCACGCGGCCGTGCGACCCGACGGCGACGGTGAGGGCGCGAATCTGCTTGCGGAGCGCGTCCCGGCGTCGGAGCCGGTCGAGCTGGAAGACGCCGCCGTGGCGCTTCAAGCGGCCGGCCGGAGCGTTTGCGGTCCACACCACGCCGCGGGTGTCGGCGAGCGTGACGCTGACGGCTTCCTTGGCGGGCGAGACGCCGTTGGAGACCCGACCGAGCTGGAGCTGCGCCGCGATTCGCAGGCGGTCCTTGCCGCGTCCGTTGCTCAAACGGACGACGAGGGCGCGCGGCGTCAAGCTCGTCGGCGCGGCGAGGAAGATGCCGTGCCGCGCGCGACCGCGGCCGACCGCGGCGATGAAGGCGAGCTCGTCGTGCGCGTTGAGCGCGGCGCGGCCGCCGAAGGACGTGAACTGTCCGCCGAGGGGCGTGTTCTCGCCCACCAGCGAGTACGGCGCGACGCCGGTCTCGGTGGCGAGGAACATGCCCGCCGTGCCGCCGGTGAGGGGCAGGAAGGAGCCGCGAAAGGCGACGTGCCCGCTCGCGCTCATGCTCGGCGCGCCGAGGGACCGGAAGCTGCCGCCCGCGGGGCCCGGCATGTCGCGCGCCACCACGAGCGAGAGCCCGGCCGCGGTGCTGCGTAGAATCGCGGGGCCGAGCGGGCGGAGCAACGGGCTCCCGGCGGTGAACGGTCGCGCGCGGCTGGCGAGGAAGGCCATGTCCGCGCCGGCGCCGACGCTCGCCTTGCCGGTGAAGCCGGTGAGCGTCACGCCGCCTCCCAGGTCCTGGCGCTCGAGGGCGATGGGCGCCATCGGCCCCGCGAAGGGAGCGAGGAACAGACCGCTCGACACCTGGCTCGCGAGCCCGAGCGGGGCGCGGAAGGCGACGCTCTGCGCGTTGGTGAGGACGGGGTCCTGGAGCTTGAAGAACGGCCGGCCCTGCGGATCGGGGGACGACTCACCCTTGTAGACGATCGCCTGGATGCCCGAGGCGTCGGCGACGAAGATGCCCTCGCGCTTGTCCGTGATCCCCAGGATGGCGTCGTGGAAGGCGACGTTGCCGCGGAAGGCGACGGCGCCCGCGTCGTCGATGTCCGGGTTCGGGCCGAGCCCGCTGAAGGTGAACGCCGTCCCCGGCTCGCTCGGCGCCGGATCGTCGCGCACCGCGACCGCGCGCACCGTCGTCCCGTCCGCGACGTAGATGCCGCGTCCGAGCCCGCGCACCTGGGCGGCGAACGCGACCGTGCCGCTCGAGTTCAGCGCCGGCTGCCCGACGAACCCCAGGAACGGCGCGCCGCTGGGCGTGGGCGACGGGTCACCCGTACGCACCAGCGCCTGGATGTGCCCGTCGCGGGCGCGGAAGATCGCCGAGCTGGTCGGCCCGCGCGCGACGTAGGCGTGGAACACGACGTCGCCGCGGTCGTTGAGCAGTGGCGCCGAGAACGGCTGACCGGCGAAGAAGCCCTCGCTCGGCGTCGCGTCGCCGACGACGATGCCGAGGGTCGCGCCGCCCGCCGGCCGATAGACGACGACCTCGCTGGTGGTGCCGCCCGCGATGCGCGCGAAGAAGACGACGCCCCCCGTCGCGTCGACGGCCGGCGGCGACTCGCTCGCCGAGTACACGCCCCCCGCGGGCGTGGCGTCGGCCGAGATGCCGCCGGTGTAGACCACGACCTGCACGGTGGTGCCGCCCGTCCAGCGCAGGATCGCCTCGCCGTTGCCGCCGTTCAGCGACACGAAGAAGACGATGGAGCCGTCCGGTGCAAGCGCGGGCGGCGCGAGCGCGTTGGCGCCGCTCGAGCCGAGCTTGATGCCCGTCACGCGGTCCGGACCGACGAGCTGCGACGGATAGCCGATCAGCGAGACCACGCCGCCGTGATAGACGACGACGCCCGGCTCGCCGTCGCTGTTGGGATCGGCGTTCGGGGAGGGATCGAACAGCGGACCGCCGAGGAACACGATGTCGCCGGCGTCGTTCAGCGCCACCGGGTCCTGGAACTCGGAGAGCGGCTGGTCGAGCGGCATGGGCTTCTGCATGCCGTCGCGGACGACGAGCGTCACGCCGGACACGTCGGCGGTGAAAATGCCGTCGAGCACGCCGTCGTCGTCGCTCGGGTCGCTCGTGCTGGCGGTGCCGTGGAAGGCGAGCGTGCGGTGGGCGTTCAGCGCCGGCGGTCCGAAGCTCGTGAACTGCCCGCTGTCGTAGGCGTCGCCGGTGCGGGCGATGCGGACGAGGCCGCCGCCCGCGGGGGCCAGGAAGAGCGCGCCGGTGACGTTGCTCGTCACGCCGAAGGCGGAGAGGAACGCGATGTCGCCGGCGTCGTTCAGCGCCGGGCTCCGCTCGGCGACGTCGTTGGCCGAGTTCGGGTCGGCGAGCGGGTCGACGATGCCGGCGAGGTCGAGCGGGCCGTCGGCGGTGCCGAGCCCCGAGAGCGCGACCGTGAAGAGCTTGTGGTTGGCGCTGCGATAGACGTAGACGCCGGCCGGCGTCGGCGCGGTCGGGTCGTTCAGGACCGGCGAGCCGGCGGGCGGCGCGAGGAGCGCCAGGAAGGCGACGTCGCCGTGCGCGTTCACCGTCGGCTGGCCGAGGAACTGCTTGAAGGTTCCGGCGCCGTCCGGGGCGGTGCCGGCGATGCTCGCCACCGCGGCGCGCGTCACCGGCGCGATCATGTGCGCGACGACGATCTGCTCGCTGGTCGTGCCGGCGGCCACCAACCCGCGGAAGGCGATCCAGCCGTCGCCCGCCGCGGACGGCCAGCCGGTGAAGCCGGGGCCCGCGAACAGGCCGCCGCCGGGCACCGGGTCGCCGATGGCGGCGATGGTGATCTTCGAGGCGGCGCGGAGCGGCGCCGGCGCCAGGCTCGCGGCGGCGAGCAGTGCCAGGACGATGATGCGAGGCCCTCGGACGGGCAGCCGTGACTGGCGGGTCATGCGGGGAACGGCCGCCGGGGGGGGATCAGCGCGGCCGTCCCCTGGTGAGCAACGGAAGTGCCAGGAGAACCCGGCATTTAGGCCATGAATCCGCGCATCCGACGTGCCGCACCGCTGCAAGACTCCGGCAGCCATGCAAGCGGTGGCGTGCTACAGGCCCGCCACCTCGCACCAGCCCGCGGGCGGGCCCTCCGGGGCGAGGCGGCAGGCGGTGTACTCCAGGCGCACCGCACCCGACTCGTGGGCGCGGACGACCGGCAGGCGGTGGACGGGAAACGCAGTCACGCGGAGCCGCTCGCCACAGGCCAGCTCGACCTCGAAGCCGATCGCGTCGCCGCCGGGTGCGGCGCGCGCGGCGACCACCGCGACGTGCGCGCCGTCGCGGCAGAGGAAGCCGCTCGCGGTGCCGTCGGCCACCCCGACCGTGAGCGCGAGCGCGCGGCCGTCGCCGAGGTCGAGCGCGGCGCGCACGCGCGGCCACGGCGCGGGCGCGGAGCCCTCCTCGCGGAAGGCGCGCCCGGCGACCGCGCTCCGTGCGCCGTCGAGGACGACCTCGCCCGCGACGGCGCCGAAGTCGCCGCCCGCCTGCGCGGCGTGGCCGGGAACGAAGTCGAGCGCGACCTCGGCTTCGACGAGACGGCCGCGTGCCAGGCCGAGCTCGAGGTCGAGGAAGGGTGTCGTGTCCGGGAAGCGGAGGAGTGGGCCGCGGAAGCGGACGGCCACACCGGCGCCCGCGGTCGGCGTGACGGCGAGCGCTCCGACGCGGCCGTCGGGCTGGGGCCGCGTGCGCTCGCCCGTAAAGAGGGCGAGGTCGCCGGCAGGGCCGAACAGGAGCAGGCGCGCGCCGCCGTGCGCGTCGAGGGCGACGAGCCCGCAGAGCGACGGGCTCGCGAACTCGAGCCGCCGCGACGCCGCCGGGCCGCCGTCGGGCACGGGGGAGTCGCCGGCCGGCTGCGTGCGCGCGTCGGGGGCGAGAAGCACGGGCAGCGACGCTTCGCAGGCGGCGAGCAGACGGGCCCGCCACGCCCCCGGCCAGCGCAGTGCTATGCCGAGCTCGAGCTGGACGGCGTCGACGCGGGCGCCGAGGGCGGCGAGCGCGCGCACGAGCGGGCGCTCGTCGGCCAGGTAGCGGGGCGTGAAGAGCTGCAGCAGGTTCTCGCGGTGCCGGGCGGGGTAGCGCGCGCCGACCGTCGCGTCGATGCCGCGTGCGGCGCACGCCGCGACGAGGCCGCGCACCGCGGAGGCTGCGAACCCGGGCGAAACCGCGGCCCGCGGCCCGACCGCGCAGAGGTCCGCGCCCGGCGCGCAGCCGAGACCCAGGTCGACCACCGGCTGGATCACGTTCCAGCCGTGGACGACGAGCACCGTGGCACGCCCGTGACGCGCGACGGTGGCGTCGAGCAGCGCCGCCAGGCGCTCGAGGAACCACGGCGCCCGCGCGTGCGCTTCGCTGATGCGGTTCAGGTCGACATCGTTGCGGTCGTGGGCCCCGTTGATGAGCGCGCTCGCGCCGGTGAGCGCGGCGAGCTCCGCGGTCAGCTCGGCGGTGTGGAGGTCGTTCACCCGCATGCGCCCGCTCGTCCAGGGCCGCCGCTCCGGGTCGCGACGACCGCCGTGCGGGGCGACCAGCACGAGCGGCGCGGCGCCCTCGACGAGGGTCAGCGACACGCCCGGCTTCTAGCTTTTCGTCGAGCGAGGGTCTACATGCGGGCGCCATGCGCGGGCTGCGGCTCGTCCTCGCCACGCTCCTCGTGGCCTGCGCGGCGGTCGCAGCGCCCCCGGCCGAGCACGCGCACGTCTATCTGGTCATCGTCGACGGGCTCGACGCGCGCTTGGCGACCGCCGAACGCATGCCGCGCCTGTTCGGCCTCGCGCACAGCGAGCCGGAGCGGACGTCCGTCTTCCGCCAGGCGCGCGCCGTCATGCCCGCGCGCACCGACCCCAACCACGCCTCGCTCTTGACCGGCACGTGGCCCGAGACGCACGGCATCACCGGCAACGCGTACGGCCCGCGCCGCGCCGACGGGCCCCCGGTGGTCAAGATGGACGACCCCGGACTGCTCGCGGTCGAGACGCTGTTCACGACGGTCGAGCGGCTCGACCCGGCGCGCGTGACGGCCGGGGCGTTCGCGAAGCCGAAGCTCGCCCGCCTCTTCGGCGCCGCGGACGGCCAGCGGGCGCCCGACATCCTCTGGTCGCCCGCCCTCGCGCGCGGGGTCGCGACCGATCCCGCCAGCGGCTACAGCAGCGACGCCGATACGATGGACGCGCTCCTCGCCTCCGCCCGGACCGAGGAGCCCGACCTCGCCGTCGTCAACATCTCCGACGTGGATCGGACCGCCCACGGGAGCGGCCCCGACAGCCCCGCCTGCACCGCCGCCGTGGCCGGCGCGGACCGCGCCATCGGGCGGCTCGTCGATGCGCTCCGGGAGAGCGGGCGATGGGCGCATTCGGTGCTGATGGTGACGGCTGACCACGGCTTCGACACCATCACCAAGCCGGCGATCGTGGCGAGCCGCGCGCTCGCGGCCGACGGCGACCCCGACGTGCGCCGCTTGCGCGTCGTCGGCGACGGCGGCGTGGCGCACGTCTACGATCTCCGCGCCACGGCCACGGCGCTCGACGGTGCGGCGCCGACCCTGGCGCGCGCGGCGCGACTGCTCGCGGGCACCGCCGGCGTCGCCGAGGTGCTGGCGCGTCTGCCCGTCGGCGGTGTGCCGGGCATCGCGGAGAAACACGCGGACTGGCACCTCGCCGGCAACGAGCGGACCGGAGACCTGCTCCTCGTCGCCGCGCGCGGGTACGTGTTCGTCGACCCCGCCGAGCCGGGCGAGGCGATGCTGCGCGGCAACCACGGCGGCCCCGGCGAGCTTGCCGTGCCGCTCGTCGTCTCGGGCGGTTACCCCGCCTTGCGCGTGGCGCGCGCCGGCGTGCCGGCGCCGCGCGCGGTCGACGTCGGGGTGACGATCGCCGCCTTGCTCGGCGTCCCGCCCCCGCCTCGCGTGGGCGGCGCGGAGATCCCGGCGAAAGAACGCGGCGTCGTGCTGCCGGTGATCTACAAACCGCACTGACTGAAGAAGCTCGAGAACACCCGCTGCGTGACGTCCGTCAGCTTGCGGACGTGCGCGGAGGTCTCGGCGACGAGCTTCTTCGGGTCGGTGCCCGCTTCGGTGATGTAGGCGCGGGACTCCGGCTCGGTGGCGAGCCGGCCGATGATGGCGTCGGTGAACTCGACGTGGAACTGGAAGCCGTAGACGAGGTCGCCCCAGCGGAAGGCTTGCTGCTCGTAGAGCGCGGAGCGCGCGAGGTTGTGGGCGTCCGCGGGCAGCTCGTAGGTGTCGCCGTGCATGTGGAAGACGGTGAGCGGCGACGCCGTGCCGGCGAGGATGGGGTCGTCCTGTCCGTCCTCGGTGAGCGTGATCGGTGCCCAGCCGAGCTCGCGCCGCTCGCCGGCGTAGACGCGCGAGCCGAGCACCTGCGCGATGAGCTGCGCGCCGAGACAGATGCCGAGCATCGGACGCCCCGCGGTCATGGCGCGCTCGATCAAAGCGCTCTCGGCGGCGAGGAAGGGGTGGCGGTCGGGCTCGTAGGCCGCCATCGGACCGCCGAGGACGATGAGCCCGCCCACGCCGCGGAGATCGCGGGGTAGCGGCTCACCGCGCGCCACGTCGAGGTAGCGGTGATGCACACCGACCTCGCGCAGCACGTTGGCGAGGAGGCCGAGCCCCTCGGTCTGCACGTGCCTGAGCACCAGCCAGGACGTCCCCTCGCCCGAGGCGTCCGCATCCCCTTCCCGCCGTGGCATGGCGTGCTCTTTCCCCAGCCCGGGCCGCCAGTCAAGGCGCGCCCGGGAGAGGGGAGGGGACGGCGTCACTTGAACTTCACCCGGCCTTCGCCCGAGCGTCACCGGGGTGGTATAGGCAGGTAACCTGATTCGTGGCAGTCAAGCGCACCATCCTCGTGGTCGAGGACGAGAAGGACATCCGCGATCTCGTCCGCTTCCATCTCGAGCAGGAGGGCTTCACGGTCCGGGAAGCGGACACGGGCGAGGCTGCGATCGCCCAGGCCGCCGCGATCCGACCGGCGCTTATCGTGCTCGACCTCATGCTTCCCGGGACCGACGGTCTCGAGGTGTGCCGGCGGCTGCGCGCCGCGGAGCCGACGCTGAGCACCCCCATCATCATGCTCACGGCGCGCGCCGCGGAGGTCGACCGCGTCCTCGGCCTCGAGATGGGCGCCGACGACTACGTGACCAAGCCCTTCAGCCCGCGCGAGCTGGTGGCCCGCGTGCGCGCGGTGTTGCGCCGTGCCCACGGCGAGGACCTGCCGCCGCCACACGAGGTGTTCGAGCGCGGTCGGCTGCGGATCGACTTCGACACCTACGAGGTGTACGTCGACGGCACGCGGGCGAACCTCTCGCTGCGCGAGTTCGAGCTGCTGAAGTTCTTCGCGCAGCACCCCTACCGCGTGTACGACCGCTTGCAGCTCCTCGACCTCGTCTGGGGGCGCGACACGCACGTCGAGCCGCGCACCGTCGACGTCCACATCCGCCGGCTCCGCAAGCGTGTGGAGCGAGATGACGCCGTCCCCGACCTCATCGTCACCGTCCGGGGCGTCGGCTACAAGTTCAATCCCGACGCGCTGGAATCGTAGACTCGTCCTCCAGTTCCTTACCCCCACGCTGGCGGCGCTCGCGGGCGCGCTCGTGGTCGCGACGCCCTACGTGGCGGTGACGCTCGAGCGCCACCAGGTGGCGACGCTCGCCGAGCGGCTGCTCGCCGAGGCGCGCCTCGCCGGTGAAGCGCTGCCGGCGACGAAGGACGGACTCGACGCGGCCTGCGGGCGTCTCGCGGCCGACCTCGGCGCGCGCGTCACGGTGATCGCGGCCGACGGGCGCGTGCTCGGCGAGTCGACGCGCTCCTCGGAGTCGATGGAGAACCACGCGGATCGTCCCGAAGTGCGCGACGCGCTCGCGACCGGCGTCGGGCAGTCCATCCGCGACAGCGCGACGGTCGGCGAGCGGCTCCTGTACGTCGCGTGGCGGCAGACGCGGGGGCCCGAGGTGCGCGTCGTCCGCGTGGCCCTCGCCCTCGGCGCCGTGCGGGCGAGCGTCGCGCACCTTCGCCGGCTCCTCTTCCTCGGCGTCGCGGTCGCCGTGCTGCTCGGCCTGGGGGCCGCGCTCGTCCTCTCCCGTCGCATGCTCCGCCGCATCCAGCGGCTCGTGCTCTTCGCGCGCCGAGTGGCCGGGGGCGCGCCGGCGCCGTACATCGCGCCCGAGCGGCCCGACGACCTCGGCATCCTCGAAGCGCAGCTCGGCGAGATGGCGCAGAGCGTGGCGACCACGATCGGCCGCCTCCGCGTCGAGCAGGAGCGGCTGGAAGCGATCCTGCGCGGCATGGTGGAAGGCGTGCTGGTGACCGACCTCACCGCGCGCGTGGTCCTCATGAACGAGCGCGCGCACACGCTGCTCGACCTGCCGAGCGCGCTCGACGGGCGCGGGCGGCCGCTGGTCGAGCTGACCCGCGACCCGACGCTGGGCGAGGTCGTGCACGAGCTCGCCCGGGGCGCCGACACCGCTTCGCACGACGTGACGCTCGGCCGCAACCGCACGCTCCAGGTGAACGCCGCCCCGCTTCGGAACCCCGACGGGCAGGCGTTCGGGTTCGTGCTCGTGCTGCACGACGTGACCGAGCTGCGCCGGCTCGAAGTCGTGCGGCGCGACTTCGTCGCCAACGTCTCCCACGAGCTGCGGACGCCGCTCACCGCGATCAAGGGCTACGCCGAGACGCTGCTCGGCTCGGCGGGCGACGATCGCGAGACCGCGCGCCGCTTCCTCCAGGTCATCGACCGGCACTCCGAGCGCCTCGGCCGCTTGATCGACGACCTGCTCGCGCTCTCCGATCTCGAGCTGGGCCTGACCGCGCTGGCGCGCGCGCCGCTCGCCGTCGGCCCGGCCGTGGACGACGTGCTCCAGATCCTCGCCGAATCGGGGCGGCGGGCCGAGATCGAGGTCACGTCGAGCGTCTCCCCGGACACTCCGGCGCTCTTCGCCGACGGCGACCGCGTGCGTCAGGTGCTCATCAACCTGGTCGAGAACGCGATCAAGTACACGCCCGCCGGCGGCCACGTCGTCGTCCGCGCCGCGCCCGCCGACGGGGAGCACCGCGGCATGGTCGAGATCGCGGTGGAGGACACCGGCATCGGCATCCCGGCCGAGGACCTGCCACGGCTCACCGAGCGGTTTTTCCGCGTCGACAAGGCGCGCTCGCGCCAGCTCGGCGGCACCGGCCTCGGACTGGCCATCGTCAAGCACATCGTCCAGGCCCACGGTGGCGCGCTCGGCATCTCGAGCACCCTCGGCACCGGCACGACGGTCCGCGTCTACCTGCCCGCGGCGCCGCCCCCGGCGGCGACGGCCGTGAGCTAGGCGCGGGGGGGGCTCTACAGCTCGCGCGGGACGCGGTCGAGGTGGCGGATGTCGCGCCCCTTCACCATGAAGATGACCATCTCGCCGATGTTGGTGGCGTGATCGGCCACCCGCTCGAGCGACTTCGACACGAAGAGGAGCCGCATGGCGCGGCTGATCGTCTGCGGGTTCTCCACCATGAAGGAGAGCAGCTCGCGGAAGAGCTGCTCGTGGAGCTGGTCGACCGCGTCGTCGGAGGCGCACACCGAGAGCGCCAGCTCCGCGTCCTCGCGCACGAAGGCGTCGAGGCTCTTGTGGACCATGTCGCGCGAGAGGTCCGACATGCGCGGCAGGTCGATGTAGGGCTTGAGCGGCAGCTCGGCCGCCAGCTCGGCGGCGCGCTCGGCGATCTGCACCGCGAGGTCGCCGATGCGCTCGAGGTCGGTCGTGATCTTGAGGGCGGTGGTGATGAGGCGGAGGTCGCGCGCGGCGGGCTGGTGCAGGGCGAGCGCCTTCAGGCAGAGGGCGTCGATCTCGACGTCGAAGCGGTTGACCGTGTGATCGCGCGCGACGACGGTGCGGGCGAGCGTCTCGTCGCGCTGGATGAGCGCGCGCATCGCTTGAGCGATCTGGTCCTCCACCAGGCCGCCCATCTCGAGGATGGAGGCGCGGACGGTGGCGAGCTGCTGCTCGAAGGCGCGGTCGGTGTGGAGCGGCATCAGCCGAACCGTCCCGTGATGTAATCCTCGGTCTCGGGGCGGGAGGGGTTCGTGAACAGACGCTCGGTGGGTCCGAACTCGACCAGGTTCCCCATGTAGAAGTAGGCCGTGTAGTCGGAGACGCGTGCCGCCTGCTGCATGTTGTGGGTCACGATGACGATCGTGTACTGCTCCTTGAGCTCGTGGATCAACTCCTCGATCTTCGCCGTCGCGATGGGGTCGAGGGCGGAGGCGGGCTCGTCCATGAGCAGGACCTCGGGCTCGACGGCGAGCGCACGGGCGATGCAGAGGCGCTGCTGCTGGCCGCCGGAGAGGTCGAGGGCCGAGCGGTCGAGGCGGTCGGAGACCTCCTCCCAGAGGGCGGACTGCCGGAGGCTGCGCTCGACGATGCCACGTAGACGCACCGGGTCCCGCTCGCCGTGGATGCGCGGCCCGAAGGCGACGTTGTCGAAGATCGACTTGGGGAAGGGGTTCGACTTCTGGAAGACCATGCCGACCCGCTGGCGCAGCGCCACCGGGTCGACGCTCGGGGCGTACACGTCCTCCCCGTCTATCGTGACCCGGCCCGTGATCCGCACGCCGCGGATGTGGTCGTTCATGCGGTTGAGGCAGCGGAGGAACGTCGACTTGCCGCACCCCGACGGCCCGATGCAAGCGGTCACGTGACGGTCGGGCACGTCGAGCGACACGCTCGCGAGCGCGCGCGTGCTGCCGTAGTGCACCGTGAGCTCACGGACGGCGATCTTCGTGGGTGCGTCCGCGGCGGCTTGTCCGTCCCCCGTCATGCCGGTGCCGATCGTACCTCGGGCCAGAAGCGACGCGCTAGGAGGCCGCAGGCGACCCACCTCGGCTGAGCGCGGCGCGGGCCAGGATGTTCGCGCCCAGGACGAGCACCAGCAGCACCAGGCCGGCCGCCCAGGCCTGGCGGTGCCAGTCCTCGTAGGGCGCGATCGCGTAGGTGAAGATCATCACCGGCAGCGAAGCCGTGGGCTGCGACCAGCCGGGGCTCCAGAAGCGGTTGTTCAGCGCCGTGAAGAGGAGCGGTGCGGTCTCGCCCGCCACGCGCGCGAGCGCCAGGATCAAGCCCGCGGCGATGCCGCGCATCCCGGCCGGGATGACGACGCGCACGATCACGATCCACTTCGGCGCGCCGAGCGCGAGCGCCGCTTCCCGGAGCGACCCCGGCACCAGCCGGAGAAACTCCTCGGTCGCGCGGACCGCCACCGGGATCATCATGAGCCCGAGCGCCACGCCTCCGGCGAGCGTCGAGAAATGGCCGAAGGGCCGGACCAGGACCGCGTACAGGATGACGCCGATCACGATCGACGGCACGCCGTTCAGCACGTCGGCCGCGTAGCGGACGGCCCCCGCCAACCACCCCGTGCCGTACTCCGCGAGCCACACCCCGCCCATGAAGCCGACGGGGACGCCGATCAGCGCCGCGGTGAGCAGGAGCTTGCCGCTGCCGACGATGGCGTTCGCCATCCCGCCGCCGGTCTCGCCCACGGGGGCGGGCAGGTGGATGAAGAAGTCGAGCGACAGCGAGGTGGCCCCCTGCCAGGCGAGATAGCCGAGGAGGAAGAAGAGAACGCCCAGCGTGACGGCGGTCGCGCCCACGGTGGTCGCGAACATGATCCGCTCGACCAGCCGGCGCCGCAGGTAGTGGTGGTTCATGCGGCGGAGGCCTCGTGCGGCGACTTGACGGCCGCGATCAGCAGGCGCGCCACGGCGTTGATCACGATCGTGATGCCGAAGAGGACGAGCGCGATCTCGATCAGCGCCGAGAGGTAGAGGTCGCTGGTCGCCTCGGTGAACTCGTTGGCCAGGACGGCGGCCATGGTGTGCGCGGGCGCGAAGAGCGAGGCGGCGATCTCCGGCCGGTTGCCGATCACCATCGTCACCGCCATCGTCTCGCCGAGGGCGCGCGCGAGCGCCAGGAACACCGAGCCGAGGATGCCGGAGCGCGCGTACGGGAGCACGACGTGGCGGATGGTCTCCCAGCGTGTCGCGCCGAGGGCGAGCGCGCCGTCGCGCTGCGTCTGCGGCACGGCGAGGAGCACCTCGCGGGAGATGGCGACGATGAAGGGGACGGTCATGAAGGCAAGGAGCACGCCCGCCGTCAGGAGGCCGATCCCGTACACGGGTCCCCTGAAGAACGGCACGAAGCCCAGCAGCTCCGAGACGGGGCCGCCCACGCTGCGCATGAGTGGCACGAGGACGAAGAGACCGACCAGGCCGTAGATCACGCTCGGCACCGCGACCAGCAGCTCGACCAGGAAGGTGAGCCAGTCGGCCACGTGTCGCGGCAGCAGCTCGGCGAGGCAGATCGAGGCGCCGACGCCGAGCGGCACGGCGATGGCGAGCGCGATCGCGGCGGTGGCGAGCGTCCCGTACATGAAGGGTAGGGCGCCGAAGTGCATGAAGACGGGGTCCCAGGTGGAGGTCCAGAGGAAGCTCCACCCGAACGCCGCCCGCGCCGCCGCCGACTGCCGCCAGAGCACCACGCCGATCACCACGGTGATGACGAGCACGGACAACGCGAAGCCGAGGGCGAGCGAATGGAACGCGCCGTCGGCGAGCCGGTAGTGGAAGCGGCGGGCGGCCGGAGCGCCCGCATGCTGCGCCGTCAGCGGGGCGACGACCCGGGTCGGCCGCTCCGCGCGCTGGCGCACGACGTCGGCGAAGCGGAGGCGGAGCTCCTCGCGCATCGGCGCGTGCGCCTCGGTCGACTCCATCCGCGGGCCGCTAGGGGGCGCCGACCTCGACCTTGGCGACCGCCTGGCGCTCCATCGCGACCACCTTCTCGGGCAGCGGCGCGTAGCCGAGGCCCTTGGCGAAGGACTGGCCGTCGCCCAGCATCCAGCCGAGGAAGTCCTTGATGGCGCGGCCCTTCGAGGCGTCCGTGATGCGGCTCGGGACGAGCAGCCAGGTGAAGCTCGCGATCGGATAGACGTCGGCGCCGGCGGCGTCCGTGATCGAGACGCGGAAGTCGGCCGGCATGTCGCCCGCGGCGGCGGCCGCCGCCGCGGTCACGCTCTCGAGCGACGCTTCCATGAACTTGCCCGCGCGGTTGCGCACCTCGCCGTAGGGCAGCTTGTTCTGGACGGCGTAGATCAGCTCCACGTAGCCGATGGCGTTGGGCGTCAGCTTGACCAGGCCCGAGACGCCCTCGTTGCCCTTGCCGCCGAGCCCGACCGGCCAATTGACCGACGTCCCGCGTCCGACGTTCTTGGCCCACGTCGGGCTCACCTTGGTGAGGTAGTCGACGAAGACGTAGGTCGTGCCGCTACCGTCGGAGCGGTGCACGGGCACGATCGCCTGCGCGGGCAGCCTGACGCCCGGGTTCTCCTTGGCGAGCGCGGGGTCGTCCCAGCGCGTGATCGTGCCGAGGAAGATGCCGGCGATCGCCTCGGCCGTGAAGCGCAGGCGCGGGGCGTCGGGCAGGTTGTAGGTCGGCACGACGGCGCCGAGGACGGTCGGGAAGTGGAGGATCGGCACCTTGGTCTGGCCGAGCTGCTCGTCGGTCATCGGGCCGTCGGTGGCGCCGAAGTCGATCGTGCCCTCGGTGACCTGCCGGATGCCGCCGCCGCTGCCGATCGACTGGTAGTTGATCTGCACGTCGGGGGTGCGTTTGTGGAACTCGTCGAACCACTTCGAGTAGATCGGGTACGGGAAGGTGGCTCCCGCGCCGTTCACGAGCACCGCGGCGTGACCGATCGCCGCCGCGACCAACACTCCCACCAGCCCGAGGCGCAGGGTTCGCATGGCGGGAGGATATCGGGGTCGTGTTACAGAACGGTTACCGAGGGGTGAAGACGCAGATTTAGGGTCCCCCGCATGACAGCGGGCCCTGCGCCCGCTACCATGGGCCCGTGCGCCTCGCGGCCATCGACGTCGGCTCGAATTCGGTCCACATGGTGATCGCCGACGTGAGCCCGGACGGGCGGATCCAGGTGGTCGACCGGGTGAAGGAGATGGTCCGCCTCGGCCGCCGGACCTTCATCACCGGGCGGCTGCCGGCCGACGCCATGGACCTGGCGGTGCGGGCGCTCAAGACCTTCGGCCGCCTCGCCCGCGCCCGGCGGGTGGACCGCCTGCGGGCGGTGGCCACCAGCGCCGTCCGGGAGGCCAAGAACGGGGCCGCCTTCGTGCGGCGGCTCCGCCGCGAGACGGGTATCCCGGTGCGTGTCATCTCGGGCGCGGACGAGGCCGGCCTCATCTTCCGCGCCGCGCGGCACGCCCTCGGCCTGGAGGGCGGCCCGCACCTCCTGGTCGACGTCGGAGGCGGCAGCGTCGAGCTGGGTCTGGTGCAGGACGGCCGCGCCCTCTGGCTCCGGAGCCTGCCCCTCGGCGTCGCCCGCCTGACCGAGCGCTACTTGTCCAGCGACCCTCCCAGCCGCGGCCAGGTCCGGCAGCTCGAGAAGTACCTGCGCCGCAGCCTCGACGAGCTGCTGGCGCGCGCCCGGCACGCCGGCGTCGTGCGGGCCGTCGGCACCTCGGGGACGGTCAACACGCTGGTCGCCATGGCGGCCGCCGGGCGCGGCGAGGACCTCGGACGCCTGCACGGCACGAGCGCCGGCGCGGCCGAGATCGGGCGGCTGCGCCGCCGCATCCTCGGCGTCGGATCGGTCAAGCGGGCGGAGCTCGCCGGCATGGACACCAAGCGCGTCGACCTCATGCCGGCGGCGGCGGTGCTGGTCGACGAGATCCTGACCCGCGCAGGGGCGCCCGAGATCGTCGCCTGCACCTGGGCTCTCCGCGAGGGGCTCATCCTGGACGTCGCCCGCGTCGGCCGGGCGCCGAACGCCCGCCGCCGCTCGGTCGAAGCGCTGGCCGCCCGCTTCGCGGGCGCAAACGCGCACGGCCGTCACGTGGCGCGCATCGCGCGCGAGCTGTTCGACGCCACGGCCCGCGCCTTGCAACTCCCGCCCGCGGCCCGTGAAATGCTGGAGTATGCGGCGTTACTGCACGACGTGGGGCACGCGGTGGAGCACGACCGGCACCATCGCCACTCCTGCTACCTCGTGCGCAACGCCGAGCTGCTGGGCTTCGACCGCCTGGAGATCGAGGTCCTGGCACAAGTTATGCGAGGACATCGCAAGCAGATCCCGAAGCCCGGCGATCCGGAGCTGAAGGCGCTGCC
>JBGQET010000061.1:0-26820 GCA_041496545.1 Binatia bacterium | reverse complement strand
GGTGTCTGGGTTGGGGACCCGATACCGCTCGAAGGAGAAGAGACCGATGTCCGACAAGAACGTCCGCGCTGACCTCGACCTTTGGCGCAAGCTGGCAACCAAAGAACGCAAGGGCGCGGATCCTGACGGCCTCGTGTGGCATACACCGGAGGGGCTCGATGTGAAGCCGCTCTACACGCAAGCGGATGTCGCAGACCTCGACTTCATCGACAGCGTTCCCGGCGTCTACCCGTTCCTGCGCGGGCCGCGCGCCAGCATGTATGCCGGCCAGCCGTGGACGATCCGTCAGTACGCGGGCTTCTCAACCGCCGAAGAGTCGAACGCCTTCTATCGCGCCAATCTCGCGGCCGGGCAGGTGGGCCTGTCCGTCGCCTTCGACTTGGCCACGCATCGTGGCTACGACAGCGATCATGCGCGCGTCGTCGGTGACGTCGGCAAGGCTGGTGTCGCCATCGACTCCGTCGAGGACATGAAGATCCTCTTCGACGGGGTGCCGCTCGACAAGATGTCCGTGTCGATGACCATGAACGGCGCCGTGCTCCCGGTGCTCGCCAACTTCATCGTCGCCGGCGAGGAACAGGGCGTACCCCGCGCTAAGCTCACGGGGACCATCCAAAACGACATCCTCAAAGAGTTCATGGTGCGCAACACGTATATCTATCCGCCCAAACCCTCGATGCGCATCGTCGCCGACATCATCGAGTACACCAGCCGGCGGATGCCGAAGTTCAACTCGATCTCGATCTCCGGCTACCACATGCAGGAAGCCGGGGCGACGTGCGACCTGGAGCTCGCCTTCACCATCGCCGACGGTCTCGAGTACGTCCGCGCCGCGCTCGGCAAGGGCCTCGACATCGACGCCTTCGCCGGGCGGCTCTCCTTCTTCTTCGCCATCGGCATGAACTTCTACATGGAGGTGGCGAAGCTGCGTGCGGCGCGGCTCCTCTGGGCGACGCTGGTGAAGAAGCACTTCCAGCCGAAGCGCCAGGAGTCCCTGATGCTGCGCACCCACTGCCAGACGTCGGGGGCGAGCCTCACCGAGCAGGACCCGTACAACAACATCATCCGCACCACGGTCGAGGCCATGGCCGCCGTCTTCGGCGGCACCCAGAGCCTGCACACCAACTCCTTCGACGAGGCCATCGCGCTGCCGACGGACGCCTCGGCCCGCGTCGCCCGCAACACCCAGCTCGTCCTCCAGCTCGAGACCGGCATCCCCAGGGTGGTCGACCCGTGGGGCGGCTCGTACTTCATGGAGTCGCTGACCCACGCCCTCGCCCGGAAGGCCCTCGGGATCGTCGAGGAGGTCGAGGCGATGGGCGGCATGACGAAGGCCATAGAGGCCGGCATGCCGAAGCTCCGCATCGAGGAGGCGGCCGCGCGCCGCCAGGCCCGCATCGACCGCGGCGAGGACGTGGTGGTCGGCGTCAACAAGTTCCAGCTTTCCGAGGAGCCCGAGATCGACGTGCGCGAGATCGACAACACCGCGGTCCGCGAAGCGCAGGTCGCGCGCTTGAAGCGCATCCGCGAGACGCGCGACGCCGGCCGCGTCCAGGCGGCGCTCGAGGCCCTCACCCGCGCCGCGGAGACGGGACAGGGGAACCTGCTCGAGCTCTCCATCGCCGCCGCTCGCGCGCGCGCGACGGTGGGCGAGGTCTCGGGCGCGCTGGAGAAGATCTGGGGCCGCTACCACGCGCAGATCCGCTCCATCTCCGGCGTCTACGGCGGCCAGTACGGCGACGACGCGGAGTGGAAGACCCTCCGGGAGGAAGTCGACCGCTTCGCGCAGCAGCAGGGTCGCCGCCCGCGGCTCCTGGTCGCGAAGATCGGGCAGGACGGTCACGACCGCGGCGCCAAGGTGATCGCCACCGCGTTCGCCGACCTCGGCTTCGACGTCGACGTCGGCACCCTCTTCCAGACCCCGGAGGAGGTCGCCCGCCAGGCGGTCGAGAACGACGTGCACGTGGTCGGCATCTCGACCCAGTCGGGTGGCCACAAGACGCTCGTGCCGCAACTCATTGCGGAGCTCGCCAGGCTCGGCGCGGGCGACATCGTGGTCACGGTCGGCGGCATCATCCCGGCGCGCGACTACGCGTTTCTCGAGCGCGCCGGGGTGAAGGCGATCTTCGGGCCGGGCACGCCGATCCCGAAGGCGGCGCGGCGCGTGCTCGCGCTGGTGCGGCAGAGCGGAGGCGCGGCGGCGGATGCCGCCATCGGCGCCTAGGCTCCCCGAGGCGCTCGCTGAGGGCGTGCGCGCCGGGGACCGCCGGGCGCTGGCCAAGGCGATCACGCTGGTCGAGAGCACGCGCGCCGACGACCAGCAGGCGGCGCAGCGCCTCCTGGAGCTGCTCCTCCCGGCGACGGGCGGCGCGGCACGCATGGGGATCAGCGGCGTCCCCGGCGTCGGCAAGAGCACCTTCATCGAGGCCTTCGGCCTCTATCTGATCGGCCTCGGTAAGCGCGTCGCCGTCCTCGCGGTCGACCCGTCGAGCGCGCTCACGGGCGGCAGCATCCTGGGCGACAAGACGCGCATGCCGCGCCTCGCGGCCGCGCCGGAGGCCTTCATCCGCCCGAGCCCGTCGGCGGGATCGGTGGGCGGCGTGACGCGGCGGACGCGGGAGGCGCTGCTGGTCTGCGAGGCGGCGGGCTACGACGTCGTGCTGGTCGAGACGGTGGGCGTCGGGCAGTCGGAGTTCGCAGTGGCCTCGATGGTGGACTTCTTCCTGGTGCTCATGCTCGCGGGCGCGGGCGACGAGCTCCAGGGCATCAAGAAGGGCATCCTCGAGCTGGCCTGTGCGCTCGCCGTCAACAAGGCCGACGGCGACAACCTCCAGCACGCCGAGCAGGCGGCGGCGCAGTACCGCAGCGCGCTCAACCTCTTCCGGCACGTGCACGGCGACTGGGAGCCGCCCGTGCTGACCGTGAGCGCCCTCGAGGCGCGTGGCATGGACCGGGTGTGGGCGATCGTCGAGGACCATCGCCGCCGGCTCACGGTCTCCGGCGAGCTCGCCCGCAAGCGGCGCGCGCAGCAGCAAGCGTGGATGTGGTCGATGCTCGAGGACGGCCTCAAGCGGCACTTCCTGGCGCGGAAGGACGTGGCCCGGCTGCTGCCCGAGATGGAGAACGCGGTGGCCGAAGCCCGGCTGACGCCGACCGAAGCCGCGCGCCGCCTCCTCGCACTCCTCGACGAGGGCGGCGACGGCGGCGTGCGCTCGGCCGCGCCCTCGCGCCGCACGCGCACCGCGTGAGCGCCCCCCGCCTGCGGGCCGTTCTGTTCGACGCCGGCAACACGCTCATGCATCTCGACTACGGCTTCATCGTCGAGGTCCTCGCCGCGCACGGCCACCCGGCGACTCCGCTCGCCGTCCAGAGCGCGGAGTACGCCGCCAAGGGCGCGATCGACCGCGCCCTCGCGCCGGGCGCGCCGCCGGGGGGTGTGGAGCGGTTGCTCTGGCCCGACCCGCGCTCGGGGCGCCCGTCGTACTTCGCGACCGTCCTGCATGCGCTGGGAATCTCCGGCGACGCCACGGTGGGGGTGCTCGCCGCGCTCCACGCGCACAACGCCGTCGACTGCCTCTGGCGCGTCATCGAGCCGGACACGCACGCGGTCCTCGACGCGCTCCGCGCGCGCGGCCTCGCCCTCGGCGTCGTCTCGAACGCCGACGGGCGCGTGGAAGCCGACCTCGCGCGGCGCGGGCTCGGGCGGCACTTCGCCACGGTCGTCGACTCGCACGTGGTCGGGGTGGAGAAGCCCGACGCGCGTATCTTCCGCCTCGCGCTCGAGCGCCTGGGTGTCGAAGCGCGCGCGGCACTCTACGTCGGCGACGTGTTCGCGATCGACGTGCTCGGCGCGCGCGGCGCCGGTCTCGACGCCGTGCTGATCGACCCGCTCGGTCGCTATCCGGGCGCGCCGGACGCGCGATGGATCCGCGCGCTCGCCGAGCTGCCGGCGCTGCTTGACGCTGGAGCGGTGCGATCACGCGGTGAATGAGCGTCACGTCTTTTCATCCTCGCGCGTCCCCTCTCCATTCCGCGCCCACCGCGGCCATTGATCTACGACGAAGGTCGCGCCCGCGCGCTTGCGCGCGGCGCACGTGCGAGTCTTTGCGGAGACGCGCGCGTACGCAGCGGTGAATTCGACGCGCGCGCGCGAGTCATGAGCCTCCGTAGTCGCCCGCGCGCGCGCGCTTCCCGCCGTGCCGACATGCGTCGGCAAAACGCACGGCGAAGGCCTCGTTCTTGCTCCCCCGCGCGTCATGCCGAATCTTCTTCGCTCGGGCCTCGTCGCCGTCCTCGGATGTCTCCTCGCGGCGCACGCCGCGCTCGCGCTGCACCGCGAGTCGCCGCCCGCGATCCAGGTGACGCACAACGGCACGCACGCCATGTCGCCCGGCCGCTCGTGGGACCGGAGCCTCACCTTCTCCTCCACGGAGGATCTGCTGGGGAACGGCAGCACGGGCCGGCAGATCTTCATCTACAACCTGGCCGACGACGACTGCCTCGCCGGACTGACGCAAGAGCAGACGACGTGTCCACCCGAGCCGTGGCACCCGCTCCAGCAGGTGACCGCGGGGCCCGGAAACCCCGACAACCCGAGCGTCGCCGTCTCGCCCACCAACGTCGGGACGGTCGACGGGTCGAGCGTGACGCTCCAGCGTCCCGCGTGGGTGGCGTTCGACGCGGACGGCGGCTTCAACGGCGGGATCGGCTGCTCGGCCGCGTGTCAGGCGCACCGCCAGATCTTCATCGTCAACCTCCTCACCAACGACGTGCAACGGATCACCTCCGCCACCGACGGCGACAGCGTCCGTCCGACGCTCAGCTTCGGCGGCGGCATCATGGCCTTCGAGTCGACGGCGTCGCTGCCGGGCGTGCAGGGGCTCGCCGGCGTCGGGCAGGTCTGGATCTACGAGCGCGACACCACCGTCTTCCGGCAGGTGTCGAAGGGCTCCGCGCCGAGCCGTAACCCGGTGGTCGCGCAAGCGGGCGGTTTCGTTGCCTTCGAGTCGACGGCCGAGCTGACCGGCGACGGCCACGACACCGGCGTGCTGCAGATCTTCTCGGCGGCCTACAACCGCCAGAACCACGTCGTGGCACTCCAGCCCATCACCAACGGCAACGGTCACAGCCGCCACCCGTGGATGGGCGAGCAGAAGACGGTCTACTTCGACTCCGAGGCGACCGACCTGCCCGGCGGCAGCACCACGCCCGGCATCCGCGTCGCGTCGTCCGCGATCGACGCCGGCGTGCTCCCGCCCGTCCACCAGTATACGGACCCCGCCATCCAGGGCGACTGCTCGTTCCCCTCGATCGACTCGGGGAGCAACCACCTCTCGTTCCTCTGCACCGGCGACCCGCTCGGCAACGGGACGGTCGGCAACCGGCTCTTTACCCTCGAGCTCGACTCGAACATCCTCGCGCAGATGACCGGGGCGGGGGACATCGAGGGCCCGATCAGCGCCAACATCGGCAACTTCTTCGTCGCCTTCGCCACCACCGGGGATCTGAACGGCACCGGGAGCTGCGGGCGCCAGATCTACATCATCGACTTCTTCACCACCTTCCCGCACAACACGGGCTCGGCGGCGAAGTGGGTGGGTGCGACGCTGCCCGGCCAGCTCCCCGCCGACCTCGCGGCCCCCGGACGGCCGCAGAGCAGCACGATCGGCAGGCGCGAGTTGGTCTGGCTGCCGGGCAGCGGCACGTCGGGGAGCCAGGCGACGATCACCACGCGGGACGGCGTCGTCACGGCGCCGCTCGCGGGCGCCGGACGCTTCCGCATGGTGGTCGGGGCGCCGGACCAGTTCTCGGGCCAGGCGCCGATCGCGCTGCCCGCGGTCGGCACGGCGTTCCCGCCCGTGCCGGTCGGGGGCTTCGGCGCGCTCTGCCTGGCGCAGAGCCTCGACGGTACCGGCGTCGTCGACTGCAAGGGCGGCAACCCGGGCGGGGACCTGATCGTGACCCAGGACCACGACACCGACGTGAGCGACCCGCAGTGCGTCCTCGGCTGCCGCGAGGGCTCGCCGTGCCAGGTCGGCATCCCGGGCCCGCACCAGCATCCCTGTCCCACCTGCGCGGGCGGCGTCTGCGGCAGCGGCTTCAACGCCGGCCACGCCTGCACCGTGGACCGCGACTGCGAGCCGCTCACGCTCGCCAAGTGCGTCCAGGGCGCCTGCGTGAACAGCGTGAACCTCGGCCAGCCGTGCACGACCGACAGCCAGTGCCAGCCGCTCTCCGAGTGCGTGAACGAGACGCTCGGCGTCTGCAACGGGCCGCTCCAGGCGAACCCGGCGGGCGTGTTCTCCGCGGGAGGCCTCCAGCTCACCGTTCCGCTCACGCTGGCGCTGGCGCGTGACCCGGGCGTCGACGGCAAGTACTGCACGTCGGACGACGACTACGCCGTGCAAGGGGTGCCGACGACGCTGCGCCTCACGACCGGCGCCGTGAGCGGTAGCATCGTCGACGCGGACGACGTCGCGGCCGCGCAGCTCGCCGGCGCCGACACGGGCGCGCCCTTCGACTGCAACGCGCTCCGCAACGGGCTGATGGACGGCGCGCGCCTCGTCGGCGAGCTGCCGCAGCTCGACCTCCCCGACGTCCCGGGCCTCCGTGACGTGCTCCTCGGTCTGGCCGTCGTCCCCACTCCGGCGGTGGTGAACGCGTGCACCTGTACGGCCGACATCGACTGCAACAGCGGCAACCCGTGCAACGGGCAGGCGACCTGCGTGGCCGGACTCTGCATCCCCGGCGCGCCGGTCAACTGCGACGACGGCAACCCGTGCAACGGCCGCGAGCTCTGCGACCCGTCGAACGGCGGGTGTCTCTCGGGGGTCGCGCTGGGCGACGGCGCGCCGTGCGGCACGGGCGGCGTCTGCTTCCCGCACGTCTGCGCGGCGGGCGCGTGCGCCGCCGGCACGCCGCTCAACTGCACCGACAACAACCCGTGCAGCGCGGACACCTGCGACCCCGCCGCGGGCTGCCACCATGCGTCGCTGCCGAACGGCACCTCGTGCGCCGACGGCAACGTCTGCAACGGGGCGGAGACGTGTCACGCGGGCACCTGCGGCGGTGGCGTGCCGCTCGGCTGCGACGACAAGAACCCGTGCACCACCGACACCTGCGATCCGATCCTCGGCTGCCAGCACGCGTCGGTGACGGACGGCAGCGCGTGCAGTGACGGCGAGCCCTGCAACGGCGCCGAGACGTGCCAGGACGGTCTCTGCTCGCCCGGCACTCCGCTCAACGAGGGCGACCCGTGCGGCAACGGCGACGTATGCAACGGGGGCGTGACGTGCGTGGTCGGTGTGTGCACGCCCGGCACGCCCGCCGCCGACGGCACCCCGTGCCCGGACGGCAGCGTCTGCAACGGCGACGAGACCTGCGGGAACGGCAGATGCCTCCCCGGCACCAAGCTCTCGTGCGACGACCACGACCCGTGCACCGACGACACCTGCGACGCCATGAACGGCTGCGGTCACACGACGCGCGCCATCGGCGCGTCGTGCAGCGACGGAAACCCCTGCAACGGCGAGGAGACGTGCCAGGTCGGCGGCTGCACGCCGGGCACGCCGCTCGGCGACGGCACGCCGTGCCCCGACGGCAACCTCTGCAACGGCGCCGAGACGTGTCAGTCCGGCCAGTGCGTGGGTGGCACGCCGCTCGTCTGCACCGCGAGCGGTCCGTGCACGACGACCTCGTGCGACCCGTCGAGCGGCTGCCACGAGACGCCGGTGGACGACGGCACGCCGTGTCCCGACGGCGACGTGTGCAACGGCACCGAGACGTGTGTGGGCGGCGTCTGCACCCCGAGCACGGGGCCCACCTGCGACGACGCGAACGGTTGCACCACCGACACGTGCGATGCCGTCGCGGGCTGCGTCTTCACCCCGCTCCCGGGGCTCCAGGACGTGCTCTGCAACCTGAGCGCGCTCGACCTCGCGCTCGAAGCCATCCCGCCGGGTGCGATGCGCCGTCCGAAGGCGCTCAGGCTCCTCCACGCCCGCGTCTCGCGCGTGCGCGCGCTCGTCACCATCGCCGATAGGGCGGCGGCGACGCGGAGGAACCGGCTTCTCCGCCGCGCCAACCAGGCGACCGTCGTGCTCACGCGCCTCATGCGGCAGTCGATGCGGGGAGCCAAGCTTCCCGACGGGATGGCGCGCCAGCTCTACAGGATGGTGTACGCCGTGAGCGGCGACCTCGCGCCGCTGGTGACCGGCAAGCCGTAGGGCCGGGGCATCGCCGGGGCGGAGGCGCGATGCTAGTCTCCGCCCCATGACCGCGCTCGACGCGCTGCGGGCCGCGTGCCCGCCCCTCCACCTGGTCACCGACCCCGCGGCCCGCGACGCGGCGAGCATCGACGCGCTGCGGCCGTTTCGCGGCCGTCCCGAGCTCGGCGCCGTGCGCCAGTCGCCGCTCGCGGTGGCGGAGCCCGCGAGCACCGCCGAGGTGGTCGCGCTCGTGCGCTGGGCGAACGAAGCGCGGGTGGCGCTCGTGCCGCGCGGCGGGGGGAGTGGGCTCATGGGCGGCGCGGCCGTCGTCCGACCCGCGGTCGTCGTGTCGCTCGCCCGGCTCGACGCGGTCGCGGTCGACCCCGACGCCTGCGCCGCACGCGTCGGCGCGGGCGCCACGCTCGCGCGCGTCGACGCCGCGGCGGCGGCGCACGGCCTCGCCTGCGCCCACGATCCGTGGACGGCCGCCACGGCGACGGTGGGCGGCGCGCTCGGCACCGCGGGGCTCGGCTTTCTCGGCGGGTGCGCCGGCGGCATCGCCCGCCAGCTCCTCGGGCTCGAAGCGGTGCTGGGTGACGGGCGCGTGGTCCGCAGCCGATCCTCGCCCGCGCGCTCGGTCGGCATCGACTGGGGGGCGCTCCTCGTCGGCACGGAGGGCCTGCTCGGCATCGTCACCGAAGCGACGCTCGCGCTGCTCCCCCGGCCGGAGGAGCGGGTCCTCGCGGGCTGGACGCTGCCGTCGTTCGAAACCGGGGTGCGCTTCGCGGTCGCCTGCCGGCGCCGCGGGCTCCGCTTCTCGTGCCTCGAGCTGTCGGCCGACGGCGTGCCGCCGGCTTCGGCTTCGCTCATGCTGACGATCGACGGCCTGCGCGGCGAGGCGCGGCTCCACGCCGACCGTCTGGCCGCGCTGGCGCGCGAGCTCGGCGGCGAACCGCAGCCGGACGCCGAGGCCGTGCGGTGGTGGGACGGGCGCCACGCGATCGCGGAGCGCTGGGCGTCGGCGCCGCGCTTCCGCGAGGGCGACTGGCTCGCCGACGCAGGGCGAGCATACTTCGACTACGCGCACGTCGGCGTTCCCGTGCACGCGCTCGCCGGCGTGCGCGCCCGCGCACACGCGCTCGTTCGCGAGCATGGCCTCGCCCTCATCGAGGAGGGCCTCTGGCACTGGCCCGAGCTTTACTCGATCGTGGTGGCGGGACCGGCGGAGGCGGCCGCGGGCGTGCGGGCGACGATCGACGGCGTCTGCCGGGCGGCGCAAGCCGCCGGCGGGACGATGGAGTACTGCCACGGCGTCGGCTGGCAGCTCGCGCCCCTGATGGAGGCCGAGCACGGCGCCGACGGCCTGGCGGCGCTGCGGCGCTTGAAGCAGGCGCTCGACCCCGCCGGTGTCCTCAACCCGGGGAAGCAGGCGCTGTAGGCAGGCGGCTGGCCAAAGGTGGTGAGCCCGGGCTAGATTGGTGGTCGGAGCCATGTCGCGCCCGGCGCACATCCTGACCGACAAGGACGGCAAGCCCGTCCGCGAGCAACCGTGGATCTTCCGGACGTACTCCGGCCACACCAACGTCCGCGAGTCGAACGCCCTCTATCGCGCCAACCTGTCGCGCGGTCAGGTCGGGCTCTCGATCGCCTTCGACCTGCCCACCCAGTGCGGCTACGGCTCGGACCATCCGCTGGCCGAGCCGGAGATCGGCAAGGTGGGCGTCCCAGTCAACTCGGTCGACGAGATGGACGTCCTCTTCCAGGGCATCCCCATCGACCAGATCAACACCTCGATGACGATCAACGCGACGGCGATGTGGCTGCTCTCGCTCTACGTCGCGGTCGCCGAGGAGCGCGGCGTCGACCCGAAGCTCCTCCAGGGCACGACCCAGAACGACATCATCAAGGAGTACCTGGCGCGCGGCACGTACATCTTCCCGCCCCGGCCCTCGATGCGGCTCATCGTCGATATGTACGAGCACTGCCTGCACGAGATCCCGCGCTGGAACCCGTCGAACGTCTGCTCGTACCACTTGCAGGAAGCCGGCGCGACGCCGACCCAGGAGCTGGCCTTCGCGCTCGCCAACGCGATGGCCGTCCTCGACGCCATCCGCGAGCGCAGCACCGTGTCCGCCGACGAGTTCGAGCAGTGCGTCGGCCGCATGTCCTTCTTCTGCAACGCCGGCATCCGCTTCGTCGAGGAGCTGTCGAAGATGCGGGCGTTCGCCGAGATGTGGGACGAGATCACCCGCGACCGCTACGGCGTGAAGAACCCGAAGTACCGGCTCTTCCGCTACGGCGTGCAGGTGAACTCGCTCGGGCTCACCGAGGAGCAGCCGGAGAACAACGCCTGGCGGATCCTGATCGAAGCGCTCGGTGTGGTGCTCAGCCGCCAGGCGCGCTGCCGCGCGCTCCAGCTCCCGACGTGGAACGAGGCGCTCTCCCTGCCGCGCCCGTGGGACCAGCAGTGGTCGCTGCGCCTGCAGCAGATCCTCGCCTACGAGACGGATCTCCTCGAGTACCCCGACCTGTTCGACGGCTCGCCGGTGATCGAGTCCAAGGTGAAGTCGCTGAAGGAGGCGGCGTACGCGGAGATCGCGCGCATCGGCGAGGGAGGCGGCGCGGTGGCGGCGGTCGAGTCCGGCTACATGAAGTCGGCGCTCGTCCGCAGCCAAGCCGAGCGCCTGGTGAAGATCAACCGCGGCGAGATCACGGTCGTGGGGCGGAACAAGTGGACGGAAGGGTTGCCGTCGCCGCTCCTCGGGGGTGAGGACGGCGGCCTCTTCACGGTCGACCCGAAGTCCGCCGCCGAGACCCTCGAGATGCTGCGCGCCACACGCGCGCGCCGCAGCCAGCCGGCGGTGGACGGCGCGCTCCGCGCGCTGAAGGACGCCGCCCGGGACGGCCGCAACCTGATGCCGCTCTCGATCGCCTGCGCCCGGGCGCGCGTCACGACCGGCGAGTGGGCGAGCGCGCTGCGCGACGTGTTCGGCGAGTACCGGCCCGCGACCGGCGTCGAAGGCCAGCACCTCGGCCTCGAGGGCGGGCGCGTCGAGGCGGTGCGCGCGCGGGCGCAGGCGTGGGCCGCGGCGCACGGCGGCCGGCCCCGGATCGTCGTCGGCAAGCCGGGGCTCGACGGCCACTCGAACGGCTCGGAGATGATCGCCGTCGCGGCGCGCGACGTCGGCTTCGAGGTGATCTACGGCGGCATCCGCTGGAGCGTGGCGGAGATCGTCACCTCGGCCGTGCAGGAGGACGCGACCGTCCTCGGCCTCTCCGTCCTCTCCGGCGCGCACCTGGAGATCGCGCGTCAGGTGCGCGAGGAGCTCGGGCGGCAGGGCGTCGCGATCCCCGTCGTGCTGGGCGGCATCGTGCCGGAGGGCGACGTCGAGCGGCTCCGCGGGCTCGGCGTCAAGGCGGTCTTCACGCCCAAGGACTTCGACCTGATGTCCGTGATGGACCGCATCCTCGACGTGATCGGCGCGCCGGCGGCCGCGGGCGCGGCGCGCGCGGCCAGCGGCTGAGCGCCGGACTCACGAGCGCGCGGCAAGCGCCGGGTAGCCGTGCTCCTCGAGGTCGCGCCGGTCTTCCTCGAGGCCCGTCGCCAGGCTGCGCCGGACGGCTCGTCGCACGAGCGGGGCGAGCAGCCGCCGCAGGCCCCGCAGCGGCAGCTCCACCGTCACCTCCGCGACGGTCGTCTCCGCGCCCGCGGGCCGAAAACGGTGAATCACCTTCATGCCGACGTTGCTGCCCGACACGAAGTGGTTCGTCTGCGAGCCGTCGGCTTCGCGCTTCATGATCACCTCGGCGGACTGACGCAGACCCGCCACCCGGACCTCGTGCGCATAGCGGCACTCGCCGGCGCTGTCCGCGAGGACGGTGAAGCGCACGTCGCGGTGCACGCGACGCGTCTCGTGATGGTGCACGTCGCCGAACTGCCGGCGCACGATCTCGATCGGCCGCGCGATCCGCACCGACCGGGTCACGCGCAGCACGGCCTCGGCCATCCGACGACGACGGTATCAGGCGGCGCGACTCGATGCACGTATGGTCGGGAGCCTCGCCATCACCCGTCCAGCCGTTGCACCCAGTCGCGGAGCCGCGCCAGCTCCCCGTCGTGCCACGCCGCCGACGCCCGCAGCGCGCAGAACTCGGCGAACAGCAGGTCGAGCACGCCGAGCGCGTCCTCGACGTCCGCCAGGCGGAGGAAGAGGTCGTTCTCGAGCGCCGCGCGCGGATCGCCCGACGGATCGCGCTCCCCGAGCGTCGGGCAGCGCACGCCCTCGTAGTCGAGCAAGCCGCCGTCGAGGACGAGCTCCCAGCGGCGCTCGCCGCGGACGAGGACGAGGCGCGCCTTGTCGACGAGCTTGCCCCGCCGGAGCCCCGCGCCGATCTCCGGACGCGTGTCGCCGGCGCCGACGACGGTGAGTCGCGCTTTGTCGTCCGCGCCGCCCGTGAGCACGACGCGGTCGCCGAGCTGGAGCTCCGTCACCTGACCGTCGTGCGCGACGCGTGCCTCGCCCTCCTCGATGCGATGCACGAGCCAGGTGAGGAACTCGCGCCCCAGGAATCGCTTCGCCTGGACGACCGCGAGGAAGTCCTCTCTCATGCTCCGACCTCCTCCAGCGCGAGCCGGGGAACTCCGTCGCCGTTGCGCTCGCGCACCGCCACGAGACTCGCCGGCTCGACCGCCCGCACGGCGTCGACGACGCGCGCCGGAAGCCCCACGTGCTCGACGGCGAGGTACGGGATGAGCGGCACGGGCGCCACGCCGAAGGTGGCGCGGAACAGCTCGAGGAACGCTTCGCGCGCGGTGCGGAGCTTGCCGGTGAAGTAGACGCGGCCCGTCTCGAGGTTCCACACGCAGTCGAAGAGCCGGGGCGCAGGGAGGGTGCGCAGGAGAAGCCGCGCCTCCACCTCGCTCTTGATCTGCTTGCGGAGCGCGCGGCCGAGGCGGCCGTTCTCCCGCTCCCCCCGCTTGGCCGCTTCGGCGCGACGGCGCTCGAGGTAGAGGAGCTTCGGCGGTACGACGCGGCGGTCGTACCGGAAGCCGACGGCGAGGTAGTGCTGGAAGAAGAGGTCCGCGGCGTCGAGGTCGGTGGCGAGCGGGTCGTGGATGCCGACCCAGCCGGAGGCGTGGCTCGCCTCGGCGTTCTCGGGGTCGAGGTCCCGGAAGACGCGCCGGGCGACGGCGCGCGCCACGGCGCCGCGGTCGAGCGGCGCGGGCGGCGCCGCGACGAAGCGGACGACGGTGCTGGAGGCGGAGAGCAGACCCACGGAAAGATCCTTTCCGGGGTGGGGGGCGGTCCAGGTACCACTCGCGCCCGCCGGCGTGCAAGGCCTCGGTGCAGCAAAGCCGATGACGGCGCCGCTACGCGCGCGCGCCGACCAGCGCCTGCACCGCCGCGCCTAGGCCGTCGACGGAGAGGTGGAACATGGGAAAGAGCCGCCGCACGATGCCGACCGTCGGCCACTCCTCCCACGCGTCCGCCGGCTCCGGGTTGATCCACGCGGTGCGGTCGAAGTGCGTGGCGATGCGGTGGAGCCAGCGGATGCCCGGCGTGGGCGACGCGAGCCGGGGATTGATGTTGCCGTTCGGCTCGAGGAGCTCGGCCGGGTGCATGGCCGCGTCGCCGACGATTGCCACCTTCCAGCGCGGGTCGAGGCGGCGGAGGAGGTCGCCCGTCGGGACCGCGTCCGAGGGCGCCATCCGGGCGCGCGTGTAGACGTGGTCGTAGACGCAGTTGTGGAAGTAGTAGGGCTCGAAGGCGCGCAGACCCCGCTCCTCGTGGAGCGCGGTCAGCAGCTGGCTCACGGGATCGTAGTGCGGGTCCATGGTGCCGCCGACGTCGAGGAGGAGGAGCAGGCGGACGTCGTTGCGGCGCGGCGGGCGGAAGACCAGCTCGATCTCGCCGGCGTTCTTGCAGGTCTCGTCGATCGTCTCGTCGAGGTCGAGCTCCGTCGCGTCGCCCGCGCGCACGAGCTGGCGCATGCGACGCAGCGCCGTCCGGAGCTGGCGGACGTCGAGCGTCTGGTCCGTGCGGTAGTCGCGGAAGCGACGCTCCTCGGCGACCTTCATCGCCGAGCGGCTCTTCCCCGGGCCGCCGACGCGGATGCCGGTCGGGTGGACGCCGCCGTGGCCGTACGGTGAGCGGCCGCCCGTGCCGATCCAGCGGCCGCCGCCGTCGTGTCGCTCGGTCTGCTCGGCGAGCGTCTCGAGGAACTTCCGCATCAGCTCGTCGCCGGCGAGCCGCTGGATCTCGGCCATCTGCTCGGGTGTCAGCTCGGGGAAGTTCTTCGGGTCCTTCAGCCAATCGAGCAGGACCTGCATCGTGTCGTCGTCGACCGCGCCCTCGACGCCCTTGAAGACGCGCGCGAATACCTTGTCGTAGGCGTCGAAGTAGGTCTCGCTCTTGACCAGGCAGGCGCGCGCGAGGTGGTAGAAGCGCAGCAGGCTCGAGCCGTGGAGCCCCTGCTCCAGCGCCGCCAGCAGCGCGCGCCACTCCTGGATGGAGACCGGCACGCCCTCGGCGCGGAGCCCGTAGAAGAGGTCGAGGAACATCTACTGGTTGTAGCGCGGCCCGAGGTCGGCCCAGCTGGCCGGGATGGGGCCGCCGCGGCCCTGGTGGCGCGTGTAGGCGTCGACGTCCTGCTCCTTCTTCAGCAGCGCGCCGACGAACGGGATGTGCGCCTCGAGCGCGGCCGGCGACAGCCCGGCGCGGAGCAGCGCCGTGATCCAGTCGACCAGCTCGGAGGTGGACGGCTTCTTCCGCAGCTCCGCCTGCTCCCGCAGCCAGTAGAACTTGATCAGCACCTGGTCGAGGAGCGTGGCGTCAAGGTGCGGGTGGTGGACGGCGACGATCTTCCGCATGAGCGGCACGTCGGGGAACTCGATGTAGTGGAAGATGCAGCGACGGAGGAAGGCGTCGGGCAGCTCCTTCTCGTTGTTGGAGGTGATGAGGACGACGGGACGCTGCGCGGCGACGATCTCCTCGCCGGTCTCGATGATCGAGAAGCGCATCTCGTCGAGCTCGAGCAGCAGGTCGTTGGGGAACTCGAGGTCGGCCTTGTCGATCTCGTCGATGAGCAGCACGTGGCGGTCCGCCGCCGCGAAGGCACGGCCGAGGGGGCCGAGCTTGATGTAGCGGCCGATGTTGGACACGTCGCCGGTGCCGAAGCGGCTGTCGTTGAGCCGCTGGACGGTGTCGTAGACGTAGAGGCCGTCGGCCGCCTTGCTGGTCGACTTGATGTGCCAGGAGATCATCGGCATGCCGAGCCCCTCGGCGACGTGGCGGGCGAGCACGGTCTTGCCGGTCCCGGGCTCGCCCTTCAAGAGGAGGGGCCGCTCGAGCGCGATGGCGCAGTTGACGGCGTCGACGAGGGGGCCGGAGGCGATGTAGCCGGGGGTGCCGGCGAAGCGGGCGAAGCCGTTCTCGGATCTCGACATGGGGGGAAGAGGTACCTGCCCGGCGAGGTCGGTTCAAGGAGGACGCCGGCGCGCCGATCCGCTATGGTGCCGGCGCCCATGCCGAGCCGGGTCTTCCTCCTCTCGCCCGCCCACGCGGGCGGCGAGCGCGCGCGGCTCCTCGTCTCGGAGCGGGCGGGCTTCGACCTCGCGCGGCGGATCCGGACGCCCGAGGGCGTGCCGCTCGCCGAGGTGTACGCGTTTCTCTCCGGCCTCTACTTCCGCGGCAAGCTCGCCTACGCGACCGCCTTCGCGGCGCCGCCGCGCGGCGCGGCCGAGGCCGGCGTTCTGGTCATCACGCCGGGCGCGGGTCTCCAGTCGCCGGCGACGCCCGTCACGCTGGAGACGCTCCGCGCCTTCGCTGCGGTCGAGATCGCGCTCGCGAACGCGCGCTACCGTGAGCCGCTGGCGGCGAGCGCATCGGCGCTCTGCGCGCGGCTCGGCGCGCGCTGCGACGTCGTGCTCCTCGGCAGCATCGCGTCGCCGAAGTACGTCGAGCCGCTGGCCGAGGTGTTCGGCAGCCGCCTCGTCTTCCCCGCCGACTTCGTCGGCCGCGGCGACATGAGCCGCGGCGGACTGCTGCTCCGCTGCGTCCGGGCGAAGCGGGAGCTCGCCTACGTCCCGATCGCGGGCGCCGTCCGGCACGGGGTCCGCCCACCCAGGCTCGAGCCGCTGCGCGCGGCCGCCAGGAGGAGATGACATGGCCAGACCCGTCCGCTTCGGCGTGACGCTGCCGCAGATCAAGCGCACCTGGGAGGAGACCCGCGCCGCGGCGGTGGAGTTCGACCGCCTCGGCTTCGACTCGGTGTGGGTCTGCGACCACCTCTACGGCGTCCCCCTGCCGACGCTGCCCATCTTCGAGGCCTGGACGGAGCTCACGGCGGTGGCCGCGATCACCGAGCGCGTCCGGCTCGGCACGCTCGTCACGCCGCCCTTCTTCCGGAACCCCGCCGTGCTCGCGAAGCAGGTCGCGACCCTCGACCAGGTCGCGAACGGCCGCGTGATCGTCGGCCTGGGGGCGGGGTGGTTCGCCGCCGAGTTCGAGGCGTACGGCTGTCCGTTCCCACCGCTGAAGGCGCGCCTCCAGGCGCTGGAGGAGACGGCGCAGATCCTGAAGCGCATGTGGACCGAGGAGCGGGTCACCTTCGAGGGCACGCAGTTCACCGTGCGCGACGTCGTGTGCGAGCCGAAGCCGGTCCGCCGCCCGCCGATCCTGATCGGCGGCGGCGGCGAGCGCGTGCTGCTCGGCATCGCGGCGCGCCACGCCGACATCTGGAACAACCTCGCCGTCGCGCAGGGCGAGCTGGCGCACAAGATCGAGGTGCTCCGGGCACGCTGCGCCGAGGCGGGTCGCGACTTCGCGGAGATCGAGGTCTCGCAGCAGTGTCTGGTGGTGATCGCGGACAGCGAAGCGGGGGCGCGCGCCGGCCTCGAGCGCGCCGCGAAGATCTACGGCGGCCACATGGGCGCGGGGCTCGAGGCGCACGGCATCTGGGGCACGCCGGCGGCGGTGATCGAGCGCATCCGCCGTCACACGGCGCTCGGCTGCACGCTCTTCGTGATGGAGTTCTTCGGCCGCGACACCCGCGAGCCGGCGCGGCTCTTCGCCGAGCAGGTGATGCCCGCCTTCCGATGAGCGAGCGCGTCACCGCGGAGAGCTACGAGCGGATCGCGCGCGCCTTCCTCGAGACGAACCGTGACCGTCCGCGCGGCGCGCTGTATCTGAGCCTCAAGGCGGGCCGCGGTGAGGGCTGGGACAATCGCAAGTACGGTGACGGTGCGCCGCGCTGGTTCGTCTACTGGCAGGCCGACGAGCTCGATGCGGCGCTCGCCGCCGCCGGCTTCCGCGTGCTCGATGCGTGGTCGGAGACGACGGCGGGCGACGCGTGGTGGATGCGCCTCGCCGCCCCCGTGGGCGCTTAGCGTGGGCGGGTTCCCTCCCTGGGTCTGGCGCATCCCCGAGCGCTTCAACATCGCCGTCGCGTGCACCGACGCGCACCTCGGGACGGCCGTCGCCGAGCGACCCGCCGTCGTCGTCGACGACGAGACGAGCGGCGTCCGTCGGGCCAGCTTTGCCGAGCTCGCCGTCGAGACGAGCCGCGCGGCGCAGCTCCTCCGCGACCTCGGGATCGGCGCGGGTGCGCGGGTGCTCATCCGCCTCCCGAACTGCCTCGAGTACCCGGTCGTCTTCCTGGGCGCCATGAAGCGCGGCGCGCTGCCCGTGCCGACGTCGATCCTGCTGACCGCCGAGGAGCTGCTGTACCTGGCGCGCGACTCCGGCGCCGCGGTCCTGGTCACCGACCGCGCGACGTGGAACGCGATGCACGCCACGCTGGAAGGCCTGGATCACCTGACCCACGTGCTCCTGACCGGCGCCGGCGACGTGGTGCCGGGGCGGCGGATCGCGGTCCTCGACCTGGCGCCGGCGCTGGCCGCCATCGACCGCTGGGAGGCGCCGCATCCGACGCGCAGCGAGGATCCCGCGTACCTCGTCTACACCTCGGGGACGAGCGGCTGGCCGAAGGGCGTCCTGCACGCGCACCGCGCGCTCCTCGGCCGCCAGCCGTCGTCCACCTACTGGTTCGATTTCCGTCCCGAGGGCGATCGCGTGCTCCACTCGGGAAAGTACAACTGGACCTACGTCCTCGGCACCGGGATGATGGACCCGCTCTACCGCGGCCACACCACGATCGTGCACGAGGGCGCGATGGACGCGGCGGTCTGGCCACGGCTCATCGCCCGGCACGCCGCGACGACCTTCATCGGTGTCCCGACGGTGTACCGCCAGATCGTCCAGAAGACGGCGTTCGGCCGCGCCGACGTGCCGACGCTCCGCCATTGCATGAGCGCGGGCGAGCACCTCTCGACCGAGCTGCTCGCCGCCTGGCGCGCGCGCTTCGGCCTCGACGTCTACGAGGGGCTCGGGATGACCGAGTTCTCGTACTATCTCTGCCAGACGCGCGCGCGGCCGATCCGTCCGGGCGCCGCCGGCTTCGCGCAGCCCGGCCACGACGTCCGCCTCCTCGACCCCGCCACCTGGCGAGAAGTCCCGGAGGGCGAGGAGGGCATGCTCTGCATCCCCCAGAGCGACCCGGGCCTCATGCTCGGCTACTGGAACCAGCCCGAGGAGACGGCGCGCTGCTTCCACGGCGAGTGGTTCCTGACCGGCGACTACGCGCGGCGCGACGCCGACGGCTACCTCTGGTTCCTCGGCCGCAAGGACGACCTGGTGAAGAGCTTCGGCTACCGCGTCTCCCCGCACGAGGTGGAGCGCGTGCTGAAGGACCATCCCGACGTCGCCGACGCGGCGGTGACCGGCGAGGAGGTGGGGCCCGGGAAGCTCCTGGTCGTTGCCTACGTGGTGCCGCGCCCGGGAAGCGACGCGGAGCCGCACGCGCTGCTCGCCTACGGACGCGAGCGCCTGGCGTCGTACAAGGCGCCGCGCGTCGTCTACCTGGTGGACGACCTGCCGCGGACGCGGAACGGCAAGGTGCTGCGCCGGGCGCTCACCCGCGCGCTGGCACGCGCGTCGTCCGTCAACCCGCCTGAAGGATGACCGGAATGTGATCGAGGTTCACGCCGCCGACGTGCTCGCTGTGGCACCCGGAGGACTGCCCGCAGACCTTCAGGCTCGCGAGCCGGGGCGAGGGCGTGGAGATCGTCACCGTGCCGTTGAACGCATACGTGCCGAGGGGGTCGGACAAGGCGTCCCCCGCGGAGGTGACGAGGTTGGTCCGCTCGCACGAGTTGCCGGCCGGGTCGCACAGCTCCACGTAGAGAACCTCGCCCGGATAGGAAGTCACGCCGGACACGGTGATGGGTCCCTGCCAGTTGTACACGCGCATTCCGAGGACGATCAGGACCGGCCCGGGCACGTAGTGCAGATGGACGACGGTCTGCGGCACCGGCGCGGTGATGCAGCCGGCGAGCGCCAGCAGCGGGGCGAGGAGCGCGAGACATCGGGTCCGGATCGACATGGCAGCCTCCGTCGTGGCGGAGAGATACTGCCGCGTGTCGGTTGCAGCAACGGGGAACTGCGCCGAGCCCGATGATAGTCCTAGGTAGAGATTCCTAGGCGGCGGACCAGCGCCTCCTGCTGCTCCCACATCGCGCGCGGCAGGCGGTCGCCGAACTGCTCGAAGAACTGGCGCTGGCCCCCGGCCGCCTCGAGCCAGCCGGCGCGGTCGACGCGCAGGAGGTCCTGCATCACGGCGGGCGACACGTCGATGCCCCCGGTGTCGATGTCGGCGGCACGCGGCACCCAGCCGATCGGCGTCTCCTCGGCGTCGAGCTGGCCGTGCACGCGGCCGATCGCCCAGCGCAGCACGCGGAGGTTGTCGCCGAAGCCGGGCCAGAGGAACTTGCCCTCGGGGCTCTGACGGAACCAGTTGACGCGGAAGACGAGCGGCGGCTTCGCGACGCGGCTCCCCATGTCGAGCCAGTGCGCGAAGTAGTCGCCCATGTTGTAGCCGCAGAAGGGCAGCATCGCCATGGGATCCTGGCGCACGACGCCGACCTTTGCGGTGGCGGCGGCCGTCGTCTCGGAGTTCATGGTGGCGCCGAGGAAGACGCCGTGCGGCCAGTCGAAGCCCTGGAAGACGAGCGGCACGAGGCTCGCGCGGCGGCCGCCGAAGAAGAGTGCCGAGATCGGCACGCCCCCGGGGCTCTCCCACTCGGGTGACATCGACGGGCACTGGCGCGCGGGCGTCGTGAAGCGCGAGTTCGGATGCGCGGCCTTGGACCCGCTCTGGGGCGTCCAGGGACGGCCCTGCCAGTCGAGCGCCTCGGCGGGCGGCTCGCTCATGCCCTCCCACCAGGGCGTTCCCCGCGGCGTCAGGGCGACGTTCGTGAAGAGCGAGTTCTGCCCGATCGTCGCCATCATGTTCGGGTTGGTCTTGTTGTTCGTTCCGGGCGCGACGCCGAAGAAGCCGGCCTCCGGGTTGATCGCCCAGAGCCGGCCGTCGGGGCCGACGTTCAACCACGCGATGTCGTCGCCGATCGTCCACACCTTGTAGCCGGGCATGGTCTTCGGCGGGACGAGCATGGCGAGGTTCGTCTTGCCGCAGGCGCTCGGGAACGCGGCGGCGATGTAGGTCGTGCGGCCGTTCGGCTCCTCGATGCCGAGGATCAGCATGTGCTCGGCGAGCCAGCCCTCCTGGCGCGCGGCGAAGCTCGCGATCCGGAGCGCGTGGCACTTCTTACCGAGGAGCGCGTTGCCGCCGTAGCCGGAGCCGATCGACCAGATGGTCCGCTCCTCCGGGAAGTGGAGAATGAAGCGGCGCTCGGGCGAGAGGTCGCCGAGGGAGTGGAGGCCCTTCACGAACGACTCCGACGTCCCCAGCCGCTCGAGCGCGGGCTTCCCCATGCGGGTCATGGTGCGCATGCTGACGGCGACGTAGGGGCTGTCCGTGATCTCGACCCCGACCTGCGCGTACGGCGAGGCGACGGGCCCCATGACGTAGGGCACGACGTACATCGTGCGGCCCTTCATGGCGCCCTTGAAGAGGGCGCCGACCTTCTCCTTGGCTTCCGCCGGCGCCATCCAGTTGTTGTTCGGTCCGGCGGCCACCTTGGCGCGCGTGCAGACGAAGGTGAGGTGCTCGGTGCGGGCGACGTCGTTGGGGTCGCTCCGGTGGAGGTAGCAGCCGGGGTACTCCTGCTGGTTCAGCTCGAGCAGCGTCCCGGTCTGGAGCATCTCGCCGACCAGCTGCCGGTACTCGGCGTCCGAGCCGTCGCACCAGTGCACGTTCCTCGGCTGGGTGATGGCGCTGACCTCGTCGATCCAGCGCTCGAGCGGGGTGGGCATAGAGGGTCTTTCTAACCGCCTGCGACGCGGATCGTCAACGAGGCCTGGTCTCCCGCCTACGACGCCGTGCCGCCGCGCAGCGAGCCCCGGAAGGTCTCGAGCGCGTCCAGGAACACCTGGAGGGCCGGGCTCATCGGCTTGTCCCGTCGCCGCACGACACCCAGCCGGCGGGCGAGCGGCGGCTCCAGGCGGAGGGGGACGAGGGCACGCGAGCGCAGCTCGGGGCCCGCCGCGATGCCGGGGATGATCGAGAGGCCGAGCCCCGCGCCGACCAGCTTCTTGATCGCCTCCTCGTTGCCGCACTCCATGACGACGCGCGGGGAGGCGCCGCCGCGACGGAGCCACTCGTCGATCAGCCGCCGGATGGTCCCACCCGACTCGTAGAGGATGAGCGGGTGCGGCGCCAGGTCGGCGGGCGCCACGCGCTGGTTGCGGCGCCAGCGCTGGCCGGGCGGCGCGACCGCCACCAGCGGGTCGTGGAAGATGGGCGTCACGCTGATGTGGCGCGCCGAGACGGGGAGGGTGACGATCGCGACGTCGAGGTCGTTCGCGACCACCGCGCGCGTCATGTCGGGCGCGTTGCCGGTGACGACGATCAGCTCCAGCTCGGGGTAGCGCGTCCGCAGCCGGCGCAGCAGCGGTGGCAGGAGGTAGATGCTGGCCGTCGCCCCGGTGCCGAGCCGCAGGCGGCCGGCGACCACGCCGCGCAGCCGCTCGAGCGTCTGGCGCGCCGCTTCGAGCTCCTGAAAGGCACGGGCGGCGTGGTCGAGGAGCACCTCCCCGGCGCGGGTGGGAAACGCCCGCTTGCCGACGCGCTCGAGGACGGGCAGCCGCACCTGCTCCTCGAGGTGGCGGATGTGGAGGCTCACGGCCGGCTGGCTGAGATGGAGGCTCTCGGCGGCGCGCGAGAAGCTGCCCCGGCGGGCGATCTCCTGGAGCGTACGCAGGTGGTCGAGGGTGAAGTCCACGCGGGGGCAAAGAATATCTCATCGTTCGTATCAAAACAATTGATTTTCCTCATGTCGGACCGCGTGCCATGCTCGCGGCATGAGCGACCTGGGCATCCGCCCGGCGACGACCACTGACGCGGAGGCGATCTGCCGCATCTACAACCAGGGCATCGAGGACCGTGTCGCCACGCTCGAGACCGAGCTGCGCTCGCCCGCCGAGCGGCGGGCTTGGCTGGCCGAGCGCGGGCCGCGGTACCCGGTGATCGTGGCCGAGCGCGACGGCGCCGTCGTCGGGTGGGGGAGCCTCAACGTCTTCAACCCGCGGCGGGCGTACGACCACGTCGCCGACGTCTCGGTGTACGTCGAGCGCCGCTGGCGCGGGCACCGCGTCGGCCACGGGGTGCTCGCGCACCTGGTCGGGCTCGCGGCCCGGCTCGGCTACCACAAGGTGGTGCTCGCCGCCTTCCCCTTCAATGCCGCGGGCCTGGCACTCTACGAGCGCCTCGGGTTCTGCTCCGTCGGGGTGTACCGCCAGCAGGGCCGGCTCGACGAGCGCTGGGTCGACGTGATCGTGATGGAGCGGCTGCTCGACCCCGAGCGGCCCGCCCAGGAGGTGGCGTCGTGAGCGAGCTCGCGCTGGCCGAGGTGATGACCCCCGAGCCGCTGACCACGACGCCCGCGGCGACGCTCGCGGAAGCGGCCGCCGCCATGCAGCGGCGCGGCGTGGGCTCGGCCGTCGTGCTCGAGGGCGACGCCGTCGTGGGCATCGTCACCGAGCGCGACCTGGTGCGCGCCACGGCCTCGGGCGTCGACCCGGGGCGCGCCGCGGTGGCCACCTGGATGAGCCGGTCGCCCGTCACCGCGCGCCCCGCCGACGACGTCACGCACGCGCTCGACGCGATGCTGGCGCGGAGCTTCCGGCACCTGCCGGTGGTGGACGGGGAGCGGCTGGTCGGCGTCGTGTCGTTGCGCCAGCTCGTCGGCGCGGCGCGGCTCCGGCGCGTGGATCCCTGGTCGCCGGGCACCGCCAGGGGTCTCGAGAACGTGACCGTCGCCGAGACGGTGCTCTCCCACATCGACGGCCAGGCCGGCCGGCTCGTCTACCTCGGCTACGACGCGGTCGCGCTGGCGCGGCGGCGGACCTTCGAGGACGTCTGGCACCTCCTCTACCACGGCGAGCTGCCCGACGGGTCGAGCTTCGCGCGCGAGGTGGGCGGGCTGCGCGCCTCTCCGCTCGACGCGGGCACGGTGCGCGACCTGGCGCGGCTCCCCGGCCCCTTCATGGCGCGCCTCCAGGCCGCGATCGCGGCGAGCGCCGCGGCGTGGGACGTGCGGCCGTGGCACGAGCGCGACCCGCGCGAGGCGCACGCCGTCGCGCGGCGGCTCACCGCTGTCGTGCCGACGCTCGTCGCGGCCCTCTGGCGCGCGGCCGAGGGACGCGAGCCCGTGCCGCCCGATCCGACGCTCGGCCACGCCGCGAACTACCTCTGGATGCTGGAAGCGGCGCGGCCGGCACCCGACCGCGTGCTCGCCCTCGAGCGCTACCTCGTGCTCACGGCCGAGCACGGCATGAACGCCTCGACGTTCACGGCGCGCGTCATCGCTTCGACCGGCGCCGACGTCGTGGCCGCCGTGACCGGCGCCGCGGGCGCCCTCGCCGGCCCGCTCCACGGGGGCGCGCCGTCGCTCGTGCTCGACATGCTGGACGAGATCGGCACCGCGGAGCGGGCGGCGCCGTGGGTCGCCGAGGCGGTCGCGGGCGGCCGGCGGCTCATGGGCTTCGGCCACCGCGTCTACCGCGCCGAGGACCCGCGCGCGGCGTGCCTGCGCGACACGGCCGAGGAGCTGGGCGGCGAGCGCGTCGCGCTGGCGCGGGTCGTCGAGCAGGCGGCGCTCGCGTGCCTGCGTGCGGCGAAGCCGGGGCGTGCGCTCTTCACCAACGTCGAGTTCTACTCGGCGGTCGTGCTGGAGCGCGCCGGCATCCCGCGCCCGCTCTTCACGCCGACCTTCTGCGTCTCGCGCACCGTCGGCTGGACGGCGCACGTCCTCGAGCAGATCCGCGACAACCGGCTCATCCGGCCGTCGGCGGAGTACGTCGGGCCGCTCGGGCGCACGCTCGGCTGACGCTACGCGCCGCGCCGGAAGGTGAGCGGGACGCCGTGGCAGCGCACGGGGTCGAGGTGGAGCGCGGCGGCCTCGCGCGACGGCGCGAGCGCGGCCAGCGCTCCGGCCGCGGCGTCGAGGTCGCGGACCTCCAGCACCAGGCCGGTGAGACCCTCGCCCTCGGTCTCGAGGGCGGCGCGGAAGGCGGCGGCCTCGGGGCCGGCGGAGCGTGCGTCGGCGGCGACGAAGCGGAGCCGCACGCCGCCCGACGTCACCGCGGCGGCGGCGAGCCCCGGCCCGCCCTCCGCCGGCGCCGGCGCGAGGCCGAGCTTCTCCGCGAACAGCGCCGCGGCGCTCGGCGCCTCGCGCACGCGTGCCGTCACTTCCCCGAGGGCCAGGCCGGCGAAGGCGCCGGCGCCCGCGGGCGCGTGCGCGTGCTCGCCCGGGGGCGGGGTCGCGAACTCGACCAGCACGCCGCGCGTCCCCTTGGGGTGGAGGAAGCAGATGGTGCCGGCGAGGCCGGGGCGCGGCGCTTCGTCGATGAGCGGCATCGCCTTGCCGCGCGCCGCCGCCAGCTCGGCCGTGACGTCGGGCGTCTCGAAGCAGACGTGGTGCAGCCCTTCGCCACGCTTCTCGAGGAACTTGGCCACGCCGCCGTTCGCGTTCACCGGCTCGAGCAGCTCGATCTCGCTGCGCCCGATGGGGAGGAGCGCGGCGCGCACGCCCTGGTCGGCCACCGTCGCCTGCTTGGAGACGCGGAGCCCGAGCGTGTCCTGCCAGAAGGCGAGGCCGTCCTCGAGCCGGCGCACGACGAGCCCGACGTGGTGCACGCGCGTGAGCATGCCCGGAACCTACCGACCGCGCCCGCGGTCGGTCAAACGGTCCGCGCCTAGGGGAAGACGATCCGGTTTCGCTTCGACTTGAAGAGCGCCGTGGCGCGCGAGCACTGGCCGCCCACCCGGACGGTCACGTGCGCCGCGCCCTGCGGGGTGCGGAGCGGGATGTGTCGCCCGAACGCCTTGAACAGGATCCGCCCGTCGCGCTTCGGGATGAAGATCCCGTCCGTGAGCCCATGCGCGTAGGTCGCCTGCTTGTCCCAGAACGACCAGGTCCGGTGCATCTTCATCCAGTGCTTGGCGTCGATGGTGACGCAGAACAAGGCGCCCGAGCGGTCCGTGATCTGGATCGTCGTGTCGCCGTGGAGCGGGTCGAACCCGACCGGCGTGAAGCGGGCGTGGAGCGTGCGGAGCGTCAGGCGACGGCGCCCCTTGGCTTCAGAGACGAACTTCATCACGTGCGAGTCGGTCACCTGCGAGCAGCAGTCGGGGTCGTCGTAGTCGATGAGCCCGTCGCCGTCGTCGTCGATGCAGTTGCCGCAGATCTCCTTCGGTGGCGGCGAGCAGCTCGGGGCGGCGGAGCAGTTCGGGTCGGCGCAGTCGACGAGACCGTCGCAGTCGTTGTCGATGCCGTCGGTGCAGATCTCCGTGCTCGGGGTGCAGAGGCTGCAGCCCGGGCGCCGGAGGTACTCGCACGCGCCGGCGGCGCAGGTGTCGTCGGTGCAGCCGTCGTGGTCGTCGCACTGCGCCGCCGTGGTGCAGCGCGTGCATCCGGGGATGGCGCTCGACTGGCAGCTGCCGTCCTCGCCGCAGCGGTTCTGCGTGCACGGGTCGTCGTCCTGGCAGCCCGCGTCGGTGGTGCAGGGCGTGCAGCCGGCGACGGGCGGGTGCTCGCAGACGCCGTTCGCGTTGCAGACGTCGCTGGTGCAGGGGTTCTGATCGGCACAGGCCGCCGCGGACGCGCAGGGCACGCAGCCGGGTGTCATGACGTGGGCGCACGCCCCGCCCTGGCAGGTATCGGTGGTGCAGCCGTTGCCGTCCATGCAGCCGTCATCCATCGTGCACGGCGTGCAGTTGGCGATGGAGGCATGCTGGCAGACGCCGGCGTCGCAGGTGTCGGTGGTGCAGGCGTTGGAGTCGCCGCACTGGCCGGCGCTCGTGCACGGCGTGCAGTTGGCGATGGTGGAGTGCTGGCAGGCACCGCTGACGCACGTGTCGGTGGTGCAGGCGTTCGAATCCTCGCACTGGCTGGCAGTGGTGCACGGCGTGCAGTTGGCGATGGAGGCATGTTGGCAGACGCCGGCGTCGCACGTGTCGGTGGTGCAGGCGTTGGAGTCGCCGCACTGGCCGGCGCTCGTGCACGGCGTGCAGTTGGCGATGGTGGCATGCTGGCAGGCGCCGCTGACGCACGTGTCGGTGGTGCAGGCGTTCGAGTCGCCACACTGAGCGGCGG
>JBGQET010000060.1:0-27171 GCA_041496545.1 Binatia bacterium | reverse complement strand
GTGGAGACGGGGGCGGAGCGGCAGGTCGGCCTCGCAGACGAGCGTGGGGACGCCGGCCGCGGCGCGCGCGAGGTCGGCCCGCCGGACGTCGGCGAGGAGCGCCCGGGCCCGCGCGTGCCCGAGAGTCCGCGCCGCCTCCTCGCCCGTCGCGCGGACGCCGATGGGCACCGCGACGCCGCCAAGGCCCCACACGGCGTAGAGCATCGCGACGATCGCCGGCTCGTTCGCCGCGCAGATGCCGACCGCGTCGCCCGCGCCGATGCCGCGGCGCACGAGCGCACGCGTGAGGTCGTCGGCGGCCTCGGCGAGCGCGCCGAAGGGGATGCGGCGGTTGGCGAAGGCGATGCCGCCCGCGTCGCCGCGGCCTCGGGCCTGGAGCCGGAGGAAGGCGGGCGTGGTGGGGAGGAGGAGCGGCATCCGGGTCGGTTTAACCCCGAGGCGGGGACGAAGGCGAGAGGCAAGCGACTCGTCGCGGAGTCGCGGCGGCCGTCTCAGCTCGGTGCCGCCGCCGGGCGCGCCGGGTTGCTCGGGTCGTGCAGGTCCACGAACACCGTCCGCCCGCCGACGATCTTCCGCAGCACGAGCCAGTCGCCCTTGTACGCCTTGTGGTCGTACGGCCCGAGGCTCATGTGCGTCCGCGGGCCGCCGTTCACCGCCGGCAGCATGCGGACCTTCTCGAGCCCTTCCTTCACACCCTTCGGCGTGAGGAGCGGCGCGCGGCCGAGGCCTTCGGCGATGAGCCGCGCCGTGTCGTAGCTGAGGGCCGTCACGGTGTGGTAGCGGCGCTTGCCGATCTTCGCCGCGAAGCGGTCGAACATCGGCCCGAGCAGGGGGTTCGCCTCGCACATCTGGTCCACGCCCACCCAGCCCTCGAGCGCCGCCATCCACTCGGGCTTGGCGTAGCAGAACTGGAAGGCGGTCGTCAGGATGCGCGGCGGGTCCCAGCCGAGGCGCTTCCACATCGGGCCCATCAGGATCGTCGGGTAGCCGTAGCCGAGGTAGGCGAGGCAGTCGGGCTTCTGGTCGCGGACCTTCCGCAGCACGCCCTCCAGGTCGTCGGGGATCTGCGTCGTGTACGCTTCGATCAGGATGTCGAGCCCCTCGCGCGCGGCGTACCAGCGGAAGTTCGACGCGTACTCGACGCCGCCCGGCGACTGCTCGTGGATCATGCCGACCGTCTTGAAGCCGGAGCGACGGATCCACGTCGCCATGATGGCGCCTTCCTCGGCCAGGCCGCCGTTGCCGAGGTTGAAGCAGTACTCGCCGTGGTAGCGGTCGGTGCCGGTCCACGTGACGGCGGGCACGCCGGTCGCGTCGATCACCGGCGCGAGCGCGATCGAGTTGTCGGTGATGAGCGGACCGATCGTGCAGAGCACGCCCTCGCGCACCAGCTCCAGGTAGCCGTCGATCGTGTTCTTCGCTTCCAGGCGCGGCAGGCCGATCGCCTCCTTCACCACCAGCTCGACGGGCCGCAGCATGACGCCCGCCGCGTGCGCCTCCTCGAAGCCGAAGCGGAGCGCGGCGAGGAAGTCCTCCTTCGTCCCCATGTCGATGTCGATCAGGACGCCGACCTTGGTCGGCGCGAAGGCGAGGCCGTGCGGCGGCTTCCGCGTCTCGCTCACGCCGCCCCCACCCATACCTGGACGTGGCTCGGCGTGATGAACCCCATGCGCTCGTAGACCGCGCGCCCCATCGGCGACGCCTGGAGGTTGGCGAACGCGCCGCCGCGCCGGAAGCCCTCGCGGATGGCCGCCCACGTGACCGCCTCCGCGTACCGCTTGCCGCGCGCTTCCGTCACACAGCCGACCCAGCCGATGCCCGCCACGCCGTGCGTCAGGTACACGGCGGCGGCCGCGACCGGCTTCCCGCCCGCGTAGCCGACGAAGCCCTGGAGGTGCGGCGCGCACACGCTCTCGAGCGCGGCGAACGCCGCCTCCGCCGTCTTACGCTCCTGGCCGTAGACGGCGTACGCCTCGGCGGTGATCTCGAGGTAGTCGCGGCGACCGGCGTCGTCGACCGTCGGGCGGATCTCGAGACCGGCGGGCTCGCAGATCGTACCGGGATCACCCAGGAGCGCCATCGCCGGCATCGAGAGCGCCTGCGTGAAGCCACGCGCGGCGAGCGCCGCCTCCAGCGCCTCGTCGGTATGTGCGCGCGTCCAGATCGAGAACGGCCAGCCGCGCGACAGGTAGAAGTCGCGCACGGCGGCGAGGACCGCGTCGGGCTCGACCGCCTCGCGGATCATCGTCATGTTGTGGAAGAAGCTGCCGTGGGGGCTCCGCGCCATGGTGAGCATGGGCGTGTCGAGGATCTCGCCGTCGGCGCCGGTGCGGACGATGTCGCGGTACATCTCCCACATGTTGAGGTCCATGGCGCGGAGGAGCGCGGTCCTCTCGACGGGCACGGCCAGGGCACGCCCGAGAAGCGCCGTGTCGAGGTACTCGTTCACCTCGACGATCCGCTCGCCGTCGAAGCGGAAGACGAAGCAGTACGTATTGTTGTACGGCGCGCCGGACTGGAAGGTGGCGTGCCCGGTGGCCTGCACGCTCACGCAGTCACCGTCGACGATGATGCGCTCGGCGGTGACTTCGATGGGCGTCGCGAGCGCGGCCGAGAGCGGCACCATGATGCCCGCCATGACCGCGTCCAGCCCGCGACGCGTGCCCGAGAGCGACGTCGTGCCGATCACGCGGTACGTCACCTCCGGGTGGAGGAGCGCCATGAACGTCGCCGGGTTGCCGGCGCTGAAGTCCGCCATCGCGCCGCGTACGCGCGCCCTCAGATCGCCGCTCATGACACCTCCACGACCGTGCCACCCGCGCCGCACGGGCACGACGCGGCCGCGCGCGCCCCGACGCCGCTCGCATAGCGTGCGACGCGGCCGGCAACCGTCACGACGAGCGTCCCGTCGACGACCTCGGCCCCGACGTGCGGCGCCACATGGAACAGTCCCGCCGCGCACGAGCCGGCGACGAACGACGACGCCTCCGGCACCGCGAGCCAGGCGCGCTGCCAGCCGGCGAACCCCGCCGGCGGCGCGGGCGTCGCCCCGGCACCCAACCATATGATGCCGCGCCACCAGGGCCGCGACGCCGACGGCGCGGCGGCGAAGAGCACGGGCGCCGTCGCCGGCTCGACGACGAGCACGTCGCACGCGACCCGGTCGAAGAGCTCCCACGCCGCGCGCGCCGCCGCCTCGCCGACCGGCTCGCCGAGCGGCACGTCGAGGCCGCCCAGCTCCTCGATCACGTCGCCGACGAGGAGCGACCCGGGCGTCGCGAGCGCGCCGGGAAGCGCGTTGGCGACACGCATGCCGGGGCGCACACCGAGCGCGCCCAGCATCGCCGCGCCGCACGCGCGCTCTCGCGTGAGGTCTTCGGCCGTCCACGCGAGGACGAGGAGATCGTCGTCCGTCCCCGTCGCGCCCACCCGCACCGGCGGCGAGGCGAGCGGCCGCGAGCCGTACGGCAGGTGCGCGAGCTGGTCGCGCACCAAGTCGTCGCGGCGGACAAGGGAGGCGGCCATCGCGGCGGCCGTCATAGCACGGTCGCCATGCGAGGGAAGAGAGCGCCGCCGTCTGACGCTAGATCGCGGACCGGAGACGGCCCTGGCGTGGCCGCGACGACGACACCACGCGGGGTCCGTGTTCTCCGCTCCGGATCCGCACCGCCTCCACGGGCGACACGAAGCTATTGCCGTCGCCGATGCGGCCCGTGCTCGCGGCCTCCTCGACGAGGTGAAGGAAGCCCTCTCGGTCGTGGGCGTTCAAGGCATGACGGTAAGCGAGGGTGCCAGTTCGAGAACCACCTGCGCGCGATCCTCGGCCTGCCGCTCGGCGCGACCGCCACGCGCGGCCACGCGGGCATGCTGAACCTGATCGGGACGCTGCCCGAGCCTGCGGCCGTCCTCGCCGTCCCGGGCGCGCACCTCCATCTCTACGGCAAGACCGGGCGTCCGGGCCGGAAGGTCGGGCACGTGACCGTCTGCGAGGGCGACGCCGCGGCCCGCGACGCCGCGGCCGCGGCCCTCCGCACCCGGCTCGCCTGATCGAGCCCGCTCAGCAGCAGCCGCAGAGACAGGGGCCCGCCGTGCAGACGCCGGCGCCGGTGCAGGTGCCCGGCGCGGTGCACGCCTTGGCGTCGTCGCACGACGTGCCGGACGGCTCGAACTTGCACTGCGAAGAGCAGCAGTCGCCGTCGCGCGTGTTGCCGTCGTCGCACTGCTCCCCCGGGTCGAGAACACCGTTCCCGCAGCGGTGGCCGTACAGGTAGACCGACTGCGGCCCGTTCCAGGTTCCCGGGCCGATCGCGATCCTGCCGTCGACCTCCGTCGCCGCGCAGCCGAACTGCCGCCCGGGGACGGGGCTCTTGAACGTCCACACCACGCGGCCGTCGGGCCCGTCCCCCGCGACGAGATACGCCGCGCCTTCGACGTTGACGCCGCCCGGGGCGCCGACGACGAAATTCTGACCCGCGCCGCCGATGCACGAGCCGTACCCCGTGCCGTACGGATACGGGAACACGAGCGGGGAGACGGTCGTGCGCGCGGGCGCCTTCCCCGCCGCGGAGTACGCCGCCCCGACGCCCCAGTTCACGTGGCTCGTGCCGTCGTACCAGACGAGATGCTCGCCCGGCGCGCCGGCCAGTATCCCGTTCGCGTTTCCGGCCGCCGCGGCACCGAAGCGCGGCGTCCCGGCGAGCGGCGGGAGGTCATAGATGGTCTGGGCCTGTCGCACGGAGAGCAGGATGCCGCTCGAGGCCTCGAAGAGGTAGACGGCGCCGACGTCGGGGTAGGTTCCGACCCTCGTCTGGGGCGCACCGACGACCACGCGGTCGTTCCACGCCGCGACGGCGCTCCCGAAGCCGCCCGCCGACTGGTAGAGCGTGCGGAGCAGCGCCCCGGTCGCCCCATCGAAGAGGAACGCCTTCAGCTGTCCGGGCGCGCCGACGACGGCGTTCGACCCCGCCGCGCCGAGCGCGGCGCCGAACGAGTCGCCCGGCGCCGGCGTCGCGCTGCCGAGCGTCCGGACGAGCGTCGCCGTCTGCGGATTGAAGACGTACACCGTGCCGGGTGATGCCGGCGTGTTGGTGTTCCCCGAGACGAGGACGGTGGCGCCGGAGGCCGCGAGCGTCCGCCCGAACGTCTCTCCGGCGACGGGGCTCGGGCTCGCGATCGTCCGCGCGAGGCCGCCCGTCGTCGCGTCGAAGACGTATACGGTCCCCGCGCCGGTGAGCCCCGCGACGCTCGTCCCGGGCGCACCGACGATCAGGCTCGACCCGACGGCCGCGAGCGCCGCCCCGAAGCCGTCGCTGGTGCCGGCGGCGTCGGGATTCGGGATGACGTGCTCGAGGTCGTACTGGCAGGTGGCCGGCGCGTGGTGGCAGCCCGCGTCGTAGCACTGGCCGCTGCACCCGTCGCAGTCCTCGCAGATCGTCTGGGCCTGACAGCTGTCCACGGTACACGGGTTGCCGTCGTCGCAGTCGACGAGCGCCTTCGCCACGCAGCGCCCGGCGTGGCAGGTGTCGATGGTGCACGCGTTGCCGTCGTCGCACGGGCCGTCCATCGACGTGCCGGTGCACGCGCCGGCCTCGCAATGGTCGTCGCCCGTACACGCGTTGCCGTCGTTGCACGCCGGGCCGGTGAGCGGCGTGTGCGCGCAGCCGATGGCGGGATCGCAGCTGTCCGCGGTGCAGGGGTTCCCGTCGTCGCAGCTGATCGGCGTTCCATGACACTTCCCCGCCGGACAGGGGCACTCGGCGTCGGCGCACATGTCGTTCGTCGTGCACTTGTTGCCGTCGTCGCAGGTGGCATACGCGTAGTGGACGCAGCCCTGCCCCGGGAGGCAGAAGTCGGCGTTGCACGCGAGACCGTCGTTGCAGGGCGCGTGGTTGACCCCCGTTATGATGCAGCCGCGGACCGGATCGCACGCGTCGATCGTGCACGCGATGCCGTCGTTGCACGCGGTCGCGCCGTGCACGCAGCCGCGCGCCGGGTCGCACGAGTCGGTGGTGCACGCGTTGCCGTCGTCGCAGTTCGTCGTGCCGTGGACGCAGCCGGAGGCCGGGACGCAGACGTCCGTGGTGCACGGGTTGCCGTCGTTGCAGTTGACGGGCCCGAACACGCAGCCCACTGCGGGATCGCAGGCATTCGTGGTGCAGGCGTTCCCGTCGTCGCAGGCGATCGGCTGCCCGACGCAGTTCCCCGAATCGCTGCAGTCGGATTCCGTGCAGTGGCAGACGTCGCTCGCGGTGCACGCGTCACCGTCGTCGCAGGGACTGCCGTTGGGCGTCGCCTGGCAGCCGGCGGAGCAGCCGTCGCAGGGATCGACGTTGCCGTCGTCGCACGCCTCCCCCGATTCCTTGACGGCGTTGCCGCAGCCGGTGCATGGCCCCAGGGCGTCCTCGGAGAGGTCCGCCACGGGGCTCACCACGACACCCGAGCCCCCCGCGCAGTGGTCGTTGTTGGCAGCGTCCCTGGTGCAGACGAGCCCCTGGGGCGCGCTGTCACAGATCAGGTTCTCGTCTGCGTCGCGGCACGAGATCGTGTTGTCGGTCGACGAGATGACGCCGCCGGTGGACGCGGTGAAGCCTTGCCGGTAGTCGACCTCGACGTCGCCGTCGGTCGCGTTGAGCGTGCCGCTCAGAGTGACGCTGCACCCCGAGACGACCAGTGAGCCGCCGCCGTCGGTGGTCACCGTCGTCGCGATGGTGACCGCGCCGGTGGCCCGGAGGTCGAGCGCGCCGCCTCCGTCACCGGCCGCGGTATCGCCGACGTTGATCACGCCGTGCTGGCCGCCGGCGTCCTGGGTCGCGAAGTCGCCGAGCACCTCGATCGTGAGTGTCCCGCCGAGCGCCTGGAGCAACCCCTTGTGGGTGAGCGTCCCGGCGCGGATCGTGAAGACCGGGCAGTCGTCGTCGGGCCCGATGTTGCAGACGCCGCTCGTCTTGAGCTGCGCGCCCGGCGCGACGGTGACGCTCTTCGTGCCGAAGTCCAGCACGCAGTTGTTGGCGATCGTGTGCGTGCCCGTGATGGTGCACGGATTCCCGTTGCAGATGCCGGTGCCGCACTCCGCGCCGGCAGACACCCCATGGGCCAGGCCCATCGCGAGGCCGGCGAGCCGGAGCCATCGCGATCCCATTCGGCGACGCGACGACGAGCGGAGGGACGACGAGGTCGAGTCCATGCGAAAGCCTTGGTCCTCGTCGCGGACCCATGCAATGGAAAGCCACCGAGCGCCGACGACATAGCCCTACCTAGTCGGTCGGCATGTAAATCCAACTAGCCAGCCGGCGCTCGGCCGATCGCTGCCCCGCACGTGGGTGCGGCCCTGGGCGGCGGAAGGCCGGGCGCTTGCCCGCCGTGACGGCCGCGCTTCAGGCGGCGGCCGTCGCCCCCGGCAGGTCGAGGCCCGGGAAGAAGAACGCGATCTCCGCACGCGCCGTCTCCGGCGCGTCGGAGCCGTGGCACGCGTTCTTCTCGACGTCCGTGCCGAACTCGCCGCGAATCGTGCCCTTCGGCGCCTTCTTGGAGTCCGTCGGCCCCATCAGGTCGCGCCAGCGCGCGATCGCGTTCTCGGCCTCGAGCACAGCGACGAAGACCGGGCCCGACGACATGAACTTCACGAGGTCGCCGAAGAACGGCCGCGCCTTGTGAACGGCGTAGAAGCGCTCCGCGTCGGCCGGCGCGAGCCGGGTGATCCGGCCGGCGACGGGCGTCAACCCCTTGTCCTCGATCATGGCGAGGATCTTCCCGAGGACGCGCTTCGCCATGGCGTCCGGCTTCACGATGCAGAGCGTACGTTCGGTCATCAGATCAGCTTCCTCTCTCGCAGCACGTCTTACATCGTGCTGCCCAGCTCGGCGGGACTCGGTGCGAGCGCCGCTCCGGCGCGCCGAAGCGCCTCCATCTTCTCGGCGGCGGTGCCCTTCCCGCCCGCGATGATCGCGCCGGCATGGCCCATGCGCTTGCCCTTCGGTGCCGTCTGCCCGGCGATGAAAGCCCACCACCGGCTTCTTCACGTGCGCCTGGATGACCGGCTCCGCACGCGGCCGACGTTCGTGGTGCAAACTGAACGCCGCGCATTGCAGCCTGCGGTACGAGGGGTCACCAGGCCCCCCGGTAGAAGGCGAGGCGCGAGGGAAGAGACCTGCGTCTACGAGGCCGGGTCGAGGAGCGAGCGGAACCCCGACGGCGCGTGCGGCCCGATGACGAGCTGCTCCAGCACGCCGAGGCCCTCGCGCCCCCCGGCGCGCGCGCGGCAGAGCTGCTGCACGTGGAGGTGACGCGGGTCCATCGGATCCAGGTCCGCGAGCGTCCACGTCTCGCCGTCCACCGCCTCCGGACCCTGCCACATGCCGTGGCCCCACGTGGGATGGAGATAGCCGAGCCCGACCATCTGGAAGGTCAGGATCGGCTCGAGCGTGATGGCGAGCGGCGGCTCGCGGTGCGGCGTGAGCGTGATCTCCGCCTTCTCGGCGCGCCGCATGCCGCGTCGCCACGTCACGCGATGCGCGACGCGCGCCATCGGCTCGACCGTCCCGCGCTCGCCGACGGGGACGACGCACCCCGCCGCGTGCCACGGCCGGCCCTCGGCGTCCTCGTTGACGTCGAAGTGCGTGCAGACGTCGTCGAAGTGGATCGGCGCCCAGAGCCAGAAGAACTGCGGCAGCCCACCCGGCGCGCCGCCCTCGGGCTCGCCGACCATCCGGATGCCCCACGAGCGATCGCGGCAGCCGAGGACGTCCGCGCGGCGGATGGGAATCGACGCGCCGCCGACGGCGAGCGAGCCTTCCCACGTCCCGAATTGCGTGAGCCGCGTGGAGTCCATGAGCACACGCGTTTCCCGACGGTAGGTGAAGCGCGGCTCCTCGATGGGCACCGTGCGCGCCGTGAAGACGAGGTCGGCCTCGAGGCCGAAGGCGTTCGGCGCGACCAGGACACGCAGCGCGCGGAGCGGCTCCAGGACCTCCACGGCAATCGGCCCGACGCGAATCTCGCCACGCTCATCGGGCGCCACGCGCGAGGCGCGCACGACGTGCTGGCGCCCGTCGCGGACCACGCTGAAGGCCGCATCCATCACGCGGCGGTTCGGGTAGAGGCCGAGCGCGGCGGCGAAGAAGAGGTCGCCGGCGCGCGTGTAGCCGTTGAAGAAGTAGCGGTCGTAGAAGTTCCGGTCGCCGGTGCTGGGATGCGCCACCGGCTCGGGCGTCTGGTGGATCGGGTAGTCGTCGAAGCGCGTCAGCATCAGATGTCCCCGAAGAGCTCCTCGAGCGACTCGCGGGCGCGCGCCCCGTCGTCCTCCTCGACGTAGAGGTCGGCGCCGACGGGCGTGCCCATCAGCATGCCCATGTCGCGCGCGCTCACCCACGCCGTGATGCCCTCGTCCTCGAGCGCCTGGCGGGCGAGGTCCGCGAAGCCGCGGTTCGGGAAGTTCTTCACCTTCACCATCCCGCTAGCCCCGCGAGATCTCGGCGAGCAGCGACGGCTTCAGCACGGTGACGTCGCGGAGCGCTTGCATCGCCAGGTGCTCCGCGAGCGGCGGCCGGGCGCGCGCCGCGAGCGCGGGCGGCAGCGCGTCCACGACCGCGAGCGCGCGCACGAGCGCCGCGCGGAGACCCACCAGGCGCGCCGCGGGCGGCTCCGCCGGCGCCTCGGCGAGCGCCGCGACGACGGCGCGTGCCTCGTCGCCCAGCGCCGCGATCACGGCGCCGAGCGCCGCCTCGGCCGACTCCGTCTCCAAGCGCTGGAGCGCCGCCTTCTCCTCGATCCGGTCGCGCAGGTTGCGCAGCACGTCGACGGCGGCGAAGAGCTGCCCGCGCGCGTAGCGCGTGCCGACATCGGGCGCGACGGCCTCGGTGAGCGCGCGCACGACGCCGTCAATGAGCGTCTCGAGCGGGACCAGCATCACGCACCTCCTGCGAGCCAGCCGCGCACCATGCCGAGCATCAGCTCGAGGAACGGCAGCTGGTGGTCGAAGATCGCGAGTCGCAGGTCCGGCGTGCGTCCCTCGTTGAAGGCGCGGAGCCCGGTCAGCATGATCGCGATCATCTTGACGACGGAGAGCAGCTCGTAGAAGCGGAGTCGCTCGGGGTCGACCCGCCGGCGCGCGGTCTCCGCGTAGAGCGCGTCGAACTCCTCGGCCGCGCAGAGACACGAGGCGTGGGGCGTGCCCGCCCGCCAGAGGCGCGACGTGCACCAGGCGAGGTCTTCGAGCGGGTCGCCCAGGTGGACCATCTCCCAGTCGAGGATGCCGGTGAGCTTGGTCGCGCTGCCGGCACGCTCGACGAGGAAGTTGCCGAGCCGGTAGTCGCCGTGGACGAGCGTGACCTCGTCGCTGGCGGGCGTGTGGCGGCGGAGCCAGAGGAGCGCGTCGGTGAGCGGCGGCGAGGGCGGAAACCCGGCGGCCGCGATGCGCGCCTCCCAGCGCGCCAGCTCGCGCGACGCCGCGCCCCGTCCCGGCTCCGGCACACCGAGGAAGGTGAAGCCGCGCGCGCGCCAGTCGAGAGCGTGGAGCCGCGCGAGCGCGCCCGCCAGCGCGGGCGCCAGCGCCGCGCGCTCGGCGTCGTCGAAGGGCCCGCACCCGTCCGGGCCTGCGGCCGGGATCGGGACTTCACCCGGAAGCCGCTCCATCACGTAGAAGGGTCTCTCGAGGACGGCGGGGTCGCGCTCGAACCACGGCGTCGGCGGCGAGGGAAGCGGGTCGGCGGAGAGCGCGTGCAGCACCCGGAACTCCGGCTCGAGGTCGTAGGGCTCGAGGAGGCCCGCCACCGGCTCGCGCTTGGCGACGTAGCCGCGCCGCTCGCGGCGTCCGGCGCGCTCGACGTCGACGTCGAAGCTGAAGGTCTCCTGCGAGAAGCCCTCGGTGCTGCGCTCGAGGCGCGCGAGGTGGACGGCGTCGGCGGCGAGGCGCGCGGCGAGGAAGCGCTCGAGGCGGGCGCCGATCTCGGCGGTGTCCATGGGGGCGGCCGCCGACCATCGCACGCTCGGCGGCTTCGCCTCAACCGCCTGGCGAGGGCCCGCTCGCTGCGCTACACGAAGCGCCATGCTCTCGTTCCCCGAGGACCAGGACCTCGTCTTCCCGCTGGACGGCGGCTGCTTCGGCTGCTCGCAGTCGAGCCCCGTCGGCCTCCGCCTCCGCTTCCGCCGCCGGGGCGACACCGTGACCGCACGCTACGCCGTCCCCGACCGCTTCCACGGCGCGCCGGGCATCGCGCACGGCGGCATCGTCGCCACCATTCTCGACGAGGTATCGTGCGCCGTCGTCTTCTTCGTGCGCGCCCAGGCCGTGGTCACGGGCGAGCTGACCGTCCGCTATCTCGAGCCCTGCCCGGTCGAGACCCCACTCGAAATCTCGGCGCGCGTCGTGAGCGAGCATTCGCGCTACCTCGTCATCGAAGGCGAGGTGCGCCAGGGCGAAGCGCTCCTCGCCCGGTCGAGCGGCCGGTTCTTTCCCCAGGCGCGTCCCGAGTCGGCTCCCTAGGACCGTTCAGCGGCGCCGGCCGACCGTTCGCACGAAGGGCATTGCCGGGCGGGCGCCGGCGATGGCATCGGTCCCGCTAGGAGGACGCCTGATGGCCCAGCAGCCGCCGGTTCCCGAGAACGTCACCCCCGAGCAGTTCTTCGAGCAGCTCCTGCCCATGGGCTTCGCGGCCCAGCTCACCGAGGGCGGCGCCGTGCCGCAGGACTTCACGCTCCAGTATCACGTCACCGGAGCGGGCGGCGGCGACTGGGCGGTCGCGTTCAAGGACGGGAAGATGACGGCCCACAAGGCGAGCGGCGAAGCCGACCTGACGTTCACCATCTCCGTCGACGACTGGCGCGACGCCGTCCTCGGGCGCGACGGCGCCGGTCTCACCCTGATCCTTCCCCAGCGCCGCCCCGACCGGCCGGACAACTCGGCGCGCGCGAAGCAACTCCGCGGCACGCTCGGCCTGGAGCTCGCGCGCGAGGGGAAGGATCCCTTTCGCGTCGCACTCGCCTTCAACAACGCCCAGACGCCGAAGGTCAACATCAAGATGAAGCTCGACGAGTACATGGACATGCAGACCGGCAAGCTGAACGGTCAGCAGGCGTTCATGACCGGGAAGCTGAAGTTCGATGGCGACCTGGCGCTGCTGATGCAGATCGCGGCGCTGAACGCGTAGCGAGCGTCCGAGCAGCACTCCGCGGCGACACCGAGGCCCTTGCAGTGAGCACCCCAGCTACAGGTGCCCCTCCGCACGCGACTCCGTCGTCACGACGAGTGGTGTTCTTCGACGTCGAGAACTCGAGCCGTGCCGAGCACGTCGAGCACATGCTCGAGCACCTCGGGCTCTCGACGCTCGACCGCGAGACGCAGCTCGTGGCGGTGGGCAACTGGCGCGTGGTGGGACAGGAGACGGCGCGTCTGCTCGCCCGCCACGGCGCCACCTCGTCCACAGCGCACCCGCGTTCGGCGTGAAGGATTGGAGCGACCTGCGGATCGCCGTGGCGGCCGGTGGCTGGCTCGCGAACGCGGCCGCCGGCGACTTGCTCGTGATCGTCACGGACGACCAGGCGTTCGACGCCGTCGGTGACCTGGCGGCGACCCGGGGGATCCTGTTCCGGCGTGTGTCGTACCGGGGGCTCGGGGCCCGGACGAAGAGCCCGACGACCGACGGGCAATCCGCGCGTCCCGCCCGGCGGGGACGGGGCTCGCGCCGAGGCGGGGCCAGGGCGTCTTCCGGTCGCGGCGCGGCCGCCTCCCGCGCACGGCCCGCACGCGACGCGGCCCCGCACGACGACGTGCTTCTCGTCGTCCGCGAGCTGATCGCCGCCACGGAGGCGGGCGCCGTCGGCCTCGACGCCGTGGCGAGCGCGTTGCAAGCCCGAGGGTTCCGCCGTCCGCCTGGGTCCTTTCGCCTCATCACCCGCCTGCGGCAGATGAAGGAGCTCGACGTCAGCTCCGGCGGCATGGTCCGGCTGCGCGAAGAGCCGACGGCGTGAAACGACGGCAGGCGTGCCGCCGCATCACCCAGCCGCCGTTCATGCTCCCTTCATGGTGCCCGAGGCACAATCGCCGTGTGCTGCGTCACCTCGGCGCCCCGGGTCGCGCGCGGGCTTGTGTGGTCCTGCTCGCGCTCGCGGCTACGCTCCCGAGGAACGGAGCCGCCGAGCGGCCGCGGCTCAATCTGTCCGCCTGTCGCTCGCGGGCGCTGGAGACCGCGCCCGAGCTCAAGGCGGCGACCACGGAGCTCGAAGCGAGTCGGCTCGGCGTCGACATCGCGAACGCCGGGTTCCTGCCCGCGCTCCGCGCCGACGGAAGCTATCTCCGCAGCAGCACCGGCCGACGTGGCGTCACCGACTTCGCCGCCAACAACGGTGAGAACGAGTACGTCGCCCGCGCGGTCGCGACCGAGCCACTCTACACCGGCGGCGCGCTGGGGGCGGCGCGGAGCAAGGCGCGGGCCGATGAGGCGGCGGCGGGGCACGCGCTCGCCGCCACCCATGCCAGCGTCCTCCTCGCCGCGGATCAGGCGTACTTCGGCGTGCTGCGCGCGGCCGAGGGACGTGCGATCACGGAAGCGGCCCAGGCGGTCGCCAGTGAGCTGCTGCGTGCTGCGCAGGTACGGTTCCGCAACGGCGAGGTGTCCGCGTTCGACGTGGACCGATTCGAGCTGGAAGTCGCCCAGGCCACCACGGCAGCCAGCGCCGGCGATACGGAGCTGGCGATCGCCCGCAGCGAGCTCGGCACCCTGATTGGCCTCGACGCGGATTCGTTCGAGGTCGAACCGCTGTCGCAGGAAGAGACCCGCCCGCCCATCGGGACGCTGGACGATCTGGTGACGGGCTCCGTCGCGGCCCGTCCGGAGGTGAAACGCCTCGAAGCCGACCTCCAGTCTCTCGAGAGCTCTGTCGGCCTCGCCCGCGCGGCCCGCCTCCCGCAGGTGCGCGCGGAGGCGGCGGGCGGGTACGACAGCCTGACGCTCCCCGACCGGCACAACGCCGGCTGGGAGGCGGGCGTCACTCTCTCGATGCCGCTCTGGGACTGGAGCATCCTGGCGCGGCGAGAGCGGATCGCTCTTCTCGACGTGGACAGGGCTCGCCAGCGGCTCGCGGCGGCGAGACGCGCGGTCACGGTCGAGGTGACCCGGCGCTACCTCGAAGCGGACCTCGCGCGTCGACGTGTCACCACCGCGATCGAAGCGGAGAAGCTCGCCGAGCGGAATGCGGAGCGTGCCCGCAAGGGGTACGGGCTCGGCCTCCTCAGCAGCCTCGACCTCGTCACGGCGCAGCACCAGCGGACAGCCGCCGCGTCGGAACGCGCCGCCGCGGAGTTCGATCAGCAGCTCACGAGGAGCCGGCTCGACTTCGCTACCGGACGGCTCGAATGAGGCGAGTGACGATCGGGCTTCTGATCGCGGCGACGCTCGCCGGCGGCTGCGGGGGCAGCGAGAAGCCGGCGGACGAGGCGAGGGTGCTGGCGCCCGTCACCGTGACGCCGGTCGCACTTCACCACTTCGTGGAGTCGGTCGAGGGCTCCGGCACGATCGCGGCGCTCCCGGAGGCCGTCACCGTCATCTCCGCATTCTTTCCCGGTCGCGTCGCGACGCTTCCCGTCCACGTCGGTGCGCGGGTGAACGCCGGCGACCCCGTGTGCGAGGTGGTCCTCGACCCGCTCGGCGCCGCGGAGATCGAGAGGCTTCGACGTACCGCCGTCCAGGCCGACCGCGCGCTCGCCCGTCAGCGGAGCGCCGTCGCCGCCGGCGTCAGCCCGCGGATCGCGCTGGAGCAGGCAGAGGTCGATGCGAGCAATGCCCGCGCGGAGTTGCACGCCCGCACACGGGACTACGCTGCCGGCACGCAGCGGCAGACACTTCGCGCGCCCGTAGCTGGTCTCGTGACCGCCGTGGGCGCCCGAGTCGGCCAAGAGGTCGATTCGGGCACACCGGTCGTCACGCTCGTCGATCCCGAGCGACTCGCCGCCAACGTACGGTTCGACGCCGCCGCGGCATCGCGGATCGCCGTCGGGCAGGTAGCGACGGTAGCGGCGCTCGACGCGGGCGCAACGCCGTTCCGCGCCGTCGTCCTCCGCACGGCGGGCTTCCTCGACCCCGCGTCGCAGCGCGCCGAGGCCTGGCTCGAGTACGGTGGCGGTCTGGCGCCCGGGGCCTTCGTGCGCGCCGTCGTGGGCGTAGGAACGCGTGACGACGCCGCGGTCCCCCGCTCGGCGCTCGTCAAGACCGACCGCGGCTACCGCGTCTTCGTTGTCGCCGAGGGGGTGGCCCACGCCCACGACGTCGAGGTGGGCGTGTCCGACGGCGACCTCGCCGAGATCCGCGAGGGCGTGACCGTAGGCGAGCAGGTGGCCAGTGCGGGGGCGCAGGAGCTGGCCGACGGCATGCGCGTGGCGCTCCGCGACGGGGCGCCGTGAGCCCGGCTCTTCTCGGCGAGCGACACGCGCGCGCCGTCCTCTTCCTCGCCGTCGCGCTCACCGCCGCCGGGCTCCTCGCGGCCCTTCAGCTCCCGGTGTCGCTCTTCCCGACCGTGAGCTTCCCCCGCGTCCAGATCCTGGCCGACGTCGGCGATCGCCCGGCGGACCGCATGATGGTCGAGGTGACGCGCGTCCTCGAGGAGGCCGTGAACACGGTGCCGGGCCTGGTGAACGTCCGCTCCGTGACCAGCCGGGGCTCATGCGACATCTCGCTCAACTTCCGCTGGGGCCTCAACATGGACACGACGCTCGTCCTCGTCGAGGGCGCGATCAACCAGATCCGCGGCACTCTTCCGTCCGGGGCTCAGATCCGGGTGCGGCGGATGGATCCCACCGTGTTCCCGGTGATCGCGTACAGCCTCACGGGCCCGTCGACCGACCCCGTCGCCCTCCGCGACCTGGCGCTCTATCATCTGCGGCCGCTGCTCGTGCAGGTGCCCGGCGTGGCGCAAGTGGTCGTGCTCGGCGGCCAAGTGCGCGAGTACGCCGTCGACGCCGAGCCGGACCGGCTCCTGGCACACGGAGTATCGCTCGCCGAGGTGCGCGAGGCCGTCGCCCGGACGAATCAGATTTCCTCCGTGGGGCGGCTGGAGCAGGACTACCAGCTCTACCTCGTGGTCGCGACCGGGCAGTATCCCGACCTCGACGCGATCCGGCACACCGTTGTGAAGACGGTGGACGGGACGCCGATCACGGTCGGCGACGTGGCCCGCGTGGGGCCGTCGCTCGAGCCGCAGTGGGTTCGCGTGACGGCGAACGGCGAGCCGGCGGTGCTGGTGAACGTCTACCAGCAGCGCGAGGGCAGCACGGTTGCGATCGCGGGCGGGATCGCCGCGGCGCTGGCCGCCTACCAGCCGAAGCTCCCGCCCGCGGTCAGCTTGGCCAAGTACTACGACCAGTCGGAGCTGATCCTCTCTTCGATGCACAACGTGCGCGACAGCATCCTGGTCGGGATTCTCCTCGGCGTGCTCGTGCTGTTCGGGTTCCTCCGCCACGGGCGGGTTACTGCGATCGCCGCGGCCAGTGTCCCGGTCAGCATCGGTGCTACCCTGCTCGTCCTCCGAGCCTGCGGGCAGAGCCTCAACATCATGACGCTCGGGGGAATGGCCGCCTCGGTCGGGCTCATTCTCGACGACGCGATCGTCGTGATCGAGAACGTCATGCGCCACGTGCACGCCGGATCGGCGGAGCGGGCCGGCGCGGTCGAGCGGGCGGTGAGCGAGATGACGCTGCCGCTCGTCGCGTCGAGCCTCTGCTCGATCGTGGTGCACGCGCCGCTCGCGTTCCTCACCGGCGTGACGGGCGCGTTCTTCGCTCCGCTCTCGTTGACTGTGGTAGCTGCGCTCACGGCTTCGTTCCTCTTCTCGCTCTTCATCGTGCCACCGCTCGCCACGCGGCTTCTCGGGGCCGACGAAGCCGACACCGCCGACCAGACGCGCGCCGGCAGGCTCGCCCGCGGGTACGGGCGCGTGATGGAACGGGTGCTCGAGCGACCTGCGCTCGTGCTCGCCGTCGTCCTCCTCTGCAGCGTCGGCAGCTGGGGTGTGTACCGGCAGCTCGAGAGCGGCTTCCTTCCCGAGATGGACGAGGGCGCGTTCGTCCTCGACTATTTCACGCTTCCCGGCGCCTCGCTCGAGGAGACCTCCGCCACGCTCGCCCGGGTCGAGCGCATCCTCCGCGACACGCCGGAGGTGGGGACGTACTCGCTCCGCACCGGTCTCCAGCTCGGCGGGGGCGTCACCGAGCCCAATCAGGGAGACTTTCTGGTGAAGCTCCGCCCGGGGAGGCGCCGCCCGATCGGCGACGTGATGGACGGCGTCCGGCGGGCGATCGAGTCCGGCGTGCCGGGGATCCAGGTCGCATTCGCGCAGCTCATGGAGGACTTGATCGGTGACCTCACCGCGGTCCCGCAGCCCGTCGAGATCAAGATCTTCGGCGACGACCTGGCGCGCGCGCAGACGACCGCCCGACGCGTCGCCGTCGAGCTCCGGCAGGTCGCCGGCGTCGTCGACATCTTCGACGGCATCCGGGTGGCAGGGCCCACCATGAACGTCGTCGTGAACGCAGAGCGTGCCGGACGCTTCGGGTTGGCCGCGCGCGACGTCGACCAGGTCATCGGCACCGCGCTCGCGGGCCGGGCGGACACAGACGTGCTGGTCGGGGAGAAGCTCGTCGGCGTGCGCGTCCGCTACGCCGGCGCCGGCCGGGCGAACGAGCACGACCTCCTCGCCGCGCGGCTGCCGGCGGGCGGCGGGGACTCCGTTCCCCTGGGCGCGATCGCGGATATCCGTGTGGAACCCGGAACGACCGAGATCGCGCGGGAGAACCTGAAGCAGATGGTCGCGGTCACGGCCCGGATCGAAGGCAGCGACCTCGGCGGCACCGTCGCCCGCATCCAGCGTCGGCTTGCGCGGACCGTTCGCATCCCGCCGGACCAGGACGTCGTGTACGGCGGCCTCTATCGCGAGCAGCAGACCTCGTTCCGGGGACTTCTCGTGGTCCTCGGGGCCGCCGTGGCCCTCGTCTTCCTGGTTCTCCTCTTCGCCTTCGAAAGCTACCGCGCCCCGGTGGTCATCCTCGTGATCGACGCGATGTCGCTTCTCGGCGTACTCGGCCTTCTCTGGCTCACCGGGACGCCACTCAACGTGTCGTCGTTCATGGGCATGATCATGATCGTCGGCATCGTCGCCGAGAACGCAGTCTTCCTGATCTTCTACATCGAGCGGTTCCGTCGCGACGGTGACGACCTCACGGGCGCGCTCGTCCGCGCCGGACGGACGCGGGCGAGGCCGATCGTCATGACGACGCTCGCCGCGGTGTTGACCCTCATGCCGCTCGCCCTCGGCATCGGCGCCGGCGCGCAGATGCAGAAGCCGCTCGCCATCGCGGTGATCGGCGGCTTCTCGCTCTCGGTGCCGCTGCTGCTCTTCTGCCTGCCGCCGCTCTACGCGCTCGGCCAGCGGCCGGGCGGCACGACGTCTCGCTAGCCGGGGCTACTCCGCGGCAGCCGGAGGGCCCGCTCGGCGAGCAGCGTGCGCAGGATCTCCGACGTCCCCGACGAGATCGTCGTCGAGCGCGAGTAGAGGTAGCTCTCCTGCCACGCGCCGGCGTCGAGCGCCCGGGCACCGCCGGTGAGCTGCGCGTACGCGCCTTCCAGCACCGTCGCCAGCTCGAGCGTGCGCTGCTGGATCTCGCTGCCGAAGAGCTTCTGGAGCGCGGCCTCGGGTGGCGCGTCGGCGGCGCCGTGGAGGCGGGGCAGGATACGGAGCGTGTGGGCGGCGAACACCTCGGCCTCGATCCACGCCTGCGCCACCTGCTGGCGGAGCGCGGCGACGTCGCCGCGGCCGGCGCCGCCGGCCGCAACGCGGCGGTAGAGGTCGGCGAGGGCGCGCACGCCGTTCTGGAGGCGCACCTTGAAGTCGAACGCCCAGAGCGTGCCGCGCTCGTTCGCCAGCGCGGCGCGGATGATCGGCCAGCCGCCGTTCTGGGGTCCGAGGAGGTTCTCGACCGGGACGCGGACCTCTTCGAGGAACAGCTCGTTGAACTCGCGCCGGCCGCTGATCTGCACGAGCGGGCGCCAGGTGACGCCCGGGCTCTTCATGTCGACGATCAGACACGAGAGCCCCTCGTGCTTCCGCGCGCTCGGGTCCGTGCGCACGAGGAGCAGGCACCAGTCGGCGAAGTGCGCCTTGCTCGACCAGACCTTCTGCCCGGTCACCACCCAGTGGTCGCCGTCGCGCTCGGCGCGGCAGCGCAGCGACGCCAGGTCGGAGCCGGCGTTCGGCTCCGAGAAGCCGAGGCACCAGACCTCGTCGGCGGGGCGGATGGGCGGCAGGAGGCGCGCCTTCTGCGCCGGGGTGCCGAAGCCGATGAGCGTCGGGCCGACGATGTTGACCGCGACGGCGTCCAGGATCTCGGGCGCCCGCGCGCGCGCCATTTCTTCGGTGAAGACGATCTGCTGGACCAGAGTGGCGGCGCGGCCGCCGTACTCGCGCGGCCACTGCACGCCGACCCAGCCGCCGGCTGCGAGCTCGTGCTGCCACGCGCGCTGGAAGGCGCGGCGCTCCTCCTCGTCGTCGGGCACGGGTCCGGCCGGCACGTGCGCCGCGAGCCAGGCGCGCAGCTCGGCGCGGAACGCCTCGTCCTCGGCGCTGTAGCGAAGCGCGAACATCCGCGAGGCTCGTTACTGCAACCGTGCGGGCACGGCAAACACGCTCCCTATTGTTCGGCGCGGGACGACTCCGCTATGACGCTCGTCATGCCGGAGCCCTCGCTCGACACGATCTTCGACCTCGTCACCGGGTATCAGCGCACCGCCGCCCTGAAGACGGCGATCGAGCTCGACGTCTTCACCGCCATCGGCGAAGGTGTGGACACCGTGGACGCCCTCGCGAAGCACTGCCAAGCGGCGCCCCGCGGGGTGCGCAGCCTGTGCGACACCCTCGCCGCCTTCGGGCTCCTCACCAAGACGGAGGGTCGCTACGGGCTCGGCGCCGACGCCGCGCTCTTCCTCGACCGCCACTCGCCGGCGTTCCTCGGGAGCATCGTCGGCTTCATCGCCTCCCCGACGGTCGTCGAGGGCTTCAGCCGCCTGACGGCCGCCGTTCGCCGCGGCGGCACCGCGATCGAGGAGGACGGCTCGCTCGCGCCCGAGCACCCGATGTGGGTCCAGTTCGCGCGCGACATGGGGCCGATCGCGGCGATGACGGCCGACCTCATCGCCAACCTCGTCGGTGCCGACGCCGGGGCGCGCTGGAAGGTGCTCGACGTCGCCGCCGGCCACGGGCTCTACGGCATCGCGATCGCGCGCCGCAACCCCAACGCCCACGTCGTCGCGCTCGACTGGGGCAACGTGCTCGCCGTCGCGCGCGAGAACGCCGCCCACGCCGGCGTCGCCGATCGCGTGCGTCTCCTCCCCGGCAGCGCGTTCACGACCGACCCCGGCGACGGCTACGACGTCGTCCTGCTCACCAACTTCCTCCACCACTTCGACCCCCCGACGTGCGAGAAACTCCTGCGAAAGATGCACGCCGCCCTCAAGCCCGGCGGTCGCGCCGTCGCCCTCGAGTTCGTCCCCAACGACGACCGGGTCACGCCGCCGCAAGCGGCGGCGTTCAGCCTCGTGATGCTCGCCACCACCCCGCACGGCGACGCGTACACCTTCGCCGAGCTCGAGCAGATGTTCCGCAACGCGGGCTTCGGCCGCACGGAGCGGCACGACCTCCCGCCCTCGCCGCAGCGGGTGGTCGTGGCGCACCGCGACTAGACCGGACTTGCGGGGCCGCTTCGCATTGCCCCACTCCCCACGCTCTGTTACCCAGTCTGCGTGGCAAACGACCTGGGGTCGTCGCGAGCATGGCGCACGATACGCGACAGCCCAGCCCCGCTCTTCCGTACTCCGCGTGGTGACCCGCGCACGGCGCTAAAGCGGCTCCTCAACGTACCACTGCACATCTTCGGCCGTAGCCAGCGATACTTCAATCTGCTCTTGCTCGACACGTTGGGAGCCGTGCTCTCGCAGCTGTGCGCGCTGCAGGACCGGATTGAGCGGCCCACTGGACTCGCCAGTCGGGTCGAACGCCTTGAGCACCAAGTCCGTGAGGGCGTGCGCCTCGCGGAATGGGAATCGGAGATCGTGTTTGAGGGGGCCTGGCGCAGCATCCCTCTCGCGGGAGACCGCACCGGCTGGCTTGCCGAGGGCGGCGACGGTGCTGCGCTCTCGGTGGACTTCGAGGGAACGGACTTGGTCGTCTTCTTCTGGTCGGACGCGGCGAGCGGTCGCGCTTTTGTCGAGGTCGACGGAGTCGGTCGCTACGTCGAGCTGTACGCCGACGTGCCCGGGCTCAAGCAGTTGCACGTGAGCGACCTCCCGCCGGGACGGCATCATCTTCGTATTCGCGGCAGCAAGGTCGCCGACCGCCGCAGCGCCGGCACCCGAATCGTCTTTCACAAGGCCATCGGCTGTCGGCGGTGCGAAACCGTCCCCGATGTGCCACCAGCGGATTTTCATTTCACGCGACATCCCGATCGCTTCGGCGTCATCTACACGACGCCGGCGCACATGACCGCTGCCGAGCGCGTGACCCTTTACAGCCTCGTCTTTGGACTCCGTCCGCAACGCTGTCTGGAAATCGGAACTTTCCACGGCGGCTCGTCGCTCGTGATCGTCGCCGCACTCGATGACCTGGGGGCGGGAGAACTGGTTTGTGTTGATCCGTCTCCAGCAGTGGCCCCCGAAGACAGGGCTCGGATGGCTCACCGCGCACACCTCATCGAACGAGCCTCGCCGGCTGCCCTCGGGGAGGCGATGGCTGTGGCGGGTGGCCACTTCGACTTTGCGCTCATTGACGGCGACCATGAGCGGACGAGCGTCGTCCGCGACATCGAGGGCGTGCTCGACGTGCTCGCTCCGAATGCGCACGTGCTTTTGCACGACGCTCACTACCTCGGTGTGAGCGATGCGATCGAGGAGATGATGCGCCGCCATCCTGACCGGCTCGTCGACTGCGGCATGCTCTCCACTGAGCAGGTGAAGGAGGATCGATCGGTCGACGGACGTCCCGTCGCGTGGGGCGGCCTGCGTCTCCTTCGCCACCGGGGGGACGCCGGGCTTTACTAGATGATGCGACTACGGCGCCAGCGAACACCTCGAGGCTTTTTCACCGAGGATGCCCGGACTCCGTCGGGCTAGCTGTCCCGCTGCAGCACGTGTACCACGCACACGCTGCCGCCGCCCATCATGTGACAGAGGCCGACGCGCGCGCCCTTGCGCTGCCGCGCCCCCGCCTCGCCGCGGAGCTGGAGCGTCGTCTCCCAGATCTGCGCCAGGCCCGTGGGCCCACCGGGATGGCCGCGCGCGATGAGGCCGCCGTCGCTGGAGACGGCGACGCGGCCGCCCGGCGCGAAGTCGCCGCGCTCGATCGCCGCCTCGGCCTCGCCCTCGGCGCAGAGGCCGAGCAGCTCGTAGTACTCGAGCTCCTCGATCGCGAAGGCGTCGTGGACCTGCACGAGGTCGAGGTCCTTCGGGCCGACGCCGGCTTGCTCGTAGACGTCCTTGGCGGCGTCGCGTGACATCTGCGCGGGCCCGACGACGGGGCCCATGAAGAGGTGGCCGCGGGCGTACTTCTCGCTGCCGACGTGCGAGGCCGTCACCTTCACCACCGGCCGGGCGGGATTCTTCTTCCGCGCCAGCTCGGGGCGGCCGACGATGGCAACCGCCGCGCCGTCGCCGATGGGGCACGACATCATGGCCGTCAGCGGCCACGCCACCATCTTCGAGGCGAGCACTTTCTCGACCGTCACCTCGCGCTCCGCCTGGCGCTGGCTCATGGGGTTCTTCCGCCCGTTGTTCCAGTTCTTGGCGGCGATGGCGGCGAGGTGCTCGGGCTTGGTGCCCCGCTCGTGCATGCGGCGCGTGGCCCAGAGCGCGAAGAAGGCAGCGGGCAGGATGGCGTCCTCGAGGTTCGCGGGGTCGGTGCCCTGGGTCGACTGCTGGATCATCGCCGTCATCTTGTCGAAGCCGAGGACCATGACGACGTCGTAGCGCCCGCTCGCGACCGCCCAGCAGGCCTCGGCGAAGGCCGCCGAGCCGGTGGCCGAGGCGTTGTCGAGGCGCTGGATGGGAAGCCCGGTCAAGCCGAACTCCTTCATCACGCGCACGCCGCTCATGACCGGCGCGAAGATCTGCCCGACGTACGCCGCGTTCACGTCGCGGAAGGAGAGCCCCGCGTCGGCGAGCGCCGCCGTGCCGGCTTCGAGGCTCATCTCGGCGTTGGACTTGTCGGCCCACATGCCGAAGCGGTGCATCCCGACCCCGAGGACGGCGACGTCCTTCATCGCGCCTCCAGGGGGCGGAAGCGCGCGATCACGACGTCGCGCCCCGCGTCCTCGCGCAGCGCCTCCAGCTCCGCCTCGACCGGCATGCCGACCCGGTAGTCCTCCTGCTTGCCGGCGAGCGGGAGCTGGACGCGCGGGCCTTCGGCGAGGTCGACCTGCCCGACGCCGTAGCCGATGTGCTCCACCTTCATCGAGCCGAAGAGCGGGAAGTGCACGAACGTATAGCTGTAGAGCGTGCCGCGCGGCCCGAGCTCGACGTCGGTCGTCCGCGGCGACAGGCACTCGGCGCGCGCACAGACCTTTCGACGGGGAAAATAATGTTCGCCGCACGCGTCACAACGCGTGCCGAGAAAACGCGGCGGCTCGGCCGGGTCGTCGGGAATCGTGAAGTAGCCGGCCTTCATCGCCACGCGCGGTCGTGGAGCGTCGCTCATCGATCCTCCATGCAAGGGTCGTTGACTACCGCGGATGACGGGCGAGCGGCAACAGAGTCGGCTCGCGCACCAAATCAGTTGGCGCGCGACCGGATCACGACCTCGTGCACGCTCGCGGGGTCGCGGCGCGTGAGCTGGAAGAGGACCGCCTCGGCGACGTCCTCGGGTGCGATCATCGGCGCTTCGGGGTTCAAGAGCCCCGTTTCCTTCCACCGCCCGATCGCCTCGGGCATGAGCGCGGGGTCGAAGGAGCTGGCGAAGTCGGTGCCGCCGACGTTGTGGATCTCGATCGTCATGACGCGCACGCCGCGACCCGCCACCTCGGCGCGGAGGCTCCGGGAGAGCGTGTGCACGGCGGCCTTCGACGCCGCGTAGGCGCCGAGGTACGGCGACGCCTCGTGCGCCGAGGCGGACGTCATGTTGAGGATGTCCCCGCGCCCGCGCGGGAGCATGTGGCGGAGCGCCGCGCGGCAGGCGACGAGCACCCCGAGCACGTTGGTCTCGAGGATCGCGCGCCACTCGTCCGTCTTGCCCTCCGCGATCGTGCGCGCGGTGCCCACGGCGGCGTTGTTCACCAGCGTGTCGAGGCGGCCGTGGCGCGCGGCGGCGGCGATCAGGGCCTCGACCTGGCGCTCGTCGCGCATGTCCGTGGGCACGAAGTCCGCGCGTCCGCCGGCGGCGCGGATCTCGTCGCACACCGCGGCGAGACGGTCGGCACGCCGCGCGCCGAGCACCACCGTCATCCCGGCGCCCGCCAGCGTCCGCGCGACGGCGGCGCCGATGCCCGTGGACGCGCCGGTCACCACGCCCACGCGGTCGGCGAGCGGCTGCATGGGCGGCTCCTAGCCTCCGCCCGACGCGGCGGTCAACCCACGGTGCATGAGGTCGCGCCGCGCGCTAGACTCGCCTGGTGGCCACCGGAGAGCAGCCGATCCTGGTCTACGACGGGCGGTGTCGCTTCTGCGTCCACTCGACGGAGCGGATGCGACGCTGGGTGGGCGATCGCCTGCGCTACGAGTCGTTCCGCGACCCCGGCGTGCTCGCCCGCCACCCCCAGCTCACGGCCGCGCAGTGCGAGACGGGGGCGCAGCTCGTGCTGCCCGACGGGCGGGTCCTCGGCGGGGCCGCGGCCGTCACCCGGGCGCTCGCGCTCCGGCCGGGCCTCCGCTTCGTCGCGTGGCTCTACGCCGTCCCCGGCCTCCGCCAGCTCATCGACGCCGTCTACGGGGTGGTCGTCCGCAACCGGTTCCGCTTGATGGGTGAGGTGTGCGCTGACGACGCCTGCCGGGTTCATCCCGACGCCTGAGACGCAGGGTCGCGGGCGCGTCCGTGACCTGTTCCTCCGTCTGCTCGGCCTCTGCTTCCTCGCCGCGTTCCTCTCCCTGCTGGCGCAGGTGACCGTCCTCTTCGGCCGCGACGGCCTGCTGCCGGCGGCCGCTTACCTCGAGCGGATCCACGGCGCTTCGCTCTGGCAGGCGCCGACGGTCTTCTGGCTCGACGCGAGCGACGGGGCGCTGTGGTGGACCGCCGTCGCGGGGGCGGTCGTGAGCCTCGGCCTCGCGGCGGGCGTCGCGCCGCGCTGGTGCGTCGCGGTGGTGTGGGGGCTCTACCTGTCCTTCGTGACCATCGGGCAGGACTTCCTCTCCTTCCAGTGGGACAACCTGCTCCTCGAGTCGGCCTTCTTCGCGCTCTTCATCGCGCCCGGCGGGCTCTGGCCGCGGCGGGCGCCGGCGCCCCACCCGCTCGCCGTCTTCCTCATGACCTGGCTGGTCTTCCGGCTGCACTTCGAGTCGGGCGCGGCCAAGCTCCTGGTGGGCGACCGGACGTGGCGCGACCTGACCGCGATGTCGAGCTACTACGAGACGGCGCCGCTCCCCACCTGGGTCGGCTGGTGGGCGCACCAGATGCCGCTCCCGGCGCACCGCTTCTGCAGCCTGTTCACCCTCGTCGTCGAGCTGGGCGTCGTCTGGCTGGTGTGGGGGCCGCGACGCGCGCGGGTCGTCGGCTTCCTGGTGATGGCCGCGATGCAGGTGAGCATCCTCCTCACCGCGAACTACCAGACCTTCAACTACCTGACCCTCGCCCTCCTCCTCTTCGCGCTCGACGACGGGCACCTCGGCTGGCTCGCGGCGCGGCTGGGACGCCCGCTCGCGCCCGCGCCGCCGCCGGTCCGGAGCCGCGGGCGCACGATCAGCCTCGCGGCCGCCGTCGCCATCGTGGTGCCCGTCTCGGTCGTGCCGTTCCTGCCCTTCTTCGGGCCGAGCGCGCCGCTGGCGACGGTCACGGTGCCCGTGCACCGGGCGCTCGACCCGTGGCGCACCCCGAACGCGTACCACCTGTTCGCCAGCATGACGCGCGTCCGTCGCGAAGCGGTGATCGAGGGCACGGCCGACGGCGTCACCTGGCTGCCGTACGAGTTCCGCTACAAGCCCGGCGATCCCGAGCGCGCCCCGGCCTTCGTCGCGCCGCACCAGCCTCGCGTCGACTTCCAGCTCTGGTTCCTGTTCCTGGGCGGGCACCAGCCCGCCTACGTCGACCGGCTCCTCGAGCGTCTGCTCGACGCGCCCGCCGCCGTCGCGCCCCTCTTTTCGCGCGACCCGTTCGTCGCCGAACCGCCGCGCCAGGTGCGGGTCGCCGTCTACCGCTATCGCTTCACGGATCGGGCGGCACGCCGGGCGACGGGCGCGTGGTGGACCCGCGAGCTGCTCGGGACGACGAAGCCCGTCGCATCTCGGGTTCATTAAAGCCCTGGGAATGCTAGGAATTTCAGCCACCATGATCTTAGGCTTGACTGAAATGAATTTATGGCGCATTCGTTCATTTCATGGGAGCCGCTGCCCACACCATTGATTCCCCCACCCGGGCGCGCATCCTGGCCGCGGCGCAGAAGCGCTTCGCCGTCTTCGGGTACCGCCGCACGGGCGTCGCCGACATCGCGCGCGCCGCCGGCGTCGTTCCCGGCACCCTCTACCGGTACTTCAAGGACAAGGAAGACATCTTCCGCGAGGTCGTGCGGGAGCTGCACGAGAGCTGGGTCGCGCGCGCGCAGGCGGTCCTCGCCGAGCCCGGCACCGCGCTCGAGCGCATGACCCGCATGGGGATCGCGAGCGTCGAGTTCAACCGCGAGAACTCCCTCATCAACTCGATCTTCCGGCGCGACGACGAGATCGTCTTCGCGCCGCTGATCGAGGAGCTGCACGACCGTCTCCTCAAGGCGAACGTCGCCATGATCGCGCAGACGATCCGCGAGGGGATCCGCGAGGGCACGATCCGCGACATCGACCCGGAGCGCGCCGCGTACGTCCTCTTCATGACCGGTGACACGCTGACCCAGCAACGGAACCAGCAGTACTACCCGTACGGCGAGGTCTTTCCCGTCTTCGGGGACATCCTCCTGAACGGCCTGACCCCACGCCAATGAGCGGAGTGACGATCTCATGCCGCGGTGAG
>JBGQET010000059.1:0-27637 GCA_041496545.1 Binatia bacterium | reverse complement strand
TCGTTCACCTCGTGGAGGGAGAGGTCCGGCCCGCCGGTGATGTTGATCAGCACGCCGCGTGCGCCCTGGATCGAGATGTCCTCGAGCAGTGGGCTCGAGATCGCCTTCTGCGCCGCTTCGACGGCGCGGTTCTCGCCCGTCGCCACCGCCGCGCCCATCATCGCCATGCCCATCTCGGACATGATCGTGCGTACGTCGGCGAAGTCGAGGTTGATGAGGCCGTGGACGGTGACCAGGTCGGAGATGCCGCGCACGGCCTGGAGGAGCACGTCGTCGGCCTTCTTGAAGGTCTCGAGGATGGAGGCGTTGCGCCCCGCGACGGAGAGCAGGCGCTGGTTCGGGATGGCGATCAGGGTGTCGACGGCACCCTTGAGCTCGGCCATGCCGTCTTCGGCCTGCTTCATGCGCCGCTTGCCCTCGAAGGTGAAGGGCTTGGTCACCACGCCGACGGTGAGGATCTCGAGCTCCTTGGCGACCCTCGCGATGATCGGCGCCGCGCCCGTCCCCGTGCCACCGCCCATGCCGGCGGTGACGAAGATCATGTCGGCGCCGGCGAGCACCTCGCGCAGCCGCTCGACGTCCTCCTGGGCGGCGTGCTTGCCGACCTCGGGGTTGCCCCCCGCGCCGAGCCCGCGCGTCAGCTTCTCGCCGAGCTGGAGCTTGATGGGCGAGAGGTTGGCGCGCAGCGCCTGCGCGTCGGTGTTGGCGGCGATGAAGTCGACGCCCGGCAGGCCGCTCGCGATCATGGTGTTGACCGCGTTGCCGCCGCCCCCTCCGACCCCGACGACCTTGATCCGGGCCCCGCCGCTCGTGTCCACGAATTCAAGCATGTTGGTTGACTCCCCCGGGGGCCCGTGCGGTGCTCGCGCGGCTTCCGCCGCGCTGCGGTTATCGCTCCCAACCAACGGCCCCGGACCCCGTCGGCCGGCTTGGCCGCTCTCGCGGCCGGCCTCCGCCGTCACCGGGGCTCCGGATCCGGACGTCTTGGAGCTTCCCACAGCCACCCATCCCCTCAACGATTTGCGCTGCGTCGACCACGCTCGGCCGCTCGCGGCGGCCGCGGCGCACACCACTCCCTAGAAGAACTCTCGCAGCCACCCCATCATCCGCTCGCCCATCATCCCGAGCTGCCCGAGCACGCCGTCGCCGTGGCGCACGCCGTGCCCCGTCTGCTTGAGACCGTGCAGCACGAGGCCGACGGCCGTCGAATACATGGGACTGGCGACGACGTCAACCAAACCGCTCAGATGGAGGGGCACTCCGAGGCGGACGGGGGCGCGGAAGACGCGCTCGGCGAGCGCGGAGGTCTGGTCGAGGACGGCGCCGCCGCCCGTCAGCACCACGCCGGAGGTGAGCAGCGCCGTGCAGCCGGCGCGCTCGAGCTCGCTGCGGACCAGCGCCAGCATCTCCTCGGCGCGCGGCTCGATGACCTCGGCCAGGGCGCGGCGGGAGAGGTGATGAGACGGCCGCCCGCCCACCCCCACCACCTCGATCGACTGCTCGACGGGCGCCATCGCGGCGACGGCGCTGCCGTGGCGCTGCTTCAAGCGCTCGGCCTCGGAGAACGGGGTGCGCAGCGCGGCGGCGAGGTCGTTGGTGACGTGGCCGCCGCCGACCGGCAGCACCGCGGTGTGCCGGATGGCGCCCGAGTGGAAGACGACGACGTCCGTCGTCCCGCCGCCTATGTCGATCAGGGCAACGCCCAGCTCGCGCTCCTCGGGCGTCAGCACGGCCTCCCCCGCCGCCAGCGGGCCCGCCAGCACGTCGCGCACGTGCAGGCCGGCGCGGTTGCAGCACTTGATGAGGTTCTGCCCGCAGCTGATGGCCCCCGTCACGATGTGGACCCGTGCCTCGAGCCGGACCCCCGCCATCCCGACCGGCTCCTTGATGCCGTCCTGGTCGTCGACGATGAACTCCTGCGGCAGCACGTGGAGCACCTCGCGGTCCATCGGCAGCGCGACCGCCCGCGCCGCGTCCATGACGCGGTCGACGTCGCCCGCCGCGACCTCGCGGTTCTTCACCGCGACGACGCCGTGGCTGTTGAAGCCCTTGATGTGGCTCCCGGCCGAGCCGGCGACGACGCTGCGGATCTCGCAACCCGCCATCAGCTCCGCTTCCTCGACCGCCTTGCGGATCGAGTCGACCGTCGCCTCGATGTTCACCACCACGCCCTTGCGGAGTCCCTTGGAGGCGGCCGTCCCGATGCCGACGATCTCGGCGCCGCCGTCGCTGATCTCGGCGACGATGACGCCGATCTTGTAGGTGCCGATGTCGAGCCCGACGATCAGCGGGTTCCGTCGATGCGTCCCCGTCATGTCTTCTCAGCTCCTGGCCGCGCGCCGCCCCGCGGGGGGCTGTCGTGTGCGGACGATGACTTCGTCGGCGAAGAGCAGGCTCACGCCCGCGATCTCGGCCTCGCGGCCCGCCCACAGCGCCATCACGGCGGGCAGGTGCGCGAGCTTCTCCTCGAATCCGGTCCACCCGATCTCGAACGGCACCGCCGGACGCGTGGGGAGGACCGTGAGCCCGCGCGTGCGGTCGACGTGGATCTCCGACACTGCGCCGAGGAAAGCGGCGCCCGACACCTGCGCGTGCGCCACCAGCCGGAGTAGGAAGAGCGCGCGCCGGATGGCACGCGGCGCGAACGCGCCGTCGTGGTGGACGTCCGCGGCCGAGAGACCGGTCAGGTAGGGGAAGTCGCGCGGGTCGCCGGCGCCGACGGCCGCGAAGGGCTGGCCGTGCGCCGCCACGTAGTACAGCGCGGGCGGGGTGTCGGCCGTGGCGAGGATGGCGACCGGCCGGTACTCGCGCACCGCCACCACGATCCGGTGCGGCAGCTCGCGGTGCACCCGTGCGGAGCGGACCCACGGCTCGCGCGCGAGCCGGGTCTCGGCGGTGCCGCCGTCGACGTCCCAGACGCTCATGCCCGGCACGATGCCGGCGGCGGTGCGGATCGCCTCGGCCGTCAGGTGGCGATGCGGTCCGACGACCACCTCGCGCACCGCGAAGTACGGATGGCGGCGGACCGCGCGCAGGACGGGCGGCCCACCCGCCACCGCCAGGCCGAGCGCCGCGACGACGAGCGCGCCGCGCACGAGCGTCGCGCGCGCAGGCACCCACCGGCCGGTCCCCGTCCCGCGCGCGCGCCGGTTGCGCGGGCCGAAGAGCGCCCTCACCAGCTTCCGACGAGCCTGACCTCCGGCTCCAGCCATACCCCATCCCGCTCCCACACCACCCGCTGGGCCAAATCCATGAGCGCTTTGACGTCGGCGGCGCGCGCCCCACCCTCGTTGACGATGAAGTTCGCGTGCCGCTCGGAGATGCGCGCGCGCCCGGCGCGCGTCCCCTTCAAGCCTGCCGCCTCGATCAGCCGTCCGGCGTGATCGCCGGCGGGGTTCTTGAAGACGGAGCCCGCGTTCGCCTGACCGTGCGGCTGCGCCGCGACCCGCCGGTCGCGCGCGGCGTCCATGCGCTGGTGGATCTCCGTGGCGTCGTCCTGCCCGAGGCGAAAGCGGACCGCGGTGACGACGAAGCCGCGGGGCAGGCTCGTGCGGCGGTAGGCGAAGGCGAGCGTCGCGGCGTCGATCGTCGCGGGCTCGCCCCGCGCGTCGACGCCTTCCACCGCCGCGACCACGGGCGCGACGTCGCCGCCGTAGGCGCCGGCGTTCATGAAGAGCGCGCCGCCGACCGTGCCCGGGATGCCCTCGGCGAACTCGAGCCCGGTGAGCCCGCGCGCGACCGCGGCGCGGCAGAGCTGCCCGACCTGGACCGCGGCGCCGGCGCGCACGCCCGTCTCCTGCCAGTCGACCTCGGCGAAGCCGCGGCCGAGCCTCATCACCACGCCGCGGATGCCGCCGTCCCCGACGAGCACGTTGGAGCCCCCCCCGAGGAGCGTCACCGCGACGCCGTGCGCGGCCGCCGCGCGGAGCACGGCCGCCAGCTCGTCCACGGTGTCCGGCACGACCAGGAGATCCGCGGGCCCTCCGATGCGGTAGGAGGTGTGGCGGGCGAGCGACGCGCGCGCGCGGGCGCGGTCGCCGAGCACGGACCGAATCGCCTCGACGAGCGCCGCGGGGACCTGCGCCATCGGCTCAGTGGATCTGCGGCAGCGGCGCGCCGGCGCGGACGAGACCGAGCAGCTCCTCGCCGGTGCGGTGGATGTCGCCGGCGCCGAGCGTCATCACCAGGTCGCCCGGCCGGATCACCTCGAGGAGCCCGTCGGCGACCCGCTCGCGGGACGGCACGTAGCGCACGTCGAGGTGGCCGCGGCGCTTGAGCGCCAGGTAGAGCGCCTCGGACGACACGCCGTCGATCCGCTCCTCGCCGGCCGCGTAGATGTCGGTCAGCACGACGACGTCCGCGTCGTCGAAGGCGTCGAGGAACTCGCCGAAGAGATCGCGCGTGCGGGAGAAGCGGTGCGGCTGGAAGGCGACGACCAGCCGGCGCGCGAAGCCCTCGCGCGCGGCGCGCAGCGTGGCGCGGATCTCCTCCGGGTGGTGACCGTAGTCGTCGACCACGAGGAGCCCCCCCTCCTCGCCCTTCACCTCGAAGCGGCGGTGGATGCCGCCGAACTCCTCGAGCGCGTGGGCCGCGATGCGGAAGGGGATCTCGAGGTCCTCGGCCACCGCCAGCGCCGCGAGCGCGTTGAGCGCGTGATGGCGGCCGGGCATGTGGAGGCGGACGGGGCCGAGCCGGCGGTCGCCGCGCCACGCCTCGAAGATGGTCTCGAGCCCCTCGACGCGCAGGTCGCGCGCTTGCCAGTCGGCGTCGGGCGACGTGCCGTAGGTGACGAAGCGCTTGCGGACCTGCGGGATGAGCGCGCGCACGTTCACGTTGTCGAGGCAGAGGACGGCGAGGCCGTAGAACGGCACACGATGGATGAACTGGAGGTACGCGTCGCGGACGCGCTCCATGTCGCCGTAGTAGTCGAGGTGCTCGCGGTCGATGTTGGTCACCACCGCGACGATGGGCGAGAGGAGGAGGAAGGTGCCGTCGCTCTCGTCGGCCTCGGCGACGAGGAACTCACCCTGACCGAGGCGCGCGTTGGTGCCGAGCGTGCGGAGCTTCCCGCCCACGACGACGGTCGGGTCGCGGCCGGCTTCGCGCAGCACGGCGGCGACGAGCGAGGTGGTGGTGGTCTTGCCGTGCGTGCCCGCGACGGCGATGCCCCACTTCATCCGCATCAGCTCCGCCAGCATCTCGGCGCGCGGGATGACGGGGATCTTGAGCTCGCGCGCGCGGGCGACCTCGGGGTTGGCGAAGGTGACGGCGGAGGAGATGACCAGCACGTCGATGTCCGCGGTGACCTGCGCGGCGTCGTGCGCGCCGACGTGCACGTGAGCGCCGAGCCGTTCGAGCCGCCGGGTCGTCTCGCCCGCGACCAGGTCCGAGCCGGAGACGGTGTAGCCGAGCGTCAGCAGCACCTCGGCGATGCCGCTCATGCCGATGCCGCCGATGCCCACGAAGTGGACGCGCCGCTTCCGTCCGTTCACCGCCGTCATTCCCTGCCGGAGGAGCCCGGACCACCCGATCCACCCGCCAACCCCGCTCGCAAGCCCGGCCACGCTCGACTGGACTTACAGAACGCGCGGCAACTCTTCAAGTCGCCACGCACTTTTCGCCTTACTTTCATGCCGCCAGGAGGCGCAGGCACTCCTCGGCGACGCGCGCCGCGGCGTCGGGACGGCCGAGCGCCCGGGCGCGCTCGGCCATGGTCGCGCGCCGCGCGGGGTCGCCGGCGAGCGCGGCGAGCGCCTCGGCGAGCCGCGCGCCGTCGAGCTCGCGGTCGAGGATCATGGCGGCGGCGCCGGCCGCGACCAGGGTGTCGGCGTTCCGGCGCTGGTGGTCGTCGGCGGCGTAGGGATAGGGGACGAGGACGGCGGGCAGGCCGGTGGCGGCGAGCTCGCTGCAGGTCATCGCCCCCGCCCGCGCGACGGCGAGGTCCGCGGCGGCGTAGGCGGCGCCCATGTCCTCGATGAAGGGCTCGACCCGGGCGGGGAGGCCGAGCGCGGCGTAGCGGGCGCGGACCGCCTCCAGGTCGGCCGACCCGGTCTGGTGCGTGACGTCCCAGCCCCGCGCCACAGCACCCAGCCGCTCGAGGGCGGCGAGCACCGCTTCGTTCAGGTGGTGCGCCCCGGCGCTGCCGCCGGAGACGAGGAGGCCGAAACGGCCCCCCGCGCTGCGCGCCGCGGGTGCGAGCAGGCCGGGGCGCAGCGGGTTCCCGGTGTGAACCGCGCGCCCGGGGGGGAAGGCGGCGACGTACTCGGCGAAGCCGACGCACACCCGGCGCGCCAGCCGGCCGAGCACCCGGTTGGCGGCCCCGGGCACCACGTTCTGCTCCAGCAGCAGCGTCGGCACGCGCCGGAGCCAGGCGGCGACGACGACGGCCACCGAGGCGTAGCCGCCGACGCCGACCACCAGGCGGGGCGCCAGCTCGCCGAGCAGCGCGCCCGCGCGCACCACGCCCTGCCCCACCGCCACCAACCCGAACACCGCGCGCCCGAGCCCACCGCCCCGGAGCTGTCGTCCGGGCAGGAGGCGGAGCGGGTACGGCGTCGTCGGCACCACGCGTGCCTCGAGCCCGCCCGCCGTCCCCACGTAGGTGACGGCGAGGCCGCGCGCCGCGAGCGCGTCGGCGAGCGCCAGCCCGGGGTAGAGATGCCCCCCCGTCCCCCCGCCGGCGATGACCACGCTCATCCCGTATCGCGGGCGAGGGCCAACAGCACGCCGACCTGCGCCAGCGAGGCGATCATCGCCGAGCCGCCGTAGGACATGAACGGCAGCGCGAGCCCCTTGGTCGGCAGGCAGCCGAGCACGACCCCGACGTTCACCACGCCCTGGAGGACCAGCGACAGCGTGACCCCGAAGGCGAGCAGGCTCGCGAACGGGTCGGAGTGCCGGAAGGCGATCCGGAAGCCGCGCACCGCGAGCACCGCGAAGAGTCCCAGCACGAGCAGCGCCCCGGCGAGCCCCAGCTCCTCGCCGACCACCGAGAAGATGAAGTCGGTGTGGGCCTCGGGGAGGTAGAACATCTTCTGCCGGCTCTCGCCGAGCCCGATGCCCCAGAGGCCGCCCGAGCCGAAGGCGATGAACGACTGCTTCAGCTGGAAGTTGATGCCGAGGGGGTCGGACTCGGGGTTGAGGAAGCCGAGGATCCGTTTCCACCGATAGCCCTCGCGCATGACGAGGAGCGCCAACGCCGGAAGCACCGCCGCGCCCGGCAGGAGGAGGAAGCGGCCGGGGACGCCGCCGACGTACAGCATGCCGGCGAGAAGCCCGCCGCAGAGGACGGCGGTGCCGAAGTCCGGTTCGAGGAGCGCCAACGCGGCGATCAGCCCGACGACCAGGCAGTGGGGCACGACGCCCACCGTGAAGCGCTCGACGCGGTCGGCCTTCTTCACCAGCGAGCGCGCGAGGTAGAGCACGACCGCGAACTTCGCCAGCTCCGAGGGCTGCAGGCTGAGCGGCCCGAGATGGATCCAGCGCCGCGCCCCGCCGCGCGCCAGGCCGATGCCCGGCACCAGCACCAGCACGAGCGCCACCAGGACGACGACGAGCATCGGGTACGCGGCGCGGCGATACGTCTCCGCCGGCAGGCGCGAGGCGATCGTGCCCACCACCGTCCCGAGCGCGATCGACAGGAGGTGCTTGCGGAAGAAGAGCAGCGAGTCACCGAAGCGCTCCTCGCCGTAGAAGTAGCTCACGTTGAACACCATGACGACGCTCAACCCGACCAGCGCCGCGACCGCGAGGAGGAGCCACGGGTCGCCGCCCAGGAGCCCGAAGGCGCGCGGCCGCTGCCCGGCGAGCGGGCCGCGGAAAGCGGGGCGCGGCGGGGGCGCCGCGGGCCGCGCGGGCGTGCCGTCCGTCACGGCAGCGCCTCGACCGCGGCGCGGAAGGCGCGCCCGCGGGCGGCGTAGTCGGTGAACTGGTCGAAGCTCGCGCACGCGGGCGCGAGCAGCACGGTGTCGCCGGGCGCCGCGACGGCGGCGGCGCGACGGACGGCCTCCTCCAGCCGGACGACGCGCTCGACGGCCACGCCGCCGGCTTCGAGCGCGGCCGCCATCTCGTCGCGCGCGGCGCCGAAGACGAGCGCCAGGCGGACGCGTCCGGCGGCGCGGGACACCAGCAAGTCGTAGCCGCCGTTCTTCCCGAGGCCGCCGGCGAGCAGCACGACCGGCTCGGCGAACGACTCGAGGCTCTTCGCCGCGGCCCCCGCGTTGGTCGCCTTCGAGTCGTCGAACCAGCGCACGCCGCGGCGCTCGGCGACCAGCGCCAGGCGGTGCGGCAGCGGCTCCGCCCCGTCGATCGCCGCCTGCACGGCCGTCGCCGGAGCGCCGGCGAGCCGGGCGACGGCCACCGCGGCCATGATGTTCTCGACGTTGTGTGGGCCGGTGAGACGGGTTTGCCCGAGCGCGTAGCGCTCCTCGGCGGCGTCGGGCAGCCGGAGCGCGACGAACCCGTCGCCGGGGAAGGCGCCGCAGGCGACCGGCTCCGCGCCGAACGAGACGACGCGCGCGCGGAGCCCCCCCGCGATGCGCCACGCCTCCGGGTCGTCGCGGTTGACGACGGCGAAGTCGCCCGCTGCCTGCGCCGCGAAGAGGCGCGCCTTGGCGTCGCGGTATTCGGCGAAGCTCGCGTGGCGGTCGAGGTGATTCGGCGTCAGGTTGAGGAGGCAGCCGACCGCCGGCCCGAGGCGCTCGACCCACTCGAGCTGGAAGCTCGACACCTCGGCGACCGCGACCTCGAAGCCGCCGTCGACGGCCGTCACCAGCGGCGTGCCCAGGTTGCCGCCGGTGAACGTGCGCCGCCCGGCCACTTCGAGCGCGCGGCCGACGAGACACGTCGTGGTGCTCTTGCCGTTCGTGCCCGTGATCGCGACGAGCGGGCAGTCGAGCAGCCGCGCGGCCAGCTCGATCTCGCTCCACACCGGGATGCCGCGACGGACCGCGGCCGCGAGCGGCGGCGCCTCGCGCGGCACGCCCGGGCTCGGCACGACGAGGTCGACGTCGGCGACCAGGTCCGGTCCGTCCTCCCCGCAGCGCAGCTCGACGCCGGGGAGCGCCGCGGCGTCGACGCCGAGGGCGGCCGCGGGCCGGGCGTCGGCGACGCGGACGCGGACGCCGTGGCGCACCAGCACGTCGACGACCGCACGGCCGGTGCGCTGGAGGCCGAGGACGAGGGCGCGGCGCGGGAGCGCGGTCACCGGAGCTTCAAGGTCGAGAGCGCGAGCAGCGCGCACACCACCGACACGATCCAGAAGCGGACGATGATCTGCGGCTCGGGCCAGCCGAGCAGCTCGAAGTGATGGTGGATGGGCGCCATGCGGAAGATGCGCTTGCGGCGGAGACGGAAGGACACGACCTGGCCGATGACGGAGAGGGCCTCGATCAGGAAGACGCCGCCCACCACCGCCAGCACGATCTCCTGGCGGGTGATGAGCGCGACGGTGCCGAGCGCCGCGCCCAGCGCCAGCGAGCCGACGTCGCCCATGAACATCTGCGCCGGGTAGGCGTTGAACCAGAGGAAGCCGAGCCCGGCGGCGGTGAGCGCGCCGCAGAAAACGGTCAGCTCGCCCGCGCCCGGCACGTACGGAATCTGGAGGTACTCGGCGATGCGCGCGTTGCCGGCGGTGTAGGCGAAGACCGCGTACGTCCCGCCCGCGATCATGATCGGGCCGATGGCGAGGCCGTCCAGCCCGTCGGTCAGGTTCACGGCGTTGGCGGTGCCGACCACGATGAAGGCTCCGAACGGGATGTACCACAAGCCGAGGTCGGGTCGAACGTCCTTCAGGAACGGCATGGTGAGCCGGCCGCCGTGCTCGGAGCCGTGGTAGAGCGCGTACGCGGCCGCGCCCGCGATGACGAACTCGAAGAGCAAGCGGAGCCGGCCGGGGATGCCGGCGGAGCTCCGCCGCCGCACCTTGGCGTAGTCGTCGAGGAGGCCGATCGCTCCGTGCCCGACGGTGACGAGCAGCGCGATCCACACGTAGCGGTTGCCGAGGTCGGCCAGGAGCAGCGTCGAGAGCACGAGTGCGAAGATGATGAGCGTCCCGCCCATCGTCGGCGTGCCGGCCTTCGAGGCGTGCGCCGCCGGCCCGTCGCTCCGGATCGACTGGCCGATCTGGAGCGCCGTCAGCCGGCGGATGAGCGCCGGCCCGAGGAAGAGTGAGATGGTGAGCGCGGTGAGACCCGCGACCAGCGTCCGGAAGGTGATGTAGCGCAGCACGTTGAGCGGCGGGTAGCTCGCGTGGAGCGGATAGAGCAGGAGATAGAGCATCACGGCCGCGGCTCCGCCCCGAGCTGCCGCAGCACCTTCTCCATGGCGGCCCCGCGCGAGCCCTTCACGAGCAGCAGGTCGCCCTGACGGAGGTCGGTGCCGAGCCGCGCCGCCAGCTCCTCGTGGCTCGCCGCGACGGTGATGCGCGCCGCCGGCATGCCCGCCGCCTCCGCGCCCGCGCGCACCTCGGCGGCGTGCGGGCCGATCAGGAAGAGCGCGTCGAGGTTCGCCTCGGCGGCGATCGAGCCGAGCTCGCGGTGCGCGCGGAGCGCTTCGCCGCCCAGCTCGCGCATCTCGCCGAGCGCGGCGAGCCGCCGCCGGCCGCGGCTCGCCGCCAGCGTGCGGAGCGCGGCGGCCATGGAGGCCGGGTTCGCGTTGTAGGCGTCGTTCAGCACGGTGACGCCCGAGCGGAGCTGCATCACCTCCATGCGCATGCCCGGCGGCTGGAAGCGCTCGAGCCCCTGCTTCACGGCGTCGAGCGGGACGCCGACCGCGTGCGCGGCGGCGGCCGCGGCGAGCGCGTTGTGGACGTTGTGCCGCCCCGGGATCGCGAGCCGCACCGCCACCGACTCGCCGCCCACCACGAGCCGGAACTGCGTGCCGTCGAGCCCGTGGTCCACGACGTCGGCCGCCGCGACGACCGGGCGGCCGGCGGTGCCGAAGGAGAGCTTGCGGCCGGGGAAGACCTCGACCGCGGTCGTGACGCGCGGGTCGTCGGCGTTGAAGACGGCCGTCGCCGAGGGCTTCAGCCGGCGGTAGAGTTCCGTGTTGGCCTCGACCACGCCGTGCATGGAGCCGAGGCCCTCCAGGTGCTCCGGCGCCATGCAGGTGATGACGCCGACGTCGGGCTCGGCGATCTGGGCGAGCCGCCAGACCTCGCCCGGCCCATTCATGCCCAGCTCGAGCACCACCATGCGGTTCTCCGGCGTCAAGCGGAGCAGCGTGAGCGGCAGGCCGACCAGGTTGTTCTGCGTGCCGAGCGTGTGAAGCACCTGCGCGCCGCCGAGCGCACACTCGACGATTGCGGCCAGCATCTCCTTGGTGGTGGTCTTGCCGTTGCTGCCCGTGACCGCGAGGACGCGCGGGCCGAGACGGCGGCGATGGAAGGCGGCGAGGTCGCCGAGCGCGGCGAGCGTGTCGCGCACGACCACCACGCCGCACGGGGGCGGCTCCTGGATCGCGTTGCGCTCGACCACGACCGCGCCGGCGCCCCGCGCCGCCGCTTCGCCGACGAAGGCGTGGCCGTCGTGCCGGTCGCCGCGGATGGCGACGAAGACCTCGCCCGCGCCGAGCCGCCGCGTGTCGGTCGTGACGCCCGTGAAGCGGGTGGTCGCGCCGAGGGCCGCAAGCTCGCCGCCCGTAGCCTCGAGGAGATCGGGGAGCGCGAACTCGGCGCGTGCCGCCGTCGCGGTGTCGGCTTCGCTCACGCGCGCGTCCCGAGGGCCCGGCGCACCTCTTCGCGGTCGTCGAGGTGGCGCTTCTCGGTGCCGACGATCTGGTAGTCCTCGTGCCCCTTGCCCGCGACCAGCACGAGGTCGCCGGGACGGGCCATCCCGATCGCGAGCGCGATGGCGGCGCGGCGGTCGGGCTCGACGACGTAGCCGCGGGTGCCGTTCAGCGCGGCCATCCCGGCGCCGCGCACGCCGGCTTCGATCTCGGCGATGATCGCCGCCGGCTCCTCGGTGCGCGGGTTGTCGGAGGTGAGCACGACGACGTCCGCCCGCTCGGCCACCGCGGCGCCCATCAGCGCGCGCTTGCCGCGGTCGCGGTCACCGCCGCAGCCGAACACCGCAACCAGCCGGCCGGGGGCGAGCGGCCGCAGCACGTCGAGCGAGCGCGCGAGCGCGTCGGGCGAGTGCGCGTAGTCGACGACGACGCTGAACCCCGGCCCCGCGATCCGCTCGAGCCGCCCCGGCGGCGCGGTCGCGGCGGCGAGCCCGCGCGCGATCGCGTCGAGCGGCGTGCCGAGCGCCCACGTGACGCCGACCGCGCCGAGGATGTTCTCCAGGTGCGGCCGGCCGGCGAGCGGGCTCTCGAACGCGAGCCGGCGACCGTCGACCGCGAGCGTGCCGCGCGTGCCGGCGAGGTCGGTCGCGACGTCGAGCGGGCGCACCGTGGCGCGGGCGTCGTGGCCCGTGGTCACGCACCGCGTGCGCACGCTCGCGGCGAGGCGCCCGCCGAGCTCCGAGTCGAGGTTGACGACGGCCACCGGGTCCGGTTTCCCGCTCGCGGGGAGGTGCTCGAGGAAGAGGCGCGCCTTGGCGGCGTAGTAGTCCTCGACCGTGGGGTGGAAATCGAGGTGGTCGCGGGTGAGATTCGTGAACACGGCGGCGTCGAAGCGCGTCCCGGCGACGCGGTCCTGCGCGAGCGCGTGCGACGAGACCTCGACCGCGGCGTGCGTCGTCCCGGCGGCGCGCATGGCGGCGAACAGGGTCTGGAGCGCGGGCGCGTCGGGGGTGGTGAGCGGCGCGGGGCGGCTCTCGCCGCCGAAGCGATAGGCCACCGTGCCGACGACGCCGGGCCGGAGCCCCGCCGCGGCCCAGATCGCTTCGACCAGGTACGTGGTGGTCGTCTTGCCGTTCGTCCCCGTCACCCCGACGACGGTGAGCGCGGCGCTGGGATCGCCGGCGAGCCGCGCGGCCGCGAGCCCGAGCAGCCGGCGCGGCGCGTCCGTCACGACGACGGTCGGCGCGTCGACCCCCTCGCTCGCGACGACGACGCGCGCTCCACGACCGAGCGCCTCCGCGACGTGGCGCCGGCCGTCGGTGCGCTGGCCCGCGAGCGCGAAGAAGACGTCGCCGGGGCGGACGGCGCGCGAGTCGGTCGCGACGCCGCCGACCTCCACGTCGGGCCCGCGCCGGACGACGGCGACGCCGCAGCTCTCGAGCAGCTCGCTCGCGCGCATCGCGCCCTTATAGGGGAACGCATGCCCGATCGCATCCGGCGGGACGCCCGCCACCGCCCCGGCCAGCATGGCGCCCGTCACGGAGCCGCGATCGCGTCGCCCGAGGCGAGCCGGAGCGCCAGGCGGTGGTCGGCCGCGAGCGGGCTTCCGGGCGCCGGCGTCTGCGCCGCGACGTAGCCGGAGCCCGTGACCTGGACGTTCCAGCCGTCGGCCTGCGCGCGGGTCAGCGCTTCGCGCAGCGAGAGACCGAGGAAGCTCGGCGTCCCGGGCGCCTCGACGTGCTCGCCCGCCTCGGCGGGGGCGGCGGTGGACGGGCTCGGGGCGCGGGGCGCGGCCGGCGTCGGCCCGGCGTCGGCCATCTGCACCGCGGGCGCCGAGGGTTCGACGCCGAGCCGCTTCAAGGCCGCGGTCGCGATGCCGCGGAAGATCGGCGCCGCGACGACCCCGCCGTAGCTCGAGGTCCCCGGCTCGTCGACGAGCACGAGGATCACGACGCGCGGCGCGTCCGCCGGCACGAAGCCGACGAACGAGCCGATGCGCTTGGAGGAGTAGCCGCCGCCGTGGAGGTTCACCTTCTGCGCCGTGCCGGTCTTGCCGGCGACGGGGAAGTCGTCGAGCCTGGCCCTAGCGCCCGTGCCGCCCTTCTCCTCGACGACGCGGCGGAGGATGTCCGTCACGGTGGCCGCGGTCCGCGGCGAGATGACGCGGCGGACCGTCACGGGCGCGTTCTCGAGCGTCGTCTCGCCGCTCGGCGCGACGATGCGACGCACGAGGTAGGGACGCATCACGAGACCGCCGTTGGCGATGGCGGCGAACGCCGCCGCCATCTGCACCGGCGTCACCGACACGCCCTGGCCGAAGCTGTGGGTCGCGAGGTCGATGCGCGCCCAGCTCTCGACCTTGCGCAGGATGCCCGGCGACTCGCCCTGCAGCTCGATGCCGGTGCGCTCGCCGAAGCCGAAGGCGCGGAGGTAGCGGTAGAACCGCTCGCGCCCGAGCCGCTCGCCGACCTTGCTCGCGCCGATGTTGCTCGAGTACTGGAGCACCTCGGCGAACGACAGCCAGCCGTGCGGGTGGGAGTCGTGGATCGTCCAGCGGCCGATCTGGAAGCGACCGTTCTCGCAGTTGAACATCTCCGACGGCGTGACGACCTTCTCCTCGATCGCCGCGGAGGCGAGGATCGCCTTGAAGGTCGAGCCGGGCTCGTAGGGGTCGGTGATGGCGCGGTTGCGGATGCGGTCGCGCCAGCGCTGGTCGGTGGCGCCGGTCTTCTGGTCGCCGGGCTGGTTCGGGTTGTAGGTGGGCAGGTTGGCGAGCGCGAGCACCTCGCCCGTCGCGGGGTCGAGGACGACGGCCGCCCCGCCCGCCGCCTTCGCGGCCGCGACGCCGGCGGCCAGCTCCTTCTCGGTGGCGTCCTGGATGGCGGCGTCGAGTGTCAGCTCGACGCGCGCCCCCTGCGCGGGCGGCGTCTCGAGCCCGGCCGTGAAGATCTCGCGGCCGCGCGCGTCGCGATCCACGTGCAGGTAGTGCGGCTCGCCGCGGATCACGCGGTCGAGGCGGCGCTCGATCCCTTCGAGCCCCTGCGAGTCGACGCCGACGAAGCCGAGGACCTGCGCGGCGAGCGCGGCATGCGGGTAGAAGCGGCGGCCCTCGGTGACCGTGTACACCCCGCGGAGCCGCAGGCGCGCGACGGCTTCCGCTTCCCGCGGCAGCACCTGGCGCTTCACCCAGACGAAGGGCTGCTTGCGGTCGAGCCGCGCGCGCAGCGTCCGCACCGGAACGCCGACCGCGGCCGCGAGCGCGGCGAGCCGCCCGTCCTGCCCCTTCCACTCGCCCGGCCGGAGGTACACGGACGGCGCGTCCACGGAGAGCGCGAGGGCCTCGCCGTCGCGGTCGACGATCGGCCCGCGGTGCGGCACGAGCTCGATGCGCTGGCGGTGCTGCATGGCCGCCAGGCGCCCGAGCGCGGGCCCGCGCAGCACCGCGAGATCGACGGCGCGCGCCACGAGCAGGGCGAAGAGGCCGGCGAAGAGCCCGCCCACGACGAGCATGCGCGTCTGCGATCGCCGCCCGGCCGTCACCGCAGGGTGACCACCTGACCCTTCTTGGGGTCCGTCATGCCGAGTCGATGGCGGGCGAGCGCGTCGATGCGCCCGGGGTCGCGCAGCGTGGCGAGCTCGACGTCGAGCTCGCGCCGCTCGTGCTCGAGCCGGAGCTGCATCTGGCGCGCGACCGACAGCTCGTAGCCGAGGTGCATGACCTGGAGCTGGAGCCAGACCTGCACCAAGCAGAGGGCGACGAGGACCGCGCCGAGCATGAAGGCGCGCCGCACGAGCCAGCCGCGCATCGTGCGCAGCAGCCGGCGCGCGTCGCCGGCCGGGCGCACCAGCGGCCGGCGGACGGTGAGGGTCCGGGTCGCCGCGGGTGGCGGGCTCACCGCGCCGCCTCCAGTCGCTCCACGAGGCGCAGACGCGCGCTGCGCGCGCGCGGGTTGCGCGCGACCTCCTCGGGCGAGGGCCGCAGCGGCCGGCGCGTCAGCACGCGCACCTTGGCGCTCCATCCGCAGCAGCAGGGTACGCGCGGCGGGCACAGGCAGTCGGCCGCCCAGCGCCGGAAGGCCTCCTTCACGCGCCGGTCCTCGAGCGAGTGGTAGGCGAGGACGGCGAGCCGACCGCCCGGGCCGAGCAGCGACCAGCCGTCGGCGAGGAAGCGGTCGAGCGCGCCCAGCTCGTCGTTCACCGCGATGCGGATCGCCTGGAAGGTGCGCGTCGCGGGGTCGAGGCCGGGACGCCCGCCGCCGACGGCGCGGGCGACGACGCGCGAAAGCTCGGCGGTGGTGCGCAGCGGCCGGGCGCGCACGATGGCGCGTGCGACGGCGCGCGCGCGGCGCTCCTCGCCGAACTCGGCGATCGTCCGCGCGAGCGCGCCCTCCTCCCACTCGTTGACCACCTCGGCCGCGGTGCGCGGCGCGCCGGCGTCCATCCGCATGTCGAGCGGACCCTCGGCGCGGAAGCTGAAGCCGCGCTCGGGACGGTCGAGCTGGAGCGAGCTGACGCCGAGGTCGAGCAGCACGGCGTCGGCACCGCTCCAGCCGAGGTCGGCGAGGACCGCGGCCAGATCGGCGAACGACGCCTGCCTCAACGTGACGCGGTCGGCGTCAGCGGCGAGGCGGCGTCGCGCGTGCGCGAGCGCGTCGGCGTCGCGATCGAGCCCGAGGAGCCGCGCGCCGGGCGCGGCGGCGAGCAGCGCGGCCGCGTGACCTCCGAGGCCGACGGTCGCGTCGACGAGACAGGCATCCGGCCGGGGGCGCAGCCCCTCCACCACCACCCCCACCATCACCGAGACGTGGGCAGCGCCCACCGGCCCGATGCCCGTCTCCGTCGTTCGCTCCCCCATCCGAGGCGGCGCCTCGCAGTCTCCGCGCGCTAGCACAGCGCCCGCCGCCTTCACCCTGCACCCCTACCTCCGCCCGCCGGCGGCTTGTCGTCGCTTCGTTCAGTGTCCGCTCACAGATCGAGCTCGCCCCAGCGTTCCGGATTGGAGAGGAACGCCTCCTCGTCCGAGGCGAAGACCTGCTGCCACGCATCCTTGTTCCAGATGCGGAACTTGTCGATGTCGCCGGTCAGGATCGCGTCGCGCCCGAGCCCCGCGTACTCGCGCAGGAGCTGGGGCAGGACGATGCGTCCCTGCGCGTCGAGCTGACACTCGTGCGCACCCGAGACGTAGTAGTTGCGGAAGCTGGCGAGGGCGGGGTCGAAGCGCTTCTTCGCCATCAGCCGCACCTCGAGCTGCTTCCACGCCGCGAGCGGATAGACGTCGAGGCAGTGGCGGCCACGCAAGCCGTACTTGGTGACGACGAGGCGCTCCTCCTGGAGCCCGGAGAGCGCCTCGCGGAAGCGAGCCGGGATCGCCACCCGCCCCTTGTCGTCGACCGTATGCGTGAAGTGACCTCGGAACATCCCGCCATCCGTGGGGCCGCATCCCCTCCGTCCGCCTGCTCCACCGCCACCCTACTTCCACCACCCATCACCGCTGTTCCCCACCAAGCGCCCGCCTTGTAGAGGAGGCGTACCCTCCTGTCAAGAAAAATCGCACGACGCGATGCGGCTAGGGAGAGCTCGACGCCGACCGCGGGAAGGGTCGAGATCGCGGGTCCGTGACCGCCCGGACGACGACGCGCCGCGCGCCGACTCGCTCGACTTCCTGGCGTACATGCTCGCCGAGGACGGCAGGGAAGCCGAGGCACTGGCCCTCTTCGAACGCGCGCTCGCCGCCGAGCCGGCGTACTGGCCGGCCGCGCTCGGCCTCGCGGACCTACTCGGGCAGCGTGCAGGCACGAGGCCACGCGCACTCCGGGTGCTGGAGAGCGCGCTACGCACGGACCCCGAGAATCCCGAGTTGCTCGCCGCGGCGAAAGGGGGGTGACCCGGGGCCGACGGGACGTGCGCGGTTGCGAGCCGCCTCAGGGTGCCGCGCAGACCACGTACGCCGTCGCCGTGATCGTTCCGGTCGGCACGTTCAGGTTTCCCGCGCTCACGCGCCACCCGGTCGGCGTGGCGCCGGCGGTCTCGGGCTGTGGTCGGCTCGAGCGCACCGCGATCTCGCCGCCGTCGGCAGCCGTGCCGATGAGGCCGCCCCCGGTCGCGACCTCACCCGAGTTGCAGTTGGCCGGGGTCGAGAGCGATCCGGAGGTCGAGACCGCGTTGCCCATCCGTACCGCGAGCGTCCCGAGGACCTGCAGGCCGAGCGCCGCGGCGTCGAGCTGGACCTCCGACGTCTTGCAGGCGGAGCGGACGTGGAGCGAAGACCCGTCCCGCACGTGGCCGGTCGCGGAGTTCAGCTTGCCGCAGAGGACCGTCGCTTCCGCTCCGGTCGCCGCGGTGACCACGGTGGCCACGAGGAACGCTGCGCAGGATGTGACTCGTCTCGGGTTCGTCATGTGAGGGTCTCCTCGGCGCTCACGACTAGCCCTCCTGCGCCGGGCACGCATCGCAGGGAAAGGGGACCCGGAGACCTATTCGCGGAGGCGGATCAGCCCCTGCTGGACTGCTTCGAAGACCGCTTCGCTGCGCGAGCCGACCTCGAGCTTCTCGTAGATGTGGCGCACGTGCGCGGTCACGGTGTGCGGCGAGAGGGTGAGCAGGCGCGCGATCTCCGCGAAGCTGAAGCCCTTGGCCACCAGGTTCAGCACCTCGTGCTCGCGCGGGGTGAGGACCGGCGTGCGGGCGTCCCTCTCCGCCGGGGCGTCCGCCGCCGGGGCGGTGGCCGCCACGCGGCGCAGGAGGAGGCGCGCGATCGGCGCGCTGATCGGCGAGCCGCCGTCGAGGAGCTGGGTGATCGCGTCACCGATGGCGCGCGCGGTGCCGTCCTTCAGGAGATAGCCCGTCGCGCCCGCCTCGATCGCCCGCAGCACCGTCTCCTCGTCGCCGAACACGGTGACGACCATCACCTGCGTGCGTGCGCTCGCGGCCCGCGCGCGACGGATGACATCGATGCCGCTGCCGTCCGGAAGCCCGAGGTCGGTGAGGAGCACGTCGGGCGGCTCGCCCGCCAGCCGCGCGACCGCTTCCGCGACGCTGCCGCAGGCGGCGAGGAGCGTGAGGCGGTCGTGCGCCGCGACCGCGCGCGCGAAGCGCTCGCGCGTCGGCCGGTCGTCCTCCACGACGAGGACCGTCGCCCGTTCGCCCGCGGGCCCGCTTGCCATGGCGAAAGACCCTACCACACCGGGACCGCGGCGGATCGCAAGAAGAGGGGATGGGACGCTCGCGGTTGACCGCCGACCGGGCGGCGGCGGATTGTCTGGGCGTGCCGCGCTCGGCCTTGGTCCTCGTCCTGATGGCCCTCGCCGGGTGTGCCGCACCGCTCGAGCCGCCCGCCGTCACGGTGCACGAGGCGCTTCGCCTCGAAATAGCGGAGGGCGACGTCGGCCGCCCGCCGCCGGACGACGCCGCCTTCGCGAGCGCGCCGCGCGTGCGCCTGCCCGACGTGTGGCCGGCGGCGCGCCGGGTGCGGGCCCGGGCGGCGTGGTACCGGACGTCCATCGACCTGCCGGCCGCCGCGACGGTCCCGTGGGCGGTCTACCTGCCGCGGGCGGTCATGAACGCCGGCGTCTGGCTGAGCGGCGCGCAGGTGGGCGAGGGCCGCGGGCGGCACGTCAACCGCCCGCTGCTGGTCGTCCTCCCGGCCGGCAGCCTCCGCGCCGGGCGGAACACGGTGGACGTCCAGCTCCGGGTGGAGCCGACGTACATCTCCGTGCTGGACGCCTTCGTGGTCGGCCCGGAGGCGGCGGTGCGCCCGTCCTTCGAGTCGCGCTTCTTCTGGCAGGTGACGGTGGTCGAGCTCGCCATCGCGCTGACGCTCTGCCTCGGCGGGTCGGGGCTCGCGCTCATGCTCCGGCGGCGCGAGGTGCCGGGGTTCGCCGAGAGCTCGCTCGCGGCCGTGCTGTGGGGGATCGCGATGCTCGACCTCGTCGTCCGCGAGCCGCCGCTTCCGGCCCTCGCGTGGCAGTGGTTCGTGACGAGTGCCCTCGCGGCGGTCGTCGCCGCGATGGTGATCGGCTCGCACCGCTTCCTGGCACTCGGCCGCCCGCGGCTCGAGCGCGCCGTCGTGATGGTGTGGGCCGCCGGCGCGGCGAGCTTCGCGATCGCCCTCGCGCGTCGCGACCCCCGGCTCGTGGACGGGGTCATCCTGGTGTGGGCGGGCGGGACGATGGCCATGGGAGTCTACCTCGTGTGGCTCCTCTTCCTCATCCCGCGGCAGTCGCAGGTCCGGTCGCTTCGCGTGGCGCCGACGCTCGGCGTCGCCGGCTTCATCGTCGGCGCGCACGACATTGCGCTCGCGTTCGGAACACCCATTGCCCCGTCGGTCGTGCTCACCCCGTACGTCGGCTCGCTGGGCGCGATCTGGGTCGGATGGCGCGTGAACCAGCGCTTCGTCGAGGCGCTCGACGAGAGCCAGGCCCTGAACCGCGACCTCGAGCGACGCGTCGCCGAGCGCGGCCAGGAGATCGCGCGCGGCTACGATCGCATCCGCCGCCTCGAGCACGACCGCGCCGTTCAGGACGAGCGCGAGCGGCTCATGCGCGACATCCACGACGGCTTCGGCGGCCAGCTCGCGTCGACGCTCGCTCTCGTCGAGCAGGCCGACGTCCCCCGCGACGAGATCGCCGAAGCGTTACGTGACGCGCTCGACGACATGCGCCTCGTCGTCTCCTCGCTCGCCCCCATCGACGCCGACCTGATCGGCCTTCTGGCAAGCTGGCGCGCCCGCATCGAGCGCCGTCTCGAGCGCCACGGCGTCCGCTTCGACTGGCGGGTGACCGACGTCCCGCCCCTCCCCTGGCTCGGCCCGAGAGAGGCGCTGCACGTGCTACGCGTCTTCCAGGAAGCCGTGAGCAACGTCGTCCAGCACGCCGGCGCGACGACGATCACCGTCCGCACCGGCGCCCGCCCCGACCTCAAGGGCCGCCCCGGCGTCTTCGTGGAGATTCAAGACGACGGCCGCGGCGTGTCGCCAACCCCCGACCACCCCGGCGCCGGCCTCCGCAACATGACCCAACGCGCCACCGACCTCTCCGGCACCATCACCGTAGACGGCGCCGGCACCGGCACCCTGGTGATCCTCTGGCTCCCCGTCGCCGGCCCCTCACCCACCCAGTGAACGAAGACTGGGCGACCGAACCGTCGCGTCGAGCGGGGAGACCTCCCCGCCGAACGGCGTGCGCGCCGGACCGTGTCCCGATGGCGACAACACCGGCGGCGCGCACGCCGTCCGCCGGAGGAGGTCTGTAAGCCGGATCCTGTTCCCCCGCTCAGTAGGCGGGAGCAGCAGCCATTCGTCTGGTCCCGCGGTTGCCCGCGGGATCTAGCGACCAACCCGAGGGAGCGGACGGGCCATCCGCGCCCGGCCTTGCGGTCGGGCATCCCTCATACCCGGTCTTGCTCCAGGTGGGGTTTACCGAGCGTCCGCCCTCTCGAGCGGACCTGGCGAGCTCTTACCTCGCCGTTTCACCCTTGCTCCGGTCCCGAAGGCCCGGGGCGGTCTCTTCTCTGTGGCACTTTCCCCCGATCGCTCGGGGCCGCCGTTAGCGGCCACCCTGCCCTGTGGAGTCCGGACTTTCCTCCCGCCGCTCACGCGGCGAGCGGCTGCTCGACCTCCTCCGGCGCACGGCGCGCCGGTGTTACCCGTTCGCCTCCTCGCCCTCCGCTCTCCAGTATAGCATCCGCTGGCAGTTGGGGCAGAGGATCACTTTCTCCCGCCGTTGGATCTCGTTGAAGAGCTGGGGTGGGATGCGCATGCGGCAGCCCTGACACGTCCCCTCCCGGACCTCGACGACGGCCACCCCGCCGCGCCGGGAGAAGAGCATCTCGTACCTGCCGCGCAGCTCCCCGTCGACGGTCTCCAGGATGGCCGTGCGAGCCTTGCGGTCGCGCTCGATCTCGGCAGCCAAGCGCTCGATGGTGGCCCGGAGGGCGGTCGACTCCGTGTCGCGCTCGCCCGTCAGGCGGGCGAGATCCGTCTCGAGGCCGGCGAGCTTCGTCGTCGCCCCCTCCGCCTGCTCCATGACCGTCATGAGCTCGGCTTCGAGCTGGTTGGTCTCTTCCTTCAGCAGGTCGATCTCCCGCTTGGCGAGCCCCAGCTCCTTCTCGTTGCGGATGCGCGTGATCCGCATGCGGCGGTCCTTCATCTTCGACTCGGCCACCTGGAGGCGTCCCTCGAGGTCCCGCTGCCGGGTCGCGAGTCCGGCGAGCTCCTCGCGCGCGGCGGTCGTCGCGGCGCTCTGTCCGCGGACGGCGTCTTCCAACGAAGCGACCCGGGTCTCCCCTTCCGTCACCTCGCGCGTCTTGGCGCTCAGGCTCTGATCGACGAGCTGGAGATTAGCGAGGACCTCGATCTGCGTCGGCAATCTCGAACCTCCCGTCGTGTGTCATGCGCCTGCCCGTGGTGGGCCCAGTGTGACTCGAACACACGACCGACCGGTTATGAGCCGGCAGCTCTGACCGCCTGAGCTATGGGCCCGCTCGGTCGGAGTGAATCACCGAACGACGGATTCTGCAAGGGCGCGCTCAGTTCTCGGTGAAGCTGCGGAGGTGCCGGGCGCGGCTCGGATGGCGCAGCTTGCGGAGTGCCTTTGCCTCGATCTGCCGGATCCGCTCGCGCGTGACCGCGAAGCGACCGCCGACCTCTTCCAGCGTGTGGTCCGTCGTCTCGCCGATGCCGAAGCGGAGGCGGAGCACCTGCTCTTCGCGCGGCGTGAGCGTCGCGAGGACCTTTCGTGTCTGCTGCTGGAGGTTCAGGTTCATCACCGCGTCGGGGGGCGCGATGACGGACTCGTCCTCGATGAAGTCTCCCAAGTGGCTGTCCTCCTCTTCGCCGACCGGGGTCTCGAGCGAGATCGGCTCCTTGGCAATCCGCATCACGCGCTGGACCTTCTCGACGGGGATCTCCATGCGCGCCGCGACTTCCTCGGGGCTGGGCTCGCGGCCGAACTCCTGCACGAGCTGGCGCGAGATGCGCACGAAGCGGTTGATGGTCTCGACCATGTGCACCGGGATGCGGATGGTGCGGGCCTGATCCGCGATGGCGCGCGTGATCGCCTGCCGGATCCACCACGTGGCGTAGGTCGAGAACTTGTAGCCGCGCTGGTACTCGAACTTGTCCACCGCGCGCATGAGCCCCATGTTCCCTTCCTGAATCAGGTCGAGGAACTGGAGCCCGCGGCTCATGTACTTCTTGGCGATCGACACGACCAAGCGCAGGTTCGCCTGCACCAGCTCCTTCTTCGCGACGTGCGCGCGGTACTCGGCGGCGCGCACCGCGGTGACCGTCGCCACCAGGTCCGATGCCGGCATCCCGAAGTCGCGCTCCAGCTCGCGGAGCTGCGCGCGCGTGTCGCGCAGCGCCCGGCCGAGCGCGACCAGCTCGTCGCGCCCGAGCCCGAGCTCGCGGCAGGCTCGCTGTACGGCGCCGCGCTCGACCTTGCGGTCCTCGCCCGTCTCGTCGAGCACCGCGGCCGTCGAGCGAAGCAGCTCGCTCACCGGGCGGCCGAAGCGCTCTTCGTTTCCCTTGAGGCTCGCCCGGAGACGTTCGACGCGCACGGCGGCGGCGTAGATCTCGTTGCGGAGACCGTCGAGCTGGCGGCGCGCGAGCCCGAGGTCGGCCAGGGCGCGGACGATCCGCTGCTCGAGCCGCGCGACGCGGTCCGCCCGCTTGCCCGTCGTGCGGCGACGGACCCGGCCGCGGGCGCGCTCGAGCGCATCCCGCTCGCTCGCCAGCCGCCGGATGCGGCCGACCTGCGCGAGGAAGCGGCGGCGCTGGCGGACGTCGTCCTCGCCCGGCTGCCGCGGCTCGTCCTCGTCGACCTCCTCCTCCGGCTCCTCCATGACCAGGTCGCGCACCCGCAGCTCGCCCTCGCGGACGAGCTCGCCGAGCGCGAGCACGCCGCGCAGCGCGTACGGGGTGGCCAGGACGTGGCGGATGCGAGCGTGCTCGCCTTCCTCGATGCGCTTGGCGATCTCGACCTCGCCCTCGCGCGTCAGGAGGCTGACGGTGCCCATCTCGCGGAGGTACATGCGCACCGGGTCCGACGTCCGCAGCATCGCGTCCTCGGCGGCGCGGCGCGATTCCTCGGCGGCGTGCTGGTCCTCCGCGCCGACCTCGGCCGTCTCGTCCTCGACCTCGGCGTCGTCGTCCACGAGCGCGTCTTCGAGCTCCTCGAGCGGCTCGGGGACGAGCTCGATCTTCGCCGCGTCGATCGGGTCGGGCCTCTGCTCCTGCATTGCCTGCGTGGTCTTCACGGTTTCGCTCCCTGGGTGCGTGCCTTATCGGAGTGCTCCGCCGCCATCTGGGTCTGCAGCTCGCGCAGCTCGTGGGTCGCCGCCTCCGCCGCCCGCGCGTCGCCGCGTGCCTCGGCGGCGGCGAGCGTCTCGCGGAGCCGGGTGTGTCTTCGTCGCAGACGTCGCGCGCGCAGCTTGGCGATGCAGTCGGCGACCTCGCGATGGCGGTCCTCGTCCGCGACCTCGCCGAGGAGCCGGCGGGCCACCCGGTCGCGCAGCTCGCGCGGCAGCGTCGGCAGCACGCCCGCGACGTCGTCGGCGGAGACGAGGGCCTCGGCCGCCTTGCGCCACGCGGGGTGCTCGAACTCGCCGACCACGTCCTCGGCGCGGACGCGCGCGACGACCCCGGGGTCCGAAGCCATCAGCTCGATCAGCATCTCCTCCGCGCCGCGCGGAGCGTCGATCGCGAGCGGGTTCGCGGCCGGCGTCGCCTCGGGCGCGCCTTCGGCCCGGAGCACTTCCTCGCGGACGCCGAGCCGCTCGGCCGCGAGTCGCGCCAGGACGTCGTGCTCGAACGGCGTGCGCACGCGCTTCAACACGCGCGCGACTTCCTTCGCGGCCTCGGCGTTGCGGCCGACCGCTTCGCGACTCGGCCCGGCGAGGTCTTCGAGGTAGGCGTCGACCAGCGGCACGGCGCCGCCGACCGCGGCCGTGAACGCCTCGGCGCCGTTGGCGCGCACGAAGGTGTCGGGGTCGTCGCCCGCGGGCAGGAACGCACCGCGCCCCCACAGCCCCGCTTCGAGGAACACCGGGAAGCTGCGCGCGGCCGCCTTCCGCCCGGCGGGGTCGCCGTCGAAGCAAGCGACGACCGTGTCGGTGAAGCGGCGCAGCACGCGGAGCTGGTCGACGGTGAGCGCGGTGCCGAGCGGCGCGACGACCTCCGCGATCCCGGCCTCGGCGAGCGCGATCACGTCCATGTACCCTTCCACGACTACGGCGCGGCCGCCCCGCCGGATGGCCTCGCGGGCCTGCGCGAGGCCGTAGACCGTCTGCCCCTTATGGAAGACCGGCGAGTCGGGAGAGTTGAGGTACTTGGGCGGCGGGTCGCCGCTCGCCGGCCGCCCGGGGAGGATCCGGCCGCCGAACGCGATCACCTTGCCGCTGGCATCCGCGATCGGGAACATGAGCCGATCGCGGAAACGGTCGAGCAGCCCGCCCTCCGGGCGATCGCGCCGCAGCACCAGGCCGAGCGTCAGCATGTCCTCGACCTTGATCCCCTTGGTGCGGAGGTGGCGGGCGAGCGCGTCGCCCGTGCCCGGGGCGTAGCCGACGCCGAAGCGCCGCACGGCTTCGTCGCCCACGCCGCGCTCGCGGAGGTAGGCGCGCGCGCGGGCGCCCGCGCCGCCGGCGAGCTCCGCCTGGAAGAAGGCCGCGGCCGCGGCGTTCGCCGCCGCCAGCGGCTCCGTACGCTGGCCCACTCCCTCGGCCGGCTCGGGCAGCCGGACGCCGAAGCGCTGCGCCACCCGCCGCACGGCCTCGGGGAAGGCGAGCGACTCGACCTTCATCACGAAGGCGAACACGTCGCCGTGCTCGCCGCAGCCGAAGCAGTGGTAGAAGCCGCGGTCCTCGCTCACGTTGAACGAGGGCGTCTTCTCGGCGTGGAAGGGGCAGAGGCCGACCGCGTTCCGACTCCGGCGCCGCAGCGTCACCACGTCGGACACGATCTCGACGAGGCTCGCGCGCTCGCGGACCTCGCGGATCGTCTGCTCGTCGAAGCGCCCCGACATCTACGCCGCCTCTCCGTGGGCGGCGGTGAGGCTCCGCCCGAAGACCAGGACGTTGGTCGCCAGCTCGGTGAGCGGGCGGCCGAGGGTCGAGGCGCCGATCGCCCGCGTGAGCGTCGAGGACCCGAGGAGGCGCTCCGCGAGCAGCAGCCCGAAGCCGAGCGCCACCCCGCCCTTCAGCGAGCCGAAGGCGACGCCGGCGAGGCGGTTGAGTCCGCCGAGGAAGAGCGCGCGGGCGAAGCGGTCGGCGACCTGCCCGAGCACGTTCGCGACCACGACGACGCCCACGAAGATGCCGACGAATGCCGCCGCGCGCGCCGCCGCGGGCGAGAGAATCTCGCGGGCGACGAGCGCCGCGCCGCCGGGTCCGGCGGCAGCCGCGGCGGCGAAACCGCCGACGACGAGCCCGCCGAGACTGAAGACCTCGCGGCAGAAGCCCCGCCACCATCCGCGCAGCGCGAAGGGCACGAGGAGGACGAGGAGCAGGGCGTCGAGCGCGTTCAGACGCCGCTCCCGGGTGCCGGCTGACGCGCCGGCCGCTGCTCAGACCATCGTGGTGCGGGACAGGCGACGGAGCGCCCGCTTGCGGGCGGCCATGGCCTTTTTCTTCCGCCGCACGCTCGGCTTCTCGTAGTGCTCGCGCTTGCGCAGCTCGGCGAGGATGCCGGCCTTCTCGCACTGCTTTTTGAAGCGCCGGATGGCGCTCTCGATGGGCTCGTTCTCCTTGACGCGAACCCCAGCCATGCTCTGCCTACACCCCCCTTTGAGGCGATCGCCACCGGGACGGTCGCTCCACGGTCGTCTCGCTGGAAAGGCGTCACCATTAAGGAAAAGCAGTGGGCAGTCAAGGTGATCTCGCATCGCGGCCCCTGGCGATGCCGCAACCCCCGGCTCACTGGCGCGGGACGATTTGCAAGAACCGCTCCGGGTAGTCCGTGAAGAGTGCATCCACGCCCGCCTCGACCAGAGCCTCCATTTCGGCTTGCGCATTCACGGTCCAGACGCGCAGCGCGAGGCCCGCCGCGGCCACCCTCGCGATGATGGCATCGCGCACGGCATCCTTGCGCAGGTGCAAGGCTGTGGCACCCACGCGGTTGGCGCACCGCAGCGCCTGCGGGATGGGGTCGAGTTCCCAGAGGACGGCCACATCCGCAGCCGGCGAGCAGGCGCGCAGGCGGTCGAGGGCGCCCATGTCGAAGGAGGAGAACACCACCCGCCCGAGCGCCCCCGCCGACTCGACCGCGGCCAGCGCGCGCGCTTCGAGCCCCTCGTCGCCCACGGGCTTCAGCTCGACGTTCACCCCGAGCGGCACGGCCGCCAGCACCTCGGCGAGCGTCGGCACGCGCTCGCCGGCGAAGCGAGTGTCGAACCAGGCGCCGGCGTCGAGGCGACGGATCTCGGCGAGCGTTCGCTCGCGCACGGCCCCGGTCCCGTCGGTCGTCCGCTCCAGGGTGAAGTCGTGGATCACGACGACCTCACGGTCACGCGTGAGCTGGACGTCCAGCTCGACCATGTCGGCGCCCAGCTCCGCGGCGCGGCGGAAGGCGGCGAGCGTGTTCTCGGGACGCGTCCCGCTCGCCCCACGGTGGGCGATCACGCGAACCGGCACGGCTCCCCAATAGGAGACGGCGGCGCTTCCGGTCAACCGCGCGCGGTGGCATGGTGGCCGCCGTGGAGTGGAAGGCTCTCCGCCTCGACGTGCCCGCCGCGCTCGCCGACGCGATCGCCAACTTCCTGCTCGAGGAGGGAGCCCCCGGCGTGATCACCGCCGTCGACGACCCCGCGCTCGCCCCGCCCCTCGCCGGGCGGAGCCGGCTCGAGGCCCACGTCCGCGCGGCCGACGAGCCGCGCGTCGCGGCCGCCGTCGCGCGCTACCTGACGAGCCTCGGCACGAT
>JBGQET010000058.1:0-27655 GCA_041496545.1 Binatia bacterium | reverse complement strand
GGAGCATCGCCGTCGGCAGGGCCCAGAAGGGGCCGAGGGTGCTCCAGATTCCGACCGCGGCCACGACCAGGGCGGCGAACGCCGCGAGCGGCGCGTGGAGCATCGCCGCGGCGGCGAGACCGGCGGCGCCGACGAGGGCGGGGACGGCGACGTGCCAGCGACGCTCGCCGGTCCGGTCGGAATGCGCACCGACGAGGACCATGGCCACGGCCGCGGCGAGGTACGGCAGGGCGGACACGACCCCGACCCACGTGTCGCCGAGCCCCGAGAATCCCTGCACGATCTGCGGCAGCCACAGGCTCACGCCGTAGAAGCTGTTGACCAGCGCGAAGTAGAGCGCGGCGAGGAGCCAGACGCGCGGGTGGACCAGCGCCGTGCGGAGCGTTGCGGCGTGGTGCGGTTGCGGCTCCGCGCGGACGTGTTCGATGAGCCAGCGACGCTCCGCCGGCTCGAGCCAGCGGGCGTCCGCCGGTCCGTCGGGCAGCACGACGAGCACGATGAAGCCGAGGCAGACCGCGGGCACGCCCTCGGCGAGGAAGAGCCACTGCCAGCCGCGGAGCCCGGCGGCGCCGTCGAGCGCCAGGAGCCCACCCGAGAGCGGCCCGCCGAGGACGCCCGCCACCGCCGTCGCCGTCATGAAGCGCGCCACGGCGCGGCCCCGCTCGTCGGGCGGGAACCAGTATGTGAGGTAGAGGATCATGCCGGGGAAGAACCCGGCCTCGCTCACCCCGAGCAGGAAGCGCACGAGGTAGAACGTCTCGGCGCGGCGGACGAGCATGGTGGCGGCGGAGACGGCGCCCCAGGTCACCATGATACGCGCGATCCAGCGCCGCGCGCCGACCCGCTGGAGGATCAGGTTGCTCGGCACCTCGAACAGGAAGTAGCCGACGAAGAAGATGCCGGCGCCGAGGCCGTAGACCGCCTCGGAGAAGCCGAGGTCGCGCCGCATCTGGAGCGCCGCGAAGCCGACGTTGATGCGGTCGAGGTAGGCGACGACGTAGAGCACGAACATGAACGGGACCAGGCGGCGGGTGACTTTCGCCAGCACGCTGCGCTGGAAGGCTTCGGCGTCGCGCGGATCGGCCACGGTCCGGTCCTCTTGCCAGACTTCCCTGGGCCCGCGCCACCATCTATCCTCCCCCGCGTGTCCAACGCCGACCGCTTCCCGCGCGGCGCCCGCCTCGTCGGCGTCGACCTCGTGCGCGGCGGCGCGATGGTCGTCATGGCGCTCGACCACGTCCGCGACTTCTTCTCCCACTCGCGCTTCGACCCGACCGACCTCGCCCTCACCAGCCCGTCGCTCTTCCTGACCCGCTGGGTGACGCACTTCTGCGCGCCCGTGTTCGTCCTGCTGGCGGGCGCGAGCGCGTGGCTCCACGGCCGGCGGCTGTCGCGCGGGGAGCTGTCGCGCTTCCTGCTCGTGCGCGGTCTCTGGCTCGTCGTGCTCGAGCTCACCGTCGTCCGCTTCGGCTGGACCTTCAACTTCGCCTACGACTTCAGCTTCGCGCAGGTGATCTGGGCGATCGGCTGGTCGATGGTGGCGCTCGCGGGCCTCGTGTGGCTACCCGTGCCGGTCGTCGCAACGTTCGCCGTCGTCATGATCGCGGGGCACAACCTCCTCGACGGCCGCGGCGGCGACCGCTTCGGCCTCTGGGCGCTCTTCCACACCGGCGGCCTCCTGCCGCTGGGACCCGGCGGCGCGCTCTTCGTCGTCTATCCGCTGGTGCCGTGGATCGGCGTCATGGCGCTCGGGTGGGCACTCGGCGGCTGGCTCGAGCGCCGCCCCCGGCTCGCCGTCCTCGGCCTCGCCATGACGGCCGCCTTCGTCGTGCTCCGCTCGAGGGGCGGCTACGGCGATCCGCACCCGTGGCACGCCGAGCCGCGCGCGCTCTACACCGCGCTGTCGTTCGTCAACACGACGAAGTATCCGCCCTCGCTCCTCTTCCTCCTGATGACGCTCGGACCCGGGCTCGTCCTCCTGGCGCTCGCGGAGCGTGTCCCCGGGCGGCTCGCGCGGCCGCTCGTCGTCTTCGGGCGCGTGCCGCTCTTCTACTACGTCCTCCACCTCCCGCTCATCCACGCGCTCGCCGTGGCGAGCGCGTGGTGGAGCGGCTGGCCGCTGGCGCCGCTCTTCAGCAGCCCCTTCATCGTCGCCGCGCCGCCGGGGTACGGGTTCCGGCTCGCGATCGTCTACGCGGTGTGGGCCGCCGTCGTCGTCGCGCTGTTCCCGGCCTGCCGGTGGTTCGCGGACTTGAAGCGCCGACGTCACGATCGGTGGCTCAGCTACCTCTGAGCGACCGCTACCCTCGGACGCGGCTCCCGGTGTAAGGGTCCCCGGATGCGCCTCGGCCTCCTCGCCGCCGTCACCCTGCTCGCTGCGTGCGCCGCCGCGCCGCGCCCGCCGTGCAACCCGACGCCCGAGCCCGGCACGCTCGGCAGCATCTGCGGCTTCGAGAACCCCGAGGACGTCGAAGCCGTGCCGCAGGCGGGTCTCGTGCTGGTGAGCAACATGCGACCGCTCGGCGCCGGGCCGCCGGGCGGCAAGCTCATGGCGTTGAACGTTCGCGGCACGACGCCGCGCCAGCTCTGGCCCGCTAACGGCGACGTGCGCGAGCCCTTGATCGGCGACCCCACCTGCACCACGCCGCCGGCCGACGACACCTTCTCGCCTCACGGCATCAACAGCATCCCGTCGGGCGTGCCGGGCGTGGTCCACGTCGCCGTCGTGCACCACGGCTCGCGGGAGTCGATCGAGCTGTTCGCTCTCCTCGGCAGCGGCGACGACGCGGTCCTCGTCTGGCGCGGCTGCGTGCCCTACCCGCCCGGGGTGACGGGCAACGACGTCGCGTTCGCGCCCGACGGCGAGCTGGTCGCCTCGAACTTCCAGCCGACGTTCAAGGGCTTCCGCGGCGCCTACTACATGATGAAGGGCGGCCTCGGGCTGCGCACCGGCGACGTCATCGCCTGGCACGCCGAGCGCGGCTGGCGACGGCTCGCCGGCACCGCGGCGCCGCAGCCGAACGGCGTCGCCGTCTCCGACGACGGCAACACCGTCTACTACGCGCAAGCCGGCTGGGGTCGGGTTGCCGCGCTGCCGCGCGACGGCGACCCGGACGGCACGGCGCTGCGGAGCGTGAAGCTCCCGGGCCACCCCGACAACCTCGCGTGGAGCCCTCGCGGCACGCTGCTCGTCGGCGTGCACACGAGCGGGGCGAAGCCGCTCCTCTGCATTTTCGGCCGCCTCCCCTGCCGCGCGAGCTGGGCGCTGGTCGAGATCGACCCGAGGACGCTGGAGGCCACCGAGCGCTTCCGCCACGACGGCGACGTCGTCGGCGCCGTCGCCTCGGCGGCCGAGATCGACGGCTGCACGTACTTCGGCTCGGTGTTCGACGACCGCATCGGCGTCCGCTGCGAGCCAGAGAGGAAACCCGAATGAAGCTCGGCGTGGTGCTCGGCTACTGGATGCCCGACCCGTGGGACCCGACCGAGGTCGTGCTCGAAGCCGAACGCCTCGGCTACGACTCGGCGTGGACGGCGGAAGCGTACGGCTCGGACGCCTTCTCGCCGCTGTGCTGGATCGGCGCGCGGACCACGCGCATCAAGCTCGGCACCGGCATCGCGCAGATCTCCGCGCGCACGCCGGCGTGCGTCGCGATGACCGCGGCGACGATCGACCATCTCTCGGGCGGCCGGCTGCTCCTCGGCCTCGGCGTCTCGGGCCCGCAGGTGGTCGAGGGCTGGTACGGCGTCCCCTTCCCCAAGCCGCTCGCGCGCACGCGCGAGTACGTGGCGCTGCTCCGCACGATGCTCCGGCGCGAGGGGCCGGTCACCAACCCCGGCCCGCACTATCCGCTGCCCTATCCCGGCGGCACCGGCCTCGGGAAGCCGCTCAAGCTCATCATCCGCCCGCTCCGCGCCCACATCCCCATCTACCTGGGCGCCGAGGGCCCCAAGAACGTGAAGCTCGCCACCGAGATCGCCGACGGCTGGCTGCCGCTCTTCTGCTCACCCTTCCGCTTCGACGTCTTCAAGGAGTCGCTCGCCGGCAGGCGTCCCGGCTTCGAGATCGCGGCCGCGGTCACCGTCAACCTGAACGACGACCTCGAAGCCGCGCTCATGCCGGTCAAGTTCATGCTCGCCTTCTACATCGGCGGCATGGGGGCGGCGGAGAAGAACTTCCACCTGAACCTGATCGCCCGCCTCGGCTTCGAGGCGGAGGCGGCGAAGGTACAGAAGCTCTTCATGGCCGGCGACCGGGCCGGTGCCGTCGCCGCGGTGCCGGACAAGCTCGCCGACGAGATCTCGCTGGCGGGCCCGGCGGCGCGGATCAAGGACCGCCTCCAGGCGTGGAAGGCGACGCCGGTGACGTCGCTCCTCGCCGGGACGCGTGACCCGGCGGCGCTCCGGCTCCTGGCCGAGGCCGTGCTGTAGCGGCCGTCACCGACGGCGGCGGTGCGCACCCTAGAAATCCACGAAGCCGTGGTCCGCGTCGGCTTGCATGGGGGCCGGGTCGAGCACGATGCGTGCCGCCGCGAGACGTCACGCCGGCGAGAGCGCTCCGCCGCACGGCAGTCCGCTCCGCGCGGGGCTGCAATCGCGCCGGACCGTCGGGCGCACGGGCCCCTTCCTTCGGGCAATCACGACGACCCGCGGGACTACCGCAGCGACCCGCGGCCGGTGTATAGCGCCGCGCCATGAGCGAGCTCGGCTTCTGGAGGAACGCCGCCGCCGACCCAGCGCGGCTGGCGCTCGTCGAGCCGGACGGGCGTGCGATCACGGCGGGCGAGCTGCTCGCCGAGACGAACCGCCTGACGCACGGGCTCCGCGCCCTCGGCCTGGAGCGCGGCGACGTCGTCGCCACCGTGCTGCCGAACGGCGCGCCCATGATCGAGCTCTACCTCGCCGCCACCCAGGCCGGCTGGTACCTGGTGCCGATCAACCATCACCTGACCGGCCCCGAGATCGCGTACATCGTGAAGGACTCGGGCGCGAAGGCGCTCGTCGGCGCCGACCGCTTCGCCGGCGCTTGCCGCGCGGCCGCCGACGAGATCGGCTTCCCGGAGCGCGCGCGCTTCGCCACCGGCGCGGTCCCCGGCTTCCGTCCCTACGCGGCGCTCAAGGATGGGCAGCCGGCGAGCGCGCCCGCCGACCGCGTCGCCGGCCAGGTGATGAACTACACCTCGGGCACGACGGGGCGTCCGAAGGGCGTGCGCCGAGCGCTCGCTCCCTTCGATCCCGACGCGGTCGGCTCGATGTTCGCGATGTTCCTCGCCATGTTCGGCATCCAGCCGCACGGCGACGGCGTGCATCTCACGGGCTCGCCGCTCTATCACACCGCCGTCCTCATGTTCACCGGCTGCTCGCTCCACTTCGGGCACGCGGTCGTGCTGATGGACCGCTGGACGCCGGAGTCCTCGCTCGAGGTGATGGAGCGCAATCGCGTCACCACCACGCACATGGTGCCGACGCAGTTCCATCGCCTGCTCGCGCTGCCCGACGAGGTGAAGCGTCGCCACGACCTCTCCTCGCTCCGCCACGTCATCCACGCCGCCGCGCCGTGCCCCGTCGACGTGAAGCGGCGCATGCTCGCGTGGTGGGGGCCCGTCATCCACGAGTACTACGCGGCGAGCGAGGGCGGCGGCACGCTCGTCGGGCCCGAGGAATGGCTCCGCTACCCGGGCACCGTCGGCCGCGCGTGGCCCAGCTCCGAGATCCGCATCCTCGACGACGACGGGAGCGCTATGCCCACCGGCGAGCCCGGCACGGTCTACATGGCGCTCGGCACGCAGGACTTCGAGTACCACGGCGACAAGCAGAAGACGGCGGCCAACCGCCGCGACGGCTTCTTCACCGTGGGCGACGTCGGCTATCTCAACGCCGACGGCTACCTCTTCCTCTGCGACCGCAAGACCGACATGATCATCTCGGGCGGCGTCAACATCTATCCGGCCGAGGTCGAGTCGGCGCTGCTCACGCACCCGAAGGTCGGCGACGTCGCGGTCTTCGGCATCCCAGACGAGGACTGGGGCGAGCAGGTGAAGGCCGTCGTCGAGCCCGCGGCCGGCGTCGCGCCGGGGCCGGCGCTCGCCGAGGAGCTGCTCGCCTTCTGCGCCGCCAACGTCGCCAAGTACAAGTGCCCGCGCTCGATCGACTTCGTCGCCGAGATGCCGCGCGACCCGAACGGCAAGCTGTACAAGCGGAAGCTCCGCGACCCGTACTGGCAGGGCCGCGAGCGGGCGATCTGACGATGCGCCGCGTGGCCCTCGTCCTGGCACTCCTCGCGCCGCTCACCGCGCTCGCGCGCGACTTCTCGCACGGCCCGCTCGAGGCCGTCGGCTTCACCCGCGTCCTCTTCACCAAGACGTCGGTCACCACCGGCCAGCCGCGTCCGCTCGACACGTACATCTGGTACCCGGCCGTGTCCGGCACCGGCACCTCCAACTCCGACGGCACGCTGCACGACGCGGCGGTGCGACGCGGCCACTGGCCGCTCATCGTGTTCTCGCACGGCTCGTGCGGCTTCCCGGGGCAGTCGCCGTTCTACACCGCCGGGCTCGCGAGCTGGGGCTTCGTCGTCGTCGCGCCCTCGCACCCGGGGAACACCTCGGCGGAGATCCCCCACTGCATGGACACCGCCGCGGTCACCGACTCGTTCGCCAACCGCCTCCCCGACGTGCAGTTCATCATCGACGCGATGCAGGCCGCGGGGGGCGACCCGGCGTCCCGCTTCTCGCGCCGGCTGAATCCCAAGCGGATCGGCATCAGCGGCTACTCCTTCGGCGGGCAGACGACCCTCCGCGTCGCCGGGGCCGAGCCGCGCGTGCGCGCCGCGGTGGCGCTCGCGCCCGCGACCAACTACGTGGCCGCCACCGCCCTGCCCATCAAGATCCCGACGATGGTGCTGAGCGGCCAGCTCGACACGCTGACGCCGTTCGCCCAGGACGCGTGCGGGGCATTCGCCCTGCTCCAGGGGCCGCGCTACGTCGCCGAGGTGCTCAACACGGGGCACTGCGCGTTCACGATCGCGTGCGCCCCGATCTTCTGCGGCGGCGGGTGCGAGCCGGGGACCCTGTCCCTCGACGAGGGGCACACGCTCACCATGCGCTACGCCGTCCCGTTCTTCCTCCGCTACCTCGCCGGCAAGGGGAAGTTCCGCCGCGAGCTGTCGGCGAAGGGCGCGCCGGCGGGCGTGCGCATCGCCGGCGTCTGTCCCGGCGCCTGACGCGTTTCCATCGTCGTCGACTTCCCCTCGTGAGACGCGCGCTCGGCTGGTATGGAGAGTCATGGCGCCCGTGCGCGAACCGGTGGCGCGCTCGCTCGCGTACGCGGGGCTCGGGCTCACCACGGTCGGCTGGGCGTCGGGGTTCGTCGCCGGCAAGGTCGTGCTCGCCGAGCTGACGCCGCTCGCGACGGCCGCGTGGCGCTACGCGATCGCCTCGGCGGTCCTCCTGCCCTTCGCGTTTCGCGCCCGGCCGCGACACGGCGTGGGCGCCGCGGTCGGACCGCTCGCCGTGATGGTGCTCTGCGGAGGCGTCCTCTACCCCTGGCTCTTCCTGGTGGCGCTCGGGCGGACGAGCGCCACGAACACCGCGCTCCTGATCGCGCTCAACCCGGTGATGACGGTCCTCGCCCTGCCGCTCGTCGGCGAGCCGTTCGAGCGCCGGCGTCTGGGCGGGATCGTCGTCGCCCTCGCCGGTGCGGCGACGGTCATCACGCGCGGCGACCCGCGCCATCTCTCCGATCTGTCGCTCGCCTCGGGCGACCTGATCGCCGTCGCCGCCGCGGCGATGTGGGCGACCTTCAACCTCGCCTCGCGGAGCGTCGTCGGCCACCTCGCGCCGCCCTTCGTCAACTGCGTCGTGTACGGCCTCGGCGGCCTCGCCCTCTGGACGCTCGGCCGGGGCGAGCACCCCGGCGCGCAGCTCGCCGCGGCGACGCCGCTCGCCTGCGGCGGCCTCGTCTGCATGGCGCTCCTCTCCTCCGTGCTCGCGGGGCAGCTCTTCCTGGTGGGCGTGCACGCGCTCGGGATTTCCCGCACCGTCGTGTTCGTCTACCTGGTGCCCGTGCTGACGGCGCTCCTGTCGGTGACGTTGCTCGGCGAGCGCTTCGTCGCCGCGCAGGCCGTCGGCGGGGCCGGGGTCCTGGCGGGCATCGTGCTCACCACGCGCGCCCGCGTCTAGCGCCGCCGTTGACACCCGCGCGCCCGGCGGCCTACAGGCGCGGGCGATGGCGCGTCTCGTCGTTCTGCTCGCCGTGCTGAGCGCGGGCTGCGGACCCTTCGGGGGCTCGCACCTCGAGGACCGCACCACGGCGCCGGCGCTGCCGGCGTCGGCGATCGAGGTGGTGGCGAACCTCGACTTCCCGCCCGGCAACATCGCGGTGTCGCGTACGGGGCGGGTCTTCTTCACCTTCCACCCCGACGGCGATCCGCCCGCCTCGGTCGTGGAGCTGGTCGGCGGCGTTCCGGTGCCCTACCCGCCGTCGGACAACCACCCGCCGTACCAGAGCGTCCTCGCGGTGCGCGTCGACGCGCAGGAGCGGCTGTGGGTCCTCGACCACGGCCGCTACGGGCGGGGGCAACCGCGCATCCTCGCCTTCGACATCGCGACGGGAAACCTGGTCCACCAGTACGACTTCCCGTCCGCCGTCGCGGGCTTCCTCTCCATGCTGAACGACTTCAACGTGGATGCGGCGGGCGAGCGGATCTACATCGCCGAGTCGAGCCCCATCATCCAGCGGCCGGCGCTCATCGTCTACGACGTCGTCCACCGCACGAGCCGCCGGCTGCTGGCGAGCGACCGCTCGGTCGTCGCCCAGCGCTACGTGCTGACGACGCCCGAGCGCGAGATGAAGATCTTCGGGCTGCTCACGCTCCGCATCGGCGTCGACTCGATCGCGCTCGACCGCCAGGGCGAGTGGCTCTACTACGGCCCGGTGAGCGGCGACCGTCTCTATCGCGTCGCGACGCGCGACCTGAACGACGCCTCGCTCCCGGCGGAGGCGCTCGCCGCCCGGGTCGAGGACTTCGGCCCGAAGACCCTCTCCGACGGGATCACGACCGACGCCGACGCCAACGTCTACCTGACGGACCCCGAGCACGGCGCGGTGGTGAGCATCGGACCCGACCGCAAGCTGAGGACGCTGCTCAAGGACCCGAAGCTCCGCTGGCCCGACGGCTTCAGCTTCGGGCCCGACGGCTGGCTCTACTTCACGTGCAGCTCGCTCCAGCACGTCCTCTTCGTGTCGAAGGCGCACATGCGGGCGCACGCGCCGTACCAGATCTTCCGCTTCAAGCCGGGCCCCACGGCGCCGCCGGGACAGTAGCGCCCGGCGCTCAAAGCGTGTTCCGCAGGCACAGCGTCCGCGAGAGCGCGGTATTGACGCGCTTGCGGAGATCGTCGAGGCACGCGGCGGCGAGGCTCTTCGGGGGCCTTTTGATCGCGCCTTGCGCCTTCTTCAGCTGCGAGGCGGCGCCGTTCACGAGACGCAGGCGAGTCTTCATCGATGCCGCGCGCTGGCCCTTGCCGACGAGCTTGCCAGCGGCGACGAACCGGCCCTTGATCGAGCCCGGAACACGCTTGCCAGAGCAGTCGCCCATGGCGAGCGGCGTCCCCAACTCCACCAGCGTGGCCGTGAAGTCGACGGGGTCGTGATGGCAGCCGTCCGCCGGGTGGCAGGACTCGAGCGTGCACGGTTTTTGGTCGTCGCAGGAGAGATGGACCGCGCTTCCGCAGACGCCGGCGCCGTTGCACGTGTCGCTGACCGTGCACATGCTCTTGTCGTCACACGAGGTGCCGAGCGGCTCGAACTGACACGTCGCCGAGCAGCAGTCGCCGGCGAGGGTGTTGCCGTCATCGCACTGCTCGCCCGCGTCGAGCACGCGGTCGCCGCACACGGCGCCCGCCACGCCGGCGAGCGCGAGCACGAGGGCGACGGCGAGCGGCGCGCGACGCATGGCGGGTCGGGGGTACTCCCGTGTCGCGCGCGTTGTCAATGCAATCCGGAAGGCTACGCCGCGGCGCCGGGCTGCGCGGCGCCGTTCCCGAGCGGCGACTTCGGCGGCAGCGCCTCGGGCGCGACGAGGCCGCGCTTCACGAGGTCGGCGACCGCCATCTCGAGCGTCTGCATGCCGAGCCGCTGCCCGGTCTGCATCATCGAGGGGATCTGGTGGAGCTTCGCCTCGCGGATCAGGTTGCGGATGGCGGGAGTGCCGATCAGCACCTCGCACGCCGCGACCCGGCCGCCACCCTTCTTCTTGAAGAGCGTCTGCGCCACCACCGCCTCCAGCGACTCGGCGAGCATGGTGCGGATCTGCGACTGCTGGCCGGCGGGGAAGACGTCGATGATGCGGTCGACGGTCTTGGGCGCGCTCGAGGTGTGGAGCGTGCCGAAGACGAGGTGGCCCGTCTCGGCCGCGGTGAGCGCCAGCGAGATGGTCTCCAGGTCGCGCATCTCGCCGATCAGGATCACGTCGGGATCCTCGCGCAGCGCGCTGCGGAGCGCGTTGGAGAAGGAGCCGGTGTGCGGGCCGACCTCGCGCTGGTTGACGAGGCAGCGCTTCGGCCGGTGCACGAACTCGATCGGGTCCTCGACGGTCAGGATGTGCGCGTCCCAGGTGTTGTTGATGAGGTCGACCATCGCGGCGAGCGTCGTCGACTTGCCCGAGCCGGTCGGCCCGGTGACGAGGACGAGTCCGCGCTCGCGGCTGCAAAGCTCCTTCAGGATGGGTGGCATGCCGAGCGACTCGAGCGACGGGATCTCCGTCGGGATGGTGCGGAGCACGGCGCCGGGCCCGCGGCTGTGGACGAAGACGTTGACGCGGAACCGCCCCGCGCCGGGCAGCTCGCACGAGAAGTCGACCTCGTGCTCGGCCTCGAAGCGCCGCCGCTGCTCCTCGGACATGATGGTGTTCACGAGCGCGGTCACGTCGGCGGCGTCGAGCGGCGGCTGCTCGAGACGACCGAGGTCGCCGTGCACGCGGAGCATGGGGGGCTCGCCGGCGCTCAGGTGGAGGTCGGAGGCGCCCAGCTTGGCGGCCTCGCGGAGCAGGTCGTGCATGGTCGGCATGCGCGGAGGGATGTGCAAGACGCGAGCCAGCCCGCCGCGGCGCCGATTCCCCGCGGCCCCCGGCGGACGGCGGGCGGCGAGGGTGTGGCGTTCCGTCCAAATTTACGCCGCTTGCCTCGGCCCGATATCGCGGCTACACCCGCTCGACCAATCCAGGGGGAGGCTTCATCGATGCGCACGCTGAAGACGCTCGCGATCATCGCCCTGCTGGCCGGCGTGGCCGGCGCCGCCGAGCCGGGGCTCAAGACGGACGAGCAGAAGACGCTCTACGCGATCGGGCTCGCGCTCAGCCAGCAGCTCTCGCAGTTCAACCTCGGCGCGGCCGACCTGCCGCTCGTCTCCGAGGGGCTCAGCGACGGCATCCTCAAGAAGACGGCCAAGGTCGACCTCAAGACCTACGGGCCGAAGATCGCCGAGCTGGGGCGGACGCGCGCCTCGGCCAGCGCCGGCGAGGAAAAGAAGGTGAGCCAGGGCTTCCTCGCCAAGGCGGCGGAGGAGAAGGGCGCCAAGAAGACCGACTCGGGTCTCGTCTACCAGGAGATCACGCCCGGCACCGGCGACTCGCCCAAGGCGACCGACAAGGTGAAGGTGCACTACACGGGCAAGCTCACCGACGGCACCGTCTTCGACAGCTCGGTCGAGCGCGGCCAGCCGGTCACCTTCCCGCTGAACGGCGTCATCAAGTGCTGGACCGAGGGCGTGCAGCTCATGAAGGTCGGCGGCAAGTCGAAGCTCGTCTGCCCCTCGGACATCGCGTACGGCGACACGGGCTCCCCGCCCAAGATCAAGCCGGGCGCCACCCTCGTCTTCGAGGTCGAGCTGCTCGGCATCGAGAAGTAGTGGCCGGCGCGGAGTCGCCGCCGCGCGGCCGCGGCGCGACGCTCGTCGGCGTCGTCGCCGTCCTGGTCGCGCTCGCGCTCGCGGCCGGTCCGATCGTCCTCCACGTCACCCAGCGGCGGCACGACGTGCTGCCGTTCGACGTCGTCGCGCGCTTCCCGGACCCGGGTGCCCTCGTGGGCGGGGAAGCCTACGCCACCACCGTCGCCGAGATCATGGAGCACGAGCTCGACGGCGCCACGGGCTGGCGGCCGAACGACTTCGTGCTCTGGGGCCCCACCCTCTGGGCGGACAACAACGCCAACCGCCAGCGCGGCATCATCCAGGCCGTCCGCGAGAGCGTGCGCGTGCTGAAGGACCACCTCGCCAAGGTGTCGAGCGACGAGTACGACCCGAAACTCGTCAAGGCGGACCTCGCTTTCCGCAACGACGAGAACCGGTTGCTGCTACCTTCCGCCGAGAGCAAGTTCCGCGAGGGTATCGCCGCGCTCCGCGAATACGTCGCGGGTCTGGAGAGCAAGCCGCCAACCTCGCATCCCGTCAACCGTCGCAACGTCGAGCTGATGCGCCTCTTCCAGGCCTGGAGCGACCTGCTCGGTGCCGCGCACGCCTCGCTCTACAAGACCGACATCGGCTTCACCGAGACCGACGACGTCTTCTACCGCGCGCAGGGCTACGCCCACGTCATGTATCACCTGCTCCGCGCGATCAAGATCGAGTATCACCAGGAGACGGTGGTGAAGCCGATCATCGGCACGCTCTTCGACGAGGTCGACAACGCGCTCGGCAAGGCCGCCGTCATGAAGCCGTTCGTCGTGCTGAACGGCCGTCCCGCCGGCGTGTTCGCCAACCACCGCCGCAACCTGGACGCCTACATCACCGAAGCGCGCCAGAAGATCTACTCGATCCGGGAAGAACTGGAGAAGTGAGCGCTCAGGCGATCACGTCGAGGATGCTCTTGTTGAGCTCCCCTTCGACGCGGACCAGCTTGGCGCCGCTGGCGGCCATGAGCCGGGCGTCGACGATGTCGAGGACGGCATCGGGGATCTCGTCGAGGCTCTGGTTGATGCACTCCGCGCTGCGGGTGAGGAGCGCGTCCGCGCTCTGGATCAGCTGGGCGCCCGAGCTTCCGATGGCGTGCGGCATGGGTCGATGAGAGTATCGGCACACACCGGGGGGGCACTCGAGCTCACGGCGGACGACATGGAGGCCGACGGGTAGGACGCGCGATGGCGGGACAGTTCATCTTCGTGATGCGCGACGTGCGGAAGATCACCGCACAGGGGAAGGAGATCCTGAAGGGCATCCGCCTGGCCTTCCTCCCCGGCGCCAAGATCGGCGTGATCGGCGCGAACGGCGCCGGCAAGAGCACGCTGCTCAAGATCATGGCGGGCCTCGACCCCGACATCGGCGGCGAGGCCTTCCCCGCCGAGGGCACGACCGTCGGCTTCCTCCCCCAGGAGCCCCGGCTCGACCCGACGAAGAACGTCCGCCAGCACGTGGAGGACGCGGTCGCGGAGACGCGCGCGCTGCTCGTCCGCTTCGAGGAGATCTCCGCCAAGCTCGGCGAGCCCATGTCCGACGACGAGATGGAGAAGTGCCTCGCCGAGCAGGGCCGCCTCCAGGACGCGATCGACGCCGCCAACGCCTGGGAGCTCGACCGCCAGCTCGAGATCGCGATGGATGCGCTCCGCCTGCCCCCCGGCGACGCCGACGTGTCGACGCTCTCCGGCGGCGAGCGCCGCCGCGTCGCGCTCTGCCAGGTGCTACTGCGCGCGCCCGACCTGCTCCTCCTCGACGAGCCGACGAACCACCTCGACGCCGAGTCGGTGGCGTGGCTGGAGCGCCACCTCCAGGAATACAAGGGCACCGTCGTCGCCGTCACACACGACCGCTACTTCCTCGACAACGTCGCGGGCTGGATCCTCGAGCTCGACCGCGGCCACGGCATCCCGTGGGAGGGCAACTACTCCTCGTGGCTCGAGCAGAAGGAGAAGCGGCTAGCTCTGGAGGAGAAGGAGGTGTCGTCGCGGCGCCGCGCGCTCGGGCGCGAGCTGGAGTGGGTCCGCATGGCGCCGCGCGCGCGGCAGGCCAAAGGCAAGGCGCGGCTCACGCACTACGAGCAGCTCCTCGCCGAGGAGCAGGCCGACGACGAGCGGCGCGATCTCACCCGCATCACCATCCCGCCCGGCCCGCGCCTCGGCGACCTCGTGATCGAGGCCCAGGGCCTCCGCAAGGCGTACGGCGACCGGCTCCTCTTCGACGACCTCTCCTTCATCCTCCCGCGCGGCGGCATCGTCGGCGTCATCGGCCCGAACGGCGCCGGCAAGACGACGCTCTTCCGCTTGATCGTCGGCCAGGAGCAGCCCGACGCCGGCACGCTCCGCGTCGGCGACACGGTGACGCTCGCCTACGTCGACCAGAGCCGCGACGCCCTCGTCGGCGAGCGCACGGTGTGGGAGGACATCTCCGACGGCGGCAAGGACATCGTCATGGTCGGCAAGCGCGAGGTCAACTCGCGCGGCTACGCCGCGTCCTTCAACTTCACCGGCGCCGACCAGCAGAAGAAGGTCCGCGACCTCTCCGGCGGCGAGCGCAACCGCCTCCACCTGGCGAAGCTGCTCAAGAGCGGCGGCAACCTCCTCCTCCTCGACGAGCCCACGAACGACCTCGACGTCGACACCCTCCGCTCGCTCGAGGAAGCCCTCGTCGCCTTCGCCGGCTGCGCCGTCGTCGTCAGCCACGACCGCTGGTTCCTCGACCGCATCGCGACCCACATGCTCGCCTTCGAGGGCGACAGCCGCACCGTCTGGTTCGAGGGCAACTACCAGGACTACGAAGCCGACCGCCGTCGCCGCCTCGGCGCCGAAGCCGACCAACCCCACCGCATCAAATACCGCCCCCTCACCCGCTGAGGCCGCCCGCACGGCGGGTGCGCACCCGGCAGGGAGAGCGAACGAGCCGCGCATGCACCCGCAGTCAAGGCGGGAGGCCGGCCGCGAGAGCGGCCAAGCCGGCCGACGGGGTCTGGGGCGCGCGGCGGAGCCGCGCGGGGGTTGGCCCGCAGTCTCCGGCGCGCCGCGCGCCGGAGGCGAGCACCGGACGGGCCCCCAGAATCATATTGACCCGCCCCGGCATTCCGTAAGACTTTGGGTCCGCACGCATCATGTCAGCCTCCGACCCCGCCACCGACCCGACGTACGGGCGGCTCTTCGTGCAGCAGTCCCTCTCCCGCGTGGTGGTGGCGACGGTGGGCTTCGTCTTCATCGCCCTGCTCGGCGCGCTCGGGGGCACGCGGCCCAACGTCCGCTTCATCGTGGGCGTGCTGGCGGTGCAGGTGATGCTGAGCGCCGCGTACGTGACCCTCCGTCCGCGCCTGCCGGGCTCGGATCGCCGCTGGTACCGCATCTCGCTCGGCATCGACGTCGCGGCGATCACGCTCTGCATCCACTTCCTGTCGCGCGAGTTCGTGCCCTACGGCCTCGCCTGCTACGCCTTCCTCGTCGTCTACTCGGCGGCCAGCATCTCGTTCGGCGAGTGCGTCCGCACGGCGGCGCTCTGCGTCGCCGTCTACGGCGCGCTCCTCGTGCTGCGCGCGAGCGGCGCGGTGGGCGTCCCGGAGAGCGCTTTCATCGTCCTCCGGCCGGGGATCGAGGCGCTCGTCACGATGCTCTTCATGGTCGCGTTCCTCGCCACCATGGTGCTGACCGCCGGCCATCACGCGTCCACGGTCCGGCGCGAGCAGCTCGCGCGGCTCGCCGCCCAGGCCGACCTCGAGCGCTTGAACGCGGAGCTGGCCGAGCGCGCGGCGGTACTGGCCGAGAAGGCCGAGGAGCTGAAGGCCTTCGTTTACACCGTCACGCACGATCTCAAGAACCCGCTCAGCGCCATCCTCCTCACCGCCGACCTCCTCCTCGAGCGCGAGGGCGGCGTCATCAGCGACGAGAGCCGCGAAGACCTCCGCCGCATCGTCCGCACCGCCGACACGACCGAGGACATGATCCGGGATCTGATGGGCCTCTTCCGCATCACCTCGACGCCCGAAGCGCCGGGCTGGGTGGACCTCGACGCGGTGGCCGCGCGCGCGCTCGACACGCTGCGGCCGCAAGCCGACACCAAGGGTGTGCGCTTCGTCGTGCACCCGCTGCCCCGTGTGTGGGGTCAGGCCGACAAGCTGGGGCACGTGCTGGCGAACCTGTTCGCCAACGCGCTCCAGTACGTTCCCGCCGAGCGAGGCGAGGTCGAGGTAGGCGCGGTGCAAGAGAACGGCGACGTGGTCGTGCACGTGCGCGACAACGGCGTCGGCATTCCCGTCGACTACCACAAGGGCATCTTCGAGCTCTTCGGCCGCGTGCCCGACCGCGTCCAGGGCACCAACGGACACAAGCGCGGGACGGGCGTCGGCCTCGCGATCGTGCGACGGATCGTGGAGGCGCACCGCGGGCGCGTCTGGGTCGAGTCCGCACCGGGCGCGGGAAGCTGCTTCTACGTCCGCCTGCCGGCCCGCGACCCGGATTCCGTGCTCAGTCCTTGACACCGGCGCGGCCGCGGCGTTAGGGCGTGCGTACTCGCCGTCGTCGCGCGGGGGGTAATTCGTCATGACCGCAAAACGAGTACTCATGGCGCTGACCATCGTCGCCGCCGTGGTCCTCGGTGGCTGGATGGCCCGCTCACTGCATCGCGCCGGGGGCGACGGGGACACCGCCGTCGCCGCCAAGACGAGCGGCGGCGACCCGCCCATCTCCGCCGTGACGGCCCTCGGCCGGCTCGAGCCGAAGGACGGCATCATCCACATCGCCGGCCCCTCGCGCCCCTCGGTGGTGATCGCCAAGCTCGCGGTCGAGGAGGGCGATCAGGTGAAGGCGGGCCAGGTGCTCGCGGTGCTCGACTCGCTCGCCGAGGACGAAGCGCGGATCACGCGTCTCAAAGCGGAGCTGGGCAACGCCCTGGCCGACTTCGACCGCTGGATGCAGCTCTTCAAGGGCGGCACCGCGTCGGCCAGCCTGAAGGACACCGCGCAGCTCAAGGTCGACGTCGCCAAGGCCGACCTGCAGGCCGCCGACGCGTCGCTCGCGATGGACACGGTGCGCTCACCCGTCAACGGGCAGGTGATCAAGATCTACGCGCGCAGCGGCGAGCGCGTCGGCCCGAACGGCATCGCCGAGCTGGCGCAGAACGACGTCATGTACGCCATCGCCGAGGTGTACGAGACCGACATCCGCCACGTGCAGCTCGGTCAGCGCGCGAAGATCTCGAGCCCCGCCCTCGCCCAGCCGCTCGAAGGCAAGGTCGACCACATCGGCCTCAAGATCGGCAAGATGGACGTGCTCAACACGGACCCCGCGGCGCGCACCGACGCGCGGGTCGTCGAGGTGAAGATCCGCCTCGACGACGCCCGTCGCGCGGCCGGCCTCACCAACCTCCAGGTGGACGTCGCGATCGAGCCGGCGGGATGATCTCCGCCGCCCGGCTCGCCTGGCTCCAGCTCCGGCGCGAGAAGCTCCGCCTCACGATCGCGCTCTCGGGCGTCGCCTTCGCCGTGCTGCTCATCTTCATGCAGCTCGGCTTCCAGGACGCGCTCTTCACCAGCTCGGTCAGCGTCCACCGCCGCCTCCTCGCCGACATCGTGCTGATCAGCCCGCAGTCGGCGTATCTGGCTTCGATGAAGACGTTCCCCCGCCGGCGGCTCTACCAGGCGCTCGGCTTCGAGGGCGTCGAGTCGGTGAGCCCGGTCTACACCCAGCTCTTGCCGTGGAAGAACCCGGAGACCGGCCGCAACCGCGACATCTTCATCGCCGGCTTCAACCCGGCCGAGACCGTGCTCGCGCTGCCCGAGGTGAACGCCGCCCGCACGAAGTTCCGCCAACCCGACGTCGTCGTCTTCGACGACGCTTCGCGCCCCGAGTTCGGGCCGATCGCGGCGACCTTCAAGGCCGGGGGCGCCGTCGAGACCGAGGTCAACACGCGCCGCGTGACCGTCGAGGGCCTCTTCACGCTCGGCACCTCGTTCGGCATCGACGGCACCGTCCTCACGAGCGACCTCAACTTCGTCCGCATCCTCCCCAACCGGCCGCTCGGCGCCATCAACATCGGCCTCATCCGCCTGAAGCCCGGCACGGACGTCGAGAAGGTGCGCGCCGCAATCGCCGCTTACCTGCCGAACGACGTCGAGGTGCTCACCAAGCAGGGCTACATGCAGCGCGAGATGGACTACTGGAACAACAACACGCCGATCGGCTTCGTGTTCAAGTTCGGCGTCGCGATCGGACTCTTCGTCGGCGGCATCATCGTCTACCAAATTCTTTTCGCCGACATCAACGACCACCTCGCCGAGTACGCGACGCTCAAGGCGATGGGCTACCCGAACGGCTACCTCTTCGGCGTCGTGCTGATGGAGGCCGTGATCCTCGCCGTCGTCGGCTACCTGCCCGGGATCGTGATCTCGACCGGGCTCTACCGCGTCACGCAAACGATCACGATGCTGCCGATGCAGGTGAAGGCCTCCGTCGCCGGGCTCGTGCTCGCCCTCACGATCGGCATGTGCTGCGCGTCGGGCGCGATCGCGGTGCGGAAGATCCGCTCCGCGGATCCCGCGGAGATCTTCTGATGGCGCTCGGCGCCGTCGTCGACACCGAGCGCGCGCCCGAGGCCGTCGTCGCGCTGCATGGGGTGAACCACTACTTCGGCCACGGCACCCTCCGGAAGCAGATCCTGTTCGACGTCTCGTTCGAGGTGCAACCGGGCGAGATCGTCATCCTCACCGGGCCGTCCGGCTCGGGCAAGACGACGGTGCTCACGCTGATCGGCGGCCTCCGCTCGACCCAGGAAGGCAGCCTCACCGTGCTCGGCCAGGAGCTGCGCAGCGCCGCCCCCGGGACGCTCGAAGCGGTACGCAAGAACATCGGCTACATCTTCCAGGCGCACAACCTGCTCGACTCGCTCACCGCGACGCAGAACGTCGAGATGTCCTTCGTGAAAGACCCTCGTCCCGCCAAAAACGTCGCCGACCGGATGGCGCACGAGATCCTGACCGCCGTCGGGCTCGCCGAGCACGTGAACGCCTACCCGCACCAGCTCTCGGGCGGGCAGCGCCAGCGCGTCGCGATCGCGCGCGCCCTCGCCTCCAAGCCCAAGATCATCCTGGCCGACGAGCCGACCGCGTCGCTCGACAAGAAGTCCGGCCGCGACGTCGTGGACATCATGCACGACCTCGCCAAGCAGCAGGGCTCCGCGGTGCTCCTCGTCACCCACGACAACCGCATCCTCGACATCGCCGACCGCATCATCCACCTCGAGGACGGGCGGATGAAGAGCCTCCAGGACGCCGTCCTCGCCAACACGCAGCAGATGCTCGCCACGCTCGCGCAGTACAACCGCAAGGGCGAGCTGGCGCACCGCGTGAAGGACATGTCGTCGACGCAGTTCGCGGAGATGATGGACAAGGTGACCGGCGAGGTGCAGCAGTTCCTGCAAGTCATCTCGATGAGCAACAGCGACACCTTCGAGAGCATGCTCGAAGGCGTCCTCGAGGCGTTCACGCTCAAGATCGGCCAGGTCCTGAACGCCGACCGCGCGACCCTCTTCCTCGTCGACGAGCCGCGCGGCATCCTCTGGTCCAAGGTGGCGCAGGGCGAGGGCGAGAAAGCGCTCGACATCCGCGTCCCGATCGGCGAGGGCATCGCCGGCCACGTGGCCCAGACGGGCGAGGTCTTGAACATCCCCGACGCCTACGAGAACCCGCTCTTCAACCGCGACGTCGACAAGCGAACCGGCTACCGCACGAAGAGCATCCTCTGCGCGCCGATCCTCGACACGCAGAAGCGGACCTTCGCCGTCGCCCAGCTCCTGAACAAGAAGGGCCACGACGCCTTCGACGCGGGCGACGAGACCAAGCTGCGCGAGTTCGCCACCTCGATCGGCGTCGTCCTCGAGAGCTGGGCGCAGATGAGCCGGCGCCACGAGGTGGCGGTGACGCGATGACCGAGACCCCCGGCGAGCACGTCGGCACCCGCCTCCTCATGGAGAACGAGCGCGTGAAGATCTGGGAGATGGTCCTCGATCCGGGCGAGGCCTCCCCGCTCCACCGCCACGTCCGCGACTACGTCCTCTGCATCGTCGAGGGCGAGAGCATCGACGCCGACCCGCCCGACAAGCCGTCGTACCGGACCCGGGTGAAGGCCGGCCAGTTCTTCTACGTGCAGCGCGGCGGCGCCGAGTGCGCCGTCAACCGCAGCACCGTCCGCTTCCGCGAGCTGATCGTCGAGCTGAAGGATCCGGCTTGACGGCCGGCTACGCGTCGGGCAGCCCCATCCGGCGCGCGATGATCACCTTCATGATCTCGTTCGTGCCCGCGTAGATCGACTGCACCGCCGCGTCCGCGTAGTCCATCGCGATCGGGTACTCGAGCATGAAGCCGTAGCCGCCGTGGAGCTGGAGGCAGGCGGCGGTGAGACGCTTCTGGAGGTCCGTCGTCCACCACTTCCCCATCGACGCCTCCATGACCACGTCGTCGCCCCGCACGTGCGCCGCGAGCAGGCGATCGACGAACACCTGCCCGATCTCGACCTCGGTCGCCAGCTCGGCGAGGCGGAACTGCGTGTTCTGGAAGGCGGCGATCGGCTTGCCGAAGGCGCGACGCTCCTTGGTGTACGCGATCGTGTCGTCGAGCGCGCGACGGCAGGACGTGATCGACGACACCGCGATGCAGATGCGCTCCTGCTGGAGCTTCTCCATCAGCATCTTGAACCCCTGCCCTTCGCGCCCGAGCAGGTTCCCGACCGGCACGCGACAGTCCTGGAAGAATATCTCGCTGGTGTCCTGCGCGGGCAGGCCGAGCTTCTCGAGCTTGCGCCCGCGGACGAAGCCGGGCGTCGCCGCTTCGACGAGGATGAGGCTGATTCCGGCGTGCGCCGGTCTGGCGTCGGGGTTCGTCTTGGCGACGACGATGAAGAGGTCGCCGAGCTGGCCGATCGAGATGAAGGTCTTGGAGCCGTTCAGCAGGTAGTGGTCGCCGTCGCGGACGGCGCGCGTCTGGACGTTGGCGAGGTCGGAGCCGGTGCCGGGCTCGGTCATGCAGATGCCGAGGAGGCACTCGCCGCGGATGGCGGGCGGGAGCCAGCGCCGCTTCTGCTCCTCGCTGCCCCAGGTGGCGATGTACGGCATGCAGATCGAGGAGTGGACGGCGGTCATGAGCCCGTGCGCCCGCCGCCACGCCAGCTCCTCCATCACGATCGCGTCGTAGAGGAAGTCGCCCCCCGCGCCGCCGTAGGCCTCGGGCATGCAGGGGCCGAGGAAGCCGGCCTCGCCCATCTTGCGCCACGTCTCGCGGTCGGTCATCCCGTTGCGGTTCCAGACCGGCACCTTGGGCTCGATCTCCCGCTCGGCGAACCTCCGGAGCTGGGCGCGGAAGATCTCGTGGTCCTCGGTGAAGACGTCGCGTCGCATGGGGCCAGAGGTAGCCTTCCCTCCCCGGCCGTTCAAGCGAATCCGCCGGGCGGCCGATACTCCGAGTGGCGCGCCACGGGTGTCGGGAGGACTTCGCCGTGATCGAGATCGACGGTCTCACCAAGCTCTACGGCTCGTTCGTGGCGGTCGACGGGCTCAGCGTCCGCGTCGAGCCCGGCGAGGTGCTCGGCCTGGTGGGGCCGAACGGCGCGGGCAAGACGACGACGCTCCGCTGCCTGGTGGGCATCATCCCGCCCAGCACCGGCGCCGTCCGCATCTGCGGCCACGACCTCCGCAGCGAGCCGCTCGAGGCGAAGCGCGCCCTCGCCTTCATGCCCGACGAGCCGCGCCTCTTCGACTACTTGACGGTGTGGGAGCACCTCCAGTTCGTCGGCCGCGTCTACGGGACCGGCGACTGCGAGGCCCGCGCCCAGGCGCTCCTCGACGAGCTCGAGCTGGCCGACAAGCGCGACGTGCTGCCGACCGAGCTGTCCCGCGGCATGAAGCAGAAGCTCGTCCTCGCCTGCGGGCTGCTGCACGCGCCGCGCGTGCTCGTCTGCGACGAGCCGCTCACCGGGCTCGACCCGGTCGGCATCCGCTCCGCCAAGGCGATCGTCACCAAGTGCGCGCACGACGGCGCGTCGGTGATCGTGAGCTCGCACCTCCTCCAGCTCGTCGAGGAGCTGTGCGATCGGATCCTCATCCTCAAGAGCGGGAAGAAGCTCCTCCACGGCACGCTCGACGAGATCCGCCGGGGCATCCCCGGGCTCGGCGCCGACGAGAGCCTCGAGGAGGTCTTCCTCCACGTCACCGACAGCCGCAAGCCCGCCGGGGCGGCGGCATGACGCAGGCGTTCGTCCTCTACTTCGCCTGGAGCACCAAGAACACCGTCCTCTCGCGCGTCCAGCGCCTGCGCGAGCCGAAGTATCTCCTGGGGCTGATCGCGGCTCTCGGCTGGGTGGCGCTCCAGTTCTGGAACGTCACGCGCGCGCGCCGGAACGTCGGGTCGTCCGCCCCACTCGACGCCGATGCCCTGTTGATCGGCGAGGTGGGGTTCACGCTCATCCTGCTCGCGCGCATGCTGTGGCCCTGGATCAGCCCGTCGAAGGGCACGCCCATCACGTTCACCGAGACCGAGGTCCAGCTCCTCTTCCCGGCGCCCGTGTCCCGGCGGGCGTTGATCAACCTGCGGGTCGCGAAGATCCAGCCGCGGATCATTCTCGCGGCGTCGCTGTTCGCCCTCTTCGGGCGCGCCGGCCACCGCCCGTTCGTGGCGGTGACGCTGTGGCTCATGTTCACGTTCCTCTCGCTCTACAAGGCCGGCACCTTCCTCGCCAAGCGCGCGCTCGCCGAGCAGGGCGTGAGCGCGCTCAAACGCGTCGGCTGGGCGGCGGCCCTGATGGCGGCGGGCGTCACGGCGGTCGTCGTCTCGGCGCGCTGGTACCTGCCCCCGCTCCCGGTGGACCCGTCGGTGGAGGCGATCGCCGCCTGGCTCCGCAGCGCCTTCGACGCGGGCCCGCTCGCCTGGCTGCTCCTGCCGGTGCGCGCGATAGTCCATCCGGCCTTCGCGCCCGACGCCGCACGCTTCGTGCCCCGCCTCCTTCCCGCGCTCGGCATGGTGGCGCTCTGCTACTACTGGACCATCCGGATCGACGCCGGCTTCGAGGACGGCGCCATCGAGCGAGCGGAGAAGCTGGCCCGCAGGGTCGCCGCCGCGCGGGAGGGGAACCTGCGGCTCACCACGCGGCGGCGACGCAGGGTCGGACGTCCCGCCTTCCGGCTGCGCCCCCTGGGGCGTCCCGTCGTCGCGCTGGTGTGGAAGAGCCTGACCGGCATGCGTCGTTCGCGCGAGGGCTTCGTCGCCCTCCTCCTGCCGCTGCTGATCGTCGTCCCGATGCTGTTGACGCGCGGCTCGATGACCAGCACCCGCAGCCGCGAGATCCACGAGTCGATGACGGCGACCATCGCGTTCGGCTTCGCGTTCCTGTTCTCGCTCATGGGCTCCGCGCTGGCGAACGACGCCCGTCACGACTTCTTCCAGCTCGAAGCCGTGAAGCCGCTGCCGGTGCCGGGCTGGGCCGTGGTCGTCGGCGGCCTCGCGCCGGTCATGGTCCGCCTGATCTGCACCCAGTGGATCCTGGTCGGGGTGGGATGCCTGTCGCTGACGCATTTCTGGTCGATGTCGGTTCCGCTCCACGCACGCGTGATCGTCGCCTTCTCGGCCGGCCTGCTGCTCCCCTGCCTGACCCTCGCGTCGAGCATCATGCAGACGGCCGCCGCGCTGGTGTGGCCGGCCTGGTTCATGGTCCGCCCCACGCAGCGTCGCGGCATCGAAGCACAGGGGCAGAGCGCGCTCCTGTCCCTCCTCCTGGTGCTCACGCTCCTGGCACTCGCGCTGGTCACCATGCCCGGTGCGCTCGTCGGCGGCGTCGTCTTCCTCGCCGGCTACTGGCTGGTGGGCTGGTTCGTCGTCCCCGTGGCCGCGCTCGCGACGGCGGCCGTGCTGCTCGTCGAGGCGGGCTTCGCGATCGAGAAGCTGGGGCGGATGTTCGAGGCGCTCGACCCGTCGGTCGAGCTGCGCGGCGCGCTCGCGGCGTAGGGCGGAAGCGGCTGGGCGACGCTAGCCGTTCGAGAGCGCCGTCTCCCAGGCCGCCGACGTCGGCTCGGTGGGTGGGGTGTCGTCGTCGCGTTGGTCCAGGTAGCCGTCGGGGAGGTGGACGCGGCCCTGGCGGCGGCCGTCCTTGGCGCTGCTGGTGCGGAGCGCGATCATGGGGAACGGCTCGTCGGGGTCCAGGCGGGCGAGGATCGCGTCCATCTCGGCGAGGCTCCGGATGCGGGAGAGGTCCCAGCGCGCCGACGCCGCGCCGTGGAAGCCGGCGATGTACCAGATGCACCACTTCCGCATCTGGAGGACGCCGCGCTCGGGGCCGAAGAAGTCGGCGAGGCGCCGGGCGTGGTCGCGCATGAGGGCTGCGATCTCGCCGAGGCGCGGCTGCGGGGCTGGCTCGCGGCCGTCGAAGATCGCAGCCAGCTCGGCGAAGAGCCACGGGCGGCGGAGGCAGCCGCGGCCGATGATCACGCCGTCGCAGCCCGTCTCGCGCAGCATGCGGAGCGCGTCCCAGCATTCCCACACGTCGCCGTTGCCGAGCACCGGGATGCGGACCGACGCCTTCAGCGCGGCGATCGCGCCCCAGTCCGCTTCGCCGGCGTAGAGCTGCGCGGCGGTGCGGGCGTGGAGGCCGATGGCGGCCGCGCCACAGGCTTCCGCGACCCGCCCGGCGTCGAGGTAGGTGAGGAGCCCGTCGTCGATGCCCTTGCGGACCTTCACCGTGACCGGGACGCCGCCCGCGCCGCCGACCGCCGCGCGCACCAGCGCGGCCATGAGCCGCGGCTTCACGGGGATCGCGCTGCCGCCGCCGTGCCGCGTCACCTTCGGCACCGGGCAGCCGAAGTTGACGTCGAGGTGCTCGACGCCCTCGGCGACGAGCCGGCGCGCCATCTCGCCCAGCTCGCCCGGGTCGCTGCCGTAGATCTGGACCGAGCGCGGGTGCTCGTCGGGGCGGCTGGAGACGAGCAGGCGGGTGAGCGAGTTTCCCATCAGGAACCCGCGCGCGGTGATCATCTCCGAGACGTAGAGCCCGGCGCCCAGCTCGCGGCAGAGGCTCCGGAAGGGATAGTTGGTGACGCCCGCCATGGGCGCGAGCACGACCGGCGGCCACACGGAGATGGGCCCCAGCGCGAGCGGGCGGAACTCGCCCGCGCGTGCCGTGGGGACGTCGCGGTTGCGCGCGCTCGCGAAGCGCGGCGCCGACGGGGCGGCCCGGGCGTCGCCCGGACCGCCCGCCGTGCTCAGTCCTCGTACTTGAACGAGACCTTCACCTTGGCGCGGTAGGCCCGCACCTTGCCGTCCTCGAGCTGCATGTCGAGCTCGGCGATCTCCGCGATGCGCAGGCCGCGCAGCGTCTTCGCGGCGCGATCGACCGCCGCCTTCGCCGCCTTCTCCCATGACTCCGGGCTCGTGCCGACCAACTCGATGATCTTGTAGACCGACTCTGCCATGCTCGTCCCTCCTGGGTCGAAGTGCCGGGGTGCGGGAGCCTCTTAGCGCTAGTTGACCGCCTCGAACAGCCCCGCCGCCCCCATGCCGCCGCCGATGCACATGGTGACGATGCCCCAGCGCTTCTTCTGCCGACGGAGCTCGTGGAGGAGGGTGCCCGTCATGCGCGAGCCGGTCATGCCGTACGGGTGCCCGATGGAGATCGAGCCGCCGTTCGGGTTGAGCTTCGCCGGGTCGATGCCGAGCTTGTCGCGGCAGTAGACGACCTGGGAGGCGAAGGCCTCGTTCAGCTCGACGAGGTCGATGTCGGAGATCTTGAGGCCGGCCATCTTGAGCAGCTTCGGCACGGCGAACACCGGGCCGATGCCCATCTCGTCGGGCTCGCAGGCGGCGAAGACGCAGCCGCGGAAGTAGCCGAGCGGCGTGATGCCGAGCGCCTTCGCGCGCTCCGCCAACATGACGAGCGTCGCCGAGGCGCCGTCGGAGAACTGGGAGGAGTTGCCGGCGGTGACGCTGCCCGCCGGGTCGAAGGCGCCGGGCAGCTTGGCGAGGTTCTCGAGCGTCGTGTCGGGGCGGTTGCACTCGTCGCGCTCGACGGTCACCTGCTTCTGCGACTTGGCGCCCGTCGCCTTGTCGGTGAGCTCCATGGTGACGGTGATGGGCGCCATCTCGGCCTTGAAGAAGCCGTCCTGCTGCGCACGCGCCGTCCGCTGCTGGGAGGCGAGCGCGCACTCGTCCTGCGCCTGGCGCGAGATATTGTAGCGCTTGGCGACGATCTCGGCCGTCTGCCCCATCGGCATGTAGACGGCGGAGTGGAACTCCTTGAAGCGCGGGTTGAAGAGGTTCGTCTTGTTGAAGTCGTTCTGCAGCATGGTGATCGACTCCATGCCGCCGGCGACGATCACGTCGGCGCCGCCCGAGAGGACGTGCTGCGCGGCGACCGCGACCGCGTTCAGGCCGGAGGAGCAGAAGCGCGACACCGTGCCGCCCGGGACCGTCACCGGCAGACCCGCGAGCAGCGCGACGTTCCGCCCCACGTTGAAGCCCTGCGGGCCCTCGGGGAAGCCCGTGCCCATGATGACGTCGTCGATCTCCTTGGGATCGAGCTTCGGCGTCTTCTTGAGGACGTCCTTCACGCAGTGGGCGGCGAGGTCGTCGGGGCGGGTCAGGTTGAAGGAACCCCGGAACGACTTGGCGAGCCCGGTTCGCGAGCTGGCGACGACGACGGCTTCACGCATGGTTGGCCTCCTGTGGCGAAACTCGCAGGGTGTCGGGGAGGATGCAAGAGGCGGCGTCCCTGGCGGTGCGCGCGAAGCAATGACGGTTGACAACGCGTCTGCTTCGCCGTAGCCGATCGGCATGTCCCGGGCGCCCTTCACCTTGCTCGACGAGGGCCGCGCCGTCGAGGTGCCGGCCAGCGCGAGCGGCGACGGCGTCCGCATCGCCCCCGACGACCTGCGCGCCGCGCTCGGCTGGGAGCTGAAGCCGCAGGGGCTCTGCCTCGCCGAGCGCTGCGTCCCCGTCCGCCCGACCAGCGGCATCGTCCACCACGACGGCGTCGACCTCGCCGCCTTTGCCGCCGCCGTCGAGCGCCCGCTCGCCCTCGACACGGCGGAGCGGGTCGCCTACCTCGGCGCGTCGGCGGGCGAGCGCGCGGAGCGCCTCGCGTCGCTCGAAGCGCCCGACTTCACGCTGCCCGACTTCGACGGCCGGCCGCACACGCTCTCCGCTTTCCGCGGCACGAAGGTCCTCCTCGTCGCCTACGCCTCCTGGTGAGGCTGCCGCTACGACCTGCCGGTCTGGCAGGCGCTGTACGAGGAGCTGAAGGACCGCGGCTTCGTGGTGATCACGATCGCGCTCGACCGGTGCGCGGACGACCCGCGGCCCTTCTTCGAGGCGGCCACGCCCACCCACCCGAGCCTGATCGACACCGAGCACCGCACGGCCGACCTCTACCGCATCGTCAACGTGCCGACCGGCATCTGTAGCGACGAGCGCGGCCGCATCGTGCGGCCGAACGCCCCGGTGTTCGGCAACGCCCCCTACGTCTCGATGCACGGCATCCCCTCGGGCCCGCCCCTCGACGCCGGCCGCGCCTGGGTCACGGAGCACCGGCTGCCGTACGACGACGCCGGCGTTCGCGCGCGCCAGAAGCTGCCGACGCCCGAGGAGCAGCTCGCGCGCGCCGAGCGCGGGCTCGCGTGGCACCTCCACCGCGCCCGGCACAGCGAGGCGGCGGAGCGCCACTTC
>JBGQET010000057.1:0-28555 GCA_041496545.1 Binatia bacterium | reverse complement strand
TCGCGCACGGCACCAACCCGAGCTTCACCGCCAACAACCTCCGCTACAGCTTCAAGCTGATCAACAACATCGCCGGCTTGAGCTTCACCTACGGCATCCTCGACAACCTCGACGTCAACGTCCTCGTGCCGCTCATCTCCACCGACTTCGACGTCACCGCGCACGCCACCCAGGTGGCGAGCGCGGACACCCTCCAGGCGTTCAACCCGGCGCCCGAGCCGGAGAAGGTCGCCACGCTGCGCTCCACCAAGTTCGGCATCGGTGACATCCTGCTGCGCGGCAAGTACCAGCTCCCGCGCTGCGGGTGGCTCCGCTCGGCCGCCGGCCTCCAGCTCCGCCTGCCCTCGGGCGAGCAGTCCAACTTCCAGGGCACCGGCGACTTCGAGGCTTCCCCCTACATCTATCTCTCCACGGTGGTCTGGGGTCGCGTCGAGCCGCACGCCAACCTCGGCATCGACTTCCGCACCGACGACGTCACGCGCAGCGAGGGCCGCTACAGCCTCGGCGCCGACGTCGACGTGACGAAGCGGATCGGCATCGCGCTCGCCTTCCTGGGCCGCAGCCAGTTCAGCGGCAGCGCCGATTCGGGCGACACGAGCTTCCTCCATCTCACCCCGGCGGGCGTCCGCACGCAGCCGCTGCTCGGCCTCGACTTCGGCCGCAAGGACTTCTACGACCTCTCGTTCGGCGCGCGCGCGGTGATCTGGCGGCAGATCATGCTGTTCGCCAACGGCATCTACGCGCTGAACAACGACGGGCTGCGGAACGACTCGGTGATCCCGCTCGTCGGGGTCGAGGGGACGTTCTAGCGGGTCGGTCTGGCGTCTCCCGCGTCGCGGGTGTATGCCCCGCGGCGCGGTGCAGTGCCCTCAGTGTGGCGTCCGACCGCCGTCCGGACAGCGGTTCTGCGGCCAGTGCGGCGCGCGACTTCCCGTCGCGTGCCCGGCGTGCGGTCGGGAGAATCCCACCGACTTCCGCTACTGCGGCGCCTGCGGCACGGCACTCGGTGACACGCCGGCCGCCGACGCCCCCCGCCAGTACACGCCTCCGCACCTGGCCGCGAAGATCCTGACCGCGCGCAGCGCGCTGGAGGGCGAGCGCAAGCAGGTGACGGTGCTCTTCGTCGACGTCGCCGGCTCGACCGCGCTCGCAGAGCGGATCGATCCCGAGGAGATGCACGGGATCATGGACCGCTGCTTCCGCATCCTCATGGACGAGGTGCACCGCTACGAAGGTACCATCAACCAGTTCACGGGCGACGGCGTCATGGCGCTCTTCGGCGCGCCGATCGCGCACGAGAACGCGCCCGAGCGCGCGGTCCGCGCCGCGCTCGGGGCGCAGGCCGGGCTGGCGCGGCTCGGCGAGGACCTGGCGCGCACCCGCAACATCGACTTCCGCGTCCGGATGGGGCTCAACAGCGGACCGGTCGTGGTGGGGAAGATCGGCGACGACCTGCGCATGGACTACACGGCGGTCGGCGACACCACGAACCTCGCGGCGCGGCTCCAGGCCGCCGCCGCGCCGGGGACCGTGCTCATGAGCGAGCAGACCGCGAAGCTCGTCGCCGGACGCTTCGCCACCCGTCCCGTCGGTCCGCTCGTCCTGAAGGGCAAGTCGCAGCCGGTGACGGCCTTCGAGGTGGTGCGCGCCTTGCCGCGCGTGCCGCTCGTCGCGCCGTCGGGCCGCGGGCTCACGCCGCTCGTCGGCCGCGACGCCGAGCTGGCGGCGCTCGAGCGGCTCTGGCGCCACACGGGCGAGGGCCGCGGCCAGATGGTCTTCGTGATGGGCGAGGCCGGGATCGGCAAGTCACGCTTGATCTACGAGTTCCGCCGCCGGCTCGAGGACGAGGATCCCCGCTGGCTCGAAGGCCGCTGCGTCTCGTTCAGCCGCGAGATCCCCTTCCTGCCCGTCATCGACCTCGTGAAGGCGAGCTTCGGGATCGAGGAGAGCGACGACGACGAGGCCATCGTCGCCAAGATCGACCGCGGGCTGGCGCCGCTGCGGGGCGACGTCGCGTCGATCGGCCCGTACCTGCGCGCGCTGCTCGCGGTGGACCCGGGCGACCCTGCGGTCGCCGCCATGGACGCGAGCGCGCGCCGCTTCGCGACGTTCGAGGCCTTGAAGCGCCTCGCGCTGGCGCTCGCCGCCGAGCGGCCGCTGGTCATCCTGATCGAGGACCTCCACTGGATCGACCAGGCCTCGGACGAGTACCTCACCTACGTCGCCGAGGCGCTCGCCGCCGCACCCATCCTGCTGCTCTGCACGCACCGGCCCGGATACCGGCCGCCCCTCGGGGAGCGCAGCTACTGCACGCGTCTCGCGCTCCAGCCGCTCACGCGCGAGGAGACGGTGACGATCGCCGAGTCGATGCTCGAGGGGCACGGGGCCCCGGCCGAGATCCGGGCGCTGATCGCGGCCAAGGCGGAGGGCAACCCGTTCTACGCCGAGGAGGTCACCAAGTCGCTGCTGGAGACGGGCGCGCTCGAGCGCGGCGCCGACGGCCGCCTCCTGCTCGGCCGGCCGGTGTCGGAAATCGTCGTCCCCGACACCATCCAGGACGTCATCATGGCGCGCATCGACCGGCTCGGCGAGGAGCCCAAGCGGGCGATCCAGGTGGCGTCGGTGATCGGACGCGAGTTTGCGGTTCGCCTCCTCCAGCGCGCGAGCGACGTCGGCGGCGGCAAGGTCGAGCGACTGGTGGGCGAGCTGCGCGCCCTCGAGCTGATCTACGAGAAGTCGGGCGTGCCGGAGGTGGCGTACATGTTCAAGCACGCCCTCACCCACGACGTCGCCTACGAGAGCATGCTCATGGAGCGCCGCAGGGCGCTGCATCGTCTCATCGGCGGCGCCGTCGAGGACCTGTACGCCGACCGCCTGCCCGAGTACTGGGAGACGCTGGCGTACCACTTCGAGCGCGGCGAGGACTGGCCGCGCGCGTACGAGTACCTGGCGAAGGCGGGGAGCAAGGCGCTCGCCGCGTTCGCCAACGCCGAGGCCGCGCACTTCTACGCCCGCGCGCTCGAGGTCTCCCGGCGCCTCGACGCAGATCCCGCGGGGCGGGCCGGCATCCTGCAGGGGAAGGCGCGCGCGCACTTCGCCTTGAGCGAGTTCCCGGAGAGCGTCGCCGCCTTCCGCGAGGCGCTCGCGCTGGTGGACGAACCCGTGCGGCGGGCGCGGCTCGAAGCCGGGCTCGCCGAAGCGCTTCTCTGGGCGCACGACTTCGACCCGGCGCTGGAGGCCGCCGAGCGCGCCCGCGCCGGCGCGGAGGCGGCCGGGGCGGGCGACGTCGCGGCGCACGCGACCTTCACGCTCGGCTTCGTGCGCGAGGTGCGCGGCGAGCTGGAGGCGGGGGACGCGACGCTCTCCGAAGCGCGCCGCTGCGCCCTGGCCGCCGGTCTGCGCCCGCTGGTCGCGCAGATCGACGTCCTCCAGTGGATGGCCGCCGCCTGGCGCGGCGAGTACGCGCCGGGTCTGCAGAGCGTCGACGCGACGATCGCCCTTCTCCGCGACGCGAACGAGCTCTTCGCCTTGACGTACACCTACAGCGAGTTCGGCATCATCCTGGGTGGAGCCGGCCGCTATGCCCGGGCGCTCGCGCTCCTCGACGAGGGCCTCGCGCTCGCCGAGTCGATCGGCGACCGGGTGTGGCGCGCGCGGATGCTGAACACGCGCGGCTGGATCCACGGCGAGCTCGGCGCCTTCGAGCGGGCCGAGGACGAGAACCGGCGGAGCCTCGAGGTCGCGCAGACGCTGGGCTCGCTCCGGATGGCGCCCGAGCTGATCGGCAACGCCGAGGCGAACCTCGCCGACCTCGCGCTCGGGCGCGGCGACCTGGTCGCGGCGGAGCCCCACGTCGCCGGGGTGGCCGGCATCCTCGCCGACCGTCGCAACGAGTGGATGGCCTGGCGCTACGGCATGCACTACCGGGCCAGCGCCGCCGAGCTGGCGCTCGCGCGCGGGGACGTCGCCCGGGCCCGCGAGCACCTCGCCGCCTGCCTGGCCACCGCCGAGCGGACGCGGTCCCGTCGCTACCTGGTGCGCGGGACCCGGCTCCTCGCCGCCTGTCACGCCGCCGACGGCGACCGGCCGGGCGCCGAGCGGCTGCTCGCGCGCGTGGTGGCGGACGCCCGCGCGCTCGGCAACCCCCCGCAGCGCTGGCACGCGCTCCTCGCCCACGCGCGCGTGCTGGCGGCCCTCGGGCGCCGCGACGAGGCGCAAGCGGCGGCCCGCGAGGCGGCCGACGTCGCCCGGGCCGTCCGGGCCACCCTGCCCGATGAGCTCGGGCGGGTCTTCGAGCGCTCGGCGGTCGCCGCGTCGCTGGCCGAGCTGGCCGGCCTGTCGCTATAATCCGCGGCTCGCATGGACTCCTTCGCGCGGTGGCTCGTACGGCACCCGCTCACCGTGGTGGTAGCGAACCTCGTCGTCACCCTGGTGCTCGGCATGTACGCCGTGCACGTGCGCATCGAGAACTCGATCGAGAGCCTGCTGCCGGCGGGCGATCCCGAGGTCGAGTACTACAACCGCACGCGCGCCATCTTCGGCAGCGACGACGTGGCGGTCATCGGGGTCCTCGCCGACGACATCTTCGCGCCTGGGACGTTGCAGAAGCTGGCGCGCGTCACCGACGCGCTCGGCAAGATCGAGGGCGTCGACAACGTGCTCAGCATCACCAACGCCCCCGATCTGGCAGTCGACGTGGTCACGCCGCCGCGCCTGGTGCCGCGCATCCCGCTCCCCCCCGAGGACGTCGCGGCCCTCAAGGAGAAGCTCGTCGCGACGCCCTTCTACGGGAAGAACCTCGTCGCCGACGGCTTCAAGGGCGCCGCCATCAACGTCTTCTTCAAGAACCTCACCGCCACGCAGTACCTCGACCTCGGCATCGACGGGAAGATCATGGCGGTGCTCGACGGCGAGCGCGGTCCCGAGCGCTGGTTCTACACGGGGGCCGGTCACCTGACGCAGGTGGCCGTCGAGATGATCCGGCGTGATCTCGTCACCTTCACGCCGCTCGCGCTGGCCCTCGTGCTGGTGGTGCTCGCGTTCTCGTTCCGCACCGTGCGCGGCGTGGTGCTGCCCATCGTCTCGGTCGGCGGCGCGCTCGTGTGGACGCTCGGGATCATGGTGCTCGCGGGCAAGTCGATCACGCTCGGCACCTCGATCCTGCCCCCGCTGCTGCTCGTGGTCGGCAGCTCGTACGCGATCCACGTCGTCGCCCGCTACTACGAGCAGGTGTGGGCGGGCGTCGGCCCGGACACGCTCGTCTTCCGCGCCTTCCAGCGCGTCTGGTTGCCGCTCGCCATCTCGGCGCTCACCTGCGTGATCGGCTTCGGCTCGCTCATGGTGAACCGCATCACGGCCATCTGGGACCTCGGTCTCTTCGCCGTGATCGGGGTCATCTGTCTCACGGTCACCTCGCTTACGCTCCTCCCCGCGACGCTCCAGCTCCTTCCCGCCGACCTGCGCACCGCGAAGTCTGGCAGGGCGTCGCCCACCCTGGTGGCGAACCTCGACCGCCTCGCCCGCCGCGCGTTCGCGTCGCGCACGCAGATCCTGTGGGGCGCGGCGCTGATCGCGCTCGTCGCGCTCGTCGGCACGCAGCGCATCAGGGTCGACTCGGATTATATCTACTACTTCAAGCCGACCTCGCCGGTGCGGATCGACAACGAGACGATCAACAAGGAGATCGTGGGCAGCAACCTCTTCTACGTCGTGATCGAGGGGGCGCCGGATCTCATGCGGCGCTGGGAGGTGCTGAAGCAGGTGAAGGAGCTGCAGCGCTTCCTGCTGACGCAGCCAGGCATCACGTCGTCGGTCTCGCTGGTCGACGTTCTCGAGCTGCTGGAAAGCGGGCAGAACAAGGGCGGCGAGGGCGACCTCGTCGTCGACGAGCAAGGCAACATCGTGCCCGTTGCGAGCGCGAAGACGTTCTGGGAGGAGCCCGCGCGTCTGGAGAAAGTGCTGTCGTGGGTGAGCATGAGCCCGTCGACCTTCAAGAGCGTCGTCACCCCGGACTTCGCCAAGGCGAGCGTGATGGTGCGGACCAGGCTCTCGGGCTCGAGCCAGATCGAGGACACGCTGCAGCGCATCCGCGCCTACCTCGCCGAGCGCTTTCCGGCCGACATCCCGGTGCGCCTCACGGGCGCGCTCGTGCTCCAGACCGGCACGACCTCCGACATCGTGATGGGGCAGATCAAGAGCCTCACGCTCGCGCTGGTGGTCATCTTCGGCGTCATGGCGCTCATGTTCCTGTCGGTGAAGATCGGCGCCCTCGCCATGTTGCCGAACGTGCTGCCGATCGTCGTCTTCTTCGGCGTCATGGGCTGGTTCGGGATCCTCCTGAACCTCGGCACGAGTCTGATCGCCGCCATCGCGCTCGGCATCGCGGTCGACTCCACGATTCACTACATGGCGCGGCTGAACCTCGAGCTCCGCGGCGAGACGGATCAGGCGGCGGCGCTCCAGCGGACGGTGCGGACCGTCGGGGTACCGATCGTCGACACCACGATCGCGCTCTCCTTCGGCTTCCTCACCCTCGCGTTCTCGAGCTTCGTGCCGATCAAGAACTTCGGGCTCCTGGCCGGGGTCACCATGGCGACGGCGCTCGGCGCCAACCTCGTCTTCCTCCCGGCGCTGCTGGCCACCACGAAGATCATCACGGTGTGGGACCTGCTCGGCGTCCGCCTCGGCCAGGACCCGGCGCGCACCATCCCGCTCTTCAAGGGGCTCAGCGCGGCGCAAGCGCGCATCGTCGTCCTCATGGGCGAGCTGCGGCGCTTCGCGCCCGGGGAGACGATCACGCGCCAGGGCGATCTCGGCAAGGAGATGTTCGTCATCATCCGCGGGGCGGTCGAGGTGTGGGCCAGCAACAACGGCACCCGCAAGTGGCTCGCCGAGCACCGCCGCGGCGACGTGTTCGGCGAGATGGCGCTCGTCCGCCACAACGAGCGCACGGCGGACGTCGTCGCCTCGAGCGACGTCGAGGTGCTGGCGGTCGACGAGCGCTTCCTCGCCCGCATCCAGCGCCGCTACCCGCGCATCGCGTCGAAGGTGTTCCTCAACCTGACGCGCATCCTGAGCGACCGGCTCCAGCGCATGACCGAGCAGTACGTCGCCGTCCGCCCGGCGTGAGGCGGCGCGGCGCCTCCGGACGCCGGCGTCACCCTGATTCCTGCCGGGTGGGCGGCTACGGGGAGGGGGCGGGGGATTCGGGCGTCGTGGCGAGGCGGCGTAGGCGCTCGCCGTAGCGGCCGAGCCGCAGCGCGGTGCAGAGCTCCAGGCCGCGCTCCATGTGGCGGGTGGCGGCCTTGCGGTCGCCGCGGGCGACGGCGAGCTCGGCGGCGCCGACGCTGGCGACGGCGAGCATCGAGCGTGCGCCGATCGCCTCGGAGAGGCCGATGGCCTCGGTGTAGCTGCGCGCGGCTTCGTCGAAGCGGCTCTGGCGGGTGAGCACGTCGCCGTGGAGGCTCGCGACCTGCGCGTCGCGGAGGCGTCCGCCGACGTGGCCGCGGAGCGTCTCGACGTAGCGCGCGGCGCGCGGCACGTCGTCGATGGCGAGGAAGGCCTCGCCGACAAAGCGGAGGTTGATGGCGCTGGCGCTCGCCACGCCGAGTCCCTGCTCGATCGCCTCCAGCGAGCGCTCGAGCTCGACCGGCTCGCCCAGCTCGACGCGGCTCGCCAAGCCGGTGGCGGCGGCCGCCGAGATGCCGGCCAGGTTCGTGATCTCCTGCGCGACGGCGAGGCTCACGTCGGCCCAGCGCTTCGCCTCGGCGTACTCGCCCCGCACGAAGTGGACCGCCGCCAGCATGCCCGCCGACGCGCTCCGCATGGTCCGGTTGGAGGCGCGCTCGGCGATCTCGTACGTCACGACGGCGTGCGCGTGCGCGGCGTCGAGCTCGTCGGCGCCGTAGAGCACGAGCTCCTGGATCCAGCGGGCGCTGATGTAGAGGTCCGGGTGCTCCGTGCGGAGCGGCTCGAGCTCCTGGAGCACCCACTCGATGGCGCGGCGCGCGAGCTCGAAGCGGCCGTCGTGGACGTAGTAGATGCAGAGCCCGCGCGCGAGTCGGGCGGTCTGGAGGACGAGACCGGCGCGCTGCGCGATGGCCATGCCCTCCTCGGCGAGCGCGAGACCCTGCGCGAACTGGTCCCGCTCGGTCATCATCATGAGGATGCCGTTGAAGTACGTGATGCCCGAGAGCAACTCGGCGTTGCCCGACGCCGCGGCGAGGGGCCGGCCGCGCGCGGCGGCTCGCGTCGCCTCGGCGACGTACGGCGCGCCGAACACCACGGTGAGCGCGCAGAGGCCGCTGATCGCCTCGAGCACGAGCGGCACGAGCTTCGGGTCCAGCTCGGCGTCCGGCATCCCCTCGACGAGCACGAACGCCTTGCGAAAGAAGTCGGCGGCCGTCCGGTACGACGGCAGGTCGCGTGCCTGGACGCCGGCGCGGACCAGCGCGGCGATCGCCTTGGAGCGGTCGTCGCCGCGCGCGAAGTGATGGGCGACCAGCGCGGCGCGCTCCGCGCTCGCGGCTCCGTCCATGCCGGCCTCGAGCAGGTCGCCGATGCGCTCGTGGAGCTGGCGGCGCTGGCGGAGGAGGAGACCCTCGTAGGCCACCTCCTGCGTCAGGCTCTCGCCGAAGCGGTAGTCGTCGTTGGCGAGGAGATGCTTGCGGTGGAGGAGCCCGCGGCGCTCGAGCTCCGCCAGCTCGGCGTCGACGTCGACGCTCTCGCCGTCGAGGACGGCGAGCAGGTTCTGGCGGTTGAACTGCCGGCCGAGCACGGCGGCCACCTGGAGCACGCGCTTCCCCTCCGGCCGCAAGCGGTCGAGCCGCGCCGCGATCACCTCCTGCACGGTGCCGGGGACGGGGATCTGCTCCACCGGCCGCGTGACGGTGCAGCGGCCGTCCTCCTTCACCAGCACGCCTTCCTCGACTAGCGCGTTGGTGATCTCCTCGGCGAAGAACGGGCTGCCGTCGGCCTTGGCGACCAGCCGCCGCTCGAGCGCCGGCGGCAGCGGTCCGCCGGCGATGGCGCGGATGATCGCGCGCACGTCGTCGTCGGCCAGGCGACGCAGCACGATCTGCGTCAAGGCGGCCGGCGTGCGCCAGCCGGCGGCGTCGTGTGGCCGCTGGGTCATGACGACCATCACCGGCGCGCGGTCGAGGCGCGCCAGCAGGTTGTCGAGCAGCTCGCGCGAGGCGTCGTCGATCCACTGGAGGTCTTCCAGCAGCACGACGACCGGCGCCTCCGTGCTCTCGCCGAGGACGAGGCCGGTCACGGCCTCGAACGACTCGCGCTTCAACTGGTCCGGCGGCGCGTCGCTCGGCGCCCCGATCGGCGCGCCGGCCATGAAGCGGCCGAGGAGCGGGAAGCGGCGCTCGAGGCGGTCGTCGCAGACGCCGAGGACCTCCGCCACCTTGGCGCGCGCGCGCGCCGGGTCCTCGCCGGAGACGATCCCGAAGTACGTGCGCAGCATGGTGACGAAGGGGTGGAAGGGCGCCGCCTGGCTCATCGACGAGCAGCGCGCCTCGAAGAAGACGGGCTCGTCGCCGATGCGCTGCTTGAGCTCGTAGAGGAGTCGCGACTTGCCGCAGCCGGCGTCGCCGACGACCGCCACCACCTGCGCCTGGCCGCCGCTCATGCGGCGGTAGCAGGTCTCGAGCTGGGCCAGCTCGTCGTCGCGCCCGACGAAGGGCGTCAACCCGCGCTCGGCGGCGACCGTCATCGGGGTGGCCGTCTCGGCGTAGCCGAGGACCTCGTGCGCGACGACGGGCTCGCGCTTGCCCTTCACGTCGAAGGGACCGGCCTGCCGCACGTCGAAGAAGCCGCGGACGAGACGGTGGGTGGCGTCGCTGATGAGGATCGAGCCGGGGCGGGCGAGCGCTTCCAGGCGGGCGGCGAGGTTGGTGGTGTCGCCGATGGCGCTGTAGTCCATCTTGAGGTCGTTGCCGACGCTGCCGACGACCACCGGCCCCGTGTTGATGCCGATGCGCGCCGCGAGCTCGATGCCGCGCTCGGCCCGCAGCCGCTCGGCGAGAGGCTTCAGCGCCTCGTGGATGGCGAGCGCCGCCCGCACCGCGCGCTGCGGGGCGTCCTCGTGCGCGACGGGCGCGCCGAACAGCGACATCATGCCGTCGCCGGCGAGCTGGTTGACGATGCCCTCGAAGCGGTAGATCTCGCGGAAGGCGAGCGCCAGGTACTCGTCGAGGAGGTCGTGGTACTCCTCGGGGTCGATGCGCTCGGCGATCGCCGTCGAGCCGGCGAGGTCGCAGAAGAGGACGGTCACCTGCTTGCGCTCGCCCTCGATGACGCCGCGGGTGGCGCGGATCTTGGTGGCGAGGTTGCTCGGCATCTGCTGCGAGAGCCGGGCGAGGGAATCGGCGGTGGCGGGGGGCGCGTCGTCGTGCACGTCGCCGGAGACGGGCGTCCCGCAGTCCGGGCAGAAGCGGTAGCTCGAATCCAGCGCCGCGCCACAACCCCGGCACGCCAGCGTCACCCGCGCTCCACAGGCGTGGCAGAACGGTTTGCCGGCGAGCAGCTCGGCGCCGCAGTTGCCGCAGCGCATTAGAGCGAGCTACGCCGCCAGGCGTGCCGAGTCAACGGCGCGCGGGTTGTCCCTGCGCCGGTGGGATGCGACAGTGGACGATCGTGGACGTGGTCGTCGAGCACCAGCCGGGCCGCTTCGTCGCGCGGATCGACGGCGAGGACGCCGTGCTCGTCTACGAGCGCGACGGCGACGTGCTCGACCTGGTGCACACGTTCACGCCGCCCCGGCTGCGCGGGCGAAACATCGCCGCCGCCCTCACCGCGGCGGCGGTCGCGTACGCGCAAGCCGAGCGGCTCAAGATCCGCCCGACCTGCTCGTACACCGACGCCTACTTCGCGCTGCACCCGGAGCTGGCCGCGCTCAGGGCCTTCGGCGGCGCCGGCTCGACGTAGACCTCGGCGTCGCCCGTGACGGCGTACATCTCCCACCGCATGCCGTCGGCGTCGCGGACCCAGAACTTGTCGGCCGTCGCGTAGCAGCAGGTCGCGTCCTTCTGCTCGAGGACGTCGAGCGCGTGGGTGCGCACGCGGGCGAGCTCGGTCATGACGTCGCCCGTGCCCGGAAAGCGCACGCCCAGGTGCGCGACGCTGCCCGGCTCGCCGCCGAGGTTGAGCGACAGGATCACCGGCGGATCGGCGAGCTCGAACTTCGCGTACTCGGGCCGCACCTTCGCGGGCTCGATGCCGAGGATCTTGCGGTAGCTCTCGACCGCCGACGGGATGTCGGCGACGTGGAGCGAGACGTGGAACGTGTTCTGACTCATGGGGTCACCTCCGCTGACGGGTTCGAGACGTGGTAGACGAACAACGCGGCTTCGCACAGCGCTCATGCCCGCCGAGCCCCCAGAGGAGGCCGACGACGACGCGCACGACGCGCGCGCGCCGGCTGAGGCGCGGCGGCGGCGCCGCGGCCGGGGGGTAGCAGCAGCCCGCGCCGGCCGTCACGTGCAGCACTCCGCGCCGCTCGCGCAGCGGCCGATGAACTGGCGGAGGTGGTCGGCCAGCTCGCGGGCGCGGCGCGCGTCGAAGCGGTAGACGCGCTCGCGCCCGTTGCGCTCGCGGACGAGGAGCCCGGCGTCGGCCAAGACCTTCAGATGATGCGACATCGCGGGCCGCGAGAGCGGGAAGCGCTCGCTCAGCTGGCCGACGTTCAGTCGCTGGCAGCAGAGCACCATCACGATCTCCTGCCGTGTGGGATCGCCGAGCGCCACGAGGAAGCGGCCGAGCGCCCGGAGGTCGATGGTGTCGGGGAGCTTCACGGCGGCGGCGTTCCTGCTCATTAGTTTAAGCAATTAAACCAATCATCGGGAGCTGTCAAGCCCCCCCGGCGTCAGGCGACGAAGCGCACGTCCACGCCCCCCAGCGCGCCCAGCTCGACGGTCACCGCGTCGCCGGGCGCCACCGCCACCGAGGCGACGAGGCCCCCGGCGATGATGCGGTCACCCGCCCGCACGCCGTCGCCGAACGGCGCCAGGAAGCGCGCCACGAGGCGCACCACCTCGACCAGGTCGCCGGCCGCCGCGGCGGCGTCGGCGCGCGCGACCTCGGCGCCGTTCTGGAGCAGGCGGAGGCCGAGGCCGTCGGTCGCCCCGCCGGCGCGTCCCGGGTGGGTCGGGCCGAAGGCGACGGCGCGGTGAAAGCAGTTGGCGGCGAGGATGGTCTCCAGGTCGTCGAGCGGGCGGTCGTAGTCGATCAGCTCGAGCGCGGCGCCGAGCCCGGTGATGGCCGCGGCCGCCGCCGCCCGGTCCGCGTGCGCGGGAACGTCGGCGCCCAGGTGGACCGCGATCTCCGGCTCGACCGCCGGCCGCACGGCCCCGGCGAGCGCGTGCGCGACGCCGGGCACGACGACGGTCGCGAGCGTCAAGTGGCCGACCACCGGGCCGTCGAGCCCGAGCGCGCGCTGCGCGCGGGGTGTGTTGAAGCCGATCTTCCAGCCGACGCGCGCGTGGCCGGCGGCGACGAGGCGGTCGCGCCGGGCGAGCTGCGCCGCCATGCCGCGCGCGATCCGCGGGTCGGCGCTCACGCGCGGTCCACCAGCTCGGGCCGGAACTCGGGATGGCCCGCCAGCCACCCCGCCGCGCCCCGCATCGACTCCTCGTTCTTGCGGTTGATGAAGCGGTAGATCGGTCCCTCGAACCAGCGCAGCACCGGCGTCGTCATGTGGAAGGTCTCGCGAAACCGGAGCCGCGTGCGGTTCGGGCCGAGCGGCTCGAGCGTCATCGAGCCGGAGAGCCCGCTGCGCAGCATGACGTAGTCGTAGCCGCGCTCGGGGCGGACGTTCTTCACCAGCTCGAAGGACTCGCCGCGCCGCCCGAATGGCAGCGGGTAGACGATTTTTCGCAGCAGCCCGTTGCCGTCGGCGTCTCCCGGCCACACGATCTCGACCTCCAGCACGGCGGGCGCGTACTCCTTCCAGAGGTCGTAGCGCTGGAAGAGCGCCCACAGACGCGCCGCGGAGTGCGGCAGCTCGACGGCGTACTCGTGGTGGCGCACGGTGCGTCAGCCCCTCACGCGCCGAGCGCCGTGAGGAGTCGCTCCGTCACCCAGTAGAGGACGACGCCGGCGAAGACCGCGAGCGCGGTCCCGGTGCCCGCTTCCTTGTTCACCTCGGGCACGAGGTCCGACGCCGCCACGTAGAGCGCGACGCCTGCCGAGAGCCCGAGCGCCGGCCCGACCAGCGCGGGCGCGCCGAAGATCGAGAGCCCGCCGACGAGGCTCGCGGCCCCGACCGCGCCGGCGGCGAGGACCCCCAGGCGGCGCGTGCCGCCCGCGGCCAGCACGACGGAGGCGATGGCGAAGCCCTCAGGCATCTTGTGGAGCACGATGGCGGCGAAGAGCAGGAGCCCGAGGGCGCGGCCGATCAGGAACCCCGAGCCGATCGAGATGCCGTCGAAGAAGCTGTGCACGACGAGGGCGAGGAGCGCCGACACGCCGGCCGTCGGGCCGAGCAGCTCCGGATGGGTCTCCTCGCCGAAGTGGAAGTGCGGCGCGACCGTGTGCTCGAAGAGGTGGACGAGCAGGTAGCCGGCGAGCACGAGCGCCGGCGCGTACGAGACGAGTCGCGCGCTCTCCGGCATCATCTTGAGCAGCACGACGGCCAGCATGAACCCGGCGCCGAGCCCGACCGAGTAGCGCAGCAGCCGCGCGTCCCACTGCTCGCGGAGGAGGACGATCGCGCCGCCGAGCAGGTTGGCGGCCGCCGCGAGCGCGACACAGAGGAAGCTCAGTCCGAGGTGGCGGCCGTCCAGGGGGCGGTCTTGTAGCAAAGCCGCGCGGTCCGGTCCACGCGAAACCGCCGGCTCTGGCCGGCATCCAACGGCGGCGGGGTTGCACCGGTCGCCTGCGCACGGTGAGATGCCCCCCCACCCATGCGAACTCCGGCGAAGCTCGTGCTCGCGCTGCTGGCCGGCCTGGCGCTCGCCGCCGGCGGCCTCTTGCGCGCGGGCGAGCCCGGCCGCACAACGGGAACCACCATGGACGAGACCTACGACAAGCCGAGTGACGCGGAGCTCAAGAAGCGGCTCACCTCCGAGCAGTACCAGGTGACCCAGCACGAGGGCACGGAGCCGCCCTTCCGCAACGAGTACTGGGACAACCACCGCGCGGGCATCTACGTCGACGTGGTCACGGGCGAGCCGCTCTTCAGCTCGCTCGACAAGTACGACTCGGGCACCGGCTGGCCGAGCTTCACGCGGCCGCTGGAGCCCGGGAACGTCTTGACCCGCGATGACAGCAAGCTCTTCATGCGTCGCACCGAGGTCCGCTCCAAGCACGGCGACTCGCACCTGGGCCACGTCTTCGACGATGGCCCCGCGCCCACCGGGCAGCGCTACTGCATGAACTCGGCGGCGCTGCGCTTCGTCCCGGCCGAGAAGCTCGAGGAGGAGGGCTACGGCCGGTACAAGAACCTCTTCCCGTCGAGCGACGGCCAGCCGCGCGCCGACGAGCACCGCGAGGTCGCGACGCTGGCGGGCGGCTGTTTCTGGGGCATGGAGGAGATCCTCCGGCAGATCCCCGGCGTCGTCTCGACGCGCGTCGGCTACACGGGCGGGACGACGAAGCACCCCAAGTATCCCGAGGTCCACGAGGGCGCGACGGGGCACGCCGAGGCGATCGAGGTGGTGTTCGATCCGACGAAGATCACCTACGCGGAGATCCTCGGCTACTTCTTCCGCTTGCACGACCCGACCACGCTCAACCGCCAGGGCAACGACGTCGGCACGTCGTACCGCTCGGCGATCTTCTACCACGGCGACGAGCAGCGAAAGACGGCGGAGCGCGTGAAGGCGGAGGTGGACGCGTCGCACAAGTGGAAGCGCGCGCTCGTCACCGAGATCGTGCCCGCCGGCGAATTCTGGGAAGCCGAGGACTACCACCAGAAGTATCTGGTGAAGAACCCCGGCGGCTACACCTGCCACTACCTCCGCAACTAGAAGATCCAGCGTACCTGGTCGAGCGCGGCGGGCTCGTAGCTGCAGAACGTGCCCGTGCGGACGGCGGTTGCGAGGTGGCGTCCGAGGGGCGCGTGGTGCGCGGCGATGCGGCGGACCGCGTCGCGGATGACACGGGTCACGTTCACGCGGGCGCGCTCCGCCGACGAGGCGGCGCGCCGGTCCCGGCCGCCGAAGCCGAGCGCGCGCGCCAGCTCGCGCGCGAGCGCGTCGATCTCGGCTTGCAGGCGGTCGCTGCGTGCACCGTCGCCGAACGCGTTCGCTTCCTCCAGCTCGCCGCGGAGGCCCTCGAGGTGCGCGCGGTAGGCTTCGCGGGCGCGGCGGTCGAGCATCTCGCCCGCGTCGCCGGTCAGGGAGCGCGTCTCCTCGGCGCGGTCGCGGGCCGCGGCGGCGAGATCGAGCGCCGCGTGCTCGCGGTCCGGGGTGCGCAGCAGGACGGCGAGGCAGCGCAGCCCGATCGAGTCCTTCAACCGGCAGGCAGTCGCGTCGTCGCCGATCGTCCAGTACTCGCCCTCGCGCCGGAAGAGCGCCCGCCGCGGCCCCCCCACGACCGGCGGTGTCGCGCCCCCGCCGCGCGCCGTTTCGACGACCGGGTCGAGCGCCAGGATCTTCTCGGCGAGGAGTGGCATGCCCAGCTCGCGGGCGGTCCGCAACGCGTCGGCGAGGAGGCCGCGCGCGCGCTCCGCGTCCCCGCTCGCGCCGCGGACCAGGAGCATGGTCGCCCAGGCGTGCTGCGTGAGCGCCACGAACGAGGACGCGCCCATGCGCGCGTTCATCTCGAACGCCTCGCTGAAGTGGCGCTCCGCGTCCTCCCACCGGCGCATCGTGGTGGCGAGGAGTCCGAGGAAGCGCGACGCCGCGCCCCAGCAGTCGACGGCGAGCCCGATCACGATGTTGCGGCCCGCGTAGGGCAGCAACATCGGGTAGAGGAGCTCGGCGCGCCGGGCGTCGCCGAGCGCGGCGGTTGCCTCGGCGAGGAAGGCGACGGCCCCCACCCAGAGGAGGTTCTCCTGGATGTCGGTGAAGTCGTTGGCGGCGAGCCGCTCGAACTCGCGACGGGCCTCGGCCTCGCGTCCGAGCTCGGCGTACAGCACCACGAGCCCGCAGCGCCACGCCGCCACGCCGGGGAACTGCTCCGCGAATCGTTTTCCCATTGCCTCGAGCTCGGTCAGGGGCCCCCGCACCCGACGCTGCGCGGCCACCTGCGCGCCGAGGCCCGCGGCCGCGTACTGCAACGACACCCGCTGGCGCAGCGTCATGTACTGCGCCGCGAACGCCTCGGCTTCGTCGAAACGCCCGGCGAGGAGGGCGCGCGTCGCGCGGTTCTGGAGCGTGCGGTAGACGTAGACGGGGTGGCGGACCTCGTGCGCCAGCTCGGCGAAGCGCTCGAGCTCGGCGTCCAGCGCGCGGACGTCGCCCAGCTCGAAGAGGTCGAGGATCCGCCAGTGGCGCGCGTCGAGGGTGACCTCGAGGTCGCCCGCGTCGGCGGCGCGCCGGAGGAGCTCGTCGGCGTCGGCGAGGCGTTCGTGGACGTGCTCCGTCCGCCAGAGGTGATCGCGCCGGGCCGTCAGCGCGTAGGTCAGCGTGGGGCCGTCGCCGAGCCGCCGCGCCATCGCCACGGCCTCCTCGGTGAGCGCAGCGCGCCGCTCGCGCGAGTCCGAGTAGCAGAGCTCCATGGCGAGCCGGCCGAGCACGCGTGCCCGGAGGACGCCGTCGCCCGGCGGCAAGAGCGCGAGCGCTTCTTCGAGGAGAGCCACGGTGGTCGGATCGACCATGCCGAGCACGACGAGCGGACCGCCGAAGCCGAGCGCGGCGCACGCGAGCTGCTCGGCGTCCCGCGTGCCGCGGGCCAGCTCGGCTGCCTCGCGGAACGTGGTCCGGGCGCGGTCCGGGTCGCCGGCGCGGGCCTGCGACTCGCCGAGTGCGAGGAGGATCTCTGCGCGATAGCGGTCCGGCGACGACGCCACCTCGAGCACCTCGAGCGCGCGGCCGTAGTGCGCCGCGGCCTCCTCGTGCGCGTGCAGCGCGGTCGCGCGGCGTGCGGCCTGCATCGCGTACCCGACGGCGCGGCCTACGTTCCGCTCGCCCGCGCTCTGGAAGAAGTGATGCGCCAGCTCGTCCAGATGGGATTCCAGGCGGCGTGCGTAGAGCGCCTCGAGCGCGCGGCCCATCTGGCCGTGGACGTGGACGCGGCGCGGGATCGGCATGGCGTCGTACAGCGTCTCCCGGATGAGCGCGTGCGCGAAGCGATAGCGGCCGACGGAGGCGCGCTCCTCGGTGACGATGCCCAGCGCGACGGCCTCCTCGAGCACCTCGAGCAGCTTCGTGGCCGGCAGGCCCAGCACGCGCTCGACGAGCTTCACGTCGAACTCGCGCCCGACGACCGCGGCGACGAGGAGCACGCGACTGCACTCCGGGGAGAGCCGGCCGAGGCGCCTGCCGATCACCTCGCGCACGCCCTGCGGGATGACGACACGGCCGGAGAGCAGCTCGGGACGGGGCGATCCCTCGCTGACGAGCAAGCGCGTGAGCTCGGCGAGGAACAGCGGATTGCCCTCCGTCTGGCGGTAGGCCGCGGCCACCAGCGCCGGCAGGGGGTGGGTCCCGGTGGCGAGCTCGAGGAAGCGCGCGACGTCCCGCTCGTCGAGCCCGCCCAGGCGAATGCGCTCGTACACCGGGTGGCGCGCGAGGTCGCCGAGCGTCTCGGCGAGGGGATGGTAGCGTCCCACCTCCGTGTCGCGGTAGGTGCCGAGGACGAGGAGCCGTGCCTGGCGCATGTCCTGCGCCAGGAATGAGAGCAGCATCAGCGAGTCGCGGTCGGCCCAGTGGAGGTCGTCGAACACGAGCGCCAGGGGACGGCGGCGCGCCGCGTTCCGGAGCAGCGTGGTGACGCTCTCGAAGAGGCGGAAGCGTGCCTGCTCGGGCCCGAGCGCGGGCGACGTCGGAAGGTCCGGGAGACGCTCGCGCAGCTCGCGCACGACGTCGGCCACGTCGGCCGCCTGCGGGCCGACGTCGGCGCGCAGCGTGTCGGCGTCCCGGCCCTCGATGTAGCTCCGGATCACCTGGATCCACGGCCAGAAGACCGGCGCACCCTCGCCCTCGTAGCAGCGGCCGACGAGCACCTCGCACCCGCGCCGCGCCGCTTCCGCGGCCAGGTGCTCGACCGTCCGCGTCTTGCCGATGCCCGGCTCGCCGACCACGAGCACCAGCCGTCCGCGTCCGGCGAGCGCGTCGTCGAGCGCGACGTGCAGCGCGGCCAGCTCGCGCTCGCGGCCGACGAACGTCCCGCCGCCCGGCGACCCGTTCCGCGCTTCGGCCGCCGCCGGCCTCGCCGTCATGGCTGCTCGGTTCCCACCGGCGCGTACACGCAGCGTGCGCCGGTGCGGATGCTGCGCACCAGGTGCTCGCCCAGCGCCCGGTCGTGCGCGCGGATGCGGCGCACGGCGTCGCGGATCGTGCGCGTGACGTTGATCCGCGCGCGCTCGGCGCCCGCGCTGGGCGCGCGCCGCAGCGACGACTGCTCCAGCAGCTCGACGGCCTGGATCTCCACGCAGGGCCGCGCCAGCAGCAGCGCGAGGCAGCGAAGTCCGATCGTGTCCTTCAGCCGGAAGGGGCTCTCCGGACGCCCGAGGATCCAGTGGTCGCCCTCGGGCTCGAACCGCATCCCGGCGCATCCCGGCGCCCGCGCCGGACGGTCCGCGCCGCAGACGAGCGCGGACATCCGCTGTACCTCGAGCGGCATCCCCAGCTCGCGCGCCAGCCCGAGCGCGTCGGCGAGGCGGGCGCGGGCTCGCGCGACGTCGCCCGGCCGCCGGCGCGCGAGCAGCATCGCAGCCTGCGCGTGGCGGATGAGCACGACGAACTGGCGCGCGCCCATGCGGAGCGCGGCGTCGAGCGCGTCGGCGAGGTGCCGCTCCGCCGCCTCCCAGCGCCCCATGGCCGTCGCGGCCAGGCCCAGGTAGCGGGCCACGGGGCCGTAGCAGCCGGCGCCGAAGCCGACCATGACGTTGCGCCCGGCGTAGGGCAGGAGCAGGTCGTAGAGCCGGGCGGCGCGGGCGGCGTCGCCGAGCAGCGCCGCCCCCTCGGCCAGAAAGGCGATGGTACACACCCAGTAGTAGCTCTCCCCCAGATCGTCGAAGTCGTTGGCCGCCAGGCGATCGAGCGTGGCCCGGGCGTCGCCCTCCCGCCCGGCCTCGGCGTAGAGCGGCACGAGGACCGCCTGCCAGATGCGCATCGAGGGGTATTGCGCCGCGAAGCGCTCGATGACGAGGATGACCTGCTCGAGCGGGCCCCGCACCCGCCGCAACATCGCGGCTTGCGCGGCGAACGCCGTGACCGCGTTGTGCTCCGAGACTCGCCGGCCCTTCGCCAGGAGGTCGAAGGCCAGGCGCTCGGCGTCGTCGAAGCGACCCTCCATCTGCGCCCGCATCCCCCGGTACGACAGGACGCGGTAGGGGAAGACCGGGTGGCGCAGCGCCTCCGTCTCCTCCGCCAGACGCTCGATCTCGGCGTCCACCGCGGGGATGTCGCCGAGCTCGGTGAGATCCAGGATGCGCCACATGCGGGCGTCGAGCGCGGACTCGGGCGCACCGGCCGCCTCGGCCCGGCGCAGGAGGTCGAGCGGCTCGGCGACACGCTGCTCGAGGTCCTCCCCGCGCGGCAGGCAGTGACGGGTGGCGACCAGCGCGTACACCAGCGTCGGGATGTCGCCCACCCGCTTGCCCATGGCCACGGCCTCGCGCGTGAGCGCCGCCTTCCGCTCCGCCTGGTCGCTGTAGCAGAGCTCGACCGCGAGACGGCCGAGCAGTCGCGCCCGGAGCACGCTGTCCCCGGCCGGTTGTGCGTCGAACGCCGACTGGAGGAGTCGCAGGGTGTCGCGCTCGACGAGCCCGAGCATCATGTACGGCCCGGCGAACCCGAGCGCCGCGCGCGCGAGCTGCTCGGGGGTCCCGAGCCGTGTCGCCGCCGCCGCGGCCTCCAGGAAGGTCTCGCGCGCTTTCGGCGTGTCGCCGGCGCTGGCGTGCGCCTCGCCCAGCGCGAGCAGGATCTCGCAGCGTTGCTGCTCGTCGCCCGCCGTCAGGTCGAGGGCCTCGAGCGCCCGCGCGTAGTGGCCGGCCGCCTGCTCGTGCGCCAGCAGCGCGGTGGCGTGACGGGCCGCGGCGACCGAGTAGGCGACGGCCCGCGCCACGTCGCCGTTCACGACGCTCCGGAAGAAGTGGTCGGCGAGCTCGTCCAGGTGACCGTCCGGGTGGAGCGCCTCGAGCGCCTCGCCGACGCGGCGGTGCAGTCGAACCCGCTCGGACGCCGAGAGCGCGTCGTACAGGGTCTCGCGGACGACGGCGTGCGAGAAGCGCAAGCGGTCGGGCGTGCCGGCGACTTCGACCACGATGTTGGCCGCGAGCGGCTTCTCGAGCAGCGCCTCCAGCCCGCGCTGGTCGAGCTCGCTCACCCGCTGCACGACGTCGAGCGGGAACTCGCGCCCGACGACCGCCGCTATGCCGAGGACGCGCCGGGCTTCCTCGGGCAGGCGCGCGATCCGGCGGTCGATCACCTCGCGCACCCGCTGCGGGACGCCGACCGGCCCGTGGCCGTCGCCGCCCTCCGCGCCTAGGCGGCCCTCGGCCGCCATCAGACGGACGGTTTCCGTCACGAAGAGCGGGTTCCCCTCCGTCTCCCGGCGGAGCGCCGCGACGAGGGTGTCCGAAGCGGTGACCCCGGTGGCGAGCGTGATGAAGCGCGCCACGTCGCGCTCGTCGAGGCCCCCGAGCCGCAGTCGCTCGGACGCGGGCAGGTCGGCGAGCGGGTGTCGCGGTCCGACCTCGACGTCGCGGTACGTTCCCACCAGGAGGAGCGGGAGATCCTCGAGCTGCTCGGCCAGGCGCGCCAGCAGGAGGAGCGAGGAGCGATCGGCCCAGTGGAGGTCGTCGAGCACGACGACGAGCGGGCGTCGCGCGGCGGCCCGCGCGAGGAACCCGAGGACGCTCTCGAAGAGGCGGAGGCGGGCCTGCTCGGGCGCGAGCGCAGGGGGCTGCTCGAGGTCGGGGAGCTGCTCGCGCACCGCGGGCACGAGCTCGGCGACGTCCGCTGCCCCCGCTCCCATCTCCGCGCGGAGCTCGGCGGCGTCGCGCCGCGCCACGCACGCCCGGATCACCTGCACCCAGGGCCAGTAGGCCGGTGCGCCGTCACCCTCGTAGCCGCATCCGAACGCGACCTCGCATCCCCGCGCCGCGGCGGCGGCGGCGAGCCGCTCGACCGTGCTCGTCTTGCCGATCCCGGGCTCCCCCACGACGAGGACGAGCCGACCGCGACGAGCGAGGACGTCGTCCAGACCCGCGCTCAGCGTCGCGAGCTCGCGCTCGCGACCGACGAACACCGTGCCGGCGACGCGCTCGGCGCCGAGCCCGTCTTCGTTACGCCGGCCTCGCGGACCGAGGAACGGCGCGGCCGCGGCGGTCGCCGAGAGAGCGGCGCCCATGGCGCCGACGCTATGGTAGCGACGAAGCGGGCGTCAAGGATTTCTTGCGCTCGTGGGTGCTCGTACTGCTGAATAAGACTATGTAGCGAGTGCTACTACGACGCCCGGGGCGCCGGAGCGAGCGTCGGGTACTCGGCGAGGAGCCGGCGGCGGAGGGCGTCGGCGGCCGCCAGCTCGTGCTCGAGGTAGTCCGTGTACCTGCGGTGATAGTTGACGGTGTGGACGCGCATGCCGCGGAAGACCGCGGCGAGCCCGATGAACTTCCGCAGCAGGAAGACCGTGTCGACCGGGAAGTTGAGCGTGCGCGCGCGAATGAGCGCGCCCATGCGCTTCGCCATCGCGGCTGGGAAGTCCATCGCGCGCCCGTCCCACGGCTCGTCCTTCAGGAGGGGCATGTAGACGAACTCCGTGAAGGCGACCGCGGCGGCGGGATCTTCGCCGGGTGAGATCTGCCCGACGGCCTCGAGCGTGCGTACGAGGAGCTCGCGGTCGCCGCGGAGGAGCGCGCGCACCTGGTCGCGGAACTGCGCGAGGTGGACGTCGTCGATGACCTTGACGCAACCGAGGTCGAGAAGGCCGATGCCCTCCGTCGTGACGAGGTAGTTCCCCGGATGGGGGTCGCTGTGCGAGAAGCCGACGCCGAGCACCTCCTGCATCGACATCCAGTCGAGGGTGCGCACGGTGCGCTCGCGGAGCGCGTAGTCCGCGCCCTCGTTCATGACCTCGCGGATCGGATAGCCGTCGATCCACTCCATGGTGAGGACACGCCCGGCGGAGAGCTCGTCCACCACCGCGGGCACGCGGACGTCGCGCCGCCCGCGGTAGATCTCGGCGAAGACCCGCAGGTGGAGGGCCTCACGGCGGTAGTCCAGCTCCTCGCCGAGACGGGCGGCGATGTCGTCGTAGAGGTGGCGCTGGTCGAGGCCGGGTTGGCGCAAGAGGTCGGCGCCCGCGACCTTCTGCGCGGCCAGCGAGCGCCGGAGCAGCCTCAGGTCGGCGGCGACCTCCTCGGCGATTCCCGGGTACTGCACCTTGACGGCGACCGTGCGGCCGTCGCGCAGCTCGGCGCGGTGCACCTGGCCGAGCGACGCCGCGGCCGCCGGCTCGGCCTCGAAGCGGGCGAAGAGCGCCTCCGGCGGCTTGCCGAGCTCCGCCTGGATCCGCGCCCGCGCCTGCTCGGGCCCCATGGGCGGCGCCTGGTCCTGGAGGCCGCTCAGGATGTCGAGGTACTCCTCGGGCAGCACCTCCGCCTGGTAGGAGAGGAGCTGCATCGCCTTCATGACGCCGCCCTTGAGACGCCCGGCGACGTCGAGGATGCGCTGCGCGTTCCGCCGGTGCGTCTCGGCGCGGTGCGCTTCGCGCGCGTCGGCGGGAAGGAAGAGCCGGCGGAGCGCGCCGCCCACGTAGCTCGCGGCGACCGTCGCCGAGAGGGCGCCGACCTCCAGCCCGCGGCCGCGCTTGCGCTCGTTCGCCATCGCCGGCGATTGTGACGGACGCGCGAGGCTCATTCCAACGGGCGTCGCGGTGGCGGTGGTGACCGGTCGCGGCCGCCGTGCTACGAGCCGCGCATGCAACGCCGGCTCACGTTCGCCACGCTGCTGCTCGCCCTCGCGCTGCCCGCCCGGGCGGCCGAGCTGTGGGTGAGCCCGGGCGAGCGCCAGGCGACGGGTTGCGGCTGACGCGCCCTCTCTTGCGGCCGGCGGGCGGCCGGCGCTACGGAGGCGGCGTCATGAGGCTCCTCGTCGCCGCGTTCGCGGTGCTGGCCGCCTGGGCGCCCGTCGCCGGCGCCGGCTGCCTCGACCAGCCGGGCGACGCTGCGGCCGTCGCCGGGGCGCGCGCCGCGATCGCCGCCGCCTGCGACTGCGCCGCCGCCGCCAACCACACGACGTACCTCCGCTGCGCGCGGACGGCGGCGCTGCTGCGGGTCGGGGCATCGAGCCTGCCGCGCCGCTGCTTGTCGACGGTGATGCGTTGCGCGGCGCAATCGATCTGCGGCCGCCCGGGCGCGGTCACCTGCTGCGTGACGAACCACGCGCAGACGCGCTGCCACCTCGAACGGAACGCCGGCAAGTGCGTCGCGCCGAAGACGGGCAGCGCGTGCGTGGGGAGCGTCCCGAGCTGCTGCGACGCGTGCGCTGCGGGCAGCTGCGCCACGACCCCGACCACGACCGTCACGACCACCACCCTGCCCGCGGCTCCCTGCGCCGACGGCTTCGGGGTGGTGTGCAGCGGGAGCTGCCCGCCCGCCGAGCGCTGCGTCGACGGCGCGAACGGCGTCCTCACCTGCGGCTGCGTGCCGGCGGGCGCGACCGCGTGCGGCGAGAGCGCCTTCCCGCAGTGCGGCGGCGTGTGCGCCGGCAACCGGAAGTGTCAGGCGACGGTGCTGGCCGACGTGCAGCAGCAGTTCACCGTCTGCCTGTGCGTCGATCCCGCCGTCCCCTGCGGCCCGAACCAGTGCGCGGAGCCCGGCGCCTGCCCGTCGGGCCAGTTCTGCGACACCTTCGGCTTCGAAGCGCCGGTCGAGTGCAACTGCCTGCCGCTCAACCCGTCCACGACCACCACCGTCAGCGTCACGACGACCACCTCCACCACCATCGCGACGCCGTGCGCGAACCTCATGTTCCCGCAGTGCAACGGCACGTGCCCGGCCGGCTCCCATTGCGCCGGCGATCTCGCCTCGGGCTTCTGCAGTTGCTACCCCGCGGGGGTGACGGCGTGCGGCGAGAGCGCCTACCCGACGTGCGGCGGGAGCTGCCTCGGCACCAAGACGTGCCAGGCGGTGCGCACCATCATCCCCGCGCTCAGCCTCGACGTCCGCGACTGCGAGTGCCTCGCGCCGGCCGCGCCGTGCGGTCCCAACGTCTGCCCCGCGGGCCCCGGCGTCTGCCCGCCCGGGAAGGTGTGCAGCGGGTTCGCCACCAGCGGTCCGCTCGAGTGCAACTGCGTCAACCCGTAGCGGCGACCAGCGAGAAGCGCGCGCCGGGTCACGTCCGCTCGAGACCGACGCGGTCCCAGCGGGCGAGATCGGCCGCCGCCTCGTACGTGCTCTGGAGGAAGGCGAGCAGCGTGTCGTCCGGCGACGCCGAGCGCCGCACGACCTCGTAGGGCAGGACGAACTCGCCGAGGTCCTTGCTGTAGAAGGCTTCGGCCGGGTGAACGGCGCGCTCCTTGAACCCCGGCGGCTCGGGATACGCGTACGCGTAGTAGATCGGCTCCGGGACCGGCCCGCCGCCCGGCCAGAGCCCGCAGCTGCTCACCTCGTGCGAGTACGCCTCGCGCACCATGCCGAGGGGCGCGTTGGGCGCGCCCGGATGGGGCGGGGCTTTGCGGCCCGAGAAGCGCGTGACGGCGAGATCGAAAGCGCCCCAGAAGAAGTGCACCGGGCTCGCCTTGCCGAGGAAGCGGGCGCGGAACGCCTTCATGACCCGATCGGACTCGAGCAGGATCTGCCACCAGCGGCGCGCGTACTCGGGGTCGTAGCTCCGGTGCTCCTCGTCCTGGTCGAAGCGGATCGGCCGCTCGATCTCGACCGGCGTCGGCCAGATGCGCGCCGCGATCCCGAGCTCGGCGAGCGCCGCCATCAGCGCGCGGTAGAAGGCGGCCACCGAGCGCGGCGCGAGCGGCAGGGTACGCGTACCGCCGTCGCTCGCCTGGATCGCGAGCCGGTGGTCGATGAAGTCGAAGTCGATCTGGAAGGTGCGCGAGCCGTCGGGGATGGGCGAGGTCGTGAGCCCTCGTGAGGTCACGTAGAGCGTCACCTGCCACCAGTGGTTCATCGCCGGCGTGCGGGCGAGGCGGATCTTGCCGACGATCTGGGTCCACATGTGGAGCGTCGCGTAGGTGTCCTGCCATTCCGCGAGCGGCAGGCTCGGCCAGGCCGTCGTGCTCATGCCGTCTCCCCCCGCCGCACGGCGGGCGCCCAGCCGCGCGCCGCGCGCCGTGCGCGGCCGTCGCGCTCGAGCTTCACGAGGTGTGCCTCGAGGCTCCAGCGGGCGAGCGGCCAGAGCGCCCGCGGCGTGTCGTCGTACGCCCGGGGCAGGAGGGCGTCGAGGTCGGCGCCGTCGGCGCCGGCCCGGGTGAGCGCGTCGGCGACCTTCGCCTCGCGCATCAGCCGGTGCGCGACGTAGTGGGCGAAGAGGTCGGCGGGCGCGTCGATCGGCTCGCCGTGCGCCGGCAGCGCGAGGCGCGCGCCGAGGGCGCCGAGGCGCCCGAGCTGCCGGAGGTACTCGGCCATGTCGCCGTCGAACGGGTCGATGACGATGGTGCCGACGCTCGCCACCATGTCGCCGCAGACGAGCACGCCCGCCTCCGCGTCGAGGAGGCAGAGGTGTCCCGGCGCGTGGCCGGGCGTGTGCAGCACGTCCCAGCGCTGCGGGCGCGGGCCGTCGAGCACGAGCGGTTCGCCCTCGTCGAGCGTCCGGGTGACGAGACCGTCGTCGATCCGCCGCGCCGTCTCGCGGTGCGCCCAGACCGGCAGCCCGAGCGCGCCGGCGAGGAAGGCGGCGCCGCCCACGTGGTCGGGATGGTGGTGGGTGACGAAGACGGCGCGGAGCGCGCGGCCGGACGACGCGATGCCGCGCGCCCACTCGAGCCAGGCGCGGCGCTCGTCGTCGAAGGGCGTGGCGGGCTCGACCAGGACGACCTCGCGCACGCCGAGGGCGTAGCTGTTGGTGTGGGTGGCGGGGGGGAGGGTGGGGGTCCGCGCCGGGAACAGCTCCACCCCCGGGGCGACGCTGCGCGGCCGCATGGCACGCATCATTAGAAGGGGTCCGGTTCTGGCGTCAAATCTAGCCGGCGGGCCGCTTCACTAGAGGGGTCCGGTTCTGGCGTCAAATCGAACCGGCGCGCCGCTTCACTTGCGACTCGCCCCCCCGCGGCGTAGCCTGCGCTGCATGGTGGAGAGAGCGGACGAGGAGAGGGACCGCCGCGACCCCGAGCCGCTGCCGACGCCCGAGCAGAGCTGGGCGCGCCACATCCGGGTGCTCGAGTTCGTCGACCAGATCCGACGCGCGCGCGCCGGCGGACGCCGCCAGCCCGACGCCGACTGACCCCCGCCGCGGCCTTCCGCCGCGGGTCTCTCGCTCGCTGGCGCCTACGGGAAGCGCAGCTCGTTGTTCTTGCCGGCGGTGCGGAAGTGCTGCGACGTGCTCGCACAGCGCGCGCCGCTGGCCGAGCCGCGGAAGGCGAGCGTCAGGCGGGAGGTCGCCGGTCGAAGCCGCGGCGAGCTTGGCGTGGCGGCCCTGGGCGCTCACCTGGAGGCTGCCGGTCTTCAGGCGGGACGGTGACGGCGTCCACGCCGGCGGCGTCGGCGATCGCGTTCTTGCGGTCGGTGAACTGGTTGAGCCCGTAGGAACGACAACCGGGGGACGGGTGACGTAACCGCCGAAGTCGGCGGCGACGACCACCTTGGCCCCCCTACCCCCACCTCGCGCGGGTGATGGGCGGCGAGCAGGCGGCGCAGACGCTCCTCACCGTGAAGCTCCAGCAGCTCGCGGCCAAGGGCGAGACGATGTCGGCCGCTGACCAGGAGGCGTTCACCGCGCCCGCCCGCGCCAAGTACGAAGCGGAGGGCAGCCCCTACTACGCGACCGCGCGCCTCTGGGACGACGGCATCCTCGACCCGGTCGAGACCCGCGACGCGCTCGGGCTCGCCATCGCGGCAGCGCTGAACGCGCCGATCCCGGCGACGACCTACGGCGTCTTCCGGATGTGAAATCCTTGCAAACGAGACCACCCTCCGAGTAGACAGCGAGCCTCATGGCCCTGGGAGCGCGGCCGGGCTCGGGCACTGCCACCGTCCTCTTCACGGACTTGGTCGGGTCGACCGAGCTCCGCGCCCGCCTGGGGGAAGACGCGGCCGAGACGCTTCGCCGCACGCACGACGCGCTCCTCGCCGACGGGCTCATGGCGACCTTCGCCGGCGCGGCGGACGCGGTGTCCGCCGCGGTGACGATCCAGCAGGCGATCGACCGGCACAACGCGCGCGCCGACGCGCCGCAGCTCGCCGTTCGTGTCGGCATCAGCGTTGGCGACATCACCTGGGACAACGGCGACTACTTCGGCACGCCCGTCATCGAGGCGGCGCGACTCTGCGCCGCGGCCCGCGGCGGCCAGATCCTCGTCGCCGACCTCGTGCGGGCGCTCGCGCGCGGGCGAGGCGGCCATGCATTCGAGTCGGTCGGCGCACTCGCGCTCAAGGGACTGCCCGATCCGGTCCCGACGTGCGCCGTCTCGTGGGTGCCGTTGCCGAGGACCGTGCCGCTCCCCTCGCTGCTGGCGAGCGACCCGCAGTTCGCCCTGGCCGGTCGCGAAGCCGAGCTGGCCACTTTGCAGGCGCTCTGGGAGGAGGCGCGGTCCGGCCAGCGGCGCGTCGTGCTCCTCTCGGGCGAGCCGGGTATCGGCAAGACCCGCCTCGCGGCCGAGCTCGCGCGCCGCGCGTACGCCGCGGACGCGACCGTCCTCTACGGCCGCTGCGACGAAGAGATGGGAGTGCCGTTCCAGCCGTTCGTCGAGGCGCTCCGCTATTTCATCGACCATTCGCCTGCCGGCGACCTTCGGATCCTGCTCGGCCGCTATCCCGAGGAGCTCGTACGCATCGTACCGGAGCTGGCGAAGCGCCTGCCGGGCCTCGACCCGCCCCTTCGCTCCGACGCGGAGACCGAGCGCTATCGCCTCTTCGACGCGATCGCCACCTGGCTCGAGCGCGCCGCCGCCTACTGCCCCGTGCTGCTCGTTCTCGACGACCTCCACTGGGCATCGAAGCCGACGCTGCTCCTCCTCCGCCACGTATCCCGCACGGTCGGGGCGGCCCGCCTGTTCGTGTTCGCGACGCACCGAGACACCGACGTCGACCGCGAGCATCCGCTGCCGGAGATCGTGAGCGACATGCGCCGCGACGCGGGCGTCGAGCGCATCGAGCTGCGGGGCCTGGACGAAGCGGGCGTCGTGGCGTTCGTCGAGGGCGCCTCGGGACAAGCCACCGACGCGGCCGGGCGGGAATTTGCACGCGCCCTTCACGCCGAGACGGAGGGCAACCCCTTCTTCGTCGGCGAGGTCCTGCGCCATCTGGTGGAATCCGGAGCCATCC
>JBGQET010000056.1:0-28621 GCA_041496545.1 Binatia bacterium | reverse complement strand
CTCGCGAGCGACGCCGACGTCGTGCGCCGCGCGAGCGCGGCGCGCCTGCTCGGCGCGTGGACGACGAACGCCGAGGTCACAGCGGGGCTCCTCGCGGCGGGCGGTGACGCGAGCCCGCTGGTCCGTGCGCGCGCGGCGGCGAGCCTCGGCGAGGTTTCGGTGGAGGACGCCCGCGCGCGTGGCGCGCTGGTGCGCGCCACGCGCGACCCGGTGCGGCTCGTCCGCATCGAGGCCGGCTACGCGCTGCGCGCCGTCGATCCCCTCGGCCTCGCGGCCGCGGATCGCACCGCGGTCGAGGCCGCGGGGCGCGAGTGGCTGGCGGCCGAGGAACCGACGGCGGAGCTGCCGGAGCCCAACTTCAACCGCGGGGTGTTCCTCGCCGCCCGCGGTCGGACCGCGGACGCGGAGGCGGCGCTGCGGACGGCGATCCGCCGCTGGCCGCTCTACCTGCCGGCGCGCGAGAACCTCGCGCTGCTGCTCGCCAAGAGCGGCCGCCCGGCCGCAGCCGAGACGGAGCTCCGCGCCGCCCTCGAACGAGCGCCGGGATGGCCGCCCGCGGCCTTCTCGCTGGCCCTCCTCTACGGGGGGCAAGGTCGGTGGGCGGAGGCCGCCGCGGCGCTGGAGGCGTGCGTCGCTAGGGACCCGGCGTACCCGCGTGCCTACTACAACCTCGGGCTCGCGTACGCCCGCCTGAACGACCTGCCCCGCGCCAGCGCGGCGCTCGAGCGCGCGACCGCCGACCCGGCGGCCCGCGGGGAGGCGCTCCGCGAGCTGATCCGCATCGCGCACGCACGGGGGGACACCGCCGCGCTCGAACGCTGGCTGCCGGAGGTGCTCGACTCGCCGGGGACGCCCTAGCCTTGCGAAGTCGCGCGCAGGTCTGGTACGCGAGTCTGCGGTGGCCGTCGCGCGCGTCACGGAGATCATCGCCTCCTCCCCGGAAGGCTTCCGCGAGGCCGTCGAGGAGGGCGTCGCGCGCGCGGCGCGCACGCTCCGGAACATCACGGGTCTCGAGGTGCTCGCCAAGCGCGTCAAGGTCGAGCGCGGGCAGATCACGGAGTACCGGGTCGAGATGAAGATCATCTTTCTCCTGGAGTAGGAGCACGGCATGGCGGTCGCACGCATCACGCAGGTCATCGGCGCCTCGCCGCACAGCTGGGAGGACGCCGTGCGCAACGCGCTCGAGCGGGCCAACCGGACGCTGCGCGGGATCACCGGCATCGAGGTGCTGAAGGAGAACGCCGCCGTCGAGAGCGGGAAGATCGCGGAGTACCGCGCGACGGTGCAGGTCACCTTCGTCCTCGAGGGGAGCTGACGTGGCCACGGGCCGCATGACCGCGCTGGACGCGGCCTTCTTCCACCTCGAGCGCGCCGGGCAACTGCTGCACGTGGCGGGCGTCTACACCGTCGAGGGACAGATCGACGTCGAGACGCTCAAGCGCGACCTGTCGGCGCGCATGCACCTGATCCCGCGCTACACCGAGCGCGTCGTGCCGGTGCCGCTGAACGTCGCCAACCCCACCTGGGAGCCGGACCCGCGCTACCACATCCGCAACCACGTCCTCCGGCACGCGCTCCGTCCGCCCGGCGACGACGCACAGCTCGTGAAGCTCGTCGGCCGCCTCTTCGGCGAGCCGCTCCGTCGCGACCGCCCGCTCTGGGAGCTGCACCAGATCGACGGCTACCGCGGCGACCGCTCCGTCCTCTTCGCGAAGGTCCACCACGCGATGATCGACGGGGTGAGCGGCGTGCAGCTCCTCCAGGTGATGTTCGACGTCACGCCGAAGCCGCTCCCGGTCGAGCCCGGCTCGCTGCCCGAGCCGCCGCCGCTGCCGTCGCCGGGGGCGCAGCTCGCGCGCGCCGTCGAGGAGACCGTCCGGCTGGGCGTGAAGCGCGCGCGGCAGCTGCTCGACCTCGTCCGCCGGCCGGGCGCGGCGGTCGCCGAGCTGCGCGAGGCGGCGAGCGCGGTCGCCGCGGCGCTCCGGCTCGCGCTCTCGAGCCCGCCGCCGACGCCCTTCAACGGGCACGTGAGCGTGCTCCGGCAAGTCGCCTGGGCCACCTTCTCCCTGAACGAGGTGAAGGCCATCAAGAACCGTCTGGGCGGTACGGTGAACGACGTCGTGCTGGCCACGATCACGAGCGCGCTCCGCGCCTACCTCGAGATCCGCGGGCTCAACCCCGACCGCATGGAGCTGCGCGCCATGTGCCCGGTCAACGTGCGCGCCGCGCACGAGCACCTGAAGCTCGGCAACCGGGTGTCGATGATGGTCGCCCCGCTGCCGGTCGGCATCTTCGACCCGCTCGAGCGCCTCCGTCAGATCCGCACCGCGATGACGCTGCTCAAGCAGGGCGGTGAGACGGCGCAGATGACCCGGCTCATCGACCTGATGGAGCTGCTGCCACCCTTCCTCCAGAAGCCGCTCGGCTGGCTTCAGGTCCAGGCGGCGCCGATCAACACGGTGTGCACCAACATCCCCGGACCGCCGGTCTCGCTCTACGTGCAGGGCAAGCGGCTCGAGATGCTCGTGCCGCTGGTGCCGCTCGCGCAGGGGATCGGGCTCGCCTTCGCCATCCTCTCCTACGCCGACGCGCTCACCATCGGCTTGACGGCCGACCCCGCGCTCGTCCCCGACGTGGAGCGCTTCCGCGCGCTGCTCGCCGCCGGCTTCGAGGAGCTGCGCAAGCTGGCGGGAGTCGAGACGCCGCGGCGCACGGAGGGAGTGCGCCCCGAGCGCCTGCGACGCCAGGAGATGGCCGCGGGCCGAGTTGCCTGACCGATCGGTTTGTAGTACCCGCCACTCGGTCAGTCGCATGTTCGACGTCACGATCTTCACGGCCCTCGGCTGGGAGCGCCGCGCGGTCACCGGGGCGCTCACCGGCGTCGAGCCGGGCGGCCGCCCGCGGACGTGGCGGGCGAGGCTCGCCGACGGCGCGTCGTGCCTCGTGGTGCAGACGGGCGTCGGCCTCGAGCGGGCGGCGCGCGCCGCCGCCGACGCCCCGCCCGCGCGCCGCTTCCTCGCCTGCGGGTGCGCGGGTGCGCTCGACGCCAGGGTGCGCGTCGGCGACCTCGTCGTGGCCGACGGCGTGACGCTCGTCGACGCCGCGGGCGCCGCGATCGAGCGCCTTCCCGCCGACGCCGACTGGCTGGGCGCGCTCGGGGCCCGGGTCGGCGGCATCGTCGCGAGCCCCGTCGTGCTCGCCACCGGCGTCGCCAAGGCCGCCGCGGGACGGACCGGCGCGCTCGCAGTCGACATGGAGAGCGGCGCCGTCGCGCGCGCGGCCCGCGTCCGCGGCATCCCGTTCGCCGCGCTCCGCGTCGTCGTCGACGCGGTGGACGACGAGCTTCCGTTCGCGCCCGGCCTCGTCGACGGTTCGAGCGGGGAGATTCAGACCGGCCGTGCGCTCGCGACGCTCGGCCCACGCCCGTGGCTCTGGCCCGTCGCCGCCCGGCTGGCGCGACAGACGCGGCTCGCCGAGCAGCGGCTCGCCGCCGCCGTGGCGCGCTTGCGTGGTGCGACGTCCGCGGCCGCGTTCGCACTGGCGCGCTGAGAGAGAGGAGACGAAATGCGGTTCCCGTTGCACATCGCGACCGACATGATGAAGTGGCAGGCGAAGAACTGGTGGGCGGGGAACGCTCGCGTCCCGGTCGTGCTCATGCTCGAGCCGCTCCACACCTGCAATCTCTCGTGCATCGGGTGCTCGCCCGAGCGCTGGTCGGGCGACCTCCGCGACCGCTTGTCGCTCTCGCAGTGCTTCGAGGCGGTGGATGCGTGCGGCGCCCCGGTCGTCTCCGTCTGCGGCGGCGAGCCCACCGTCTACCCGGAGGTCGTCGAGCTGGTGGAGGGCATCATCGCGCGCCGCAAGCACGTCATCATGTGCACCAACGCCATCCTGCTCGACCGCTTCTACAAGAAGGCGAAGCCGAGCCGCCGGCTGTCGATCAACGTCCACCTCGACGGCATGCAGAAGACGCACGACTTCGTCGTCGACCGCGCCGGTGTCTGGGACAAGGCCGTCGAGATGATCCGGGAAGGGAAGCGGCTCGGCTACTACGTCTGCACCAACACCACGGTCTACCGCGAGACGTCCGTCGAGGAGATCGAGGAGATGTGCGCCTTCCTCACCGGGCTCGACGTCGACGGCATCCTCCTCTCGCCCGGTTACCACTACGAGGCGATCGAGGGCGACGACCACTTCCTCTTCCGCGACGAGATCCACGCCAAGTTCCAGCGTATCGTCGAGCTCACGAAGCGCTACCGGAAGATCTCGTCCACGCCGCTCTTCCTCCAGTTCGCCGCCGGGCTGCGCGAGTACCCGTGCACGCCGTGGGGCAACCCGACCTACGGCCCCAAGGGCTGGAAGGGCCCCTGCTATCTCATCGAGGACAAGTACTACGGGAGCTGGAAGGACTTCTTCGGCGGCGTCGACTGGGACTACTGGGAGAGCCGCCGGGATCCGCGCTGCCACAACTGCAAGATGCACTCGGGGTTCGAGGCGTCGGTGGTGCGCAAGCTCGGCGAGAGCTTCGGCGACGTCCTCACCCTGGCGAAGTGGCAGCTCGAGAACGTGCGCAACGCCCGGCGTCCGGCGGCGTGACCGGTTGAGACTCCGGCCGCCGCGCGGCATGGTGGCGGGGGAGGCAACGGATGTCGCGCTGGTCGCTGCCGGTCCTGCTGTCGCTCGTGGTGCCGGGACTCGGCCAGCTCTACAACCGGAGCTGGGTGAAGGGCGTCGTCTTGCTCGTCGCGACCACCTGGCTCAGCGGGCGCATGACGGTCGAGGCGCTCGGCCAGCCGCTGCTCGCCGTGTCGCTCTCGAAGCTCACGGCGTATCTCGTCGTGCTGCTCGCGCTCTGGTGCTGGGCGGTGTGGGACGCACACCACGTCGCGCAAGCGCGCCGAGCCTCGTGAGCCGCACCGGACCCGGCATCTTTCCGAGCCCGGTGCGGCCAGCAGGAGGCTAGCGCCCGACCTCGGCGGCGGGGACGACGGCCGCGAGCGGCACGAAGGCCGCTTCGGTCGCGTTCAGCGGAATCGCCCGCTGCTCGGCCAGTTGGTCGCGCAGGCGTCGGGCGCCCTCCTGAGCCTGGAGCGTCACGGTCTCGACGATCCGGGCCGGCCAGCCGGGGTCGGTCGTGTTGATCGCGATGGTCGTCGACACGGTCGTCGTGCCGGCGTTCTCGTCGTCGGCGACGAGCAGCACCTCGATCACCATGTCCGGTCTCCCGACTGCACGACCTTCGACGAAGCAAGGAGGGTGCCACCCCGTCCCATCCGGTAACTGCTCCCTCCGGTGGGTGGCAGATCGCACAGCGTCGTTGCACGGCTGACGGGCGTCCCGGCGCCCGTGCGCGCACGCCGCGTCAGCGCTCGCCTTCCCCGGCGAGGCTGCTAAGATGCGCCCGGTTCACGGGGGGTGGGGAGGAGGACGATGGGTCACGCCGCACCACTGATCGAAACAGATCTCCGCGAAGCCGCCGAGGAGCGCTACCTGAGCTACGCGCTCTCCGTCATCACCTCGCGCGCGCTGCCCGACGTGCGCGACGGGTTGAAGCCCGTCCAGCGTCGCATCCTCTACGCCATGTTCCAGAACCTCCACCTGACGGCGGGGGCGCGGCCGCGGAAGTCGGCGGCGATCGTCGGCGACGTGCTCGGCAAGTATCACCCGCACGGCGACCTCGCCGCGTACGAGGCGATGGTCCGCATGGCGCAGCCGTTCGCGCTGCGCTACCCGCTTGTCCAGGGGGAGGGCAACTTCGGCTCGCTCGACGGCGACCGCGCGGCGGCCATGCGCTACACGGAGGCGCGGCTCACGGCGCTCGCCGAGGAGATGCTGCACGACCTCGGCGCCGAGACCGTCCCCCTCCGAGTCAACTACGACGCGACGCTGGAGGAGCCGATCGTGCTGCCGAGCGCGATCCCGCAGCTCCTGATGAACGGCTCGACGGGGATCGCGGTCGGCATGGCCACCAACATCCCGCCCCACAACCTGGCCGAGGTGGTGGCGGCGCTGGTGGCGATGATCGACGAGCCGGATCTCGACGTGAAGGGGCTGCTCAAGCACGTCCGCGGCCCCGACTTCCCGACCGGCGGCGAGATCCTGAACTCCAAGAAGGAGCTGCGCGACATCTACGAGCAGGGGCAGGGCGCCGTCCGGCTGCGCGGCGAGTACACGGTCGAGTCGAAGGTGCGCGGCAAGCGGCAGATCGTCGTCACCTCGATCCCCTACACGGTCAACAAATCCGAGCTGGTCGAGCAGATCGCGAACCAGGTCGTCTCGCGCAAGCTCCCGCTGATCGTCGACGTGCGCGACGAGTCCACCGACGACGTCCGCATCGTGCTGGAGCTCAAGGCCGACGCCAGCCCCGACGCCGCGATGGCCTACCTCTACAAGCACACGCCGCTGCAGACCAACTTCAACGTCAACCTGACGTGCCTCCTGCCGACCGCGAACCCGGCCGTCGGCCAGCCGGCGCGCGTCACGCTGCGCGACCTCTGCCGCCACTTCCTCGACTTCCGCCTCCTCGTCGTCACCCGCCGGCTCGAGCACGAGAAGCGCCAGCTCGAAGCGCGCCTGCACATCCTCGACGCGCTCGCCAGAATCCACGACGACCTCGACCGCGCCATCCGCATCATCCGCAAGGCCGAGTCGCGCGCCGACGCCGCCACGCAGCTCATGGCCGCCTTCAAGCTCGACCAGGTGCAAGCCGACGCCATCCTCGAGATCCGCCTCTACCAGCTCGCGCGCCTGGAGATCGAGAAGATCCGCGCCGAGCGCGCCGAGAGGAAGAAGCGGTTGAAGGACATCGAGGCGCTCCTCGCCCGCCCGAAGGAGCGCTGGAAGCTCATCCGCGAGGAGCTGGTCGCGCTGGGTGTGAAGTACGGCGACGAGCGCCGCACGCACCTCGCCGGCCCCAAGGAAGAGCTCTCCTACGACCCCGAGGCCTACATCGTGCACGAGGACGCGACGGTCGTCCTCTCGCGCGACGGGTGGCTCAAGCGCGTGGGCCAGGTGAAAGACCCGGCGTCGACGCGGCTCCGCGAGGGCGACGCGCTCGCCGCGCTGCTTTCGGGGACGACCCGCGACCGTCTCGTCCTCTTCTCGAGCCGCGGCACGATGTACGTGCTGCGCGTCGCCGAGGTGCCGGCGACGACGGGCTACGGGGAGCCGGTGCAGTCGCTCCTCAAGTTCGGCGACGGCGAGCGCGTCGTCGTCGCGCGACTGCTCTGCGAGCCGGATGCGGCACCGGCGGCCGAGCAGGCGGCGCTCCCCGGGATCGCCGGCGAGACGGCGTGGACACCGGCGGTCCTCGTCGCGACCGCGCGCGGCTACGGCTTCCGCGCCGCGCCCGACTTCACCGACACCACGCGCGCCGGCCGCCGCCTCGCGCGCGTCGCCGAGGGCGACGAGATCGTGTCGGTCGAGCCGGTGCTCGGCCCCGTCGTCGTCGTCGCCACCGACCGCGGCAAGATGCTCCGCTTCGCGCTCGAGGAGGTGACGGAGCTCTCGGGCCCGGGCCGGGGCGTCATCCTGATGCGCCCGGAGAAGGGGAAGCAGGCGCGCGTCGTGGGCGCGCTCGCGCTGCCGAAGGGGGCGGAGTTCGTCGTCCTGACGGGCGACGGGCACGAGCGGAAGTTCGATCTCGACGAGGTCCCCGCGGGGCGGCGAGCCGGCTCGGGGCAGCGGGTCGTCAAGCGCGGCGGCGTGGCGGCGCTCCGCCGGCCGGCAGTGGAGGGGTAGGGCGATGGCCGCGACGTACACCGCGAAGGACATCCTGGTGCTCGAGGGGCTCGAGCCGGTCCGCCGCCGGCCGGGCATGTACATCGGCGGCGTCGACTCGGCGGGGCTGCACCACCTCGTCTGGGAGATCGTCGACAACTCGGTCGACGAGGCGATGAACGGCCACGCCGACAGGATCACGGTCACGCTGCACGCCGACGGCGCGTCGTGCACCGTCGCCGACAACGGTCGCGGCATCCCGGTGGACCGCCACGCGCAGTACAAGAAGCCGGCGCTCGAGCTGATCCTCACCACGCTCCACGCGGGCGGCAAGTTCGAGGCGAAGAACTACTACCATTCGGGCGGGCTCCACGGCGTCGGGGCGTCCGTCGTGACCGCGCTCTCCGAGACGCTCGTCGTCCATGTGCGGCGCGACGGCGCGGAGTGGGAGCAGAAGTTCTCGCGCGGGAAGGTCGTCTCCCCGCTGAAGAAGCTCGGGCCGGCGCGCGGCAGCGGCACGACCATGTTCTTCCGCCCGGATACGAAGATCTTCCCGAGCATCCGCTTCGACGCCAAGGAGATCGCCGAGCGCTTGGAGGCGAAGGCGTACCTCCACGGCGGGCTCACGGTCGAGTTCCACGACGAGAAGGCGGACACGAAGGCCGTCTACCGCTACGAGGACGGGCTGCGCGCGTTCCTCGCCAAGATCGTGGCCGAGGGCGGCAAGTCGCCGCTCGCGGGCGAGGTGTTCACGATCGCGAAGGAGCAAGACGGCCTCCACCTCGAGTGCGCGCTCGCCTGGACCGAGGACACGACCGAGCGCGTCTTCTCCTACGTGAACAGCATCCCCACCACGGCCGGCGGCGCGCACGAGAACGGGCTCAAGGGCGGGCTGGTGAAGGCGGTGCGCAACTACCTCACCGTCCACAACCTCCTGCCGCGCGGCGTGACCATCACCGCCGAGGACGCGCGTGAGGGTCTCGTCGGCGTGCTCGCCATCAAGATCCCGCAGCCGCAGTTCCAGGGCCAGACGAAGGAGCGGCTCAACAACGCCGAGGTGACACCGCTCATCGACGGCATCGTGCGCACCGCGCTCGAGAACGCGCTCAACGCCAACCGCACCGTGGGCGACGCGATCGCCAACCGCGTCGTCCTCGCCGCGCGCGCGCGCACGGCCTCACGCGCCGCTGCCGAGCAGGTGCAGCGGAAGAGCGCCGTCTCGCATCGCTTGAACCTCCCCGGCAAGCTCGCCGACTGCACGTCGACGGATCCGAGCGAGTGCGAGCTGTTCATCGTCGAGGGCGACTCCGCCGGCGGCTCCGCCAAGCAGGGTCGCGACCGCGCCTTCCAGGCGATCCTCCCGCTCCGCGGCAAGGTGCTCAACACCGAGCAGGCGTCGACGTCCAAGATCCTCGGCAACAAAGAGTTGTCCGACCTCGTGTCGGCGCTCGGCTGCGGCGCGGGGAAGGAGCTCGACGTCAAGAAGCTCCGCTACCACAAGATATGCCTCCTCATGGACGCCGACTCCGACGGCAACCACATCTGCACGCTGCTGCTCACCTTCTTCTATCGCCACCTCCCGGAGCTGATCCGCCAGGGCTACGTCTACATCGCGCAGCCGCCGCTCTACCGCATCGAGGTGGGGAAGCAGGTCCAGTGGGCGCGCGACGACGCGGAGAGGGACCGTCTCCTCGCCGGACGCAACGGCCACGGCCCCAAGGTGCAGGTGACGCGCTTCAAGGGCCTCGGCGAGATGAACCCCGGGACGCTGAAGGAGACGACGCTCGACCCGGAGCGCCGCTCGCTCTTGCGCGTGGCGATCAAGGACGCCGGCGCCACCGAGCAGGCCATCCAGACCTTGATGGGCCGGGATGTCGCGCCGCGCTTCGAGTTCATCATGGAGCGCGCGCCGCGGGTGGACGCGGCGGAGATCGACGTCTAGCACCCGGCGGCGCTCGGCGAGCCGCTTCGTGGCCGCAGGTCGGGTGATGAGGAAGCGCATCGTTGAGCTCGCCGCCTGGTCACTCACCGCCGGCGTCACGGGCTCCACGACCCACACTTCCGGTCTTCCTTCTACTGGATTCGTCGGGTTTCAGTAACGAGAGATACCTACGTAGTCGTACACTACGGCACACTATCTCGGCGGCCGCCGACACATTCTCCTTGTCACGTGCCGTCCGCGACGGTACTCGGCGCTCAAGGAGGGAGCGCCACATGACACGATACAGGATGCGAAGACTGCGACGGGCAGCGACGGGCGCGGTTGGTATGCTCGCGATGCTCTCGTTCGCGGTCGCGCTGGGAACGCCCCGGACCCTTTTGGCCGGCGACGACCCCTGCGCAGACGCCTGCTACGACGCCAACCCGTGCACCTACGACAATGGGGACAGCATAAACCAGTACTGCTACAGCTGCTCGAACGACGACGTGCCCGACGGAACTCCGTGCGCGACGCCGCCCGGCACCTGTGCTGCGTCCGGTTCAGCATCGCGTTGCGTGTCGGGGCGTTGCACGCCGTACCAGGGGTCGCCGCCGTGCATGGACGACGAGAACCCCTGCACCTACAATCGCTGTGAGGTGAAGGGTTGCAAGGGCCCGAACTCGTATCCCAAGAAGCCCGCCGGCACGCCGTGCAAGGACTTCGTCAAGGTGGGCGGCGTGATCGTGCATCGCAACGACTGCACGACCAGCGGTCACTCCGGGCATGCGAGCACGTGTAACGCCAACGGCATCTGCGGGAGCTGCCGCACCAGCGCGGGCTGCGCGCGTGTGGCCGGCCCATGGGGCGGCGCCCTCAAGTACTGCCTGCCCGTCTCGTCCCCCAACGTCATTTTCAACACCGCGGGTTTCTTGGACGACGGCGACGCAGGCGGCTGCCAGTGAGCATCGTGGCGGCCGGGATGGCGACATCCCGGCCGCCCTTCTGCGCCAGATTCAGCTTCGACTCGAGCAGCCGTCAGCCTCCCTAGCGTTTCCGCTTGACAGGAAGAGCGCTGCCGGGCGACTCCTGGGAACATACCGAACATCGGGAGGATCCCATGAGGTGTACGTCGCGCTCGGCAGCTCCGCTGGTCGTCGCCGCCGTTCTCGCCTGCTCGGCAGGCAGCGTCTCGGCGCAGGGCAAGCTGGTCCTCTCGACCGCCAGCCACGCCGTCCTCGGCTCGGTGACGATCGAGAACGAGGACCTGGCGCTCTGCGATCTCACCTCGACCGGCTTCGAGAACACGCACTGCGACTGGAGCCTCTTCTTCGACGGCAGTGCGGCGGGTCTGAACTCCTCGGTGCGCGCCCTCGACATCCTGCCCGACGGCAGCCTCGTCCTCGAAGCGTCGCTCGACAACTCCATCCCCGACATCTCGGCCGTCAAGGCGAAGGATCTGGCGCGCTTCATCCCCCTCGACCCGCTCAACCCGCCGTACACGAGCGGCGAGTGGCGGCTCTACCTCGACGGCGACGCCGTCAAGGGCGCGAGCGACGCGCGCGTCTGGGACGCCGTCGCCGTGCTCACCGACGGCACGTGCGAGAAGAGTGAGCCCCCGAGCTGCGACGTGCTCCTCTCGCTCTCCGCCGCCGGCACGCTCGGCGGCATGCCGTTCGCCAACGAGGACATCATCCGCTGTCACCCCACGGCCCACAGCGTGGGCGGCTCGATCACGGCCTGCCAGTACTCGATGTTCTTCGATTCGAGCAACGTCAACGGCGGCGGGGCCGGCAGCTTCACCGGCAACCTGTTCGCCTTCGAGCTGCTGAACCCGACGACGATGCTCTTCCGCGCCAGCACCTCGGCCAACCTGCCGGCTCACGACCCGCCGCGCGACCTGCTGCGCTACGTCGGTACCTTCGGCGCGGCGCCCGTCGGCACGGTCGACCTCTACTTCGACGGCGCCGCGGCGACGGGCGGCGCGGGGCTCGACGGCGAGACGATCCAGGCGGTGGCCATCATCCCCGGCCGCTGCGGCGACGGCGCGGTCAACGTGCCCGGCGAGAAGTGCGACCTGGGCGACGGTGTGAACGGCATGCCCGGCGTCCCGTGCACCGCCGACTGCAAGATCATCGGGAAGTGCACCGGCAGCGGCGACCCGTGTCAGACCGCCGCCCAGTGCCCGGCGGGGCAGGGCTGCTGCGGCAACGCCGTCCCGGAGGGCGACGAGCAGTGCGACGACGGGAACGCCATCCCCGACGATCTCTGCAACAACAGCTGCGTCAACAACCCCGGCGGCATCCCGATCCTCGGCTGCGAGGGCCTGTTCGGGCCGAACGTTATCCAGGCCTTCGTCAAGAGCGCGAGCTTCACCGACACGCCGGCCGTCGTCGGCCCGGGCTTCGACCGCTGGAAGACGAACGGCGACTTCAACCTCCCCAACGGCGCCTCGATCGACCCCGACTCCGAGCAGGTGAAGATCGTCTTCGGGCAGGGCTCGAGCCCGACTCCGCTCTACAGCGCTCGCGTGACCCCGGGCGCCTTCGTGCAGAAGGCGCTGCCGCCACGGCCGCGCTGGCTCTTCCTCTCCAAGCTGGCCAACGTTCCGAACGCGCTCGGCTGGCACAAAGCGTCGCTGAACCAGAACCTGAATAAGGTCCGCGACAACCTCGACGGCCGCAACGTCGCCATTCCGCTCGACACGAGCGGCACGATACGGGTGCGCCAGACGCTGCGGAGCGGCGACGACTGCGCGACGGCGGTGCTCACCTGCACGATGAAGAACGCCGGCAAGGTCTTGAAGTGCAAGTCGTCGTGAGGGCGTCGGGTCGGCGCTGAAGACCGGAGGTCGCGTGCGCGGGTCCCGGTCCGCCGGGGACCCCCGCTCGGCTTAGGGTTCGGCGGCGCTGGGGGCGCGCGGGTGTTGCGCGCGGGTGGCGCCGCCTCACATGCGCCGCTCGGGGGTCCCCGGCGGACCGGGACCCGTCCGGGACGCCGCGTCGGTCTTCGCAACGGCGGTCTCCCGACGGCTTGACTGGGGGTGGGGTGGCGTGGCATATCCGATCATCGTGATGGTTTGATATGTCGGCTTTGGATGCCACTCTGGACGTCTTTCACGTCTTCGGCGATCCCACCCGGGTGCGGCTGACGGCGCTGCTCGCGCGGCAGGAGCTGACCGTCGCCGAGCTCATGGCGGTCACCGACCTGGCGCAGTCGCGGGTCTCGACCCACCTCGGGAAGCTGAAGGAGGCCGGGGTGCTGCGCGACCGGAAGAACGGCGCGTCCACCGTCTACGCCTTCAACGACGGCGCCATGCCGGCGGAGGCGCGCGAGGTCTGGAAGCTCCTTGCCGGCGCGCTCGACGACGCCGTGCTGCGCGCCGACCGCGCGCGCTGCGAAGCGCTGCTCCGCGCCCGCGAGCGCGCGGCGGGTTGGCCGGACGCGCTCGCCGGACAGATGGAGCGGCACTACTCCCCGGGCCGGACCTGGGAAGCGACGGCGCGGGCGTTCGTCGGCCTCGTGCGGCTGGGTGACGTGCTCGACGCGGGCTCGGGCGACGGCACCATCGCCCAGTTGATCGCGTCACGAGCCAGGACCGTGACCTGCCTCGACCGCAACCCGAAGATGCTCGCCGCCGCGCGCGCCCGGCTGGCCGGGCTCCCGAACGTGCGCTTCGCGCTCGGCGACGTCGAGCGCCTGCCGGCCGCCGACCGGAGCTTCGACCACGTGCTCCTCTTCAACGTTCTGACGCTCTGTCCGAAGCCGTCCCGGGCGCTCGCCGAGGTCGCGCGCGTGCTGCGGCGCGGGGGCTAGCTCACCCTCGTCACGCTCGACGCGCACGCGCACGAGGAGGTCACCGCCGCCTACGGCCACGTCCACGCCGGCTTCAAGCCCGCGGCGCTGCGGCGGCTCCTCGTCCAGGCCGGGTTCACGGTCGACCAGTGCGAGGTGACGTCGCGCGAGAAGCGGGAGCCCAACTTCACCGTCGTCACGGCGTTCGCACGGCGGGGGAAATGAGGGGAGGGGCCTCGATCATGCCGACGCTCGACGCGCTGCTCGCCCGCCGCATCCTCATCCTCGATGGCGCCATGGGGACGATGATCCAGCGTCAGAAGCTGGTCGAAGCCGACTACCGCGGCGAGCCCTTCCGCGACCACGGGCTGGACCTCCGCGGCGACCACGACGTCCTCGTGCTCACGCGCCCCGAGGTCGTGACCGCCATCCACGAGGAGTACCTCGACGCCGGCGCCGACATCATCGAAACCAACACCTTCAACTCGACCGCCATCGCGCAGGCCGACTACGGCCTCGAAGCCCACGTCCGCGACCTCAATCTCGCCGCCGCCCGCCTGGCGTGCGCGGCCGCCGACCGCTGGACCGCGCGCACGCCCGACCGCCCGCGCTTCGTCGCGGGCGCGATCGGCCCGACGAACCGCACGCTCTCCATCTCCCCCGACGTGAACGACCCCGCTTTCCGCGCCGTCACCTTCGACCAGATGAAAGCCGCCTACGCCGAGCAGGTCGCCGCGCTCGTCGACGGCGGCGTCGACGCGCTCCTCGTCGAGACCATCTTCGACACGCTCAACGCCAAGGCCTGCCTGGTGGCGATCGACGAGCTGTTCGAGGCGCGCGGCATCCGCCTCCCGATCATGATCTCGGTGACCGTCACCGACCGGAGCGGGCGCACACTCTCGGGGCAGACGATCGACGCGTTCTACGTCTCGGTCGCGCACGCAAAGCCGCTCTCCGTCGGCATCAACTGCGCGCTCGGCGCCGCCCAGATGCGCCCGTACCTCGCCGAGCTGGCCGCGCTCGCCGAGTGCTGGGTCACCTGCTACCCGAACGCCGGCCTGCCCAACGCGTTCGGCGGCTACGACGAAGCGCCCGACACGACGGCGCGTCTCCTGCGCGAGTTCGCCGAGAGCGGATTCGTGAACGTGGTGGGTGGTTGCTGCGGCACGACGCCGGACCACGTGCGCGCCGTCGCGGCCGCGGTTGCCGACGTGCCGCCGCGACCGCTGCCGGTGCCGGCCGAGCGCTACACCCGGCTCGCCGGCCTCGAGACGCTCACCATCCGGCCCGACACCAACTTCGTCATGATCGGCGAGCGCACCAACGTCACCGGCTCGGCGCGCTTCGCCGGCTTCGTCCGCCAGGGAGACTACCAGGCCGCCCTCGACGTCGCGCTCGACCAGGTGCGCGGCGGCGCCAACCTCATCGACGTCAACATGGACGAGGGCCTGCTCGACTCCGAGCGCGCCATGACGACGTTCCTCAACATCGTCGCGACGGAGCCCGAGATCGCCCGCGTGCCGATCGTGGTCGACAGCTCGAAGTGGTCGGTGATCGAAGCGGGCCTGAAGTGCGTGCAGGGAAAGCCGATCGTCAACTCGATCAGCCTGAAGGAGGGTGAAGCAGACTTCCTGGCCAAGGCGCGGCTCGTGCAGCGCTACGGCGCGGGCGTGGTGGTGATGGCCTTCGACGAGCGCGGGCAGGCGGATACGGTGGAGCGAAAGGTCGAGATCTGCCGGCGCGCCTACCGGCTCCTGATCGAGCGGCTCGCCTTCGACCCGCTGGACGTCGTCTTCGACCCCAACATCCTCGCCGTCGCGACGGGGCTCGAGGAGCACGCCGACTACGCGCGCAACTTCATCGAAGCAACGCGCCTCATCAAAGCCGCGTGCCCGGGCGTCAAGGTGAGCGGCGGCGTGAGCAACCTGTCGTTCGCGTTCCGCGGCAACAACGTGGTGCGCGAGGCAATGAACTCCGCCTTCCTCTACCATGCCATTCGCGCCGGCATGGACATGGGGATCGTGAACGCCGGACAGCTCGCGGTCTACGAGGACATCCCCGAGGAGCTGCTCGGCTACGTCGAGGACGTCCTCTTCAACCGCCGCCCCGACGCGACGGAGCGGCTCGTCGAGTACGCCGAGCGCGTGAAGGGCGCGGGGAAGAAGCGCGAGCACGACCTCGCCTGGCGCGAGGCGCCGGTCGAGGCGCGGCTCTCGCACGCGCTCGTGCAGGGCATCGTCGACTTCATCGACGCCGACGTGGAGGAGGCACGCCGCAAGCACGCGCGCCCGCTCGACGTCATCGAGGGCCCGCTCATGGACGGCATGCGGATCGTCGGCGACCTGTTCGGCGCCGGCAAGATGTTCCTGCCGCAGGTGGTGAAGAGCGCGCGCGTCATGAAGAAGGCCGTCGCGTACCTGCTGCCGTTCATGGAGCAGGAGAAGCAGCGCACCGGCGTGTCGCGCGCGCAGGGCAAGATCGTCATGGCGACGGTCAAGGGCGACGTGCACGACATCGGCAAAAACATCGTCGGGGTCGTGCTGGGCTGCAACAACTACGAGGTGGTCGACCTCGGGGTCATGGTGCCGTGCGAGAAAATCCTCGCCACCGCGCGCGCCGAGGGCGCCGACCTGATCGGCCTTTCCGGGCTCATCACGCCGTCGCTCGACGAGATGGTCCACGTCGCGTCGGAGATGAAGCGGCTCGGCGTCACGGTGCCGCTGCTCATCGGCGGCGCGACCACCAGCCGCGAGCACACCGCCGTCAAGATCGCCCCCGAGTATCCCGCCCCGACGGTCCACGTGCTCGACGCCTCGCGCGCGGTCGGAGTCGTCGCGAGCCTGCTCGATCCGAAGCGGCGGGCGGACCTCGACCGCGAGAATCGCGAGGAGCAGTCGCGCGTCCGCGCCGTCCACGCGCAGAAGGTGGCGCGTCCGCTGATCCCGCTCGCGACCGCCGACCAGAATCGGCTCCGCCACGCCTGGCGGCCCGAGGACGTCGCGGTGCCGGCCTTCGTCGGGCGTCGCGTCCTCGACCGCGTGCCGCTCGCCGAGCTCGCCCGCTACATCGACTGGCGCTTCTTCTTCACCGCCTGGGAGCTGCCCGGCCGCTTCCCCGAAGTCCTCGACGACCCCAAGTACGGCGCGGCGGCGCGCGATCTCTACGACAACGGGCAACGCATGCTCGAGCGCATCATCGCCGAGAACCTGCTCGTGGCCCGCGCGGTCTACGGCTTCTGGCCCGCCGCCAGCGACGGCAACGACATCGTGCTCTACGCGGACGAGACGCGCGGAGCGGAGCTGGTCCGCTTCCCGACCCTGCGCCAGCAGGGGACGAAGGCGAGCGGCGAGCCGCAGCTCGCGCTCGCCGACTTCGTGGCACCCCGCGAGAGCGGCGTCCACGACTGGGTGGGTGCGTTCGCGGTGACGGCCGGCCTCGGCGCCGACACGCTCGTGGGGCGCTTCGAAGCCGAGCACGACGACTACGACGCCATCCTGGTGAAGGCGCTCGCCGATCGGCTGGCGGAAGCGTTCGCCGAGTGGCTCCACGAGCGCGCGCGTCGCGAGTGGTATGCGCCGGACGAACGCCTCGGCCTCGCCGCGCTCCTGAAGGAGCGCTTCCGCGGCATCCGCCCGGCATTCGGCTACCAATCCTGTCCCGACCACAGCGAGAAGCCGAAGCTCTTCACGCTCCTCGACGCGCCGGCGGTCGGCATCACGCTCACCGAGCACGGCGCCATGCTGCCGGCGGCGAGCGTCAGCGGCCTCTACCTTGGGCACCCGGCGGCGCGCTACTTCGCCGTCGGGCGCATCGGCCGGGACCAGGTCGCGTCGTACGCGCGCCGCAAGGGTGCCCGGGTCGCCGAGGTGGAGAAGTGGCTCGGGCCGAGCCTCGGCTACGATCCAAAGGCGGCCGCCGCCGCATGAACTCCCGATGACGGAGGCCGCACGGGTCGGCTCAGTCTTCGTCCACCTGGCGCGCGCGCACGCGACGCTCGGGCGGAGCGTGCACGCCGTGCCGGCGGCGATCGAGGAGCGCGTGGCGCGCTTGAAGCTCGCCGCGCTCGGCGTCGCGACCGAGTCGCTCACCAGCGCGCAGCACGCGTACATGACCGCGTGGCAGACGGGGACTCGAGCGCGCTCTCGGACTATCGCCGCCAGAGCGCGACGGCTTCGGCGAACATCCGCCGCTCCTCCGTCGTCTGCTCGGGGTTGAGATCGGGGTGGTTGCGCTTCAAGAAGCGCCGCCAGGCCGACATGAAAACCTGCTTGCTGGAGTTGGCCGGCAGGCTGAGCAGACGGAGCAAGCGCTCCGGCTGGTCCGCCGGCGGCTGCGGCGCGCGGCGCGGTGCGCGCGTCCGCTTGGCGGGCGGCTCCGTCCAGCGCTCCGCCGCGCCCATCCACCAGCGGAAGTCGGCGACGATCTCGGCGTAGCTGGGGTTCGTCCGCCAGCCGCGCGGGAACCACTCGCGATGGAGCCGGCCGAGGAAGCCCTCGAGCCGGAGCGCCAGATCGGACGGAATGCGCCCTTCGTGTCGCCGCAGCGCCATGAGCAGTGCGTCGACTTCGCTCTGGTAGAGCGAGCGCCGCACGGTCCAGCGCGCGTGCACGGCCCTCCCGAGCCAGGGGTGAAGGCGGCGCAAGAACGCACGTGCGGTGCTCGCCTGCTGCATCCTCTTTCAGATGGCGCCCGAGCCCCGGATTGTCAACGGTTGACGCGCCGCCCGCCCCGTGTATCGCCGGCGCGGCACAATGTGCCGTCGGTCGTCACGCCTCACGGGTGAGACTGGGGGCGAACCGCGTCTGCGGTCGCCGTATATTGATATATGCTGCGGCGCCGGCGACGATTGCCGTTGAGGTTGCGAAGCGGGGCCGCTAGCGTCGCCCTCGTGGGGGCCCCGGGAGCCGACGCAGCCGTCCCGCTCCCCGGGCGACCCTCGCGCCCGCGCACGACGTGGGCCGAGCCGCGACCCGCGCGCGTGGCAGGCAACCTCTTCGTCGGGCGCGCGCGCGAGATGGCCGAGCTGCGGGCGGCGGTCGACGACGCCCGGAGCGGCCGTGCGCGGCTCGTGCTCCTCGACGGTGAGCCCGGGATCGGCAAGAGCCGCACCGCGAGCGAGCTCGCGGCTCACGCCGGGGCGTACGGGTTCCGCCGTCCTCTGGGGCCGGTGCTACGAGGGCGGCGGCGCTCCCGTCTACTGGCCCTGGGTGCAGATCGTGCGGGCGTGGGTGGCCGAGCGTGACGCGGCGACGCTCGCGGCGGAGATGGGGCCCGGCGCCGCCGACATCGCGCAGGTAGTGCCGGTCGTCCGGGAGCGGCTGCCCGGGCTGCCGGAAGCGTCGCCTGGCGAGCCGGAGCGCGTCCGCCTCTTCGACAGCATCGCCACCTTTCTCACCAACGCCGCCGCGGGTGCGCCACTGCTGCTCGTCCTCGACGACCTCCAGGCCGCCGACACGCCGTCGCTACTGCTCCTCCAGTTCCTCGCCGGCGCCCTCGGTGACGCCCGGCTGCTCGTCGTGGCGACCTATCGCGACGCCGACGTCGGCCGCGACCACCCGCTGCTCGCGACGGTCGCCGAGCTGCTGCGCCACGCGTGCAGCCGGCGGATCGAGCTGCGTGGCCTCGAGGAAGACGAGGTCGCGCGCTACATCGAGCTGTCGACCGGCACCGAGCCCGCGCCGACCTCGTGGCCGCCGTCTACTGCCGCACCGAGGGAAACCCGCTCTTCGTGGGGGAGGTCGTGCGGCTGCTCGCCGGCGAGGGGCGGCTCGCCGACCCCGACGACACCGCGCGGTGGACGTCGGCGATCCCGGACCGCGTGCGGGAGGCGGTGGGCCGCCGCCTCGACCAGCTCTCGCGCGAGTGCAACGAGATCCTCGGCGGCGCCGCGGTGATCGGACGCGACTTCGACCTCGCGGTGCTCGAGCCGGTGAGCCGATTCTCCGGCGAGCGGCTGCGCGAGCGGCTCGACGAAGCGGCGCGCGCGCGCCTCGTCACGCCGGAGCCGGGGGACGGCCGCTACCGGTTCTCGCACGTCCTCATCCGGGACGCGCTCTACGAGGAGCTCGGCGCAACGGAGCGCGCTCGCCTCCATCAGCGAGTGTGCCCCGTGCTGGAGGAGATTCACGGCGCGGACCTCGAGCCGTACGTGGCGGAGCTGGCGCACCATGTCTTCGCGGCGGCCGCCCCGGGGGGTGGGGTCGATCGCGCCGCCGGCTACGCGTTCTACGCCGGCGACCGCGCCATGAAAATGTTCGCGTACGAGGACGCCGTCGGTCACTACCGGCGCGCGCTGCGCGTGCTCGAGCTGCGCAACGGGATCGACGAGTCGGTGCGCTGCGAGTTCTTCCTGGCACTGGGCGACGCGTGCTCGAAGGCGGGCGACTCCGCAGGGGCGCGCGAGGCGTTCCTGCACGCAGCCGAGGTGGCGCGCAAACGCGGTGCCCGCGAGCAGCTCGCGCGCGCCGCGCTCGGGTACAGCGGCCCGTGGAGCGAACTCGGCCGGACCAGCGCGCTGCACCTCGACCTCCTCGAGGAGGCGCTCGCGATGATCGAGCCGGGAGACAGCTCGCTGCGCGCGCTCCTCATGAGCCGCTTCGCGCGAGAGCTGACGTTCACGGTCCGGCAGGGCGAGCGTGCCGGGCTCGCCGCGCAGGCGCTGGCGATGGCCCAGCGCCTGCGTGACCCGGACACGCTGGCCGAGGTGGTGGCCGCGTGGCGCTTCGTGAGCTGCGACCCGACCACCCTCGAGGAGCGGCTCGCGATGTCCACGCGAGTCATGCGCCTCGCCGAGCGCAAGCGCCGGCGCGAGATGGCGCTCAGGGCGCGAAGCTGGCGCCTCGTCGACCTCCTCGAGCTGGGCGAGATCGCGCGCGTGAAGAGCGAGCTCGCGCGCTGCGCTCGGCTCGCGGACGAGCTCCGGCAGCCCCTCTACCGCCACATGGTGGCCGTCTTCCACACCACCCTGGCGCTGCTCCAGGGGCGCCTCGACGACGTCGAGCGGCTCGCGACCGAAGCGCTCGAGCTGGGGCGCCGCGTGCAGTTCCACACGGCGTGGCAGGTCTTCACGATGCAGCTCGTCGCCCTGCGACGGGAGCAGGGCCGGCTCGGGGAGATCGTGGCCGACATGAAGGCTTGCGTCGAGCAGTACCCCGAGGTGATCGGGTGGCGCTGGTGCCTCGCGTACGTCTACCACGAGCTCGGCGACCTCGAAGCCGCGCGTAGCTTGTTCGACGAGCTCGCCGCCGACGACTTCGAGCGGCTGCCCCGCGACTTCACGTGGATCTCGGCGCTGACGGTCCTCGCCGAGGTCTGCGGCGGGCTCGGCGACGCGCGCCGCGCCGCGCAGCTCTACGAGTTCCTGCGGCCGTACGCGGGGCGGAACGTGGTCATCGGGCACGGCTTCGTGTCGTACGGCGCTGCCTCGGCCAACCTCGCGATCCTCGCTGCGACGATGGGTCGCTGGGCGGAAGCCGAGCGGTACTTCGAGGAGGCGCTCGCGCTGAACCGCCGCCTCGGCGCTCCGGGCTTCCTGGCGCAGATCCAGCGTGCCTACGCGCGCACGCTGCTGCGGCGCGACGCGCCCGGTGACCGCGCGCGGGCGCTGGCGATGATCGACGAGATGCTGCGCACGGCGCGCGCCCTGGACATGCGCGCGGTCGTGGCCGAGGGCGCGGCGATGAAGGCCGGCGCCGAGGGGCGGGCGCCCGAGGCGGTGACGCCGGCGCCGATCGCGCCGCCCGTCTTCCGTCGCGAGGGCGACTACTGGGCGATCGGCGACGCCGGCGCCGTCGTCCGGCTGAAGGACGCGAAGGGCTTCCGCTACCTCGCCCGGTTGCTCGAGCGGCCCGGCGAGGAGATCCACGTCCTCGAGCTGGTCGCCGTGGCGGCCAGCGACGGGGCGGGCGTGCGGCCACGGGCGGGCGGCTCCGGTCCACTCCTCGACGCGCGAGCGAAGGCGGCCTACCGGCGCCGGATCGCTCAGCTCCGCGAGGAGCTGGCGGCGGCCGAGCGTGCGAACGACGGCGCCCGCGCGGCGCGGGCCCGCGCGGAGACCGAAGCGCTCGCCGAGCAGCTCGCGGGTGCGGTCGGCCTGGGCGGGCGCGACCGACCCGCCGGCTCGGACGCCGAGCGGGCGCGCCTCACCGTCCGCAAGCGCGTCAAGGACGCGCTCGGCAAGATCCGCGAGCGACACCCGGCGCTCGGCGCCCACCTGCTCGGGTGCGTGAAGACGGGCTACTTCTGCGTGTACGCGCCCCCGGCCGCGAGGTCGTGATCCGGCGCGCGCGCCTCGGCTTGCCGAACAAGCCGGCGAGCATCGGCGTCAGCATGTCGTCGAACGCGCGTGCCGCCCGGCGGGCGCTCGGGTAGGCCGCCTTGTCGTAGGAGAGCGTGCTGAACCCGTGCACGAAGGTCCACAGCGCCAGCGCCAGGTCCCGCGCCCGGCGTCGCCGACGTGCCGGCGCCGGGGCCAGGGTTGCGATCGTGTCGGCGATGATCCCGAGGCTCTCCATCACGGCCGCCTCGAGGTGGGGGAACTCGCCCCCCCGGCTGAGGCGCGGCCCGAACATCACCGCCGTGAGCGCCCGCTCGTCCCAGCAGAAGCGGAGGTAGGCGGCGAGGATGGCGTGGAGTCTCAGCTCGAGGGCGGCGGGCGTTCCGCTGCGCGCGTGCTCGAGGCGCCGGCGAAGCCGGCGGAACCCGTGCTCGGGCACCGCGGCGAGCAGCGCGCGACGGTCCGCGTAGTGCCGGTAGGCCGCGACGTGCGTGACGCCGATCCGTCGCGCCACCTCGCGCAGCGTGAAGCCCTCGAGCCCGCGCTCGGCGATCACCGTCTTCGCGACCTCCACCAGCGCGGCGGGCAGGTTGCCGTGGTGGTAGCCCTTGTGCCGCCGTCCCCGCGTGCCGGACGCACCCATGGGCGCACTGTGCCGAATGGAGGGGGCGGAGGCGAAGCCGAAACTGCCTACCGCGAGGTCCGATCCAGGCTTCGGTACTGGATCGCCTCCGCTAGGTGCGAGGTCGTGACCTCTCTCTCGTCTGCCAGGTCCGCGATCGTCCGCGCGACGCGCAGGATGCGCGTGTAGGCGCGGGCCGAGAGCCCGAGGCGGTCGCTCGCGACCTCGAGCAGCCGCCGGCCCTTCGCGTCGATCCGGCACCACCGCCGCACCTCGCGCCCCGGGATGTGCGCGTTCACCGCGAAGGGCCGTCCCGCGAAGCGGGCGCGCTGTCGCTCGCGCGCCGCCACGACGCGCGCGGGCACAGCGGCCGAGGGCTCCTCGCCGACGGCTTCGTCGGCGAGCGCCGTCACCGCGACGCGCGGCACCTCGACGTGCAGGTCGATGCGGTCGAGCAGCGGGCCCGACACGCGCGCGCGATAGCGGTCGATGATGGGCGGCGTGCAGCGACACTGATCGGATGGATCTCCCAGCCACCCGCAGACGCACCGTTTCATTGCCCTTTTGCCATCGGAGGGTGATTGTAGAGAAACCGCGACCTTACGAACTTCGACGGGAGCCCCAGACCTGGAGCGAGCACCTTCGGAGGCAACGCATCCTGCGGGGGCTCCTCCAGCGGGAGGTTGCCAACGAACTGGGGGTGTGTGTGCCGAAACGGTGACCCACTGGGAGCGCGGCAAGACCGAGCCCCCGGTGCGGCTCATGCCACAGATCACGACCTTCCTCGGCTACTGCCCGTGGCAACCAGCCAGCACTCCCGGCGAGCGCTTCCGGCAAGTCCGGGTCGGCCTGGGGCTCACCCAGAAGGCCGCCGCCGCGCTCCTTGGGGTCGATCCGGCGACCGTGACGCGGTGGGAGTCGGGTGAACGGCGGCCGCCAGCGGGATACCGCCAGCGACTGCTCCTCATTGCCCACATTGCATGAGCGGGAACCGACTGGACTGCGACAGATTCATCGGCAGCCGGCTCTCAGCGTTCGTGCCCAGGACTCGAGGTTCTTGCGCTGAGGGCAGAATGCAATGGCTAGGAATTCACTGCTCCCTTCGCTCGCAGTGCCTCGACCACGTCACCCCATCCGTACGAAGAATACACTGCGAGCAGCGACTGGCCCGACGCAGTTACCCAGTTCGGGTCGGCTCCATGCTCGACGAGAAACTCCGCCTTCTCTCGCCGTCTACGAGGATCACGGAGGCATTCGAGAGCTGAGAACCTGGAGTCCCGTTCCTCCACGTGTGCACCATTCGCCAACAGTAGCGCCAGGGTATCCACGTTCACCGAGTCCGACGCGACGGCGAGACAAAACGGCCGACGAGTCGGGACGCTTGGGGTCATGTTGGGATTGGCCCCGGCTGTCAGGAGCATGCGGATGATGTCGCCGTCGCCGTTCGTCAGGGCGAACGTCAATGGGCTGCCTCCGCCGGTTCGTGGTCCTCGGTCCTCGGCGTTCGGATCTGCTCCAAGAGCCAACAAGACACGGGCAAGTCGTGGGTAGCCCAAGTGGCACGCCTGCATGAGCAGCGTCCGGCCTTCGAGCCGCCCGAAGCATGCGAGACCCCACAGCATGACACCGCCAACCGCGATCCCTGCGACTACCGCACGTTGTCTGCGCATAGCTACAAGTCTAGTTGCAGACAAACCGCTTCACAACCGCGTACCGCTTCTGCCCGTGGACCTGCGGGTCCGGGTTGTCGGGGCGGAAGCCGTAGTTGGTGATCGTGATCTTGCCAGGTGGCGCCGCAGTCGAATCTGCGGACGCGGTTTCCGGTTGTCCAACGATGATTCCGACGTGTCCAGTGGCGTCCGAGTACTGGATCGCCTCGGCGATGACATCCCCGGCGAGGGACGCATCCGGCCCCTCCGGCACATACTGCCAGCACTTTAGCTGCTTCGATGGATTCGCCCAATCACCCGCCAAAGCAGGATAGTAGAGGTAGTTCGTCAAGTTGAGAAGGTAGAGGACTTCGCGCTTCCAGTTGGTAGCGTAAGGCGGATCTGTCCCCGCCTGTTGAAGGACGTCATGTACGAATATGTTGCACTTGTTTCCGGTCTCAGGGGCGTCAAGCCAGCTTTCAGAGCTTTCGTAGCCACGCGCTAGTTGCGCGATCCGGTCTCGAATCGCGTGGTTGAGGGGACGAGCTGCGGCAGACGTACCCGATAGGTTTCCACCGTTCACTCCCCACAAGCTATCGGCCAGGTCGAGTAGTGGGCCCGCGACAGAGGCAATCGAGACGCCACTCGTGTCGGAGTTGGCGTACCAGTCCCCAAGCCATGAGTACTGAAGCTGACTGCCCAGGGCATTGTACGCCGGGGTCCCCGAGGAATCGAACATCGCGAGCTGCTCGCCCGTGTCCTGCAACGCCCGCGCTGCGACGACGCCGCCCGCGATCGCCGCGAGGGGCTCGAACGTGCCCGGCACTGACCACAGAACGCTCCCCGCCGGCGACAGAGCTGCGAACGATTTCGGCGCCCACGGCTCGGGTGTGCTTTGCATGCCCGCATAGACGGTGTCATCGTCCCCCACGATCAGTGGAGTGCTGACGACTCCATCGACGGGCGATTCCGACACGAGCGACAATCCCGACGTCCTCGTAAGCCACGTCTGGAAGGTCGGGGGAACGGGCGGGGTACAGGCCAGGCAATCGCAGTGCGCCTCATAGCTCGGGGTGCCCAGACTCCAAGCGAACACGGTGCCATCGTCGTACGCGGCGCTCAGGTCCGGAGACGCCCACGAGGGAACCGGGGCATCGGTATCGAAAACGTACGCGCACCCGTTCCAATGGGCACTGCTGCTCGAGGTCCAGGAGTGTAGCGTCGCGCTCGCGCTCGTACCGTCCGAGGTCACCCTGAGGAGCTTCATTCGACCCGTCTGGCTCGCGGTGAAACCACAGCTACCATCCGCGCTCGAGGTCACAGTGCCATTCGAGTAGATGAGGTAGCCGATGCCCTGCTCGGTCACGGCCAGGCGGGAGGTCCCGGGGATAGTGTCCGCTTCGTAGGCGTCGTTCTCGCAGTTGGCGCCAGTGGAGATGTGGCCGTTCTCGAGCTGGACGCGGAAGACGACGGCGCCGCTGTCCGGGGCGAGACCGGTGACGAACGCGGCCGGCGCGCCGTAGTCGACTTCGACGACGGCGATCGTGCCATCCGGGTACATGCTGATCCCCGGTTGGAACGTCGCCACATACTGCCACGCAGGCTGGCCAGTCGCAGGATCGAGCCGCGTCACGGAGCCACCCCTCACGGCGAGCATGCCACCGCGCATGTCGGGCACGATGTCGTTGACTTCAGTGTCGAGGGGCGCCACCCACACAAGCATGCCGTCCGACGTGAGCGCCTGCACGCGGCCCGACTGCCCGAGTGTGAAGACGTCGGCGATGGCGGCCGGGTTGTCCGTTGGGATGGCCGAGACTGTCTTACGCAAGCCAGAGCCGTCGCTGGGTGCCGTCCAGCGAATCGTCCCCAGGGGCAGGACCGGGCCCGCGAAGACCGTGACGTCGGCGGAGGCGGGGCCAGCCTGGAGCGTGACGTGCCCGGGGAGGAGCCCCGTCACCGCCGGTGGGTCACCACCTGACACCGCGACGACGGACGGATCACTGCTGGTGATGGGGACGCCCGGGATCACGGCGCCGGTCGCCATGTCGATGACCTGGACCGGGCGACTCTCGCCCACGACGATGCTCATCTGAGGAGGGACAATCGCTGCGGTTGGCGGAAGGGTCGTTGTAGACGTGGTCGACGATGTACTTGTCGTGGTCGTCGTGGTGGTAGTGGTCGTCGTCGTGGTCGTCGTATCGCACTGAGCACGACTCCGAGCAGGGAGGACGAGGCAAACGATCAGGACACACGCCACCGCCGTGGTTCGCCGAACCGAGCGGAAAGGCCGAGTCGTGCCAGACATGTCGCCCTCCTAAGTGTGTTGTTTGGTCAGCCCGCTACCTCACAAGCGTTGGAGCTGCAATACTCGCTCTGTGTACAATCGTCGCCTGCCGAACCAACTCGTATCAACTCGCTACAGTGCGTGGGCGCGTCGCAGCGTGTGCTTCGGACTGGAGCCTGCGAACTGTCATCCTGTTCGAGTCACCTGACCTGGCTTCCCCGAGGCTCGGCGTTGAGATTCCACTGGCCCCCCGGGCGGCAAGGGCGCGCGACTCCTCCGTGGGTGGGGTCACATCGCCGCCAGCCTCCAGATCGAGCCCGCGGCGGACGGGGAGGCCCCCCCGGACGGGTGCGGATCGTGGCGATGGCCTGCCGCGCGCCGGTGCCAGCCACGGGGTTGCCGGGGTAATCGGTGGAGTTCCGCCGGGATCATGATCCGGGGCGCCGGTCCAGGCTCCGGTACTGGATCGCCTCGGCGAGGTGCGCGGTGGTGATGTCTTTCTCGTCTGCGAGGTCGGCGATTGTGCGTGCGACCCGCAGGATGCGCGTGTAGGCCCGCGCGGAGAGTCCGAGGCGGTCGCTCGCGGCCTCAAGGAGCCGGCGGCCGCGGGCATCGATGTGGCAAAGACGCCGGACCTCGCGCCCGGGAATGTGAGCGTTCACCGCGAAGGGTCGTCCGTCACAGCGCGCTCGCTGCCGCTCGCGCGCGGCTATGACGCGCATACGCACGGCGGCAGAGGACTCTTCGCCGCTCACCTCGTCCGCGAGCGCCGCCACGGCGACCCGCGGCACCTCGACGTGCAAGTCGATGCGATCGAGGAGCGGCCCGGAGATTCGTGCACGGTAGCGATCGAGAATGGGAGGTGTACAGCGACACTGGTCCGAGACGTCCCCCAGCCATCCGCACACGCCGGGTTTCGTTGCCTCGATGAACTGCGCCTCATCGGTCGGTACGGGACTTACGGTGCGGCCAGGACGAGCCCGATCCCTGCGCGTCTCATGAGCCGAAAGTCCCCATCGGTGCTGAGGATCGGGATACCGTGCGCGAGCGCGTAGGTGGCGATCAAGAGGTCCAGCGACTTCACCGTGGCCCCGCGCCGCCGCAGCAGGTACCCGAGTTCGCCGGCCTCGACCCACAGCTCGTCGGGCTGTGAGAGAACGTGACAGCCGTCGAGTAGCGGGAGCACTCGCGCGCGGTCCCCGCGTGATCGCAGGCCTCGTCGCAGCTCGGTGACGACCGGACCGCAGATCACCGCGTCGTCCCCTTCGATCAGCGCGTCGACGGCGCGGGCCATGGGGTCCCGTCCCCGGAAGAACTCGATCCACGCCGAGGTATCGACGAGGATCACCGCCGGGTCGCCTCGAGATCGAGCGCGATCCGGACCTTGCCGCGGAGCCGCCGAAGCGCCGAGCGCTTCGCGCGGCGCTCGATCTCGTGGAGGCCCTCGAGGATCGTGGGGGTGATGCCCTTCCCGGTGATGGCGACGGCGCGATGCAACGTGTCCACCGGGAGGTTGACCGTGACCTTGCGAAGCTTCGCAGTCATGAGAGCCGTATAGGCAGTCGTATGCATATGGTCAATCGCGCCAGCTCCCACCGCATCCACGTTCACGCCCGCGGCGGCTGGCGGTCGAGGCTCCGATATTGAATTGCCTCCGCCAGGTGCGACGTCGTGACCTCCCGCTCGCCCGCCAGATCCGCGATCGTGCGCGCCACCCGCAGGATGCGCGTGTACGCCCGCGCCGAGAGCCCGAGCCGCTCGCTGGCCACCTCGAGCAGGCGCCGACCCCTGGCGTCGATCCGGCACCACCGCCGCACTTCGCGCCCCGGGACGTGCGCGTTCACCGCGAAGGGACGTCCCGCGAAGCGGGCGCGCTGCCGCTCGCGCGCCGCGACGACGCGCGCCCGAACGCTCGCCGACGACTCCTCCCCCGACGCCTCCTCGGCGAGCGCCGTCACCGCGACACGCGGCACCTCGACGTGGAGGTCGATGCGATCGAGGAGCGGCCCCGACACGCGCGCCCGATAGCGGTCGATGATCGGCGGCGTACATCGACACTGGTCCGACGGGTCGCCCAGCCATCCGCAGACGCACCCCTGCGTTGCCTTTTTGCCATTGGAGCCTGATCGTAGAGAAACCGGTAGCTTACGAGTTGCGGCGAGAACCCCAGACCTGGGGTGAGCACGTCCGCCGAGCCCGTCTCCGACGAGGGCTCCTCCAGAAGGAAGTTGCCAACGAAATGGGGGTGTGCACCGAAACGGTGACCCACTGGGAGCGCGGGAAGACCGATCCCCCGGTGCGTCTCATCCCACAGATCACGACCTTCCTCGGGTACTGTCCGTGGCAACCGCTCACGACT
>JBGQET010000055.1:0-29673 GCA_041496545.1 Binatia bacterium | reverse complement strand
GTGACGCAGCACGTGTGCGGGACCGAGAACGTCATCGCGCTCTCGAACCTGGCGCTCACGACCGGCCACGTCGGCATCGAGGGCGCAGGCATCAACCCGCTGCGAGGCCAGAACAACGTGCAGGGCGCCTGCGACATGGGCGCGCTGCCCGACGTCTACTCGGGCTACCAGCCGGTGGCCGACGCCGCGGCGCGCGCCCGCTTCGCCGCCGCGTGGGGCGGCCCGCTCCCCGACCGCCCCGGTCTCACCACGCTCGCCATGCAGCACGCCGCCCGGGACGGCGCGCTCCGGGCCCTGCTGATCATGGGCGAGGATCCCGTGGTGACGGACCCCGCGCAGCACCAGGTCGAGCGGGCGCTCGACGCGCTCGACTGCCTGATCGTCGTCGACCTCTTCTTGACCGACACCGCGCGGCTCGCCGACGTCGTGCTGCCCGCGGCGAGCTACGCGGAGAAGGAGGGGACCTTCACCTCCACGGAGCGGCGCGTGCAGCGCGTCCGGCGCGCCGTCGCCCCGCCGGGCGAGGCGCGCGCCGACTGGGAGATACTGGACGCGCTCGCCGGACGTCTCGGACGCCCGCTCGGCTTCGCCTCGGCCGAGGCGGTCTTCACCGAGATGGCGGCGCTGACGCCGATCTACGCCGGCTTGTCGTACGCCCGGCTCGAAGCGGGCTTCGGCCTCCAGTGGCCGTGCTGGGACGCCGCCCATCCCGGGACACCGGTCCTCCACTGCACGCGCTTCCCCCGCGGCCGCGGGCGCCTCGTTCCCGTCGGCGACACGGCGCCCGCCGAGCTGCCGGACGGCGACTACCCGCTCCAGCTCACGACGTTCCGCTTGCAGCATCAGTACGGGTGCGGCTCGATGACCCGCCGCGCGCCGCTACTCGAGCGCGAGAACCCTCCCGGACTCCTCTGGATCAACCCGGCGGACGCGACGGCTCGCGAGCTCCGGACCGGGACGGCGGTCCGCGTGCGCTCGCGCCGCGGCGCCGTCGACACCCGCGCGATGGTGTCGGACACGGTCCCGCCGGGCGTGGTGGCGATGCCGTATCACTTCCGCGAGGCGTCCTCGAACGTGCTCACCAACGACGCGCTCGACCCGATCTCGCGCATGCCCGAGCTCAAGGTGTGCGCCGTGGCGGTGGAACGGCGATGACCGACACGCTGGTGCTCCCCGGCCGGGCCGCGGTCGACGCGCTCCGCGCCGCGCTCGCACGGGAGCGGACGGTGCTCGAGGTGCGCCGCTGTGGCGGCGAGAGCGTCTGGCGTGCGGTCGACACCGCCGAGCCCTTCGACTGGGACGCGCCGGCCCCGCTCGCCGGCGTCAAGGCGTTCTTCTTCCCAGCGCGCGAGCGCCTGCTCACCTGGGAGGCCGAGGCCGTCGCGGAGACCCTGCCCGCGGTCGCACCCGTAGCATTCGTCGGGCTCCGCGCCTGCGACCTCGCCGCCGTCGCCGTTCAGGACCGCTTCTTCGCCGACGATCCCTGGTACCGCCGCCGCCGTGCGCAGGTGCTTCTCGTCGGAGTCAACTGCCTTCGTGCCTGCCCGGGCGGCTTCTGCGTGGACTTCGACGCCGGGCCGTTCGCGCGCCGCGGCTTCGACCTCGCCCTGACACCCCTTCCCGACGGCCGCGTCGTGCTCGAGATCGGCAGCGCGGCCGGGCGGTCGGCGGTGGCCGCGGCCGGGCTGTCCGGCTCGCCGCCCGACGCCGGGGCGCGCGTCGCGTTCGCCGTCGCCGAGGCGGCGGCGACGGCGAGCTTTCCCTCCCGGCCGTTCGTCGCCCGGGCCCTGGCGCGCGTCGACGCGCATGGCCCGCGCGCGATCGCCGACGCCGAGTGGCAGGCGCTCGGCCCGGCCTGCTTCGCGTGCACGGGATGCACGAGCCTCTGCCCCACCTGCACCTGCTTCACGGTGGTGGACGAGGCGCGCGGGACGGGCGGCGAGCGCGTGCGCGTCTGGGACAGCTGCCTCCTCGAGGGCTTCCAGCGCGAGGCGTCCGGCCACCATCCCGCGCCGCGGCCCGGCGACCGCGTCCGCCGCTTCTGGTCGCACAAGCTCTCAGCCGCCTTCACCCCCGACCTCGGGCGCCTCGGCTGCGTCGGCTGCGGGCGCTGCGACGTGGCATGTCCCGGGGCGATCGGCGCCCTCGCGGTCCTCGGCGCCCTGGGGGCCGGCTGATGCTTCCGCATCCGGCGCGGCTCGCCGACATCGTCCCCGAGTCGGACGACACGCGGACCTTCGTGCTGGTGCTCGATCCGCCCGTCGCGGCATTCGATGCCGCAGCTCCGGGGCAGTTCGTGATGCTGTCGCTCCTCGGCCACGGCGAGGCGGCCTTCAGCCTATCCAGCCTACCGCGCGCCGGCGCGGCGAATGGCACGGTCGTCGTCACGATTCGTCGCGTGGGTCACTTGACGAGCGCGCTCTTCGCGCTCGCGCCCGGCGCGCGCGTCGGCGTGCGCGGGCCGTTCGGCCACGGCTTTCCCGCCGGCGCGGCGGGCACTCCGACGCTCTACGTGGCCGGCGGCTGCGGGCTCTCGCCGCTCAAGGCCGCGATCGACCTCCAGCTCGCCACGCGCCCGCCGGGAACCCCGCTCGCCGTCGTCTACGGCGCCCGCGATCCCGAGGCGCGCATCCATCGCGCCGCGCTCGCGGCCTGGGAGCGGCTGCCGGACGTCCACCTCGTGGAGTGCGTGGAGCGCGCGCCCGCCGGCTGGTGGGGCCGCGTGGGCGTCGTCACGGAGCACTGCGCCGAGGCCGCGGCCGTGATCGGCGCGCGGCGCGCCGCGCTCTGCGGGCCGCCCGCGATGCTGGCGGCGACCGCGCGCCGCCTGGTGGCCACCGGCCTCGGGCCCGCGGCCATCCACGTCGCGCTCGAGCGATACATGAAGTGCGGCGTGGGGCACTGCGGCCACTGCTACGTGAACCACCGCTACGTCTGCACCGACGGCCCCGTGTTCCCGTTCGCGGAGCTGCTCCGGCTGCCGGACGCGTTCGCCGCGGAGTCGGCCGCGGCGTGTTGACCGGGCGAGGGTGAGCGCCCGAATGCGGGCATGGTCCCGCAGACACGCGCCTCGAGCGCTCACCGTCGTGCTCGTGGCGTCGGTCGTGGTCCTCGGTGGCGCGGTCGGCGCCGAGGCCGGGGACGCCGCGGCGGCGGTCATCCGCCGCCTCGTGGCGTCGACCACGGACCCGTACCTCACGGGGGGCGCCTTCGCCGAGGAGCGGGCCGACGTGGAGCGGCTCTACCAGCCGCGCGACTTCGCTCCGCTCTGGCTGCGCGGCGGGAGACCGACGCCCCAGGCCGACGAGGTCATCGCGACCCTGGCCGACGCCGACGCGCACGGGCTCACCGCCGCCGACTACGACGGCGATCGGCTCGGCGCCGCGCTCGCACGCCTCGGCGCCGCGCGGCATCCCTCGTCGGAGGACGCCGGGCTCCTCGACGTCGCGCTCACGGTGGCGACCATGCGCTACGCCACGGACGCGTATGCCGGGCGCATCCCTCCGCAGCGCGTCGGCTTCGAGCTCGACGCCGTGCCGAAGCGACTCGACCTGCCCGCCGTCGTCGGCGCGCTCGCGCGGAGCGACGACCCGGCACGCCGCCTCGCCGCCCTCGATCCACCCGTGCCGACCTTCGCGCGACTCCGGCAGGCGCTCGCGGAGATGCGCGCGCTCGCCGCGCGGACGGATCTCCCGGACGTCCCCGCCGACCTGCCGGCGCTCCACCCGGGCGACCGCCATCCGGGCATCCCGGCCCTGCGCTCGCGGCTCGTCGCGCTGGGCGACCTTCTCGAGACGACGCCAGCCCCCGTCGAGCCCACGGTGTACGACCGCGACGTGGCGGCGGCCGTGCGGCGGTTCCAGCAGCGGCACGGACGAGACCCCGACGGGATCGTCGGACCGGTGACGCGTGGGGACCTCCGTGTGCCGCTCCGCGAGCGCGTCGCCCAGGTTCAGCTCGCGATGGAGCGCCTGCGCTGGTTCCCCGACGACATCGCCGGGCGCTGGGTCGTGGTGAACATCCCCGAGTTCCGTCTGTGGGGCTTCGAGGGCAGCGACCCGATCCCCCGCGTGTCGATGAAGGTGGTCGTCGGCTCCGCGGCGCGGCGGACGGAGACGCCCATCGTGCACGCGCACATGCGGTACGTCGTGTTCCGTCCTTACTGGGACGTGCCGGCGAGCATCGCGCGGAAGGAGATCCTCGCGCGCGCGGCGCGCGACCGCGGCTACCTCGCGCGCGAGCACATGGCGGTCGTCGATGGCCGGGTGCGGCAACGGCCCGGCCCGGACAATGCCCTCGGCCTCGTCAAGTTCGTGTTCCCGAACCCGTTCGACGTCTACCTCCACGACACCCCGCAGAAGGAGTACTTCGCGCGCAGCCGCCGGGACTTCAGCCATGGGTGCATGAGGGTGGCGGAGGCGGCGGCGCTGGCGGAGTTCGTGCTCGGTTGGGACCGCGAGCGGATCGAAGCGGCGATGACTACCGGCCCGGACGACCGGCGGGTCAGCCTCCTCGAGGAAGTGGCAGTGTACGTTGTCTATACGACGGCCGCCGTCGAGGACCGGCGGATCTTCTTCTTCGACGACATCTACGGGCACGATGCGACGCTGGCGCGCGCGCTCGCGAACCGCTATGCCTACCGCGCCTCGCGGTGAGGCAGGCGGATGCGGCGTGTCCTCGGAGTGATGCTGGTGGGGTGTCTCGTCCCGTCGGGGGTGGACGCCCGGTGGCGCCGTCCCGCGGCGCCTGCCTCGAGGCGGGGCCCGGCGCGGACGCGTGACGCCGCGCCCGAGTGGCCTCGCCCGGAGGTGATGCGCCTCGCGCTCCGCGCGTGGGAGTGCGGGCGCTCGGCCGGGCTCTTCGCGGCGCCGATCGTCACCGTCATCGACTACTCGCTGCCCTCGACCGAGCGGCGCCTCTGGGTCGTCGACCTCGCCGCTCGGCGCGTCCTCTTCCACGAGCTCGTGGCCCACGGCGTGGGGAGCGGCGAGAACTTCGCGACGGCGTTCTCGAACGACCCCGGGTCCCGGCGCTCGAGCCTCGGCCTCTTTCGCACCGAGGACGTCTACCGGGGCGAGCACGGGGTGTCGCTGCGCCTCTCGGGGCTCGAGCCGGACGTCAACGACCGCGCGATGGAGCGGGCGATCGTGATGCACGGGGCGGCGTACGTGAGCCGCGCCGTCGTCGTGGCGCGCGGGCAGCTGGGGCGCAGCTGGGGGTGTCCGGCGCTGGAGCGAGGCGTGGACCGGCGGGTCATCGAGCGGATCGCGGGCGGGACGGCCCTCTTCGCCTACTACCCGGACGCGCGGTGGCTTCGCGAGTCGTGGTTCCTCAGGTGCAACTCGGCGCCGCCGGACGCGGCCGCCTCGATCGGCGTCTCCCGACGGTGGAGCGGGGGGATCGCTCCGTCGACGCCACCCGGCTCGTAGCCGAGCGCACGCAGCCTCCGTCGCGCGGACTCGCGCAGCTCGCCGACCACGGCGCGAGTGCGCTCGCGGAGCGCGTCCCGATCGGCGAGCGTGAGGCCCTCGACGGCGATCGGCGCACCCACCTCGACGACCACCGGCCCCCGGCGCATGCGCATGGTGTCGGGCGGCCATATCCTGCGCGTGCCGGCCGTAGCCACGGGAAGGACGGACATCCCCTGTGCGATCGCGGTTGCGAACGCTCCCTTCTTGAATTCGTGCAGCGCTCCGTCCCGCGAGCGGGTGCCCTCCGCGTAGAAGATCGTCGAGACATCGGGCGGCCGGCGCGCCATCGCTTCACGGATGCGGGCCACGTCGGCCGCGGTGTTCGCACGCTCGACGCGCACGTTCCCGGTGAGGAGGAGCGTGCGGCCGAGGAGGGGGACACGGATCGCCTGCTCCTTCGCAATGAAGCGCACCGGCAGCGCTGCCAACGCAGCGACCAGCACGACGGGATCCCAGCCGCTCTCGTGGTTCGGCACGATCACGTAGGCCCGGTGCCGACTCACATGCTCGAGCCCGTGCACCTCGACGCGCGTGCCGGCGACGAAGAGCGCAAAGCGCGCGAAGCCGAGGTAGACGCGGTCCACCCACCGTCGGGGAAGGTGGAGGAGGACGAGGAGCATTGCCAGTACGCAGGCGAAGCCCAGCACCGGGACCACCAGGGCGAGACAGAGCCACGCCCTCCACGCGGGCAGGAGGGAGCCGACGTCCGCTCGACGCTTACAACTCGGCACGCCGTGAGCCACGTGCCGCCTCCGCGCCACGGCGAATGGCCTGAGCGACCTCGCGAAGGCCAGCCTCCATTGCGGAGGCAATCCGTTCGAGCCCCGCCGTGATCGCGGCAACAATCTCGTGCGCCTCGCCGTGATCCGCGGTTCCGACCGCCGGGACGTCCAGCTCGTCGTCGTGCTCGTCCATGGCCGGTCTCCTTCCTTCTGCCATTCGTGCCGTCTCACGTCGCCGCGCGCTCGCCGACCGGAAACACCCGCGACGCTTGCGGACCCCGCTCTCCCTCCTCGACCTCGAGCTCCACCGGCATCCCGATCGTGAGCGAGTCGAAGTCGAGCTCGTGCAGGGAGCCCCGATGGAAGTAGACCTCCTCGCCCTCCGCGGTGCGAATGAAGCCGTACCCGCGGTCCGAGAAGATGGTTGCGACCGTTCCCTGGGGCCTCGGTCCCGGCACCTTCGTGAAATGCCTTCGCTGCTCGTGGTGTGCGGCCAGCTCGCGCTCGATCGAGTCGAGCGCGGCGTGAAGCGCCGCCGTCATGTCCTCCTCCTGCTTGCTCGCGCGGAGGGTGCGTCCCGCCGCATTGGCGAGCACGTCCACCTGCTCCACGCCCTGCCGGTGATGACGGCCACGCTTGAGGGTGACGTGCGCGCGAATCAGCTCCGGATAGCGCTCCCCCAGGGCCGCCAGCCGCTCGTCGATGAGACGGCGCCACTCCGGCTGCATGTCGACGTGCTGGGCCTGAATCTCGATGTCCATACCCTCGATGCAAACCGGCTGCCTGCCCGCGAGGCATGCGTCCACCGCCGCCTCTTCCGAGCCGAGGGAGGAAAAGGCAGCACTATCTCCCAAATCTGACAACGGAAGGGCGCCGGCACGGGCTCGAGCCGGAACTTCAGGACGAGCCTGGGGTCCGCCGCCTGGCAGACCGTTTGCTGGTCGGAGGCGTGGCTGGTGGCGCGAACGACTTCTCGGGGATGCTCTTCGACGATCGCCACGACGCGGGACGAAGGCTCGCAGCCCGTCTCGCCCCCTACCGGAACGCACGACCGGTCGTGCTCGCCATGCCTCGAGGGGGAGTGCCGGTCGGCTACGAAGTGGCGGTCGCGCTCGGGGCCCCGCTCGACGTGATCGTCGTCCGCAAGCTCGGCGCCCCCGGGCAGCCCGAGCTGGCGATCGGCGCGCTCGTCGACGGCGACCGTCCCGAGGAGGTGTTGAACGCGGACGTGATCCAGCTGACCGGGACCTCGCCGTCCTACCTCGCCGCGGAGATCGCACGGCAGCGGGCGGAGATCCGCCGCCGCGAGGCACGCTACCGGCAGGGACGGCCACCGGCACCGCTCCGGGGCCGTACCGTCATCGTCGTCGACGACGGGATCGCGACCGGCGCGTCGATCCGCGCGGCCCTGCGAGGTGTCCGACGCGCGCAGCCCGCGCGGCTCGTGCTGGCGGTGCCCGTCGCGCCACCCGAGACGGTCACGTCCCTCCGCTGCGAGGTCGACGATCTCGTCTGCCTGAGCACACCGTCTCACTTCGGCGCCGTCGGGAGCTTCTACGCGCGCTTCGGTCAGACCAGCGACGAGGAGGTCATCCGCCTCCTCGAAGCGGCGCGGCGCGTGCCTCGGCAGGCGCATCAGGAAGCGGCGGCTCGACGTCCGTAGCGCGCTATCGCACGCGGACGCGCGCGGGTGGGCCCGGCTCGAGCATCACGCGCCGCGGAAGGAACTGCTCGACCACCCACGCCACGGTGGCGAGATGGCTCGAGAGGCTCGGACAGGTGAAGCTCGACGACCCCTCGGCGAGGGCCAGAAACGGCAGCAGCTGATCCGCGAGACAGTCGTCGATGGCGGCGCCGCTCGCCAGGAAACCGAGCAGGGCGTCGGCTGCCGCATCGGCGACGTGCTCGGCCGGAAGTCCACGCCGACCGAGGGCGGAGAAGCCGGCACGTCCGTGCATCGCCAGGAAGACCAGCGTCCCCGCACCGAGCGCACTCGCATCCTCCTGCACGTCGATGTCGGCCGTGACGCCCGCCGCCGCGAGCCGTTCCACGGCGCGGTGCCGCTGCCGCTCCGCGATCGACCGCGGCAGACGGGACACCGCGGAGAGTCCGTGCACCGGCCCCGAGGGCACGTCCTCGGCGACGAAGCCGCGGAGCGGGCGCCGCGGCACGACCGTCGCCGCGACCTCGCCGCCGCCGCGCGGATACCAGCCCCAGCGGCGGAGGTCGGCGACGGCGACGACGCCCATCGTCGCGAGGGCCGGCAGAAAAACGTCCGACAGATACTGGAACGGCGGGCTCCAGGGCACGTGCGTGCCGCCGACGAGGATCACCTCGGAGGCCCCGTCGGCGCGAGTGAGCGGAAAGAGGAGCGCCTGGAACACGAGCGCGACCGCGCCGGCCGTCCCGACGTCGAAGCGATAAGCACCCGGCCGGAGCGCCCGCGGCACGAAGGTGAGCTCGGCCGAGCCGAGCGCGGCGCCCGCCACCCGCGCGTCGCATATCTCGGCGAGCGCGCGCACCGCCGTCAGGTGCTGGGGCTGGAGCCCCGGCCGCCGCCGTCGTGCGCGCACCGCCGTGATGTGCACCGGCCGGCCGAGCGCGACCGCGAGCGACAACGCGGCGCGGACGATCTGCCCCCCGCCTTCACCATACGAGCCGTCGAGCGTCAGCACGGAAGGTCCTCGCGGACAAGGCGGTCGCCTGCCATGCGGGGCGTTCCGTCGCAAGTTCCCTGCCGCGCGTGTCAGATCTGGGGATCTCGGCCGCGATCTGCTCCCAGCGCCGGCCTCGACGAGACCGCTACGGCTGGCGCGCCCCTTGCTGGAAGCGGAACGCATGTCGGGCGAGGGCGGCGTCGCGCACCCTGCCGAGGCCACGGCGTCGGGTGTCGAGGCGGCCGGGCGGATGCGTGTCGCGCGCGTCGCCGACTGCATCTGGGAGATCCCGCCCACCGAGAAGGCCGGCATGCGCGTCCCGGCGCGCATCTACGCCTCGGAGTCCCTCCTCGCGCAGATGGACCGCGGCGTGTTCGAGCAGGTGACGAACGTCGCGTGCCTCCCCGGCATCGTCCGCGCCGCGCTCTGCATGCCCGACGGGCACTGGGGCTACGGGTTCCCGATCGGCGGTGTCGCGGCCTTCCGGGCGGACACGGGGATCATCTCACCCGGCGGCATCGGCTTCGACATCAACTGCGGGATGCGGCTCATCCGGACCGAGCTCACCGAGGACGAGGTGCGGCCGCATCTCCGGGAGCTGGTGGACGCGCTCTTCACGGCCGTTCCCGCCGGCGTCGGCTCGCGCGGCTTCGTGACGCTCTCGGAAGGAGCTTTCCGCAAGGTGATGGTCGAGGGCGCCGGCTGGTGCGTTCGCCACGGCTACGGGTGGCCGGAGGACCTCGAGCGTATCGAGGCGCGTGGCTGCCTCCCCGGCGCCGATCCGGATCGCGTGAGCGCGCGCGCGCTCGAGCGCGGGCTGCGGCAGCTCGGCACGCTCGGCTCCGGAAATCACTACCTGGAGATCCAGGTCGTGCGCCCGGAGGGCGTGCACGACGCGGAGCTCGCGGCCCGGCTCGGGGTCCGGGGCCCCGGGCAGGTGCTCGTCATGCTCCACTGCGGCTCGCGCGGCTTCGGCCATCAGGTTGGCACCGACTACCTGCGGATGTTCGACGCGGCGATGCGTCGCTACGGCATCACCGTGAACGACCGGCAGCTCGCCTGTGCCCCGTTCCGTTCCCCCGAAGGTCAGGCGTACTTCGCCGCCATGACGGCGGCGGCGAATACCGCGTTCGCGAACCGCCAGGTGATCACGCACCGGGTGCGCGAGGTCCTCTCCTCCATCTTCCGGCGCGATCCCCGAGACCTCGGTCTCTCGGTCGTCTACGACGTCTGCCACAACACCGCGAAGCTCGAGCAACATCGCGTCGAGGGCGAGGTCATGGAGCTCCTCGTGCACCGCAAGGGCGCCACGCGCGCCTTCGGGCCGGGCATGCCCGACGTCCCGGCCGCGTACCGCGAGGTGGGCCAGCCGGTGATCATCGGCGGCTCCATGGAGACCGGCTCGGCGCTGCTCGTCGGGACCGCGACGGCGATGGAGGAGACGTTCGGCTCCACGGCGCACGGAGCGGGCCGCACGATGTCCCGGCACGAGGCGAAGCGGCGGGTCTGGGGCTCGCAGCTGCTCGCGGAGATGGAAGGCCGAGGCATCATCGTGCGGGCGGCGTCGAAGTCCGGCGTCGCCGAGGAGGCGGGGTTCGCCTACAAGGACCTGGCGGCGGTGGTCGACGTCCTCCATCGCCTCGACATCTCGCGGAAGGTCGTGTCCCTGAGCCCGATCGGCAACATCAAGGGCTGAAAGCGTCCTGGTGCCCGCCGCGTTGTCAATGATGCGAAACGCCGAGCCAGCGCCAGGGGGCCATCCGTGGCAGATCGTTTGCTTGTACCGGCATGGTCCCACGCTTGAAGGACCGCCATATCCTCATGGTGGTGGCCCCCGTCGACTTTCGGGATGAGGAGCTCCTTCACCCGAAGGCGATCTTCGAGGCCGAGGGGGCCGTCGTCGAGGTGGCGTCAACGGCCACGGGTGTCGCCCGAGGGATGCTGGGAGCCGAGGTGAAGCCCGACCTCGCCCTGTCGGCGGTCGACCCGCACCGCTACGCCGGGATTGCTCTCGTGGGCGGGAGGGGCGCGCCAGCCTACCTCTGGGACAACCACGCGCTGCATGCGCTCCTCCGACTCGCCCGTGACGATGGGACGCCGATCGGCGCCATCTGTCTCTCCTCGGCCGCCCTCGCCCGCGCCGGCCTTCTGCATGGCGTGCGCGCGACGGTCTACGGCGAGCCCCGGGCCAAGCACGAGCTCGAACACGGTGGCGCGCTCTATGTCGACGAGCACGTGGTGAGCGATCAGGGCATCGTCACCGCGGCGGGCCCCCAGGATGCCCGCGGCTTCGCCGAGGCGATGGTGCGCGCCATGGGCGCGCCGTCCGCGCTGCGCCCCCGCCGGCCGGTGCGCCGCACCGCGAGCCGGCGAAGTGGAAGAACATGAAGCACTTCGAGGTGGACGTCGATTCGGGGCCTTCCGGCTGAGGCTCTCTTGCTGGTAGTCGGTCTGCGGGAGAGGCGCATGTACGAATTCCTCGAGTACAAGGTGGCCGATGCGATGACCCGGGACCCCGTGACCATCGGACGGAAGACGACCCTCGCCGAGGTCGAGGCGCTGTTCGAGGAGCACGATTTCAACGGCCTGCCCGTCTGCGAGGACGGAGCGCTCGTCGGCATCGTTACGAAGCTCGACGCCCTCAAAGCCTTCGCCTTCGGCACCCAGACGATGGTCCCGCACTACGACGAGATCATGCGGCAGCCGGCCGAGACGGTGATGACCACGCAGCCGATCACCGTACATCCCGGCATGAACCTCACACGCGTTCTGCAGCTCATGAGCGAGACCCGCTACAAGAGCTTCCCCGTCGTCCTCGATGCGCAGCTGGTCGGCGTGATCGCTCGCGAGGACGTGCTGCGGGCCCTCCGGCGCGCGGCTGCCGGCGAGCGGCCGGCCGACACGGGAGCCGGCAGCGGGAGAGTTCGGCCGCGGTGATCAGCGGCCTCCTCACCCACTGGGCGGATGTGTATCGCGGGCGAGCGGCGGGAGGACATGGCCTCACCGGCGCGTCCGTCCGAATGTTGCGAAGGAGGTCGGTCCCGCTTCCTGCCAATGCGAAGCGAGAGCCCCCGCGCCCTGTCCTCGCAAGCGGCATTGCGGTTGCACCAAGTGAGTACCGTGGAGGCAGCGTTCATGAAGACCGACCCCCAGATTCAGAAGGAGGTTCTCCGCGAGCTCGGCTGGGATCCGCGCGTCGACGAGACAGAGGTCGGCGTCCAGGTCGACTACGGTGTGGTCACGCTCACCGGGACGGTGAGCAGCTGGGCCAAGCGCTTGGCGGCTCAAGAGGCTGCGCATCGCGTGGCCGGCGTGCTCGACGTTGCCAACGACGTCGAGGTGAGGGTACCCGGTGATCTCGCGCGAACTGACACGGAGATCGCGCACGCAGTGCGGCACGCGCTCGAATGGGATGTCCTGGTCCCAGAGGCGCGCATCCGGTCGACCGTCTCGAATGGTTGGGTGACGCTCGAGGGTGAGGTCGACACGTATGCCGAGCGGGAAGATGCCCAACGGGCCGTGCAGAACCTGACTGGCGTTCGTGGCGTGACCGACGAGATGACGGTGCGCTCGACGAGGCCCGTGCGTCCGGAGAGCGTCCGTGCCGCCATCGACGAGGCTCTGGAGCGACGCGCCGAGCGTGCAGCCAAGCGCATTCAGGTCGAGGTGACGCCGAACGGTACGGTGTCCCTCTCCGGGCGGGTGAGGTCGTGGGCGGACAAACGGGCGGCCCTCGCCGCGGCGCGGTTCGCGCCCGGCGTGCGCATGGTGGAAGATCACCTGAAGATCGATCCATCCGCGTGAGTGGAGCGACGCCGATGAAACCAGCGGAAGTCGACGTATTCGAGGACTTCGCGCGGGAGTTCATCCGGCGTCACTCGGGCCGCGGTCCGCTGCACGTGGTACTGGACGTCCTTCCCGAGTTCCATCTCCGCCATGTGGCCGCGAAGCGCGAGCTCGCGCGCACGATCCACGGCCTGCGCGACCACCATCTCAAGGCGCGCGGCGTGCTCCGCTCCGGTGGTCCGGTGGCGGAGATCCTGAAAACCGCGGAGGTCGAGCGCGCGAGCCTCGTCGTCATAGGCACGCACGGACGCCGCGGCGTCGCCCACGTGCTCATGGGCAGCGTGGCGGAGCGGGTGGTGCGGAGCGCGCCGTGCCCGGTGCTCACGGTGGGGCCGGGCGAGCGACTGACGAAGTCCCGGAGCATGCCGAGGGGAGACTTGATGGCAAAGTACGGGAAGAAGGCTCAGAAGAGGGTCGAGTCGGCGATGCACAGGATGAAGCGGGGACAGCTACGGAGCGGCCGCACGGGCACGAAGGTCGAGAGCCGCGAACAGGCGATCGCGATCGGTCTGTCCGAGGCACGCCGGACCGGCGCGAAGGTCCCCCCGCGCAAGAAGCAGGCGCGAAGCGGTCGCTCGCGCAACGAGCGCTGACGTCCACCGACGTCGCTCACGGATGAGCCTGCACGATCGTCACGTCGTCGTCGTGGGCGCGGGCATCGGCGGCGCGGCCGCAGCTCTCCTCTTGGCGCGCACCGGCGCACGCGTCACGCTCCTCGAGACGGCCGCTGAGCCACGCGCGGTCGGTGCTGGAATCCTTCTCCAACCGAACGGCCTCGCAGTTCTCTACGGTCTCGACCTCGACGAGCGCCTGCCGCGGCGTGGCTGTCGACTCTCTTCGCTGCGGGTCGCGGATGCCGCCGGGCGGACCATCCTCGAGGCGCCGGTCCCGCGCTTCGCGGCCGGGCTCGACCACGCGCTCGTCCTACGACGGAGCGATCTCCTCGCCGCGCTCGTCGACCTCGTCGTAGCCGAGCCGGGCGTCGAGTGCCGCTTCGGCACGGACGTGATCGACGCGGCACCCGACGGTTCGGTCGAGTATCGGACGCTGGACGCCAAGCGGACGATCGCCGCCGATCTCGTCGTGGGGGCCGATGGGGTACACTCGACCATCCGTAAGCGAGGCCGCTTCGCGCCACACGTCGGGCGGAGCCTCCGGTACGTGCGCGGGATCGGCCCGCCGCTCCAGCTCGACGGGGCGACGGAGTACTGGACCGAGCTCGGTATCTTCGGTCTCGCGCCGGTGGAGCACGGCACCTATTTCTACGCCTCGACGCAGGACGGGCCACTCGCCGACTCGATTTTCGAGCGGGATGTAGGGCTCTTCCGCGAGACCTGGAGTCGCGTGCTGCCGCCCGCCGGCCAGGTGCTGACCGGCGCCCGCTTCGAGGACCTTCTCATCAACGAGGTGATCCGCGTGGACTGCGCGCGCTGGACCGACGGGCACTTGGTGTTGCTCGGCGACGCCGCGCACGCGATGGCGCCCAACCTCGGACAGGGCGCGGGGAGCGCGCTCGTCGACGCAACGGTGCTCGCGTGGGAGCTCGCGCAGCCCGGCGAGCCGGCGGCGGCCCTTGCGCGCTACGACGCGCGGCGGCGCCCCGCCGTCCGCGTGGTGCAGGACATCGCCGGCCGGCTCGCCTGGCTGTCGGATGTCCCCAATCCGGTGCTCCGGTTCGTCCGCGACGGCGTGCTCCGTCTGTGCGGATCCTGGCTCGCCGGGCAAGTAGGGAACCGGCTCGTCGAGCAGGAGGATCCACTCTGGCTCCGCATGGCCGCCGCCGCCCCCGCGGATGCGGAGGAAGCGTAGCCTTGCGCACACCACCCGAAGGAGGGTCGATCCGATGAAAGTCGAGCAACTGATGACTCGAAATCCGAAGACCTGCGGACCGGACGAGCCGCTCGAAGCGGCCGCACGGCTCATGTGGGACCACGACGTCGGCTGCGTGCCGGTGGTGGACAAGGGGCAGGTCGTGGGGATGATCACCGACCGCGACGTCTGCATGGCGGCCTACATCGCGGGGGCGCCGCTGAACACCTTGCGCATCTCGCGCGTGATGTCGACCACAGTCCGCTCCTGCAAGGCCGGAGAGCCACTCGCGAGCGCCGAGCGGATGATGCGGCTCCACAAGGTCCGCCGCCTGCCGGTGATCGACGCGGCGGGGCGGCTGGTCGGGATCCTGTCGCTGAATGACCTCGCGCGGGAGGCCGCGCGGGAACACGTCCCCGAGACCAAGGACGTCAGCCCCGAGGCGCTCACCGAGACGCTGGCGGCAATCTGCGAGCTTCGCAGGCCGCAGGAGATCGCAGCCGCCTGATTCCCGGTCGGCGTGAGGCCGCGGTCGGCGGGCTGCCCCCGCTCACTCGCCGCTCGCTCGCCTGAGCCCCACCTCCTCGGGATGGGCCGGCACGGCGAGGAGGTGGCGGCCTGCACGGCGACCCATCAGCCGCCGGGCTGGGTCGTCGTCTCCACGCCTTCTGACCCGGTCGAAATACTGCGACGACAGAAGGAGGTCGGGCTCGAAGACACCCGGTGCCCGCTCCTCGACTCCAAAACGAGGCTCGCCGATCTCGAGTTTCACGGCAACGCAATATAGCCATCCTTTTCCCATTGTCAGCGGAGGAGGAGCGGAAAGGCATCGATGATTCCCAGCCGTGCACACGGAGCCCAGGCGATGCATCGGATGCGGCTCACATCCGGTCGTGGCACAGCTGATGCTGTGTTCAGGCACATGCATGCGAGCGTGCGCTCGGCGACTTCCTCTTGCGCCGCGCTGAAGGCGCGCGGTCGGCATCCGGTCGTGGACTTCCGCGATCCGGACGTCGTGCTCGTGGTCGAGATGGTGGGCGACAGCGCCGGACTCGGACTGCTGACGCGGGACCTCCCGGACGCGGTTTCCGTTCGTCAAGATGGACTAGCCATTGGAGGATGCGATGCACCGTAACGATACCGCCTCGCCGCTTCCCTTTCACGACCGTCGGGACGGCGGGCGCCGTCTCTCCACGCTCCTCCGTCGCTACGCGGACCGGCCCCGGACCGTGGTCCTCGGCCTCCCCCGCGGCGGTGTCGTCCCGGCCGTCGAGATAGCGTCGGCGCTCCGGCTGCCGGTCGACGTCATCATCTCACGCAAGCTCGGAGCGCCCGGGAATCCCGAGCTCGCCATCGGGGCGGTCGCCGAGGGAGGCGAGCCCCATCTCAACCAGGACGCGCTTGCGCTCACGGACGCGTCCGAGGCGTACGTCGCGGAGGAGGTCGAGCGCCAGCGCGGCGAGATCGCCCGGCGGCAGCAGCGCTTCCGAAACGGACGCTCGCTGTCGCTTCCGGAGCGAGCCACCGTCATCCTCGTCGATGACGGCGTCGCGACGGGCTCGACAGCCATCGCGGCGATCCGCGCGCTCCGCCAGCAGGGCATTGCGCGGCTCGTGCTCGCGATCCCCGTGGCCCCGGTCGCGACGGCCGCGGCGCTGGGCGGCATGGTGGACGAGCTGGTGCTGCTCGCGACACCGGAGCCCTTCTGGGCGGTCGGGCAGTTCTACGAGGACTTCCAGCAGGTGTCCGACGACGAGGTGGTCCGGCTCCTTGCGCGCTCCGCGACGGAACGGCCCAAGGAAGAAGCGCCGCGACCGCCGCAGCCCTAGAAGCGTCCTCTGGCGGCCGTCGATCTTTCCGAGGCGTCGCGCCGCGCGGTCGAGCTCGCACGGCGTATCGTGGCCCCGCGGGTGGACGCGCTCGAGGTCGTGCACACCTACCAGCCCGTCTCCGAACCCGCGCTCGGGCGCACCGGGCTCTCGAGCGAGGAGGCGCTGCAGTACGACCTCGAAGCGAAGCGGCAGGCGGAGGCCGCGCTGAAGGCGTTCCTCGCTGCGTGTGAGCCGGCGAGGCCCGCGAACGCCACCATCCGGGCGGGAGACGCACGAAGCGTGATCCTGGACGCCGCCGCCCGGCGAGACGCCGACCTCGTGGCGCTCGGCACGCACGGTCGTTCGGGCCTCGCCCACGTGCTCCTCGGGAGCGTTGCCCGAGGCGGTGATCCGGGCGGCGAGCTGCGACGTCCTGGTCGCACATCCGATCGGGCTGACGTTCAAGCTGCCCTAGTCGGTGGCCGCCGTGACCCCGGCCGAGTCGAGCGCCCTCCTCACGGATCTCTACCAGCTCACCATGCTGTACGGCTACTTCCGTCACGGCATGGATGCGACGGCGGTCTTCGAGCTGTTCGTCCGGAAGCTGCCGCCGGGACGGAACTTCCTCATGGCGGCGGGACTCGAGCAGGGCTGCGCTTCACGGGCGACGTGCACGCGGTGCCCGAGGGCACGATCTTCTTCCCCGACGAGCCGATCATCCGGGTGACCGCCCCGATTGCCGAGGCCCAGCTGGTCGAGCCGCGGCTCATGAACCTCCTCCACTTCGAGACGCTCATCGCCCGCCGCAAGCGCTCCGAGGGCAAGGCGACGTGGCCCGGGCGCAAGCAGGTCTACCGGCGCTACGACGACCACGGCCTGATGCGGGAGGACGTCCTCACCCTGGAGAGCGACCCGCAGGACGGGGAGCCGCTCGTCCGCCCCGTCATGCGCGCGGGACGCCGGATCGCGCCAGGCCCGTCGCTCGCCGAGTCCCGCGCGCGCGCCACGGCCGACCTCGCGCGGCTTCCCGAGCGGCTCCGCCGCCTCGAAGGCGGCGCGCGCCATCCGGTCCAGGTGTCGCCCGCGCTGGTTGCGCTCGCGCACGAAGTCGACGAGCGAACGCGCTGAGCTCGTCGGTCGCGCGACTCAGCCGGACCGTAAGACCGATCAGGCACCACGCGGGCCTGATCCCGCGTGCGAGCGCGGGCGCGGGCGGCGTGATCTGCGCCGCCGTCGAGTACCGCGGCGGCAGCGCGGCGCAGGCGTTCGCGGCGATCGAGGACAAGGTTCGCGAGAAGACCGGCGCTAGACGCTCGGCTGCACCACGATCCTGTTCGTCACCCCGCGCACACCCGCCTCGCGACGCGCCGCGCGCTCCGCGTCCTCGCACTCGCCTGCGGCGCCGACCGTGCCCTCCAGGGTCACCCAGGCGTCGTACACCGTCGTATGGATGCGTCCGGCGGCGGCGCGTACGCCGCGCTCGAGCGCGCCCCGTACCGCCTCGGCGAGGTCGCTGTCGCTGCGACCCAGCGCGAACGGCACCCGGACGTGAATGTCGTTCGCGACGTCGAGCACGCCGACGGCGCGATGTGCGGCTTCCTGTGCGGCCACCTTCTCGGCATCGCTGTCCACCGATCCGGTGAGCGTCACGACGCGGTGGTCGACCGCCACGCCGATCTCGGCTTCGTTGACGCGAGGATCCGCTCGAAGCTCCTTCAGGACCTCATCCTTCAGGCGGGCGTCGCTCTTCTCGAGGGTCATGGCGGGCGTCCTCCCGTGATCCGTCCTGCCGGTTTCGTGCCATGGCGCGCAGGCAAGCCGCCGATGAATGTCTTCGCGGCGCTGCGAAACCGCTCGTCGGTTGCTTTGCAGCGCTGCGAAGCACTGGCGTCCGACGAAGCTGGTCAGCGCATGTCGCGCGACCCCGGGGCCAGCGACGACGAGCCACACCGGCACGGGAGATGCTTATGCATCGCGGCCGGGAGCAATCCGTCCACTGGATGAAGACCTCCGCGCAGAGCCTCGCGACCATGCCTGCAGGCGCCGACCGACGCGCGGTCGAGCGCGAGGTGCTCGCAATCGTCGCCGCGCTGGTGGCCGAGCTCGGCGGGACGCGCGGGCAGGCGCGCGTCGGGCTCGACGACTCCTTCGAGCGCGACTTCGGCCTCGGCAGCCTCGAGCGGGTCGAGCTGCTCGTCCGCCTGGAGCACGCCTTCGGGGTGCGCCTGCCCGAGGCGGTGATGGCCGAGGCGGCGGGCCCGCGTGACGTGGTCGCCGCCCTGCTGGCGGGCGAGACGGCGGCGGCCGAGCGCGTTCCCGAGCGCGCCGGGCCGGTGCTCCCGGGCGTTGCCGCCCCGGCGTCGACGCGCACGCTCGTCGAGGCGCTCGCATGGCACGCGGAGCGGACCCCGGAGCGCACGAACGTCTGCCTCCACGAGGACGACGGCTCGGAGCGCCCGATCTCGTACGGGCGGCTCTGGGGGCGCGCCACGGCCATCGCCGCCGGGCTCGCCGAGCGGCACCTGGAGCCGGGCGAGCGGGTCGCATTGATGCTCCGCACCGAGGCGGCCTTCTTCGAGGCGTTCTTCGGCGTGCTGCTCGCCGGCGGCGTCCCCGTCCCGATCTACCCGCCGTTCCGTCCCGACCAGATCGAGGACTACGCGCGCCGCCAGACCGGCATCCTGCGCAACGCGGGGGCGCGCCTGCTCGTCACGTTTGCGGCCGCGCTACGCGTCGCGGGGCTGCTGCGCCCGCGGCTTCCGTCCCTGAAGGAGGTGCTCACGGTCGACGCGCTCGCAGTGGAGAACGCGGCACCGCCCGGCGTGCGGCCCGCGGCGTCGGATTCCGCGCTCATCCAGTACACCTCCGGGAGCACGGGCGAGCCGAAGGGCGTGCTGCTCACGCACGCGAACCTCCTCGCCAACATCACCGGTATCGGGGCCGCGATCGAGCTCGGCCCCGAGGACGTCGGCGTGAGCTGGCTCCCGCTCTACCACGACATGGGCCTCATCGGCACCTGGCTCACCGCGCTCTACTTCGGGCTCCCGGTCGCCATCCTTTCGCCGCTGGCGTTCCTCACCCGCCCGGCACGCTGGCTCTGGACGGTGCACGCGCACCGCGGCACGGTGTCGCCGGCGCCGAACTTCGCCTTCGAGCTGTGCGTGCGTCGCATCGAGGACCGTGAGATCGAGGGGCTCGACCTCTCCACGTGGCGCCTCGCGTTCAACGGCTCCGAGCCCGTGAGTCCCGACACCATCGAGCGCTTCGCGCACCGCTTCGCGCGCTACGGCTTTCGTCCCGAGGCCATGTGCCCGGTCTACGGCCTCGCCGAATCGTCGGTCGCCCTCACGGTCTCGCCCATGGGGCGTGGGCCCCGCATCGACCGTATCGTCCGCGCGCGCTTCCAGGATCGGCGCGAGGCGCTCCCCGCCCCCACGGACGATCCCAGCGCGCTCCGCTTCGTCGCCTGCGGCCGGCCTCTCGCGGGGCACGAGGTGCGGATCCTCGATGCCGGGGGCCGGTCGCTCCCCGATCGCATCGAGGGCCGCATCGAGTTCCGGGGGCCTTCGGTGACTGCGGGTTACTTCCGACGTCCCGAAGCCACACGTGCCGTCATGCACGACGGCTGGATGGACTCCGGCGACCTCGGCTACTTCGCCGACGGCGAGCTCTTCGTCACGGGGCGGCAGAAGGACATGATCATCAAGGCCGGCCAGCACCTCTACCCGCAGGAGGTCGAGGAGGTCGCCGGCGACATCCCCGGCATCCGCAAGGGTTGCGTGGCCGCCTTCGGCGCGCCCGATCCCAAGGCGGGGACCGAGCGCCTCGTGGTCATCGCCGAGACCCGTGCGGAGTCGCCCGCGCGCCACGAGGAGCTACGGGCCGCGGTCGTCGAGCGCGTGGCCGCGACGCTCGGCGCGCCGCCCGACGTGGTCGTCATCGCCCCGCCGCGCTCGGTGCTCAAGACGTCGAGCGGCAAGATCCGCCGCAGCGCCACGCGCGACGCGTACCTCGCCGGGCAGCTCGCGCGCGGACCGCGCTCGCCCCTTCGTCAGTGGACGCGCCTGCTGCTCGGCGACCTCCTCACCCGCCTGCGCACGGCCGGCGCCGGCGCCGGCCGCCTCGCGTACGGGCTCTGGGTCGGAATCCTCCTCGCGCTCGGGGTGCCGGCGCTCTGGGCGCTCCTCCAGGTGACGCCGCAGGGCCCCCGGGCGGATCGGCTCGTCCGCGCGTTCTGCCGCGTTCTCCTCGGGCTCGCGGGATGCCGGCTCCGGGTGAACGGGGTCGAGCGTCTCGCCGGCATGGGGCCCGCGATCCTCGCCGCGAACCATTCGAGCTACGTCGACTCCGTCGTCTTGCTCGCCGCGCTGCCCCGGGCGGTGCCGGTCCTCTTCGTCGCCAAGCGCGAGCTGCTGCGCACGCCGCTCATCGCGACGATCATCCGCAAGGTCGGCCACCTCACGGTCGAACGCTTCGCGCTCACGGCGAGCGTCGCGGACGCTGCGGCGGTGAGCGGCGCGCTGCGCGCCGGGGTCTCGCTCGTCGTCTTCCCGGAGGGCACCTTCCGGCGAACCCCCGGGCTGCTGCCGTTCCGGCTCGGCGCCTTCAAGGCCGCCGTCGAGTCCGGCCGCCCGGTGGTGCCGATCGCGATCCACGGCACCCGCGAGCTGCTCCCGCCGGACGAGTGGCTGCCGCGCCCGCACGCCGTGCGCGTCACGATCGGCGCCCCGATCGCGCCGAGCGGCACAGGCTGGCCCGAGATGGTGCGGCTGCGCGATCTGACGCGCGCCGCCATCGACGCGGAGCTCGGACGCGGGGGCGCGACGAATCAGGTCGTCATCATCCAGTAGCGATCGACGTCGTCCTGGAGCCGCCGCACGATGTCGCGGCCATGGAAGCGGACGTGGCCGATCATCGCGGACCGTCCGGCTGGGCGAGGGGCGCGCCCGCGTGCAGGCGGCGGATCGCGTCGGCGAGGAGCGGGGCGATGCTCACCCGCTCGACCGGCACGCCCGCCGGCAGGTCGAGGTTCAGGCTGTCGGTAGCGACGAGGCGGCGGATCGGAAGCCGTGCGAGCCGCTCCGCGGCGGGCCCGACGAGGAGCGCGTGGGTGGCGACCACGGCGACCTCGGGGACGGCGCCCGCGTCGAGCACGGCGCCGACGGCGGCCGCGATCGTACCGCCGGTGCTGATCATGTCGTCGATCACGATCGGTCGCCGACCCCGCACGTCGCCGACGAGACCGCGCACGCTCACCTCCGTGGCGCTCACGCGCGCCTTGTGCACGATCGCCACGGGGACCCCGAGCAGGGCGGCGTAGCGCTCCGCGAGCTTCACCGCGCCGAGGTCCGGGGAGACGATCACCGCCTCGGGGCGCGGCACGGCCCGGACGGCATCGGCGAGGAGCGCGACCGCGGTCAGGTGCTCGACGGGGAGGGCAAAGCAGCCCTCGATCGCCGGCGTGTGAAGGTCGACGGCCACGACGCGGTCGAGCCGGGCCGCCTGCATGAGCTCCGCGACCAGGCGCGCGCCGAGCGGCTCACCGCCGTGCGTGCGGTGGTCCTGCCGGGCGTAGCCGAAGTACGGGACGACGCCAGTGAGGCGCGCCGCGCCGGCGCGGCGGCACGCGTCGGCGAGAAGGAGGAGCTCGAGCAGATGCTCGCCGGCGGGCGGCCCGGTCGGCTGCACCAGATAGACGTCGTCGCCGCGGACGTCCTCACGGATCTGGACCCGCATCTCGCCGTCGGGAAAGTGCTCGAGCACGCGACCGCCCGGCTCGAGGCCCAGATGCCCCGCCACCGCCTCGGCGAGCGGCACGTTGGCGGTTCCGGAGAAGACGCGGAGCCTCATCGCGCAACACGGCGTCCGACGCACGTCCGGCGCTTCGGCGGTGCCACCTCTCTAGTGTTTGGCGGCCCCCTCACCGTACGCTGCCCGTCGGTGGGTCGACTCGGCCAGCAGCTCCGAGGCGAGGCTTCCCACCCGCCGATTGATGTCGCGAATGAGATCGTAGATCGCGCCGATGCTGTGGTCCTGCATTCGCCTGACTTCCTTGACCGGCCCCTTCAACACGTCGCTCTCTTCGAGCACCTCGAGGGAGAGGTCCGCGATCGACGTGTGTATCTCCTCGACCGTCGTCGCTCCCTTGTCGATCGCCTCCTGGACCAACTTCTTCGGCTTCTTCCTTTCGCTGCTCATGATGCGCCCTCCTTCATGCGGCGTCCGGACTGAAAATGGCTCACGAACCAGTCGGTGGCGACGCGAACGACCTCCTCGAGAGTGCCGGGTTCTTCGAAGAGATGCGTCGCGCCGGGGACGATCGCGAGACGCTTCTCGCAGCGCAGCCGGCGGGCGGCGTCCTCGTTCATCGCGATGACGGGCACGTCGTCGCCGCCGACGATGAGCAGCGTCGGCGCCTGCACGCGAGGCAGGGCGGATCCGGCCAGGTCGGGACGGCCGCCTCGCGACACGACCGCCGCGATGGCGGGGTCGGCGGCCGCGGCGATGAGCGCGGCGGCGGCGCCGGTGCTGGCGCCGAAGTAGCCGATGCGCAGGTCCTTCGTCGCCGCCTCGCCGCGGACCCACTCGGTCGCGTCGCGCAGCCGCCCGGCGAGGAACTCGACGTCGAAGACGAGCGCACGGTCCTCGGCCTCCTCGACCGTGAGCAGGTCGAAGAGCAGGGTCGCGACGCCCGCTTCACGGAGCGCGCGGGCGACGTAGGTATTGCGCGGGCTGAAGCGGCTGCTGCCGCTACCGTGGGCGAAGAGCACGATCCCCGCCGCGTCCGGCGGGACGTCGAGGCACCCGTCCATCACGACCGTGCCGGCCGGGATCCGGACGGCCTTCGGAACCGCGCTCATTCCTCCTCCGGCGGCGGGCGGTCGGGCGGCAGATAGTCCAGCCCTTCCTCGGCGCTCTCGACGACGTCCTCCGTGCCGACGGGCTCGAACCGGGCCGGCCGCACCCGCTCCGCCGGTCCCGGCCGGCTGCGGTCCGCCCGCTCCCAGAGGAGCTCGTGCACCCCCACGTGGTCAACGATCTCCTCGCAGCCGGCGACGTCGGTCACGAGTTTCTGGAGCATCCGGTGCTCGGCCTCGCTCGGGACGGCGCCCTCCAGGTACACCACGCCGTGGCGGCAGACGATCCGAAGCTCGTCGGCGTCGATGCGACGATCCCCGCGGACCAGCTCTCGCAACGCCTCCCCGACCTCGCGATCGAGGAGCGGCTCGAGGTCGGGGGGCAGGCGGCCGGGCTTCGGGGGCTCCATGGACGGGGGCGCCGTGGGGGGCACCGCCTCTTCGTCGCGGGCGCACTCGACGCAGGACGTGGTGGTCGGGACCGCGCGCAGGCGCGCCACCGGAATGGGCCGGCCGCAGTCTTCGCACCACCCGTACGTCCGGTCGATGATCCGCTGGAGAGCGGCGTGGATCGCCTCGACCTCGCGGAGGCTCCGATCCTCGAGACCGACGAGGGTGCGCGCGGCGTACGCCTCATGCGCCCGTTCCTCCAGCTCGGCCTCCCGATCCTCCGCGATCGAGTGGAGATCGGCCTCGGCACCGAAGAACTCCTTCAGCAGGGCCGCACGCTGGCGGCGGAGCGCTTGCGTCAGTTCCGCTCGCGTTCGAGCGTCCATACGATCCGGTCGAGCAAAGGCCGCGCCAGCTGCCTCGCCCGTCATGCTGCCATGGGAAGCGCCTTGGCGCTCGGGCTCGACATGCCGCCGCTTCTCGGTCCTGGGAAATCACGGCGACGTGGCACGCGCAGATCTCGCACGAAGCCGGAGCGCCGTCCGCGCCCCGGGGTGGCAACCTCGTTGCTTGAGGAGGTGCTCCATGCCCACGTACGTCATGCTGACGCGGCTCACGCCGCAGACCGTCAAGTCGCCCGGCGAGCTGCGGCGGCTCGAGCGCGCGGTGGCCGACGCCGTCCGCCAGCAGTGCCCGCAGGTCCGGTGGCTCGCGAACTACGCCGTCCTCGGCCGCTACGACTACCTCGACATCTTCGAGGCCCCGGACGAGGTGATGGCCGCTCAGGTGATCATCATCCTGCGCTCCTTCGGGCACGCGGAGACGGAGACCTGGACGGCACTGCCCTGGGAACGCTTCGAAAAGCTCCTCCCGTAGCGGCCTCACATCGATCAGGTGGCGCTTCCGTGCCATGCGCCGACCGAGCAGATCGAGCGAGATGAGCCGCCTGCTGTGACCGAGCGCCGTCTCGGGGCGGGGTTTCCCGGAGTCGAGAGCGGAGGCGGGCCCCGCTCCGAGCAGTGGGATTGCACGATGACGTCGCCAGCGGCGCCGGATGGCATTCGCCTTGCTCCTCCCGCTCTCGGAGAACCCCGCATGCTACGCAAGATTCTCGTCGGCCTCGATGGCTCCCCCGTCGCCGAGACGATCCTCGACCCGGTGCGCGCCCTGGCCGAACGGCTCGCGGCGGAGGTCGTGCTGCTGCACGTGATCCACGTACCGCAGACGGCCGGCGAGTCGAAGCCGGGCGTCGCCCTGGATGAGATCGTCGCGCAGGAGCGGGCACGGGCAGAGACGTATCTCGACGCCGTGGCGCGGAAGATCGCGGCGGGTGGATCGAGCGTCCGGACGGCGACCCGCGTCGGGCAGCCAGCGACGGAGATCGTACGGTACGCCGAGGGCGAGAAGATCGCCCTCGTCGCCCTGGCCACGCATGGCCGCTCGGCCATGCAGCGGTGGCTCCACGGAAGCGTCGCGGACGCGGTCCTCCACACGACCACGACGCCGCTGCTGCTTCTCCGCCCGCGCGAGGCGGGAGCCCCGGCGACGCGCGACATCCGCCGCCTACTGGTGCCCCTCGACGGCTCGTCCGTTGCGGAAGCGGCTCTCGGCGTGGCGGAGGAGCTGGCACGTGCGCTCGCCGTGCCGATGGTGCTCCTCCGGGCCGTGGAACCCGGCGCACTCGCGTTCGCGGATCCCATGACCACCCCGTACGCCGACTTCGGTCCGATCCTGGCGGTCCTGCGGGAGGACGCCGAGCGCTATCTCGCCAAGGTGGCCACCGACCTGCGTGCCAAGGGACTCACCGTCGAGACGCTGGCATGCGTGGACACCGCGGTCGGGGTCATTACCCGGCAGGCCGCGGAAGGCGGGACGCTCCTCGTGCTGAGCACCCACGGTCGCACGGGATGGCGAGCGCTGGTGCTCGGAAGCGTCGCGCGGCGTGTCGTGCTGTTCGCGAGCGGCCCCGTCCTGGTGGTCCGTCCGGAGCCATCGCCGGCGCAGCCGCGCCCGTCGTAGGAGACCGCGAACGGCCGGTGCGCGAAGCGCGAGTGCTCAAGGACTCCCGCGCGCACGTAGTCGGGAGCGGGAAGGGACTCGGTGACGGCGAGGTCCGTGAGCGTGTGGTGCATGAACGAGGTCGAGAAGCCGCCGTTCGGACGCTCGGGAGGCGGTATCCGACTCGGCGACCCCGATGCGGTGCAGTGCGAACGCCGACGTGCCGAGCACGACCGCAACGATGAGCCCGAACAGCAAGCGTCACCGTGGGTTCCATGCCCGTGATGTCCTACATGAGTTGTCTGCGCGCATCGGAGCGCCACCGCTTCAACCCCCCGCGGATGTAGCCCGCGTCGAGACCGAGCGTGTCGCAGATGTTGGCGAACGCAAACGGCGCGCCCCCGTCGTCCGAGCCGAACCAGTGCGCGGTTTCCGCGAACAGGCGCTGGTCCTGCCGGCTTTCCGCGCCCGCGGTACGCCGGAAGGTGCCGACGGCCTCGGCGAGCACGGCTAGCATGAGCCTTCGCTCGCCCCGAACGGCGTACAGGTTCTCGCGGGCGAGCTGTTGCGGGAGGACGGCCGCCGGCTCGAGCCGCAACTCGAGCGGCCTCTCGATCTCCGCGGCGTCGGAGAAGCTCGCGTGTGTATCCATGCGTAGGGCTGGAGCAGGTTCCGTGCGCGCCCCCGGGCGCTGGCGGGGATCGCCCTGTACGTCGGCGACGGCGCCAGCGTGGCACGACCGATCATCCGGCGACGGGGAGGCCGGCGGTTCGGGCATGCGCCGATCCGGAGCCAGCTCGACTGGTGCGCGCGCGAGGGCGTGCGGCGTTCAATCTTCACGCATTGCGGGTCGGAGATCGTGGCCGGCGACGAGCGGAAGGCTGCGGCGCGCGTGCGGTGTCGAGGCCCGTCTCGCATACGACGGGATGATCCTCGGCCTCTGAGACGTTCTCATCCTTCGGAGGGATCTCCGGACAGGTTCCGAGTGCTGCCACGAGTGCTCGCGAATGTACATGCGGCGAGCATGGCAAGCGCCTTGCTTCGTCAACCGGCAGAGACGCATTCGAGAGGAGGGCTGAATCATGTCACTGATTCGATGGGAGCCATTCCGCGCCCTACGCCGGCGTGACGAGGCGTTCGAGGATCTGTTCCGGGACTTCTTCCGGCAGGCCGACCTGGCCGACGAGACCATCGAGCCGGCGGTCGACGTCTCGGAGTCGAACGGCGAGGTCACGGTCAAGTGCTCCGTGCCCGGGGTCGACAAGGACAAGCTCAACGTGGTGGTGAACCACGACGCGCTGACCGTGCGCGGCGAGATCCGGCGAGAGAGCGAGGAGAAGAAGAAGAACTACTACCGCCAGGAGTTCCGCTACGGGTCGTTCCAGCGGGTCGTGCCGCTGCCGGTCGAGGTCGACGCGGCAAAGGCGACTGCCGAGCTGAAAGACGGCATCCTCAGAGTGACCCTGCCGAAGAGCAAGGAGGCGCAGGCCTCGCAGATCAAGGTGCGCGTCGCCTAAGAGGGCGCAGGCCTCGCAGATCAAGGTGCGCGTCGCCTGAGGAGGCGAGACATGAAGGTGCAGGAGCTCATGGCGAGACCGGTTGAGACGTGCCGCCCGGACGATACGCTCGACCGGGCGGCCCGGATCATGTGGGAGCGAGACTGCGGCTGCGTGCCCGTCGTCCAAGAGGAGGACGGCGGCGCGCGCGTCGTCGGGATGCTGACCGACCGCGACCTCTGCATGGCCGCTTACACCCAGGGCAAACCGCTCGCCGCCGTGCCCGCGTCGAGCGCGATGGCCCGTGAGGTGCGCTCGTGCCGCCCCGAGGACTCGATGCAGACGGCACTCGGCATCCTGCGCGCGAACCAGCTGCACCGGCTCCCCGTGGTCGACCGGCACGACCATCTGGTCGGTATGCTCTCGCTCGCCGACATCGCCCGCGAGGCGACGCGCGAGCACGGACGGAGGAGACCGGCGCTGGCGGACACGGACGTCGCGCTCACGGTCGAGGCGATCTCCGAGCCGCGCGGCTCCCGCCAGCTCGTGTCGGCGGCCTGAGAGTGTCAGCTAACCGCACCTCCATGCGTGCGAGTCTCCTGCTGACGCTCGTCGCGCTCGCGATGGCGGCTGCTCCGGGCCGCGCCGCCGAGCCCGGCTCCGGCGAGGTCCTCTACCGCCGTTACTGCGCCTCGTGTCACGGGGCCGAGGGCGACGGCGACGGTCCGGCCGCGGGGGCGCTCTGCCCACGACCGACGGACCTGACGCAGCTCGACATCGAGGTGCCGGAGCTCATGCGGCTGATCGACGGCCGCCAGAAGGTCATGGCCCACGGCACGACCGCCATGCCGGTCTGGGGCGAGGTGTTCGAGGAGTCCTTGCTCGGCGAGCCGCATCGGCGGCGCACGGCGCTGCTCGCGGTGAAGACCCTCGCCGAGTACGTGCGAGGCCTGCGCGAGCCGAAGTCGCGGAAACGGTGACGGCAGGCTCGACGAAGCCGAGCACCTCACCACTCACCCGAGTGCGCCAGCGACCGGGCGGCCTTGTCGCCACCGCCAGAGGGCGCGCACCGCAGCCGCCCGGGCCGCGGCCACCTCGCTGCCCGTGTCGACCACGACGGGCGCCTCATCCTCACCGAACGGGTCCGCCGAGGCACGCTGCGCAACGTACGTGTCCCAGCGCGCGTCGGAGAGCAACGCCGTCCCCTCGCGCGCCGCGAGCCGCTCGCGCACGGCGTCCGCACCGGCCACGCACTCGACGAAGACGCACGGCCGGCGCGCGGCACGCGCCGCGGCGCGGAGCGCGTCGCGGTCGGCGCGGCGGATGAAGGTCGCGTCGGCGATCACGGCCTCGCCCGCCGCGAGCGCCGCCTCCACCTCGTGGAGGAGTGCCCCGTATCCGGCGGCGCGCGCCGCCGGGGTGTAGCGCACGGGCCCCGCGGCATCGCGCTTGCGCACCACGTCCGAGCTCACGACTCGGAACCCCGTGACCGCCCCGAGCGCGTGCGCGAGCGTGCTCTTTCCGGTCCCGGCGAGCCCGGCACACGCGATCACCGCCGGGCCGGCCGCGCCCCACGCATAGCGCAGGGCGAGCGCGAAGCGGTCGCGGGCCCGCGCCGCCGCCGCGCGGCGCTCGACCTCGTCCACTTCCGCCTCCTCGCTCGCCAGCGCCTCGACCCCGCCGCGCACGCACGCCCGGTGGCAGGCATAGAGGGGAACGAGGGTCTCGACGTCCGGGTCGTCCGCCGCCGCGGCATACGCGGTGACGAGCCGGCGCGCGAGCCCGGGGTGCCCGCGTGCCTCGAGGTCCATGGCGAGGAACGCCATCTCCGAGGCGACGTCCACCGCGCGGAGCCCGGGCGAGAACTCGATGCAGTCGAAGACGTAGAGGCCGGGCGCGAGCGGCGGCAGGCCGGCTGTGGCGAGTGCCGTCTCGACGACGCAGACGTGCTCGGCGTGAAGGTCGCCGTGCCCGTCGCGGATGCGATCCGCCTGCTGGCGTGCGCGCAGCAGCGTCTCGTGGCGGCGGATGAACGTGGGGCCGAAGTCCTGCAGGATCTCGTGGTCCTCCGCCGGCAGGAGTCGTCCCGCGAAGCGCGCCCCGAGCGCGACCGCGTCGAGCACGACCTCGCGCAGTCGCTCGGGAGCCGCGTGCGCCGCGATGTCGGGGCCCGTCGGGGCGGTGGCGTGGAACGCGGCCATGCGCGCCGCGACCGCGTCGACGAGCGGCGCACCGACCTCGCCGCGCGCGAGCAGCCGGGCGAGGATGCGCTCCGCCGGCAGCCGGCGCATCCAGACGACGTGATCCACGGGCTCGCCCTCGCCGTCGAGCGCGAGGCGGCCGCCCACCGCCCGCGTGATGGGCAGCACACCGCGGTAGACGTCGGGGCAGAGCCGGCGGTTGAGCCGCACCTCCTCCTCGCAGAAGTGGCGGCGCCGCTCGGGCGTCGAGAAGTCGAGGAACGGGAAGCGCACGGGCTTCTTCAGCTTGTAGACCCACGGGCCGGCCAGGAAGACGTGCGAGATGTGCGTCTGCACGTGCTCCACGGCCTCGGGGCGGTGCGGGTAGAAGGCCGGGTCGGCGAGGGCGGCGACGACGGCGTCGGGGCTAGGTGCG